>JAZQFX010000001.1:0-50280 GCA_045539695.1 Acutalibacteraceae bacterium
ATATCACTCGCCGCAAGGCGAATATAACTGAGGCACGCTTCCCTTAGGAGTGTGCCTCTTGAGACAGTGTTTTTTTAGCGTTTAACAAAGTATTCTTCGTACCAAACAAGGAAGGTGTATATTGTCCAAACCTTGCGCCAGTTATCGCTGTTACCGCCTATATATTCATCGAATATAGCGTTTATGGCGTCTATATTAAAGAACTTGGCGGCAATATCGCTGTTAAATTTAGCCTTTACGTCACCGTTATAGCGGCTGTCGGCCATCCACATTCTTATAGGAACAACGAAGCCTAATTTTTTCCTGAAGGCTATTTCTTCGGGTAAAACCTTTGCGGCGGCGGTACGAAGGGCAATTTTGTTTTGCTCCTCGTCTACCTTAAGGCTTGCAGGGATTCGCGAAGCAATATCGAAAATACGCATATCGGTAAGGGGCATACGAACCTCCAAATTTGCCGCGCGGCTCATTTTATCTACGTTAAGATAGATATCGCCCTCAAGCCAAACCTGAATATCAACGTCCGACATTTTTGAAAGGGGGTCAAGACCCTCGTTTCCTTCGTAAATATCGCGAACTAAATCAATCGGCTCGAAGTTTTCGTAATATTTTTTAAGAATTTTGCGTTTTTCGTCTTCCTTCATAATGTTGGTGTTGCCAACGTAAAAGGTTTTAAGATTATCGCCGTAGCGCTCGGCGTTGCGGTACATATTGTATCCGCCAAAAAATTCGTCGGCGCCCTCGCCCGAATAGCAAATACCTGTACCCTTGGAGGTAGCAATACAACCCAAGGCAAACGCCACAGCTGACGCGTCGCCCAAAGGCTGCTCCATATTATACATTACGTAGGGTACTATGTCGAAATACTCTTGAGGTGTTATAACACAGCGATTAAATTTGCGGCCCAAAATATCGGCGGTTTCGCGCGCAAGACCCGATTCGTCAAGTCGGCTGTCGTCATAGCCGCAGCTATTAGCTGTGGACGCATCAGACACCGCTAAAACATAAGACGAATCAACGCCGCCCGAAAGGAATGACTCAACGTATTCGTCATTGGTTTTAACCTCGCGCATAACTTCACCAAGTGTAGAGTGAATTTCATCTGCCCACTCGTCAAGTGTTTTTGAATTGTCGGGTTCAAAGGTAGGGCGGAAATAGCGGGTGATTTTAATTTCACCGTTTTTAAAGGTCATAAAACGCCCCGGCAACAACTTTTTAACACCCTCAAAAAAGGTTTCCTCACCTGTGGTGTAGGTCATGGTGAGATATATCTGAAGCATTTTTTGATTGAGTTTTTTGTGAAAGCCATCGCCTTCCATAATTTCACGTATGGTGGTGCCGTAAAGCAGCTTGCCGCTATCGGTAACGTAATAATAAAACGGCTTTGTGCCAAACTGGTCACGCAGGCAAAACAGGGTATCGGTATCGGTGTCGTATAAGGCAAAGCTAAACATACCGTATATATGGTTTGCCATATCGCCGCCCCATTTTTTATATGCGGCTATAATTATAGCCTCCTCGCGCTCCGCACGGGAAAGAGAATTATCAATATCAAGCTCTTTACAAAGCAATTTCCAATTGCGGATATGACCGCAATATGTTTTAATTTCTATCATTTAGTTAGACTCCCATCGGTCTAAGTTTTAATAAAAACATTTTATCATATTTTTTGACATAATTCAACAATATATCGAGTCCAATTTTAGTATTGACAAAAATAATTTTTATTTTCAGTCTAATAGCTTTCAATTATTTTATAATCACCGCTTTTTAGTATATTAACTAAATCAATAGGAGAATTGATTTTTTTGTGTGTTTCTATACCGCCCTTAGCAAGCTTTGAAATCTCGTGAAAATCCGAACCGGAAGTAATCGCTTTTTTGTAATGACTTGCAAACATTTTTGCCATTTCGTTACGGAATTTTTCGGTACAGCCGTTATATCCTTCTATGCCGAAAATATTATTTGAAGAACATACAATCATACCATTTCTAAAGGGATGTGCCTGCACAATTATGGCATTTTGGGGTAGTACGGCTGATAGTTCTTCAATGTTTTGCAGTTTGTTTAAAAGGGGTAGGCTATAAAAATCCTGCTCTTCAAGACCGTAGATAAGATAATCATTTATATTACCTTCAAAGCGCACCTCCGCGCCACAGAGAACAGTAAAGCCTATTTTTTCAGCCTCGTTTCGTGCAGAATAATATCCGCGCAGATATCGGTTAATAATTTTTTCTTTATCATTTGTACCGATTTCGTCCTTGAACCAATCGAGCATCCTGCTTTCATAATGGTCGGTAATAACAAGTCCGTCATAACCTGTGTCTTTATAACGCCTTACAATTTCCGCTCCGCCGACCCACGCGTATTTATCACATTCAGCCGTATGAATGTGCAAGTCATATTTATACATAGTTAAAATTCCCTTTCGCATTAAAGCAAAGAATTTGTGTATACATGCTTCGGTGTATTATAGCATAAAAGCGATAATAAATCAATGCGAAGCATTGTATCTCATCAATTTCGTAAGGAATTGCATATCATCAAAACGAAGTTTTGTATATCATCATTGAGAAAGCTTTTTGATACACGCTAAAGCGTGATGATATACAGTCCTACCGGACTGATGAGATACAACAATGGCAATTTTGCCATTGTTGATGATATGCCATTGCTTTCGCAATGGATAAAAAAACACTCGTTCTCTTGAACGAGTGTTTTTTGGAGCTGGTGAACAGATTTGAACTGTCGACCTACTGATTACGAATCAGTTGCGCTACCGGCTGCGCCACACCAGCAAATTCAATTTGCTAAAACATTATATCAAGCCAAAATAATTTAGTCAAGTTATTTTGTATTATAAATATTCATATTATGTTTTAGGATGTGATATATATGCTTTGTAGAATTGATGAGCTAAAAAACAAACAGGTCGTTTGTGTAAAAGACGGCTGTGTTTTAGGCTTTGTGTCTGATGTGGAGCTTGATACCGCAAGTGGCACATTAACTGCGATTATAATTTTTGGCCGATATAAATTTTTCGGCCTTTTTGGCAAGGAAGAAGACATCATAATTCCTTGGAACGATATTAAAGTAATAGGGGATGAGACGGTTCTTGTAAGCACCGAAGCACCGCTTAGACTACAAGAAAAGACAAAAAAGTTCAACTGAGAAATTTGTTTGTGTAGAAAATTGGTAAATTTTTGTGCAATTTACACAAAAAACACAAATTGGTAATAAATTTATTTCCCATTTTTTAACAAAAACTATTGAAAATTTAGATTGGATTAGTTATAATAAAGTTGTAAAAATATGCGGTTTTGCGGAAAGGATGAAAAAATGAAAGATTTTGATAATAGCTTTAATTCGCAGATCAAAAATGACGCCTACGAATATTTAGGCTCGTTTTTGTTGGGTGATATGGCTACTTTTAGGGTTTGGGCGCCAAGTGCCACTGCGGTTAGCGTGGTAGGTGATTTTAATGACTGGTCGGTCGGCAATCATTCGATGCGCCTTGTTGGCGATGGTGTTTGGCAGACAGAGATTAGCGGAATTAAAAATTTCGACGCTTATAAATATGCCATAACCGCTCCCGACGGCAAGGTGACGCTTAAAAGCGACCCTTATGCGCGCCATTATGAAACTGCGCCTAACAATGCTTCAAAGGTTTATGCCGATGACGGTTATGTATGGGGCGACGGCGAATGGCGTGAAAGCCAAAGTGCCCAAAACATAATGGAATCACCCGTAAATATTTACGAGGTTCATTTAGGTTCGTGGCAACGATTTGAAGACGGTAATACTTATGATTATGTTACAGCTGCAAAAGAGATTTCAAAATATGTAAAAAAGATGGGTTACACCCACATAGAGCTTATGCCGCTTACTGAGCACCCCTTTGAAGGCTCGTGGGGCTATCAGGTAACGGGCTATTTTGCGCCAACCTCACGCTTTGGCACACCTGCTGACTTTAAAAAGTTTGTAGATATTATGCACGGTGCGGGAATTGGTGTCATACTTGACTGGGTGCCTGCTCACTTTCCTAAAGATGAATTCGGTCTATATCGTTTTGACGGAACGCCGTGCTACGAATATGCCGACGACCGTAAGGGTGAGCACAAAGAGTGGGGAACCTGCGTATTTGACTATGGCAAGGTTCAGGTTATGAACTTTCTTATTTCAAGCGCGGTGTTCTGGCTTAAAGAATATCATATAGACGGTCTTCGCGTTGATGCTGTGGCATCTATGCTTTACCTTGACTACGGCAGAAACGGTGGCGAATGGCTGCCAAACTCCTACGGAGGACGCGAGCATCTTGAGGCTATTGAGCTGTTGCGCCGCGTGAACGAATCGGCATTTAGTGTGAATCCTAACGTTATGATGATTGCCGAGGAATCAACCGCTTGGCCTATGGTTACAAAGCCGGCTTCTGACGGCGGTCTTGGTTTCAACTTTAAGTGGAATATGGGTTGGATGAATGATATGCTTCGCTATATGTCGCTTGACCCATTCTTTAGAAAGCATAATCACGACTGTCTTACCTTCTCGTTCTTTTACGCATTCAGTGAAAACTTTGTTTTGCCAATATCTCACGACGAGGTTGTGCACGGCAAGTGTTCGCTTATAAATAAAATGCCCGGCGAATATAAAGATAAATTTGATAATCTTCGCGCCTTTTATGCATATATGATGGCGCATCCGGGTAAAAAGCTGTTGTTTATGGGTCAGGAGTTTGCGCAGTTTATTGAGTGGAAGTATGATGAGCCGCTTGAATGGTTTATGCTCGATTATGATGCTCACAAGCAAATGCACGAGTATGTGAAGGACCTTAACAAGTTTTATCGAAGCCACAGTCAGTTTTGGGAGATTGACTATTCTTGGGAAGGCTTTGACTGGATATCTAATGACGACTATACGCAGAGTATAATTTCTTTCAGAAGAATTAACAAAGCAGGCGACGAAATAATTTGTGTTTGCAATTTTGTGCCGGTTGACCGTCATGATTACCGCATCGGTGTTCCTGTGGCGGGCAGCTATAAAAAGCTGTTTAGCTCTGCTGATACAAAATACGGCGGAAACGGTGGAGTGGAGGATTCCTATAAAAGTGAACACACCGCCATGCACGGATACGACAACTCTGTTTCTCTTGACATACCGGCGCTTTCGGTAACGTATTATAAGGTACCTAAAAAACGAAAAAATGCAAAAAAATAAAATTTGAAATAACGGGCAAATAAAAAAGGAGATGTTTTTGTGATTAAGAAAAAATGTGTTGCAATGCTTCTTGCAGGCGGACAGGGTAGCCGTCTTGGTGTACTTACGGGTAAAATTGCAAAACCTGCAGTGCCATACGGCGGCAAGTACCGAATTATTGACTTTCCGCTGTCAAACTGCACCAATTCGGGTATTGATACCGTTGGTATTCTTACCCAGTACAAGCCGCTTGAGCTTAACGATTATGTAGGCTCTGGCAAGCCTTGGGACTTAGACCGCCTTAACGGCGGCGTGCATATTTTGCCTCCATATCAAGGGCAAAAGGGCGGCGACTGGTACAAGGGCACCGCTAATGCTATTTATCAAAATCTTGAATTTATTGAGAGATATAATCCTGAGTATGTTCTTATTCTTTCGGGCGACCATATCTATAAAATGGATTACTCAAAGATGATAGAGCAGCACGAACGTACAGGCGCTGCCTGCACAATATCGGTTTTAGAGGTATCGCTTGAAGAAGCTTCTCGTTTTGGTATTATGAACACTAATGAGGACGGCAGCATCTACGAGTTTGAAGAAAAACCCAAGAACCCCAAGAGCCAGCTTGCTTCAATGGGTATTTATGTGTTCACTTGGGAAAAACTTAAAAAGTATCTTACCGAGGATAATGAAAATCCTGATTCTGATAATGACTTTGGTAAAAACGTAATTCCGTTGATGCTCAATAACGATGAGCTTATGATGGTTTACCGCTTTAGTGATTATTGGAAAGACGTTGGCACGGTTGACTCACTTTGGGAAGCAAACCTCGATCTGCTTAACCCCAAAATTGACCTTAACCTTTCTGACCGTGACTGGCGCATTTATTCACGCACAGTAGCGCTTCCACCTCAGTATATTGCTGACACCGCCAAGGTAGAGCATTCGCTTGTAACCGACGGCTGTGAGGTTTACGGCAGTTTGGATTATTCCATTCTTTTTGAAAATGTAACGGTAGAAGAGGGCGCCAGCGTTGAATACTCACTTGTTATGCCGGGCGCAGTTATTAAAAAAGGCGCAAAGGTTAAATACTCTATAATTGCAGAAGATGTTATTGTTGAAGAAAATGCTACTGTGGGCGAAGACCCAACCGAAATTGCTGCTGACGATTTTGGTATTACCGTAATCGGCAGCGGTGTAACCGTAGGCCGCGGTGCCATAGTAGGCGCAAAAGAAATGATAACCGAAGACGTAAAGGAGGAAGCATAATGATTTCATCAAGTGTAGCAGGTATTATATTTGCAAATGCTCATGACGAAACAATAGCGCGACTCACACAAAAACGCTCTATTGCGTCAATACCCTTTGGCGGTAGATACCGTCTTATAGATTTTGGTCTTTCAAATCTTGTTAATGCAGGAGTTTCTAATATAGGCATCATCACAAAAGAAAAATATCGTTCGCTTATGGACCATATCGGTAGCGGTATGCACTGGGATCTTGACCGCAAAAGCGGCGGTATTCGCATATTGCCTCCTTTTAATGTAAGTCGCGTACGTCTTTATCAAAACCATGTTGAAGCCCTTTACGGCGCAATGGATTTTATGGAGCGCTGCAACGCAAAGCATATAGTGGTTTATGATTCACGCACAGTTGCCAACATAGATATCAGTGAGGTTATTAAAACACACATTAATGCTGATGCCGATATTACCGTTGTGTGCCGCAAGGGACTTGAAATTTTAAACGAAGATAACACAATGGCGGTTGATATAAACAAAGAGGGCAAGGTTGTGCTTACGGGCTTCCCCACAACAATCGGCGAAGACGATTGGCGCAGTATGGGTATATACGTGTTTAACCGTGAAAAGCTGATTGAGATTGTTAAAAATTCTTACGAAACGGGTGGCGACACCATAAACGACGATATAATTTCGGCTAATATCGGAACTCTTAATGTTATGGCATATCAGTTTGAAGGCTATTCAGCTATTATGGATTGCCCCAAAGCATACCGCCGCGCAAACTTTGATTTGCTTAAGAGTGAGGTTAGAAAAGATCTCTTTAATCCAGACCGTCCTATATACACTAAAACACGTGATGATATGCCCACACGCTATGGCACACAGTCAAGCGTTACCAATTCTTTGGTGGCAGAGGGTTGCATAATTGAGGGTACTGTTAAAAATTCAGTGCTGTTCAGAGGCGTAAAGGTAGAAAAGGGCGCTGTGGTAGAAAACAGTATCCTTATGCAAAGCGTATCGGTTGGTGCGGATGCCCAACTTCAAAACGTTATTTCAGACAAAAATGCTTCTATAGGCGAAGGTATGGTTATAAAGGGTACCGACGAAAAAGCATTTTTAATTGAAAAGGGTCAAAAAATTTAATTCGTTAAATAACCTATATAGGAGAAAATCAATGAAAATTTTATTTGCAACAAGTGAGGCTTTGCCTTTTGCTATGTCGGGCGGTCTTGCCGATGTTTCGGGTGCATTACCAAAGGCGCTTCGCCGCCGACTTGTAGGCTGCCGCGTGGTTATGCCGCTTTATAGCACCATAAAACCCGAACTTCGCGAAAAGATGACTTTTGTAGGCAGTATTACCGTACCTGTTTCTTGGCGCCGTCAATACTGCGGCATATTTGAGGCACATATGGACGGCGTTATTTATTATCTTTTAGATAATGAGTATTACTTTAAGCGTGATATGCTTTACGGCCATTATGATGATGCTGAGCGCTATGCGTTTTTCTCACGCGCTGTGCTTGAAATATTACCTTATATTGATTTCAAGCCTGATATTATTCACTGTAATGACTGGCAAACCGCTATGGTGCCTGTATATCTTAACGAGTATTACAAGGCGGATCCGCTTTACAGCGATATAAAAACTGTATTTACCATTCACAACATTCAATATCAGGGCAAATACGGTATGGAGCTTTATAACGACCTTTTAGGTCTGCTTCCTGGTCGTGAAAGTCTGGTTGAATATGATGGTTGCGTTAATCTTATGAAGGGCGCTATTCAGTGCGCTGACAAGGTTACAACTGTATCGCCAACATATGCTCGCGAGATATTAGAGCCTTATTATTCACACGGTCTTGATAATATCTTAAAGCAGTTTACCTATAAGCTTACAGGTATTGTAAATGGCATTGACTATGATGTTTATAACCCCGAAACCGACCCGATGATATTTAAAAACTTTACAGTAGATACACTGGCTGATAAAGCAATAAATAAATCAGAGCTTCAAAAGCAGGTGGGGCTGCCACAAAAGGCAGATACACCGCTTATTGGTATTGTTACCCGTCTTGTAAAGCATAAGGGACTTGACCTTGTAAAGCATGTTTTTGAAGAAATTTTGCAGGCTGACGTGCAGTTTGTAATTCTGGGCTCGGGCGAATATGAGTTTGAAAGCTTCTTCTACGAAATGGCTCAAAAATATCCAGACAAGGTTGGTCTTAAAATCGGCTTTGATGCAACGCTTGCTCATCGCATTTATGCCGGTGCCGATATATTCTTAATGCCCAGCAAGAGCGAGCCTTGCGGCCTTGCGCAAATGGTGGCGCTTCGCTACGGTACTGTGCCAATTGTTCGTGAAACGGGCGGTCTTAACGACACTATTACTGACAGTGGTGACGGTGAGGGCAACGGCTTTACCTTCAAAAACTTTAATGCCCACGAAATGCAAGAGTCAGTTTGGCGCGCATTACAGGGCTATAGCGACAAAAAGGGTTGGGATATACTCCGTCGTCGTGGTATGAACTGTAACAACAGCTGGGGCGCATCAGCGGGTGCATATATAGGACTTTATAAAGAACTTGTAGGCAAAAAATAATTAAAAAATATTGCAGGGCGTATAATGCGCCCTGCAAATTTAATGAGGTACATATATGCCAAATATTTTTGAAATAATTAAAACGGTAATACTCGGCATTGTCGAGGGCATTACCGAATGGTTACCCATAAGCAGCACAGGCCATATGATTTTGGTTGACGAGTTTATGAAGCTTAATGTTCGTGACGAGTTTATGGACATCTTTTTGGTGGTTATTCAGCTTGGTGCAATTTTGGCGGTAGTAATACTGTTTTGGGGTAAGCTGTGGCCGTTTAATTTTAAGCGTGCCGAGGGCGAAAAAATTGTTAATATAGACAAAATCTTGCTTTGGGTAAAAATACTTATTGCAAGTGTTCCGGCGGCAATAATAGGCCTTGCCTTTGATGACCAGATTGACGAAATGCTGACGGGTGACGCCAGAGCATTTGTTGTGGCGGGCGCGCTTATTGTTTACGGCGTTCTTTTTATAGTTATAGAAAACCTAAAGAAAAAAGAAAAAATTACCGACCTTAATAAAATGCCCTATCTTACGGCGCTTTACATAGGTCTTATTCAGTGCTTGTCGTTAGTACCCGGCACCTCACGCAGCGGCTCAACCATTTTGGGCGCGTCGCTTTTGGGCACTTCGCGCACCGTTGCGGCAGAATTTTCATTCTTTTTGGGTATCCCCGCAATGTTTGGTGCCAGCGCTATAAAGCTACTCAAATTCTTTATGGACGGTTTTGTCTTTACAACCGATGAAATTATTATTATGTTTATCGGCTGTGCTGTATCTTTTGTGGTATCAATTCTTGCAATCAAATTTTTAGTATCTTATATCAAAAAACACGATTTTAAAGCGTTTGGTGTGTATCGTATAATTTTGGGTATCGCGGTAATTGCGTACTTTGCGTTTTGTTGACACGGTGCATTTGGCTATATAGGAGAAAAAAGGATGGATAACGGTAAAACAAAGGTGAACAAAAATACAATACTGATAATTATCAGCATATCGGTATTAGTGATTGCAATTGTTTTTTTTATTATTGCTGCTATCAATCTTTCAAAAGGTGCTAATAAAAATAAATTTGATAAAAACAAAGTGATTGCCTCAGCAAATTCTTCAAATAAGGAAAGCAGTAGTCACGATGCCGTATCTAATGATATTATTGCATCTTATGAAAGCTTGACGGAAGTGGATAAAGGCAGCTCAAGTGTGCCTGATACCCAAGAAACCGGCTTAAACGATTCTTCTGATATAACACAAAACAATTCAAGTGATTCGAGAGCAGATGACAATAAGGTTTCTCGTCCTGAAAAGGTAACACAAGTATATTCATATAAAAATAGGTTCAGTATGCCAATTCCCATAAAAGATACCTTTTTTGACTCAGAAAACGGTAACACGTTAAAATATTGCTTGTTCTTACCGGATGATTATTCACCAACTAAAAAATACCCACTTATTTTGTTTTTGCATGGTGCGGGCGAATTGGGAACGGATAATGTATCACATCTTAATAATATTAAAAATATGTTTGCTTGTAATGGTGACTACATATCGAATGCTATCCTTTTATGTCCGCAAACGGCAGAATGGTGGAATCTTGATCGCGAGAGTTATGGAGATCAAAGAGGCACTTTAGGAAGCGCGTTGCATTTGCTAAACAAAATACAACAGGATTATTCCTGTGATAAAAACCGCATATATGTAACAGGACTTTCTATGGGAGGTTACGCAACGTGGGAGATATTAGAGCATTACGGAGATATCTTTGCCGCGGGAGTTCCCCTGTGTGGCTTTGGTAACACCGACAATGGCGCAGCGTTTAAGGATATACCTATAAGGATTTATCACGGTACGGCTGATCCTACGGTATCGTTTTCAAGCTCCCAAAGAATGTATAATTCTATTGTAGCCGCAGGCGGACAAAAGGTAGAACTTTTTCCGCTTTTAGATGTTAAACATGACGCGTGGAACTATGCTTACGCTGACAGAGATTTGTTTGCTTGGTTGTTCGCGCAAAGCAAGGGGACCGATTCAAACACTTCATACGAAGTGACACCCTGCTTCAGAGTGGTTGATTCAAACGGTAAAACCGTGATTTCCGACAGTGATATTTATGTTGTTGATTATTACCTTAATTACTCTGACGATTCAAATTCAGCCGATGTTAAAATCTGGTTAAATCAAGAGGGCTTATCAAAGCTCGAAAAGGCTTATTCTGACGGTATTGGAGAGGAATTTACGGTATACTATTTAACCCAAAAGCTTTATTCTTTTACGGTGACAAAACCTCCGATAGACGATTTGTTTTTGATAACAGGAGTTTTTGATATAGATAATTATGTTGATTTTTATAATGCAATCAATGTGGTTATCAGTCAAAAATAATGCAACACTTATTTTTAAAGAATGTTTTATTGCCGTAATATCAACCAATTAAAAAAACACTTGATTTTATTAAAAATTGTGTTATAATAAGTGTAACGAATAACTTTAGAAAGGTGAGTGGACGCAAGTCCGCTCACTTTGATTTTGGAGGAATGACAGTGGCAAGTATAGCCGATAGGGTTTATGACCTTGTAAAAGACACGGTAGAGTCGTGCGGCGTAAGTTTGTGGGATGTTCGCTTTGTAAAAGAGGGAGCATCACATTATTTGCGCATTTTTATTGATAAGCCAGAGGGTATAAGCATTAACGACTGCACCGATGTTTCCCACGCGGTTGACCCCGTAATTGACGAGGCAGACCCAATTGATTGCTCTTATTATTTAGAGGTTTGCTCTCCCGGTACCGAACGTGAGATAGTAAGACCGCATCATTTTGAGTATGCAATCGACAAGGAGATTAAAATTAAACTCTTTAAAGCAATTGATGGCAAAAAAGAATTTGTTGGCACACTTAAAAAATATGACGGTGATTTAACGGTTGAGATTGATGGTCAGGAAACAATTTTTGAAAAAGGTTCTTTTTCAAAGGTATATATTTTTGAAGCATTTTAAAACATATTAAGAATAGAGGTAATTTGAAAAATGGCACGAGTAAAAATGACAGCAAAAGAAAAAAAGGAAAACAAAGAGCTTTTTGAAGCAATAAGATTTATGGGTGAGGAAAAAGGTGTTCCCTGTGAATTTATTGCCGACAAAATTGCCGAGGCTATTACAGTTGCAGCTCGTAAAGACTTTGGCGGCAACGAAATAGTATCTTGCGTAATTGATGTTGAAAATGAGGTTTTCAGCGTTACCGCACGCAAAGAAATTGTTGATGAGGTTGAAAACCCATACACTCAAATAAGTAAAGAGGACGCTATCGCTATTGATGCAAAATCTGTAGAAAACGGTTTTGTTGACATTAAGCTTGACCCTAAAAAGTTTGGCAGAATTGTAGCTCAAAATTCTAAAAACAACTTCCGTCAGGGTGTAAAAGAGGTTGAGCGCGGTCAAGCACTTGCAGAATTCCAGAGCCACAACCGTGAGGTTGTAACAGCTCTTGTTAAACGCGTTGACCCAAAAACAGGTAACGCAGTTGTTGAAATCGGACATAACGAGGCTGTGCTTCCAAAAGCTGAGCAGGTTCCCGATGAGGTTATAAACGAAGGTGATCACATCAAGGTTTATGTTGTAGATGTTAAAGAAACCGACCGTGGTCCTCGCATAATGCTTTCTCGCACACATCCGGGTCTTGTAAAGCGTTTGTTTGAAACTGAGGTTCCCGAAATTTTTGACGGCACTATCGAAATCAAGTCGATTTCCCGTCAGGCAGGCGCGCGTACAAAAATGGCAGTTTGGTGTGAAAATACCGAGATTGATGCTATTGGCGCTTGTATCGGTCAGCGTGGTGCTCGTGTAAACAAAATTGTTGAAGAGCTTGCCGGCGAAAAGATCGACATAGTAAAATACAGTGAAGACCCCGTAGAGTTTATCAGTGAGTCGCTCTTACCTGCAAAGGTTGTTTCGTTAACAATTCAGAGCGCCGATCCAAAGGTTTGTGTTGCCCGTGTTCCCGAATCACAGCTATCACTCGCCATCGGCAACAAGGGTCAAAACGTTCGTCTTGCTGCTAAGCTTACAGGCTGGAAGATAGATATTCACCCCGAAAGCGGATTTTTCGGCGAATAATTAAAAGAAAAACGTATTAAAGGAGAGTTTACACTTTGTCAGCAAAAAAGATACCGCTTAGAATGTGTATAGGCTGCCGCCAAATGAAACCAAAGGCAGAGCTTTACCGCATAGTAAAAACGCCTGACGACAAGATAGTTATTGATAAAACAAATAAACTTTCAGGTCGCGGTGCATATATTTGTAAATGCGGCGATTGTTTAAAAAAAGCTGAAAAGATAAACGCATTGGCGCACACCTTTTCAATGCCTATAGACAAAGGAATTTATTCACAGCTCGCCGAGGAGTGTGAGGCACAGTGAATGATAAAATTTTGACCTTGCTCGGCTTTGCTGCAAAGGCAGGCAAACTTTCATACGGTTTTGACGCCACAAAAACCGCGCTTTCACAAAAGAAAGCAAAACTTGTTCTGATAGCAAACGACATATCACCCAAAAGTCAAAAAGAAGTGTTGTTTTTTAGTGATAAGTTTGAAAAAAAAGCAATTATTTTAAACGACTATAGTATAGAAACCATATCGCACGCGGTAGGCCGCAAATGCGGAATAATATCGGTAAACGATGCTTCGTTCGGTGACGGCTTGCTGTCAGCCATTAATGTAGGGAGGAACTTAAATGATAAACAGATATAAAATAAGCGATTTAGCTAAAGATTTTAATATGCCTTCAAAAGAGCTTATAGCGCTCGTAGGCACCCTTACAGGCGAAGAGAAAAAATCTTCGACTGTGCTTATCGAAAACGAGATTGCTATGGTGTTTGATGCAATAACAAAGAAAAACGCCGTTAAAAGCTTTGATGATTATTTTGCAATGGGCGCTGAGTCGCGCGCTGCTGCTGCCAAGAAAAAGCAGGACGAAAAGGATAGAAAATTTGCCGAGCAAATGGCGATACTTGAGCAGCTAAAGGCTGCTGCTGCAGCGGCCGAGGGTAAAGCCCCCGAAAAGAAAGAAGCACCCAAGGCAAAAACAGAAGAAAAATCGGCAAAGACGGCCGACAAAAAGCCTGAGCCTAAAAAAGCGGAGCCCAAAAAAGAGAGCAAGCCTGAAACAAAGGTTGAAACAAAGGTTGAAACAAAGGTTGAAGTAAAGGCTGAAAACAAAAAGGCAGAGCCCAAGAAGGAACAGCCACAAAAAGAGCAACCTAAGAAGGAGCAACCCAAGAAAGAAGAATCCAAAAAGGCTCCAGAAAAGAAAGAAACCAAGCCATACGACGGTCCGCTTGTGGCTCCTCCTAAAAAGGAGAAAAAGGGTGGCGAGGCTCCAAATCGCGGTCCTGCTCAGCTTCGCAACGTTGATATGCGCACATCTAACGTTAATATCGAAAAATACAACGAAAAATACGAGAATATTGCGCCTGCAAACTCTATGCGCGATAACTACTCACGCAAGCAAAAGATTAAGCAAAAATCACAGGATTATAAGCGTCCGCAAGGCGCAAAGCGTGAAACCGAGGCAGATAAGCTGCGCCGTATGCAGCTTGAACGCATAAAGAAGACTCCTATTACCGTTACTGTTGGTGATGAAATCACTGTAGGCGAGCTTGCCGCTGCTATGAAAAAGACAGCAGCCGAGGTTATAAAAGAGCTTCTTAAGCTTGGTATGATGGCAACTGTAAACCAGGTTATTGACTATGATACCGCTGAAATCGTTGTTACCGAAATGGGCGCAAAGATTGAGCGACAGGTAGTAGTAACAATTGAAGAAAAGATTATGGACGTAACCGAGGACTCTGCTGAGGACCTCAAGCCTCGCAGCCCTGTTGTAGTTGTAATGGGTCACGTTGACCACGGTAAAACATCCTTGCTTGACGCTATTCGTGACACTGCCGTTACCGATACAGAAGCCGGCGGTATTACACAGCACATAGGTGCTTACCGCGTTAAGTGCAAGGGTCAGGACATTACCTTCCTTGACACACCCGGACACGCAGCGTTTACCGCTATGCGTCAGCGCGGCGCTATGGCTACCGATATTGCAATCCTTGTAGTAGCTGCCGATGACGGTATTATGCCACAAACAATTGAGGCTATAAACCACGCAAAAGCAGCCGAGGTTCAAATAATTGTTGCAATTAATAAGATGGATAAACCTGAAGCCAACCCCGATAGAATTATGCAACAGCTTACCGAGCACTCACTCGTTCCTGAAGAATGGGGCGGTGACATTATATGTGTTCCGGTATCTGCAAAGACACACAACGGTATCGACAACCTGCTTGAAAACGTATTGCTCGTAGCCGAAATGCTCGAGCTTAAGGCTAACCCCGACCGTCGCGCAAAGGGCGTTGTAATTGAAGCACGTCTTGACAAAGGCCGCGGCCCTGTTGCTACGCTTCTTGTGCAAAACGGTACACTCAACGCAGGTGATATAATTGTTGCAGGCACTGCCGTTGGTCGTGTTCGTCAAATGACCGATGAAAACGGCAAGGTAGTAAAGAGCGCAGGCCCATCTGTTCCTGTAGAGATTACAGGTCTTGCCGAAACACCTGATGCAGGTGATGGTTTTGACGCTGTATCTGACGAGCGTCTTGCGCGTGAGCTTGTTGAACAGCGTAAAGAAAAGATTAAGAATGAATTATTCAGTTCTAAAGAAAAGGTTACACTTGATAACCTCTTTAGCCAGCTTAGCGACGGTGACCTCAAAGAGCTTAACATCATTGTTAAAGCCGACGTTCAGGGTAGTGTTGAGGCAGTTAAAGACAGCCTTCAGAAGCTTTCTAATGATGAGGTTAAGGTTAGCGTTATTCACGGCGGTGTTGGTGCTATCAACGAGTCTGACATAATGCTTGCGCAGGCTTCAGGCGCTATTGTTGTAGGCTTTAACGTGCGTCCCGACGCAGTTGCAAAGGCTACTGCCGAGCGTGACGGTGTAGATGTTAGAACATATCGCGTAATCTATGAGGCTATTGAAGAAATCGAAGCTGCTATGAAGGGTATGCTTGCACCTAAATTCCGTGAGGTTATACTTGGTACTGTTGAGGTTCGTGATACCTACAAGATTTCAAATGTTGGCACCATTGCGGGCTGTCACGTTACAAACGGTAAGGTTACCCGCGCTTGCCAAATTCGTGTTGTTCGCGACGGCATAGTAATAAGCGAAGATGCTATCAAATCACTTCGTCGTTTTAAGGATGACGTTAAAGAGGTAGCGCAGGGCTATGAATGTGGTATAGGTCTTGAAAAATTTGCCGATATTAAAGAGGGCGATGTTTTTGAAGCCTTTATTATGGAGGAATATAAGGACTAATGGCAGGATTTAAAATTAACCGAGTAACCAGTGATATAAGACTTTGCTTGTCTGAGCTTTTGCGCGAGGTAAAGGATCCGCGTGTAAGCAAGATGTTAAGCATAGTAAAGCTTGATGTTTCGGGCGACATGTCTTATGCCACTGTTTATGTAAGCGCTATTGAAGGCAGTGAAAAGACCGAAGAATCGGTAAAGGCACTTAATAAGTCCGCGGCGGGTTATATCCGCCGCGAACTAGGACTCAGACTCAAGCTTCGCAAAGTGCCTGAGCTTCGCTTTATTGCCGATAACTCAATCGAAAACAGCGCTCATATTTCAAAAATTATAGAGTCTTTTGATAAATAAAACAAAAGAACGTCACGAAAGGAAGTGACACACAATGGACAATAAACAATGTGTTGATTTAACACTTAAAAATGTAGCTAAATTCTTTAAAAAGAATGATAATTTTGTTATTCTTACCCATGCTTCACCTGATGGAGATACGTTGGGTGCAGGCTATGCGCTGTATTACGGACTTAAGCGATTAGGCAAGAACGCAGAGGTAGTCTGCCCCGATATAATACCGCAAAAATTCACATATTTTTTATGTGAAACCGATCATATTAACCGCGATGATGCGGTTATAGTTGCGGTTGATATTGCCGATAAGCGTTTACTTGGTTCTTTAGAGTGTGAATTTGGCGATAATGTCGATATTAACATTGACCATCATATATCTAACACAAGATTTGCAAAGGCGCTTTATCTTGATGCAGAAGCTTCGGCTACCTGCGAAATAATATATGAACTTCTCGATGCTTTGAATGTTAAGCTTGATGATATAACGGCCAAGGCACTTTATACAGGTATTGCTACCGATACAGGTTGCTTTAAATATTCGTGTGTTACTGCAAAAACACATAAAATAGCGGCTGCTTTATACGACTATAACATTGAGGCGGACGTTATTAACAAGATAATGTTTGATACCAAAAGCAAAAATTTGTTAACACTTGAGCGAATGGTGCTTGACACCGCAGAATATCATTTCGACGATAAATGTATTATATTGACGGTTACTGCCGCTATGCAGGAAAAAACAGGCTGCTGCGGTCCTGACCTTGAGGGTATAACCGACATTTCACGCAGTGTAGACGGTG
Organism: Acutalibacteraceae bacterium; assembly: GCA_045539695.1. Lineage (GTDB taxonomy): Bacteria > Bacillota > Clostridia > Oscillospirales > Acutalibacteraceae > UBA737. Next base: position 17,521 of record JAZQFX010000001.1, read on the forward strand.
TAATTGCGGGTGTTACAATTAAGCAGACCGGCAGCGATGCTTACAAGGCATCTCTTAGAACATACGAGCCGCTTAATGCGTCAGAAATATGCAAATCTCTTGGCGGCGGCGGTCACAAAAATGCGGCGGCGGTGGTAATTTGCGGCAGTTTGTCTGAGGTTAAGGGCAAGATTTTAGATGCTATAAAACAGCAGATGGAGGAAAAGCATGCTTGGACTGCTACTGCTGAATAAGCCGCAGGGTATAACCTCGTTTGGTGCTGTGGCGCGAGTTAAGAGATTAACGGGTGAAAAGCGGGTTGGCCATACCGGCACGCTTGACCCAATGGCTACGGGTGTTTTACCGATACTTATAGGCAGGGCTACCGTTTTGTCGCAATATCTAATAGATGCTGACAAATCTTATTCTGCAACAGTGAAATTAGGGATTGCCACCGACACTTGCGATATTACGGGAAATGTAATATCACAAAGCGAGATTGATAGTGATATAAACCTTAACTCTGTTTTAGAAAAATTTAAGGGCAAGCAGATGCAAACACCGCCAATGTTTAGCGCAATAAAGCAAAACGGTGTGCGGATGTATGAGCTTGCGCGCCGCGGAGAAACGGCAGAAATACCCGCTCGCGAAATTGAGGTTTTTTCACTTGAACAAATCTCAGGCTTAAACAATCAAAACGAATTTGATATAGATACCACCGTGTCAAAGGGCACTTATATACGCTCTCTTTGTCGCGATATAGGCAAGTCACTCGGCTGTGGCGCAACACTTACAAGACTATGCCGCACTAAAACCGCAGGCTTTAGCCTTAGTCAGTGTGTGAATTTAGACGATCTCACACCCGAGAATATAGCAAATTATATTCTACCGTGTGACTTGGTGGTGGAATATATGCCCAAAATACAAATAAGCGAAAAGCAGGCAGTGCGTTTTTGCAACGGTGGTGCGCTTAGTCTTGACCGAATAAGGTTTAACGGTTTTAAAGATAGCGCAGCTTATAGGGTGTATTTTGGTGAAAGATTTTTAGGGCTTGGTCGTGCCGAAGCCGGTACAAACCTTTTAAAAATAGAATGTTTAGTAGATAGGTAGGTGTAAAAATGAAAACTGCAATAATACTTGGCACCTTTGACGGTCTTCACGCAGGTCATCGCGCCGTAATTAGAGAAGCAAAAGGTTTTTTTAGTGTTGCAGTGACATTTTCCATACCGCCTAAAAATGTGATTTTGGGTAAGCCCGAACTACTTATTTTGCCCTGTGACCGTGAAAACAGACTCAAAGAATTGGGAATAAACAAGGTTGTAATGCAGGATTTTGATGATGTTAAGAATATTGAAGCTGCCGATTATCTTGAACATTTAAAGCAAGAATATAATCCTGACAGAATAGTGTGCGGTTTTAACTACCGCTTTGGTAAAGATGCTGTTGGTGACACGCAAGCGCTCAAAAACTTTTGCGAGCAAAATAAAATAGAATTTATCTGCGTTCCACCTGTGACACAAGAGGGTGTCACGGTATCGGCTACCAAAATACGAAATCTCATGCGTAAGGGTAATATAAAAGAGGCCGCAAAACAAATTTACGGCGGATTTTCTTTTACGGCACCTGTTATGCACGGCGATGCTCGCGGAAGACTTTTAGGTTTTCCTACCGCAAATCAGTATTACCCAAACAATTTAGTTGAATTAAAGCGCGGCGTTTATATATCGCGAATTACGGTAGACGGCAAGCAGTATAAGGCAATTACCAACATTGGTGTACGCCCAACATATAAGACCGAGACGGTTGGTTGCGAAACCTTTATAAAAGATTTCTCGGGTGATATTTACGGCAAAAATATAAAGACCGAGCTACTCGAATTTGTGCGAGAAGAGCAAAAATTCGAGTCGGTAGAGGCTCTAAAAGATGCTATTTTAAATGATGTTAAATTGTTAGATTGATATAGGAGGCAAGCTAATGAAAAAAATATTAAGTTTGATTTTGTGTTGTGTGTGTTTGCTGAGCCTTGCGGCTTGTGAAAAATTTGATGAAAATTACGGCAAATCATCTGCAAAGCAAGAACAAAAAGCGGAAGATTCTAAAGACTCTGGCAAGGAGATTAAAATACCCGAAATAAAGTCGGATGACAGCGTAATGCCTACCTATTTTGATATAAGTCTTTATGATGAAGAAAATTATGCAGATATTTATTTGGGTGAGGATTTTGAATATAAAATCACCTATGTAGGCAGTTCGTTAAGTGTGCCGTCATCATATAAAAATCTTACCAAAGACGGCTGGTCACTTGTTTTGTCTGATGAATATAATGAAGATTCTCAAATTTTGGCGGGCAAATCAATGACCGTAGAATTTATTAACGAGTACGACAAAAAATTAACAGCAGTTTTTTATAATAACAAAAAATCGTCGGTATCACTTAAAAAGTGCCCAATAGTTAAATTTATCATTAAAGAAAATGTTATTGATGCCAATGCCCCGTACGGACAGTTTTTTGTAAACGGTGTAAACAATGTGTCAGCTATAACCGACATAATTGAGCGTTTGGGTTCTCCGTCACATTTTTATTGTGTTTCTGAAAACAAGTATTATCTTGATTGGTTTATAACCGAAAAAGACCGTCGCAGCGGTATTACAATTTATATTGATACTGCAGAGGACCACATTGATTCGATAGAATTTTCATATTATTAATGAGGTAAATTATGAAATATAACCATTCTTTTTCACCGGCAGATATTCTTTTGCCAAAATGTGATTTTGAAAATTGGGCAGTTATTGCTTGTGACCAATACACTTCCGAGCCTGAATATTGGGAAGAGGTAACGGCTGCCGCAGGCGATAAACCGTCGGCTTTAAATATTGTTTTGCCCGAGGTTTATCTTTCGGCTGATAATAGTGAAAGAATAGAAAAAATAAATAAAAATATGCAAGCCTACCTTGACAGCAATGTTTTTTGTGAATATCCCGACAGCCTTATCTATGTCGAGCGTATTCAATCCGACGGTAAATGCCGACGAGGTATAGTGGGCAAAATAGACCTTGAAAGCTATGACTATCACGCAGGCACAACTGCCGAAATTCGCGCCACCGAGCAAACGGTGCTGTCACGCATTCCGCCCCGTGTAGAAATTCGTAAAAATGCGCCGCTTGAGCTTCCTCACGTAATGCTGCTTTTTGATGATGCAAAAAACACTGTTTTTTCGTATCTTGATTCTAATAAAAGCGATTTTGAAAAGGTTTACGATTTTACACTTATGTGTAATGCGGGTAGTATAAAGGGTTATCTTTTAAATGCGCCGGCGAAGAACTTTGTTTTGTCGCAGTTTGATAGCTTAAAACAGCAAAATGACGGATTTTTGTTCTGTGTAGGTGACGGCAATCACTCACTTGCTACTGCAAAAGAATGTTATAATCTAAACAAAACCGAAGCATCACGCTATGCGCTTACCGAGATTGTAAATATTCACGACACAGCGCTACAGTTTGAGCCGATTTACCGCGTTGTATTTGGCATAAATCCAGAAGAATTGCTTGACGAGCTTGTTAAAACCTTGGGCGAGGGCACACAAAAATTCACATGTGTTTACGGTAATACCGTAAAAGAAATCGGTGTAAACCCAACCGCTAAATTAGCAGTTGGCACATTGCAAGCCTTCCTTGATGAATATATAAAAAATCATCCCGAGGCAGAAATTGACTATATTCACGGTGAAGATTCGCTTAAAAAATTAGCATCACGCCCAAATGCAATAGGCTTTATCTTTGGCGGTATGCAAAAAAGCGAGCTTTTCGAAGCTGTAAATGCTGACGGTTCACTGCCAAGAAAAACATTTTCTATGGGGCACGCCGACGATAAACGCTTTTATATAGAAGCAAGAAAAATCAAATAGATTACAATATTGTAACAATACCCTTTTCGTCTTGACAAAAACAAGGCAAAAAGGGTATTATGTTTTTATAAGATGCAATTTAAAAAGGAGGATAGCAATATGGTATTTTCATCACTTGAATTTATATTCTTTTATCTGCCTGCTGTTCTTCTTATTTATTTTTTAATACCGTCAAAATTTTTGGCGGCACGAAATTTCGCCTTGCTTGTAGTAAGCCTTTTGTTTTACGGCTGGAGCGAGCCGTCGTATATATGGATAATGCTGCTGTCAATCACAGTCGATTACACTTGTGGAAGGTTGGTAGGTAAATATAGGCAATCGGCACCCAAAAGGGCAAAAGCCGCGCTTGTTGCCAGCATTGTTATAAATTTAAGTATATTAGGATTTTTTAAATATGCCGATTTTATAATAGAAAACTTGGCGCTGATACCTGCATTATCAAACCTAAAACCGCTTGGCATATCTTTACCCGTGGGCATTTCTTTTTACACCTTCCAGACAATGTCTTACACGTTAGACGTGTATTTAGGCGAGGCGCGGGTGCAAAAAAATATTGCTACATTTGGCTCGTATGTTACAATGTTTCCGCAGCTTATAGCGGGACCTATTGTTCGTTATCGTGATGTAGATGACGCCTTGCGAGAGCGTTCGCACACTTTGCAAAACGCGGCGGACGGCATAAAGCGTTTTTTGTGCGGACTTGCAAAAAAGGTTTTGCTTGCAAATACGGCAGGTGCATTTTACGAAAGCTTTGTACAGGGCGTAAGCGATACTCCAAGCGTATTGGGCTCTTGGATGGGCGTCATATTCTTTGCGTTTCAAATTTATTTTGATTTTTCGGGCTATTCCGATATGGCAATAGGACTTGGGCGTATGATGGGTTTCAGTTTTCCCGAAAACTTTAATTACCCATACATATCAAAAAGCATTACGGACTTTTGGCGCAGGTGGCACATAACCTTATCTACGTGGTTTAGAGAATACGTTTACATACCGCTTGGCGGCAACCGCAAGGGCAAAGGCAGAACTTTTTTAAATCTTTTAATCGTATGGTTTTTAACAGGCCTTTGGCACGGTGCGAGTTGGAATTTTGTGTTATGGGGGCTTTACTTTGCCGTAATTTTAATAATAGAAAAGGCGTTTTTGGGTAGGCTGCTTGATAAATTACCAAGATTTATTTCTCACTTTTATGCTATTGTATTAATTTTATTTGGTTGGTTTATATTTATTTGGTGCGATCTTGAAAACCCAATGCAATATTTACAAAGCCTGTTTGCATCCCCGCTTGTATCGGGCAATGCGTTTTATGATTTTGTGCGTTCACTGCTGTTTTTGGCGGTTTTAGTAGTAGGCTCTACTAAGCTGCCACACAAAATTTATTGCAAACTTTGTGATAAAACTATATTTAAAGTAATAATGTGCATAGCGCTACCGCTTGTGTTGTTGCTTTGCACGGCATATCTTGTGGATTCGTCATACAATCCGTTTTTGTATTTCAGATTTTAGGAGGATAAAATAATGAAAAATCTTTTACGCGTTACAGCTTTGGTTATGTCACTTGTTCTGATTTTTGGCCTTTGTGCTTGTCGTGAGACATCGGATGATGAATTATCCAGCACGGTAGAAATTCAGCACACAACCGAATATATTGACAACACTAGTGTTGAAAGCGTTGATAACTCCAATACCCAAGTTTCACAAGAAAGCAGTAATGCTACGGTATCAAGTACTTCAAGTGAGCAATCACCACTGGATAACAGCTCGGTTATCTCTTCGCAGGAAGAACTTGACCTAAACCTAAGTCAAAAGCCCCGAGTTACAATTTGCGCTGCAGTTGCACCTGGCGTTTATGCGGTAGGTGGCGTCTGCCCAATAGACACCGAGTATGTGCGTGTGGGGGGCCTTAGTATTACCGAAACCAAAATCATACCTGCAAAAGGTAAAGAAGAAAGCTATTTTTTAGGGCAGATTAAAATAACCGAAAGTGTTAACCTTGAAATGCAGTGTAAGCAAAGCGGCAAGGAACTGTCTAAAAAGGTGAGCTTGTATGCTATTTATAATGCCCAGCAACCCAATATGCAAACCTCGACCGACTATCAGGTGACCTTTGGAAAGGACAGTCGTATCCATTTTTACAGTTCTCTTTTAAGCTATAGTCTTTCAAATGTTGTTGACAGCAATTTAAAGAATTTTGCAGAACATAATATGAGCGAAACGGTTAATGCGGCTAAAAATGTAAATGCCGAGGTCATATATCTTGTGGTACCCTCATCCGCGGCGGTTTATCCCGAAACTGTGCCGAGTGAGTATAAAGCCGCTACAGGCGAGAGTATATATAAGGCGTTTAGCAGCATAGCGGCACAGTGCGGCGCTAAGGTTATATACCCGCTTGACACTATGAAGTCTCATAAAAATGACGGTGACGGATACAAAATTTACAGTCATACCGACTCACACTGGACCACCTACGGCGCATATTGGGGTGTTTACGAGCTTATGAATCACATAAGCGCAAAGCATCCGTCTGCAAAACCACGCAGTGTCAGTGATATGGGATTTTATACCACCGAGTTGTACGGCGGTGATTCACTGTTTTCGTTTAATGATAATCAAGGCTTCGAAAATTACAGCACTGCCGGTAAAAACAGCGGCAAAACCTCGCTTACAGGAATTAAGGAGCTTACAACCCTTTATAATCTCAAAATGCCAACTGATACTTTAAGTAAAATTACACGCGGCAAAAAAAGTATATACTTAACCAAGGATAACGAGAGCGCAAAAACCGAAATTAATTCCGCAGGCGCAGGTTTGCCTACTGCTGTTATAGTGCGCGACTCATTTGGTCGAACAGCTTACGATATGGTGAACGACCGTTTTTCAAAGGTAAATTGGCTCGCCGAGGGTGATTATACAAGCGTTGTCAGTGCAATATCAAGTAATAAACCTGACTATGTGGTTTATATTGTGTCAGAGAGAAATTTGATTAAGGTTATGCTTAACAATAAAGATGTCAGACTTACGAATTTTGCATAAATTATGAAAAATAAAATAAACATTATAACAATAATATCTTGTGCATTGGTAGTTGCAATATTTGCATGCGCATTTTTAATAATTCCCGACCGAGAAATGTCAGAGGCTGAAAACCGTGCGCTTAAAGCAATGCCAACTTTTAGCATTAAAGACTTGTTTGCGGGCAGCTATACTGCCGACTTAGGTGAATATATAAGCGACCAATTTCCTGCAAGGGATACATTTGTTGCTGTAAAGGCCTACAGTGAACTACTGCTTGGCAAGCGTGAGAACAACGGTGTAATTTATGGCAATAACAATACCCTCATTGCAAAAAATGTTGAGGGCGATCGGTTGCAAGATAATTTTAATGCGGTAAAAGAGTTCGAAAACGCAATAGCTGTGCCGTTATATTTGGGTATTGTTCCGAGCACGGCAGACGTGTTTGCTGAAAATTTGCCAAAAAGCTATAACGCTACGCAAGAGCAAAAACTCTGGCAGGATTATTATGTTCTTGCCAAAGAGCTAAAGCTTACTGCACCTAATCTTTACGGGCCTTTGTGCGAGCAAAATAACTACTACCGCACCGACCATCATTATACCACCTTTGGCGCATACCAAGCCTACGAATTATTAGGCGAGGTAATTGGCTATACGCCGAAAAACAAGAACTTTTTTAAGGTTGATACGGTATCATCCGATTTTTGTGGCACGTCAATGCGCTCGTCTGCTTTTTATCTTACACCAAAGGACGAGATTACATTATTCAGATATAACGGTGATGCCGATTATAATGTAATTGCCGACGGCAAGCAAATAGGTCTTTACGATTTTTCACGCCTTGAAACTGCCGACCAATATGCTGTTTTTCTTGGTGGAAATCACGCTCGAGTTGATATTTCGTCGGGCGAAAGCAAGCCTAAAATGCTTATAATTCGCGACAGCTTTGCTGATAGCATAGCGCCGTTTTTGGCTATTCATTATGACTTGACACTCATAGATTTGCGTTATTATAACGATAATGTGCAGCAATTAGTGAAAAATGAAAATTTTGATTGTGTTTTAATACTCGAATGTATTACTGAATTTTCAAGCACTAAAAATTTATCTTATTTAAGAATGGCGGCAAACTAATGAAAAAAACACTTAAAACTTTAATTATATCTTGCGTGGTTTTATCACTTTTATTATGTGCGGCTTGCGGGCAAAGCAAAGGCTTTGGCGGTGATATAACAGCCGAGCAAATTTTAAATGCGGCTAAGGCAGTAAAGCCATATGAGAACAACAAAACTTATATTAAAGGCAATATAGATTTAGACACATTTTCTATGTCTATGTGGTCGGACGGAATTTTCGACGAGTGTAAGGAATTTGATTTGATTTCTGATTATGCGTTGTATTACAGCGCCGACAACAACACCTTTGAAATTTCGGTACTGAAGGCAAAGAGTAGCGAGGATACTCAAAAATTGGTATCACTTTTTGAAAGGCGAAAGCAAACTCTTGCGGCAGGCGATAAAGCGGCATACGACCCACAATTTGAAAAGCTTATGAATGAATCTGAAATATTAGTTGATGGTGATTTTGTTATACTTTTAATAACACCCGATAATGATGCCGTCATAAAGGCCATAGAAAAATTAAAACAGTAAAAATTGGGTAGAGGCATACAGCCTCTACCCAATTTTTTTCGGTTGACATAATACGACATAAAATATATAATATATCTTGTAATAAAATGGGATATTATCCGTTTGGGGTGAATTTTTAAAAGTGCAGAAATTCAAAAGAATTTTAAGCGTCGTTTTATGTATAATCATTTTTGTTTGCAGCCTTACATTTACAGTTTCGGCAGAGCAAAAAGCAGCTAATATAATAGGCACAAATGTTGCAATACGCACAGAACCCAACACAAAAACCTCGTCTGTTTTGGCGCGTGTCTCTAATGTATCGGTTATAGTGCTTTCATCGGTTGAGGGTGAGCAGGCAGAAGCCGACGGCACAAAGACCTGGTATAAGATAAAGTACAGCGAATACGAGGGATTTGTATATGGTGCTTATATTTCTTTTCCCCCGTCGAGTGACGACTATGTTTATGATGAGGATTTCGAAAAAAATCTCGAGAATTTCCCTGAAAGCTATCGTGACGCTTTAAGGGCATTACACTCTAAATACCCCAACTGGCAGTTTGTGGCGCATAATATTGATTTGAGCTTTAAATCGGCGATTGAAGCACAGTACGGTGTTTCTAATGTGAAGGACACACGCAAATGGGTAGAGTTTACATATGGCGGCAACGAGTGGCGAGATATGCGTGCTTACGATAGTACGACAGATAAGTGGATAACGCTTGAATCACGTTGGACCTACGCCTCACGCGCGGCTATTGAGTATTATATGGATCCAAGAAATTCACTTGATGAAGGCAAAATATTTGTTTTTATGCAACAATCATATAAAGAAGATGAAAAAACTGTTGATAATTTGCGTACCGTTATAAAGGGTACATTTTTAGAAAACGGTTATGATAAAAACAATGACGGTGCAGTCGATAGGGATGCGTATATCGAGGATATAATAGAAGCCGCAAAATCAAGCAAGGTTAGTCCATACGTTTTAGCAGCTACCATCATAGTTGAGCAAGGCACAAAGGGTGAAACTAACATTATATCTGGCACCTATGGAGATTTTGTTGGTTATTACAATTTCTTTAATTTCGGCGCGTCGGGCGCCAACATAGATGAGATTACCGTTTCAGCGCTAACTTATGCTAAAAACGAGGGCTGGGATAGTCGTACAAAGGCAATAGTGGAAGGCTCAAAAAAATACGCCAGTGGATATATAGATGTAGGACAGGATACATATTATTACAAAGATTTTAACGTTGTAAATAAAATCTGGTGGCATCAGTACGCTTCGGCTTTATATGATGCATGGACCAATGCAAACTATCTTAAAAAAGGCTGTCTTACCAATAATGATGCGGTTATAACCTTCACAATTCCCGTGTTTAAAGATATGCCGCAAACGGCGTGCGCCGCGCCAAGTGTTGCTCAAATTCCCGAGCCAACCCCGACTCCCACACCACCACCCGAACCGGTGATTAAAAAAGGTGATACTAATGGTGACGAAGCAATAAACGCGGTTGACTTAGCGGCTGTAAAAATGGATATTCTCGGTGTAAAAAAACTTGAGGGTAACGCGGCAAAAGCCGGCGATGTTAACGGCGACGGCGCAATAAATGCGGTTGACTTGGCTGCTATAAAAATGCATATTTTAGGTGTAAAAACAATCGGTTGAGGTATAAGAAATGAAAAAGACATTTAAAACTTTATTATCTTTAATTTTTGTTATAGCGATTACAGTGTCGGCGCTTACATTAAATGTATCGGCGGCAAGCGCCACAATAAGCGGTGCGGGTGAGTATGAGGTTGGCAAAACCTTCAGCGTAACAGTACGCTTTAGTGCCGATGCTACACTATACGCAGTTGAAGCAGACGTTAGTTACAATTCGAGCGTGCTACGTCTTAACAGTGTTTCGGGCGCTGATTATAATGTTGGTAATGGAAGCGTAAAGATAGTTGACGACGGATTTTCTGCGACCAAGCCGTCAAAAACCAGTTCTTACACACTGAGTTTTACCGCTATTGCGGCAGGCAATTCCAATATATCGGTGTCTGTTCTCGGTGGAGGTGAGGCAACATCAAAGGCAGCTGCTTCGGCAGCAGTTAAGGTTATCACCCCAAAGCCGTCATCAAATGCAAATCTTTCTTCTATTAAATTAAGCAGTGGCTCTTTGTCACCTGCATTTAACCCTAATACAACAAACTATACCGCGACTGTAAAATACAGCGTCGACAGTATTACCGTTACAGGCTCGGTTGCCGACGGTGGTGCCACCTATACAGGCGGCGGTACATTTGCGCTGAATGTTGGCGATAACAGTCGCACACTTACAGTAACCGCGGCTGACGGCAGCAAAAAGTCATATACAGTAAATATTAAGCGTATGACCGAGCAAGAAACAGCCGATGCCGAGCAGGCTGCACGCGATGCAAACCCCTTGCTTGTTATAATAAACGATGTTGATTACACAATAGTTAATAATTTTGAAGGAATTACAATTCCAACCGGCTTTACACAGGGCACCGCTACACGCAAAGAATCTGAAATTACCGTTTTAAATGATGAAAAGGGCAAATACCAACTTTGCTGGCTCACCGACGCTGATGGCGAAAACGGTGCTTGGTACAAGCGCGACGAGAATGATAATTTTACAAAATTGGCATATATATATGATAACGATACAATGTATATTATCGAGAAAATTGATATTGCCACAGAACTACCAAATGGTTATAAGCTAACAAAGGATACTATTGACGGTGTAGAGGTTGATGTAATTGTATACGAGGATGAGGCGCTTTGCGATTTTGGCATATATAACTGCTATATTGCCGGTCAGACCGAGGGCGCGTACTACCGTTATGATGTAATTGAGGGAACAATGCAACGTGCAGTGGCGTTTTTTGTAGAGCTTTTAAATGTTGAAAACGCCGAAGATACCGATGCTGAGCCACAGCAAAATGACGGCAAATTTGCTTGGTTTACCAATATGAACAAAACCGGCAAGATTGTGTTTGCAATAATTGTTTTCGCGGCTGTTGTTTTGATTGCTGCAGCAATTATTCTTATTGTTAAAATTGCAGCTTCGCGCGATGATTACGACGATGAATATACCCATACAGCAAACAGCGATTTTGTTTTAAATGATTTTTCTGAGGAAATATTACCACAGGCAGAGTCTCAGGTAATAGAAGACGAAAAAAAAGATTAACATAGGATTAACACCACAAAAAATAAATATATGCTACAATGAGCATAATGTTAAGCGAATTAACATTATGCTCTAATTTTTGTTAACACTATATTTATGAGGTGACTTATGGGTATTAATGAAATTTTAAAATTGATTTTGGGTCTTTGCCTATTCCTTTTTGGTATGAATGTAATGGGCGACTCACTCGAGCGCAGCGCCGGTAATGGTTTGCGCAGCTTGTTAGGTCGACTAACAAGCAACCGTTTTGCAGGCTTTTTAACAGGTCTTGGCGTTACAGCGGTTGTTCAAAGCTCGTCGGCTACAACCGTTATGGTGGTAGGCTTTGTAAACTCCGGTCTTATGACCTTGCGTCAGGCAATCAGCGTAATAATGGGCGCAAATATTGGTACTACTGTTACAGCGTGGCTGTTAAGTCTTGGCGGTATAGACGGCGGTGCGTGGTACATTGCTATGTGGAAACCGTCAAACTTTACCCCAATTTTAGCGCTTATTGGCATAGTTATGTGTATGTTTGCAAAAAGCCACAAGAAAAAGGACATTGGCACAATTCTTTTAGGCTTTGCAACCCTTATGTTCGGTATGGACACAATGTCTGCCGCCGTTTCGGGACTCAAAAGCGTTCCCGAATTTCAGCAGCTATTCATTATGTTTAAAAACCCACTGCTTGGTGTTTTGGCGGGCGCTGTGCTTACAGCAATTATTCAGTCAAGCTCGGCATCGGTCGGTATTTTGCAAGCCCTTTCAAGCACTGGCAGCGTATCATACGGCGCAGCAATACCGATTATAATGGGTCAAAATATTGGCACCTGTGTTACAGCTATGATTTCGTCTATCGGTACTAACAAAAACGCTCGTCGCGCAGCGCTTGTGCACCTAAGCTTTAATATAATTGGCACAATAATTTGCTTACTTGGTTTTGTGGCAGTAGATAATTTGCTCGTTGTACCGCTGTTTGATGAATCGGCAAGCGAATTTGGTATTGCCGTTGCACACTCAATATTTAACATTGTCTGCACTGCAATACTATTACCAATGTCAAGCCTGCTTGAAAAATTGGCTATGCGTCTTGTTCCTGATAACGATAAAAAGGATGCCGTTACCGAACTTGATGAAAGATTGCTTGTAACACCATCTATCGCCTTGGAGCGTTGCAATGCCTTGACACTCGAAATGGCTCAAAATGCAGTAAGTGCATTAAAACAAAGCATAAATGCTTTAGGCAACTGTGATGTTAAGCTTGCAACCGAAATCCGTGAGAGTGAAGAAAGGGCCGACCATCTTGAAGATGTTTTAGGTAGCTATCTTGTGAAATTGAGCGGTGAAAATATAAACGAACGCGAAAGCAGTGAAATTTCGAAGCTTTTAAAGCTTATTGGCGATTTTGAGCGAATTTCAGATCACAGCGTAAATATACTTGAATCTGCTGAAGAACTGCGTGACAAGGAAATAAGCTTTACTGAACAAGCAGGAAAGGATATGTCATCACTTACAAGCGCAATTCAAGAGATTTTGGACCTTGCTATAGATGCGTTCGAAAACAACAATATTAAAGCCGCTCGTCAGGTTGAGCCGCTCGAACAGGTTGTTGACAAATTGATATTAAGACTTCACGACGGACATATTAATCGACTTAAATCGGGTGAGTGCTCTATTGAATCGGGCTTTGTGCTTAACGACCTTACCACCAACTTTGAACGCGTTGCCGACCATTGCTCAAATATAGCCATTCGTGTAATAGATGCGCGCGATAATAATATGAATGTTCATGAATCTTTGCGCGATATTAAGCAAAACGATCCGTTCTTTAGCGAGCAGTATACGGCTTATAAGAAAAAATATTTAGCATAAGTTTTTCTTGACTTTTGTTAAATTTTTCATAAAATAAATATTGGTGAAAGGGAGTAGTGGCAGTGCAAACTGCGGTACGGGTCGTCATCACGAAGTAATTCCGGCCTTTGCCCAAAGCTCTTTAGTTTTGTAACAAGACTTTTGCTGTGTATTATTGCGCAGTAAAAGTCTTTTTTCTGTGCAAAATAAAAAATGAGGTGTTGTTTATGGATTTTTTGCTTGAAAGCTTTAAAGCGGTAACCTGGCAGCAAGGTTTAATGTATCTTGTGGGCGCCGTGCTTATTTGGCTTGCTATTGCTAAAAAGTATGAGCCGTCATTGCTTTTGCCTATGGGCTTTGGTGCAATTCTTGTGAACCTGCCGTTTTCAGGTGTTCTCAATCAGAATATTGAGGGCATAGGTGAAGTGCAGGGTATTATTGAGTGGATGTTTCACATAGGTATTGAGGCTTCCGAGGCTATGCCGCTGCTATTGTTTATAGGAATAGGCGCTATGATAGACTTTGGTCCGCTGCTTTCAAACCCAAAAATGTTTTTGTTTGGCGCAGCTGCGCAGTTTGGTATTTTCTTTGTAATAATTGTGGCGCGACTTATGGGCTTTGAATTAAAGGATGCCGCATCAATCGGTATTATAGGCGCGGCAGACGGCCCTACCTCGATTTTGGTGTCACAGGTTCTTAAATCTAATTATATAGGACCTATTGCTGTAGCGGCATATTCATATATGGCTTTGGTGCCAATTATTCAGCCTGCGGCAATAAAAATGGTGACAACCAAGCGTGAGCGTCAAATAAGAATGCCCTATAATCCTAAAAACGTATCAAAACTTCTTAAAATATTGTTCCCGATTATAGTTACGGTAGTGGCTGGCTTTATCGCACCTACCTCTGTAGCACTCGTAGGTTTCTTAATGTTCGGCAACCTGCTTCGTGAGTGCGGTGTGCTTGATTCACTTTCTGATTCGGCGCAAAATGTTCTTGCAAATCTTGTAACGCTGTTGCTTGGCATCACGATTTCGTTTAGTATGCGTGCCGAAGAATTTGTAAGATGGGAAACACTTCTAATAATGCTTTTGGGTCTTGTAGCATTTGTATTTGACTCGGTAGCAGGCGTATTCTTTGCAAAGGTATTAAACCTTTTCTGCAAAAACAAGGTAAACCCAATGGTTGGTGCGGCGGGTATTTCGGCGTTTCCAATGTCGGCGCGTGTTATTCAAAAACTGGGTCTTGAGGCCGACAATCAAAACCATTTGCTTATGCATGCAGTTGGCGCTAATGTTTCGGGCCAGATTGCGTCGGTTCTTGCAGGCGGTATGATTTTAAATCTCGTACCGCAACTGCTGTAATTTGTAGGAGGTAATGTTATTATGACTTGGAATGAAATAATGCAAGCAATTGCCCCCGCAATTAAAATTATGTGGCAGGGTATGGCAGGTATATTTGTGGTAATGGCAGTAATTGCCATTGTTGTATTCTTGCTTACAAAGGTTATTAACAAGAAATAAAAAAGCATAAGACCTTCGGGATTATTTCTTCCGAAGGTCTTTTTTTGCTTAGCGTTTAATTTTTAATTTTTTAATTTCTGCTTTTGCCTTTTCTTTCATATTGTGCAGCTTTTCGAGAGTTTTTTTGTCGTTTGGAAATATTAGCTTCAGCAAAAATATTGCAATAATTACGGTGATAATTTTTTCAGGTGTAAAGGGAATCCAAAGTGCTGCAAGATATCCGCCGGAGATACCTATAAGCCATTCGTTTTCAATCAGTAAGCCAAGCCCCATAACAATATACGCCCAGCCGTTTGTTATAATCCAGGCAAGCCCAAAGCATAAAAGCAAACGCGGGTTGAGAATAAACTCGACTACCGTTTTTACCCAGTATTTAATTTTTTCTTTTAGTGTTGCTTTCATATTGCACCTATATTGTTTTCTGTCTTTGACACATTGTATCATACAAAATATTAAAAGTAAACTGCATAAATCTTGAATTTTTCTTTAAGATGATATAAAATAGTCTTGTTTGAAAAGGAAATAGGTGAAAATCCTATACGAGCCCGTCGCCGTGACGCACAAAAAGGTCTTTTTTCTACTCTTTGCCGCAAAAAGAGGACAAGCCATTGAGAATAGTCTTGAGAAGGCGAAAAAAGGCAGTGCCGCAGTCGGAATATTTTTTAAACACAGTCCTTGTTGCGAGCGCCGACATAAAAGGAGAAAAATATAATATTTTTTTAGGAGAAATGCAAATTATGAAAAAGACACTATTTACAAAATTGTTGTCGTTTGCTTTTTGCATTGTGCTTATTGCGGCTATGGCACTACTTGCAGGATGTAACGATGACGCAAACATATCTAACCTCGTATCATCGGGCGTAGCAGAAACACTCACCGCAGAGAAAAACTTTACCTTTGTTGTAGTTGATGCAAAAGGTAAGGAAACAAGCTTTGAAATCAGCAGCGATAAAGCCACTGTAGGTGAGGCGCTTTTAGCCGAAGGACTTATCGCGGGTGAAGATGGTCAGTACGGCTTGTATGTTAAAACCGTAAACGGAATTACGCTTGATTTTGAAAAAGACGGTATGTATTGGGCGTTTTACGTAAACGGTGAGTATGGTATGACAGGTGTTGACGAAACCGAAATTAAATCGGGTGAAACATATACATTTAAGGCAGAAAAATGAAACTAAAGCTTAAAGATGTTGCTTTGTTGTCGCTACTTGCCGCGCTTATGTGTGTGGGCGACTTTGTAATGGAGTGGCTGCCAAATGTTCATTTTGTGGGCGTGCTTATAGTTATAACCACAGTGGTTTACCGCAAATATGCGTTACTGCCGATTTATGTGTATGTTTTAATTCAGGGATTAGTTGGCGGATTCAGTCCTTGGTGGCTTGCCTATCTATATATATGGGCGGCTCTTTGGGGCGGCATAATGTTAATACCACAAAAATTACCTGAAAAGGTAAAATATATTTTATATGTAGTTGTGTGCGCGTTACACGGATTTTTGTTTGGCGTGCTTTATGCACCCGTGCAAGCGTTGTTCTTTGGTCTTGATTTCAAGGGGATGTTTGCATGGATAGCGGCAGGATTATATTTTGATATGCTTCACGGCATGGGTAACCTTGCGTTAGGTACGCTGCTTATATACCCGATGATTAAAATATTAAAGTATACAGATAAATATGTGAAATGAAACAAAAACACTTGACTGGATTTCAGTCAAGTGTTTTTTGGCGCCCCCTGCGCGAATCGAACGCACAACTAAATCTTAGGAGGATCTTATTATATCCATTTAACTAAGGGGGCAAATTTTAACTGCTTGTTAATTTTATCGTAAAGGCGCGGCAAAGTCAATATAATCTTGCTTTTTTGTTGAGTATTTGTTATACTATTATATGGTATTATGGTATTCAAATGGGGGTGACCGCCATTCGTGAATTGCTTTTAAAAATCAAAAGAACCTTTGTTAGCAAAAAATTTATTGAGTTTTGCGTTTTGGGGGTTGTAAACACCCTTAACGATGCGATATTCTCTTCTATTTATCACGAACTCGGCCTTCAAGATAATATTGCTGCCGTGCTTGGTTATTTTACCGCGCTTACCATAGCGTTCTTTTTAAGCAGTCGATTTATATTTAGAAAAAAGCCGTCTCTTGAGCGGTATATTAAATTTTTTGTTTCATATATACCAAACTTTATAATATTTTTCCTTGTTACATTCATTACCATCAACACGATGGGGCTTCCGCAGTTCTGGGGAACAATACTTGCGGCGGCGGCAGGTGGTCCCGTAACATTTGTTATAATGAAAATTTACACATTCCGTGGCAAATAATCTGTATTCAGATTTTGTTTTATAATTTTATTTTAAAGGAGTTGCAACACTATGAGCAAATCAAGATACGTAGGCGGCTACCCCGTAATTGGTATTCGTCCTGTCGTAGACGGTCGTAGAGGACCAATGCAGTTGCGTGAAAGCCTTGAAGCACAGGTAATGGCTATGGCAAACGCTGCAAAAAAACTTTTTGAAGAAAATCTTTTCTATTCAAACGGTGATCCTGTAAAGGTTGTTATGGCTGATACAAGTATCGGTCGCGTGCCTGAGGCTGCCGCTTGCGCTGAAAAGTTTAAAAAAGAGGGCGTAGATATTACCCTTTCTGTAACACCTTGCTGGTGCTACGGTTCTGAAACTATGGATATGGATCCCAACACAATTAAGGGTGTTTGGGGCTTTAACGGTACCGAGCGTCCGGGCGCTGTTTACCTTGCAGCAGTTTTGGCAGGTCACGCTCAAAAGGGTCTTCCTGCTTTTGGTATCTACGGTCACGAGGTTCAAGACCGCGACCAAGTATCCGAAATTCCTGAAGACGTAAAAGAAAAGCTTTTACGCTTTGGTCGTGCGGCTGTTGCGGTTGCTACAATGCGCGGTAAGTCATACTTGCAGATTGGCTCACAGTGTATGGGTATTGCAGGTTCTATTATGGACCAGGATATGATGGAAGCATATTTTGGTATGCGTATCGAGTCGGTTGACGAGGTTGAAATTCTTCGCCGAATGGAAGAAGGCATTTACAACGAAGAAGAATACCAAAAGGCTCTTGCTTGGACTAAGGAGCACTGCAAAGAGGGTCGTGACGATAACCCAGAATCAGTAGAATTTTTAGGTGAAGAACGGCGCATTAAGTTTACCCCCGAAGAAAAGGAAAAGCAGTGGGAATTTACTGTTAAAATGTACTGCATTATAAAAGACCTTATGGCAGGCAACCCAAATCTTCCTGAGGCTTTCATTGAGGAAAGAGTAGGTCATAACGCTATTGCAGGTGGTTTCCAGGGTCAGCGTCAGTGGACTGACCATTGGCCAAACTGTGACTACCCCGAGGCATTGCTTTCTTCTACCTTTGACTACGAAGGTGCTCGCGAGCCATTTACACTTGCTACCGAAAACGATATTTTAAACGGTATGGGTATGCTTATGATGCGCTTGCTTACACACCGCGCACAAATTTTTGCCGATGTTCGTACATACTGGTCGGGCGAAGCTACCGAGCGAGTTACCGGTTATAAGCTCGAGGGTAAGGCTGCCGAATCTAACGGTATTATCCACCTTCTAAATTCAGGCGCTGCTTGTCTTGATGCTTGTGGCGAATGCACTGATGAAAACGGCAACGCTGTTATGAAAAAGTGGTGGGAAGTTACTGACGAAGATATCAAGAAGATGACCGACGCTACCGTTTGGTGCGAAGCAGGCTTCGATAACTTCCGCGGCGGCGGATTCTCAAGCCACTATACTACAAAGGCTGAAATGCCTTGCACAATGATAAGACTTAACCTTGTAAAAGGCTTAGGTCCTGTGCTTCAGATTGCTGAAGGTTGGACAGTAAAACTCCCCGACGAAGTTTCTGATACACTTATGGAACGCACCAACCCAACATGGCCGTGCACTTGGTTTGCTCCTCGTTGCGACGGTAAAGAGGGCTCACCATTTAAGACCGCTTATGAGGTTATGATGAACTGGGGCGCTAACCACGGCGCAATAAGCTACGGACACATTGGCGCAGACCTTATTACAATGTGCTCAATGCTTCGTATCCCTGTTTGTATGCACAACGTACCCGAAGACCAAATTTATCGTCCTGCTGCATGGAATGCATTCGGTATGGATAAAGAGGGTCAGGACTATCGCGCATGTCAGGCTTACGGCCCACTTTATAAGAAATACTAATATGGTATAAAAACAACCCCGATTGCTAATTTAGCAATCGGGGTTTAATTTGTTGCTTATCAGGTTCCGCACATTTTCATAACTAATGAATGTGGTAATATTTTTGCGAGTAAGCGGTAAAATTTGTAAAATACGCGATTTGTGTAAACTGCTTTGCGACTGCGTGACGCCTTGAGCGATTTTATCGCCATTGTGCGCGGATTTACGCGAGGTAGGGTATCAAATGTACCGCTTGCGCCTTTTTCAATATTGGCAATTGCCAAAAACTCGGTGCTCATAGGGCCGGGGCAAACAGCCAACACGTTTATCTTTCGTTTTTTAAGTTCAAGTCGCAATGCTCTTGATAAACTCATAACGTACGCTTTTGTAGACGAGTATACCGCCATACGAGTATTTGGGGCAAATGAAGCTATTGAGCAACTATTTATAATTTCACTGTGTTCGTTCATAAACGGTAGTGTTGCTGCGGTCATTGCAGTAAGTGCTTCGCAGTTAAGACGAACCATAGCGGTATTTTCTTGTAGTGATAATTCGTCAAAATTGCCAAGCTTACCAAAGCCTGCATTGTTTATCAGCAGCTTAACTGTAGCACTTTTGTCTTTCAAAAGATTACAGTATTCTTCTACAGACTGTGGGTCAGTAATATCAAATGCAACGGGAATTACCGTGCTGCCAAGCTCTGCCTGCAGTTCCCTTAAACGTTCTTCGCGACGGGCAACTACCCATATCTCGTCAAGGTCTGCGCGGGTTTCATATATAGCTTTGGCATATTCCCATCCAAGACCGGATGAAGCTCCGGTTATTACAGCAATATTCATATTTTCACCTTAATTCTTACTAAAATCTTCTAAAATAAGACCGTCGTTCTTTTCAAGCGCCCAGTTAATGTTCCATTCGCTTGTAAAGATGAGCAAATTATTGCCCTTAAAGTCTTGCACCCATTTTGTGTCAGAGGTAAGATTTAGCTTGCTCACATCGATATTCTCGTTGCCAATCCAACGGATAAACTGATATGGCATATTACTGCGTATAACATCAACGTTATATTCGTTTTTAAGTCGATGCTCAAGAACTTCGAACTGGAGCACACCAACAACACCAACAATAACGCGCTCCATACCCGTGTTAGGCTCGTGGAATATTTGTATAGCACCCTCTTGTGCTATTTGTTCAACGCCCTTTACAAACTGCTTGCGCTTTAGGCTGTCTTTATGCTCAATAACGGCAAAATGTTCGGGCGCAAAGGTTGGAATACCCTCAAATTCTACCTTGTGCTTTGCTTCACAAATGGTATCACCAATAGAGAAAATGCCTGGGTCAAATACGCCAATAATATCACCGGCATAGGCTTCGTTTACAATTTGGCGATTGTCAGCCATCAGCTGTTGTGGCTGGCTTAGGCGAAGTGACCTTCCACCTTGAACGTGATAATACTCCTTATCGCGCTCAAACTTACCCGAGCATATACGCATAAAGGTCATACGGTCACGGTGAGCCTTGTTCATATTTGCCTGAATTTTAAATACAAATGCCGAAAAGTTTTCGCTTTCGGGAATAACCTCGCCCTCCTTGGTATTACGGGCAAGAGGTGCGGTGGTCATTTTTAAAAAGTTTTCTAAAAACGGCTCTACACCAAAGTTTGTAAGCGCTGAACCAAAGAAAACAGGAGTAAGCTTACCGCAACGAACCTGTTCAATATCAAAATCATAGCTTGCGCCATCAAGAAGCTCAATTTGGACAACGAGGTCACGGCGAGAATATTCACCGATAAGCTCGTCTAACTTTTCGGTATTGGTTATGTCACACTCGATTGCCTGTAATTTATCTTGCCCACGATGAAATTCGTTGAAGGTCATAATCTGACGGCGGTCACGGTCAAATACACCCTTAAAATCTACACCGCAGCCAATCGGCCAGTTGACAGGGTAGGTGCCTATGCCAAATTCTTTTTCGAGTTGGTCGAGAAGTTCAAACGGATCGCGGGCATCGCGGTCAAGCTTGTTAATAAATGTAAAGATGGGTATATGTCGCATAGCTGTAACCTTAAAAAGCTTGCGTGTTTGAGGCTCAATACCCTTTGCAGCGTCGATAACCATAACCACGCTGTCGGCAGCCATAAGTGTGCGGTAGGTGTCTTCAGAAAAGTCTTGATGCCCCGGTGTGTCAAGAATATTGATGCAATAACCTTCATATTCAAACTGCATTACAGAAGAGGTAATAGAAATACCACGCTGTTTTTCAAGCTCCATCCAGTCGGATACGGCGTGCTTGGCGGTGGCTTTGCCTTTTACTGAGCCCGCAGTCTGAATGGCGCCTCCGTATAAAAGTAATTTTTCGGTTAAGGTTGTTTTACCGGCGTCAGGGTGCGATATAATCGCAAAGGTGCGACGGCGGTTTATTTCTTGCTTTAAATCCACAGTATTACTCCCTAAATATAATATGTCCAATAAAGTTTACCACAAAATGTATGAGGTATCAAGAAAAATAAAAATTTTTTCAAAAAAGTCTTTACATTTCAAATATAATAGTTTATAATAATAGCCGTATAATTGTAATTAACATATTTTATATGGAGGTTTACGAAAATGAAAAAGTTAATCGCATTAGTTCTTAGCGTAGTTATGATTTGTTGCTTTTCTGTAACAGCATTTGCAGCAGATAGCCCATCAGCTACAGAAAAGGTTACTGTAACAGTTAGAAAGGCAGACGTTGTTGATCCTGCCGGCAAGGTTGACACTGAATATACACTTGATAAGAGTACAACGCTTACTGTTAAGGCTAACTCAAAGTACGGTGTTTTCAACAGTTGGAGTGTTTACAAGGTAGAGGCTTCTGTAGAGGGTGTTTCTGCTCCAGTAACTTCAGGTGTTATTACCTTAAGCGCTGTTAAAAATCTTGCTGCTACAACCAAGACAGTTGACGCTGTAGTAGGTACTGATTATGAAATAGTTAAAGGTAGTCTTACTGAAAGTGAGATGACAATCAAGCTTAACACAAGTGTTATCGTTTGCGGTAACTATGATAACGTTAAGACCGATCCTAATGAAGCAAGCAATGCCGACGGTTCGGCTTCAGCTCCTCAAACAAGAGATATGACCGTTGTATATGCTATGGTTGTTATGTTGGCAGTTGTGGCTTTTGGTTTTGGTGTAAAAAAGGTTTACTCAAAATAATTTTAAGTTAAAACAGTTTTTTAGAAGATGCTTTATATAAGGCATCTTCTTTTTTTGTTTATTGAAAAAATTTGTTAATTGATATATAATTAAAAACAAAGGATGTGATTTTTATGAAAAAGAAACTAGTAATGCGCTATTTTTCTCCTGCTGAAAGCACAAACGAAGGATGGGAAAAATATTCCTTACCTATTGGTAATGGATATTTTGGTGCAAGTGTTTTTGGCGGATATGATACTGAGCGTATACAGTTTACCACAAATACATTTTGCAACGATTACTCTCACGGTGGCGTTTCAAATTTTGGCGAGGTGTTCATAAAATTTAATCACAGCAATGTTAAAAACTATGAACGCGGTTTATCACTAAATGCAGGTGTTGCCTATTCATCGTACAACACAGACGGTGTAAGTATTTGCCGCGAGGCAATTGCGAGTTATCCTGATAAAGTTTTTGCGTATAAAATTACAGTGCAAAACGGAACGGTTGATTTTAAAACTGAACTTGTAATTCCGTATCTTAATGAGCGACCTGTAGAAGATGGCGGTAGAACAGGTGAAGTAGCAGTAGAAAATAATGTGCTTATTATGCGGGGCACGTTGCCCTTACGCGAGCTCATTTATGAAGCGCGCCTTGAGATAGTTACCGATGGTGATTTAATATCTGAAGCGGACGGTATAATAGTAAAAAACGCAACCAATGCAGTGCTTTATTATACACTTGATACATCATATAAGCTTTGCCCAGAGGTATTTATGGAAGGTTGCCACAAGGCATTAGGTGATGACCCACACGAAGCCGTTGTTAAGGTTTTAAACAGTGCGGTGAGGCTCGGGTGGGATGAGCTTTTGGCCCGCCATACAGCAGACTACTGCGAATTAATTAATAGAGTAGAGTTTGATTTAGGCGGCAGTGATGACGGTCGCAGCACCGAAGAATTGCTTTTGTCATATCAACAGGGAAACAGCGAGTTGTATCTTGAAGAACTGTATTATGCTTACGGCAGGCATCTGCTTGTGTCATCTTCACGCAAAGGCACGCCGCCTGCTTCACTTCAGGGTGTGTGGACAGTACATGATAAATCGCCGTGGTCCTGTGGATTTTGGCATAATATAAATGTTCAAATGAACTATTGGCCTGCGTTTAGCACAAACCTTGTCGAAACATTTTCAGCATACGCAGATTATTGGAAAAACTACAAAACAGCGGCAGGTGTTCACGCTTCAAACTGGATAAAGGATGTATCGCCTCAAAATTATGTTGAGGGTGACGGCGAGTGCGGATGGATAATTGGCACAGGCGCTTGGATGTATCAAATTGACGGAATGTCAAAAAACACACATTCCGGTCCCGGTACGGGCGGAATGACCAGCAAAATGTTTTGGGATTACTATGATTTTACCCGTGATGAGAGTGTATTAAAGGAATATTCATACCCTGCAATTCACGGAATGTCAAAATTTCTTACCAAATGCGTTAAAAATTATGACGGCAGATATTTGTGTGCTTTTTCTGCATCGCCCGAACAAATACTTTCGGGTAATTGGGTGCATCAGCATAAAAAGCAGCAATACTATCATACAGTAGGTTGTGGCTTTGACCAGCAGTTTATATATGAAAACGCCGTTGACGACTTAAAATGCTCAAAGCTTTTGAATATCGCCGATGAAACAACCAAGCTTGAGGAGCGACAACTTAACGGTTACGGTCCCGTGCAAATAGGCTATAGCGGGCAGATTAAAGAATATGACGAAGAGCATTTTTACGGGGAAATAGGTGAGGCGAAGCATCGCCATATTTCACAGCTTGTGGCGTTAGTGCCAGGTAGCACAATCACTCACAGCACTCCTGCTTGGCTTGATGCGGCAAGGCTTACATTACAAATGCGTGGTGATAGGTCATCGGGATGGGCGCTCGCACACCGCCTTAATGCTTGGGCGCGCGTAGGTGATGGTAATCACGCATATTTGCTTTTACAAAATTTGCTCCGCGAGCGTACATATCCAAATTTGTGGGATGTGCATCCTCCGTTTCAAATTGACGGCAACTTTGGCGCAACGGCGGGTATGACCGAAATGGTGCTTCAAAGTCACGAAGGATACATATCACTACTGCCAGCATTACCTGATGCGTGGGAAAAGGTATCGTTTAAGGGCTTAAAAGCTCGTGGTAATTTTACGGTTGACTGCGATTATTATGATGGCAAAATTAAGCACTGCAAAATAGTGTCTGAAAGTGGTGGTACACTAAATTTGCGTTACGAGGGTATTGATGGCGTTGAGGTTCTATGTGATGGAAAAGAAGTTCAATATAAGCGCGACGGTTTTTTCATAACCTTTGAAACACAAAAGGGTGCTACGTATATATTAGATGGTTTTAAGTCGGTAAAAAAGCGTGATATTGTGACTGATTTAGTGTGTGAATATACCCAAAATGGTGTTCATCTTGCGTGGAGGCCCGATAAGCCCTGTCAGCATGAAATTTATAGAGCAAAGGACAACGACAGTGATTATGTTTTGATTGCTACAACTGACAAATGTGAATTTTTTGATGTTGATTTCAGCAGTGAAAACAAAGCGAGGTTAACATATAAGATTGTAATATCAGATGAAAATGGATATAGTTCAGCTGCTGATGGTGCAATCGCAACTCTGCATCCCGCAAGCGCACTTGAAGAGGAAAGATATAAACTGCTGTTCAGGGTGGTAAATAAATTAGATTAAAAGTAAAAAAACATCGCATCTTTTGATGCGATGTTTTTTTGTGTATTAGGTTTATTTCACCTGATCTTTAATGCTTCGAATCATCTTTCTGTACGCCGATGATGTGATTCTACCCATTTGAACATCATCAAAGCTGAATTGATATTCGGTTTCACTAATCTTGTAAAACTTCACTTCAATATCAGAACCGTCTTTAAATGTAAACGTTATCGTGCTTGTAGCTTCATCTGATGGTTGCTCTACCTTAAAGTTGCTGCACTGCAAGCCAACAAAGTCGGCATAAAAGCTTTGAAAATCAGATGCGACAATTTCCTTGCCGTTGGCTAAAATATGATATGTTTTATAAGATTCTTCGTCCTCGGTATAAGAAATATCAAATTTGACTTTATCTTCACCGTTAACTAATTCGAGAGCGGATAAATCGTTTATAGAATACATAAACGGGTTTGGATTATAAAAATCCTCGTGGCCAAGTGATAAAAATTCAAACGAGCTCACAGCAACTTTACGTATCATTGTGGCGCCATCGTAAATCACTGCGCAGTTTTCATTGTCTACAATTGAGAATTTAAAACTCTTACTTTCGCCGTTGATTGTCATAGTCACAACAGCGTCAGGATTATCAAAACCAAACTCTTTTAAGGTTTTATCGTTTATATCAAACGCATAGTTGCCCGAAACGTTAATTGTTTTTGAGAACAAGTTGATGAGCGAGGTAACAGATTCACTTTTAGCAAACCGTTTGCTTGGTGAAGTGATGATATATGGCACAATTGCTGCTGAAGCACTGTCGTCTTTGTTGTTTTCAAAGGTAATCGTCTCTTTATAAAGCTCACCGGACAGTGTCAACGAATCAAAATATGCATACGAGCCGTCTTCGGATTTGTTTGAAGAGGTATCGGTTGTGAATATTGTAGTCGGTATGGCTGTTTTATCAGAAAGGTCAACCAGCTCAAACTGGAATTCCGAAAGCTCGTCTGTGGGTACAACATAAATCTTATCATTGCCTTCAAGCATAAAGTAATAACCTAAGTTATCGGGAGATTTATCACCTACAGTAAAGCCAAACGAGCCGCCCTTGGTGTCTTCAACTTTAACCGTAATAAGTGGCTTGCTAAAACCACATTCTTCGGCAGTTTTTGTTGTGATTTCACGCAAAGCAGTAATGCTTCCTGCAGAAGAAATCATCGTATTCATAGCATCGGAGCTCATTTTTTTAATATCGATGCCATCCGCGCCCCAATAGGAAGTTGTTTGTTCCTTACCGCTTTCATCGGTAGAGGTGATTTGCTGTTTCATAAACTTAAATGTGCCGTTTGTATTGGTTATGTTAACGGTTTTAAAGGTAGAGGTATCTTTATCTATTAACGAAATATCCTCAAATACGCTCTCGGCAACCTCTTCCTTTTTAAGCTCGGGAATAAGCTTGATAACAGCTACTGTGCCACCTATAAGAACTGCTACCGCAAGGCAGGCTGCAATGATTGAAACAAGTCTTTTTTTGCCTGCGTTTTTAGGAGCTTTGTCTTTGTGTTCTACCGGAGCTGAAAACACCGTACTTTCTTCCTCAGCAATTTCATTTGCGGTATCCCCGTCAATCGTATCATCGACGGGGGATTCAGTTGTTAATTTATCGTTTTCGAAAAAATCACTCATCGTGCGTTTCTTCTCCTTACAAATATTACAATACCTATAACTATCATTGAAACCGGTATAATAAACATAAATATGATGTTTACAACTTTAATGCTTCCGGCGCTGATTTCAGAGGCAAAACTTTCGTTTTCAATAACCTTTGAGGTAAAGGTTATTGAGGTATCGCCTACATGAGAAGCGCGGTCTGTGGCAGCCATAACTATGTTTTGATTGCAAAGGTCGCTGTATGAAGCCCAAGTTGACTGCACATATTCAACCGAAGCAAACGCCATAACATAGCTTGAAATTTCATTGTTGTCATCATCGTGGTTAAGCTCAACCGACTGAATAACAGTGTCAAACTGCTTCATATCATCTTCGGTATAATCAGCCCAATCGGCTGCAACTCCCAAAGGTGCAGCAACGGTGCTTTCAAGCGTTTGCATTAATGCTGTTGCCTTGCGATATGTGGTTGAAGGCTCACAAACATTCATAGGTACATTATAGTTGGTGATAGCGCCGGTATTGAGAAAATCTTCGGTAATGTCATCATCCTCAAGTTCAACGGGGAAGGTACCCATAGTGGTTGGTGTGTCGCCAAAAATGTTTCGGCCGTATGTTTCAAAAACAACACCTTCACCAACCTGAATACCCCACTGCGCTAAAAAGTCGTAGAGGTTAGGCAGGTATGGGCTGGCTGCATCAGCGAAGAATATAAGACCCTTGCCGAGCTTACCGCCGTTGTCTAAGAAGTCGGAAATAGCCTCAAGCTCGCTGCCGATAAAGTCGGTTGTGGGAGCTGAGATTATAATTGCGTCATATTCGCTTGGAATTTCACTGATAAGCTTGTCCGAAATATCGCTTATAATGTAGTTGTTTGAAACAAGCAAATCGGTGTATGCTGCTGTGTAAGAATTGTTGCTGTGACCTGAAATTACGGCAACCTTTTTGGTATCGGTGCTTGTAACATAAGCGATAGCGCTTGTGAGCGCAGTTTCGAGTCTGTTAGAAGCAAGTGTATAAGAGGAGTAGCCGTAGTATGCGCTCGATGAATCTTCGGTTAACGCATAGATATCCTTAAAGGTTAAAATCTTTGTGCGCTTATTATTGTTTACGGTGCTTTCAACAATCATATCACCATATATGAATGTATATGATGAATGCGCAGACATAATTGCTGCAAATTCGGTTGATTGCGGGTCAACAAATTTGATATTGAAATTTTTGTTGTATTCACCATATCTTGAAATAAGGGTAAGCGTTTGTTCAAAATATTCAGCATCAGAAGAAGAGTTAAGTACAACGTTATAATAGTTCTGAGCGTAATAAGCCATATAATTCGTAAAGTTCTCTTCGCTGCCGATTATGGTAATGTTAACCTCGTTGTCAACACCCTTGAGATAATCAATGTTTTCTTGGGTAATAGAATTTTTTTGGTTGCTGGTCATATCAAACTCAAGATGAAAACGTTTAGCAAGTGCTGGCATAAGCAGCCAGTTAATAAGCATAAGCGCTGCAAGCACAATAGCGGTGATAGCAAGTGAATAACCGCCACGCTTTAACAAAGCGTCGTTTTTAATTTTATTGCCCTTAAAGAATTTGCCTATTGAAGAAAGAAAATCCTTGAAAGACTTTTTGTTGTTTGTTTCAACAGTCTCTTCAACAGAGGTTTCAATTATTTCAAAATTTTCATTATTGTTTTTCATAATTTTCTACCTCCTTAAGACCATCTTCTCTTTTCGAGCGAACGCTCGGTTAAGAAAATAAATGCTATTATAACACTTACAAAGTAAATAACGTCTGCGATTGCAAATGCCTGATTTGCAAAGCTGTCAAGAATGGTTACAAAATCAAACTTGCCTATAACATATGCAAAGCCTTTTACAATGGCTGCCCAAGCCTTTTCATACCAGGCACTTGCCGAAGGCACGGCTATCATATTTGCAAAGCTGCCTGCAAACATAATAAATAAATTTATAACGAGTGTAAAAATGATTGAAATTATTGGACTTTCGGTAAGCGTGGAGATGAACATACCGATTGCAATAAGTGCTGCGCCGAAAAGCATAATGCCTATAAGCGCGTATATGTAGTAAAAAAGATTAACAGATACATAAGCCGAAACAATTATCTGGTAAATAATTGTTGGGGCAAAGCCTAAAGCGAAAAGCGCAAACGCAGCAAAAAACTTGCCCAAAACTATGTTTATAAGCTTGACTGGCGCAGTGAACAGCACCTGGTCGGTTTTGGTGCGGCGTTCGTCACTGAACAGTCGCATCGTAATAACCGGAATAACAAAATAGAGTAATCCCATCTGCGCAACAAAAAGCACAGCGTATTCAACAAAAGGTGCGCCCGCGCTGTAGATTTGAGAAAAGCCAAGACCTAAAAAGAAATAAATTACTGCGAGAATTATAAAGCCCAACGGGTTTGTAAAATATGATTTAAATTCGCGTTTAAATACTGCCAGCATTATTGTTCACCCTCCTCAGTAGTAATTTCTTCGGGAATTTCGATAATAATATCGGTGCTGTCTTGTGTTTCGTCGGCAACCGCTTCGTCAAGACCGAGCATTTTGCGAGCCTCATCGTTATTTGGTGCTTGTGTCAGTTTTAAGAAGATTTGTTCAAGTGTAAGACGGCTGCTTGTAAGTGAGAGCAACTGCTTTTTGCGTTCGGCAATTCTGCTTGAAATGCCTGCGCGAACGTCAACACCCTCTTCTGGTATGATTTCAAAGTCGTAAGCGCCTGTTTCTTTTTTGCCGAGTGCGGTAACTTCTTTAACACCCTTAACGGTTTTAAGCGCTGTCAACATATCGCGTTCGTCACATATAACGCGCGCTACGAGCGAGTGATCGGTTGAAAGCTTTTCTGAAAGGTTGTCCTGCAAATCGTCGGCAATAATTTCACCGTAGTTTATAATTATAATGCGGTCGCAAACAGCCTGAATTTCAGTAAGTATGTGTGATGACAAAATAATGGTGTGGTTTTTACCGAGACGTGTTATAAGATTACGAATTTCTATAATCTGCTGTGGGTCAAGACCAACGGTGGGCTCGTCCAAAATTAGCACGTCGGGGTTGCCGATGAGCGCTTGCGCAAAGCCAACGCGCTGGCGGTAACCCTTTGAAAGATTTTTAATAAGGCGGTTTTGCACGTGGTCGATGCGAACAAGACGCATAATTTCATCAATATGAGGTCCTTTAGGAAACTTAACTTTTTTAAGGTCATAAACAAAGTTAAGATACTCGCGCACCTTCATATCAACATAAAGCGGTGGTAATTCGGGCAAATAGCCTATGCGGCGTTTTGCCTCTTCAGGATTTTCGGCAACATCAAAGCCGTCGATGGTGACCTTGCCTTGAGTAAGCGAAAGGTAGCCGGTAAGAATGTTCATTATT
Source organism: Acutalibacteraceae bacterium (assembly GCA_045539695.1). Classification (GTDB taxonomy): domain Bacteria; phylum Bacillota; class Clostridia; order Oscillospirales; family Acutalibacteraceae; genus UBA737. Next base: position 47,750 of record JAZQFX010000001.1, read on the forward strand.
GTAGATTTACCTGCACCGTTAGGACCAAGGAAACCTACAACCTCACCCTTATTGATTGAAAAATTAACATTTTCAACAGCGAGGTATGTACCGTACCTTTTGCTAAGACCTGTAACTTCAATCATTTTTACTTCTCCTTTGTAACAAAGTTCTATTTGATTTTATCAAACAAATTAAATAAATTTGTAAATAAAATGTAAAAGTTGTATATTTATATATAATATAATACAACTTATGTATTATACATTATAGAGCGACAATATTCAAGTCTAATTTTACACTGATGTCTTATCATCACGCATAGTAAATTCTTGGTTGCAAATTATATCGATATATGATATTATTATAATGCAATTTTATCGCTTAAAAGGAGATTTAAAAATGAAAGCAATAACAAAGCGTTCTATAAGCGTAATATTGGCGTTAGTAATGTGCTTTACTATGCTGTTTGGCATAAACATGCCCGCATACGCTGCTAATGTTGATTATGTTTATGATGGCAGCAAGATATATAACTGGGGTACTCGCGAGGAGGAGGCTACTTTTCTTTCGCAAAATGCGATTGCATTTTATGAAGATAACGACACCTCATACGCTGAGCTTACCGCCCTTTTAGGTAGCAGTAACGAAAGCAGCGTGCCTTCAAGTCAGTTATATAGGGAATTGCAAAACTTGATGAAATCAAATCATAGTTACATAAATAATTATGACGCTATTAAAACCTTATGCAAATATACCGACTGTCAAAACAGTGGCGGTAAAATATCATCCTTTTATTCGGGCGTTGGTATAGGTCCTTCTTGGGATGGTGGTTGGAACCGTGAACACACCTGGCCTAACAGTAAGGGAGACCTTTCGGGTAGCGGCGAAAACGATATTATGATGATTCGTCCGACATCAACAAGTGAAAATTCAAGCCGCGGCAATAAAGCGTACGGTAATTCTACCACAAGTACATATTTTAACCCCAACAACTTTGCCAACGGCAACTATGACCTCAGAGGTGATGTTGCGCGAATTATACTTTATCAATATGTTCGTTGGGGTTGCATAAATACAGGTGCGAAGTATAATCCGAACGGCATTTTCGGTTCGGAAGGTGTTATTGAAAGCAAGGCAGTTTTGCTTGATTGGATAGAAGAAGATCCTGTTGATACTTGGGAGCTTGGCCGTAATGACTCGGTAGAGTCAATCACCGGCACACGTAATGTGTTTGTCGACTATCCCGAGCTTGCTTTTGACTTGTTTGATGAGCAAATTCCAGAAAATATGACAACGCCGTCAGGTTATTATTCGGGCGGTAATAACGATGATAACAACGGCAGCGGCGACAGCGGCGATGATACACCTGATGTGCCGGAGGAACCGGGTATTGTTGTAATTGATAATCCTGTGGCAAATACCGCATACAAATTTGGTATGGTGCAAAGTAATGTAGGAAACTCGGTGTACTATTTGTCCGGCGGTATGGTGCAAACATATTACTTTGCAACTAACGACGATGAGGCTTCAGCAATTGATGTGTATCTTGAAGCAACTAATGGCGGTTATTATTTATATACCGATTATACCGGTCAAAAGCAGTATATAAATATGGTTACCAGTGCAGACGGCGAACACGTAAACGGTGCTTATGAAAGCACAGCATCTACGGTATATACATATGATTCTGCAAGCAAAACAATTATTGCGAATGTTACCTGTAAAGGCAAAACGGAGCCGTATTGGTTTGGTACACGCAACGATAGAAATTACACAACAGTTGGTCCTTGTGCTACATCTTACAACGGTTTTTACTGTCAGTTTTACGGCATGGTTGACGACGAATCTTCGGGTGGAGATTCCGACGGTGATGTTGAAATCCCTGACAATTGGGTAATTAGCGTTTCTAAAACGGGTGTATATTCTTTAAGACCTAATTCAAACTATACAGCTAACTTTAGTGCTGATGACATTGATGTTTTTGATGCTGCAAGAAATGTTGTAAAATATAATCAAGAGCACGGTGGTTTTCCGCTTGTAGCAGATCAGGAATATACCGTTACTTTTAAGACCGACCCAAGTCAAGATATTTCGGGCGTAATCGTTTGGCTCAAAACCAAGGTTACCGAAAAAATCTTTTCTGATGTACCAACTTCTGAGTGGTACAATGATGCAGTAAGTTATTCCGTAGGACGCGGAATAATCTCAGGCTACGGCGGCACAAGCAATTTTGGCCCCGGAGATAATATTCAGCGTCAAGACTTTTTGGTAATTCTGGCTCGACTTGACGGAGTAGACCTTACAAGCTATGGTAACAAAAAGAGCGCTTTCCCCGACGTGCCCGAAGGCAGCTACTATGAAGCGGCAGTAAACTGGGGCTCAGAAAAAGGAATAGTGAGCGGTTACCAAAACGGTAAGTTTGGCGTGGGTGACAAAATTACCCGTGAGCAGCTTGTAACCTTCCTTTACAGATACGCAAATTATAAAGGTCTTAACACAAGCTACACAACAACCCAAAAGAACAAGGTTAAAAACACCTACACCGACTA
>JAZQFX010000002.1:0-56606 GCA_045539695.1 Acutalibacteraceae bacterium
TCTTCTTAATGCCATTCAGCAAGGTATTGTTACTCCATCCACCAAGCAACGCCTTGAAGATTTGGAAAAACAAAAGAACGATATTTCCGTCCAAATCATAAAAGAAGAAATGTCAAAGCCGTTGCTTACAAAAGACCAAATTCTCTTTTGGTTTCACCGTTTCCGCAAATACAATACTCGCCGTTTAGATCATAAGCGCAGACTGATAGATAGTTTTGTCAATACAATTTATCTGTATGATGACAGAATGGTGATAACATTTAACTATAAGGACGGCTCTGAAACTGTCAGTCTGAGTGAGATCGAAAACTCAGATTTGAGTTCGGATTTAACTGCATCCGCTCTGCCAGAAAAACCGACTTGTTTCGACAAGTCGGTTTTTTAACTAAATCCACCCTTGCGGGTGGGTGAAATATTGCTCCGCAACGTGAAATACTCACTTCGCTCGTGCGAAATCGCTGCGGCGGTGGGTGGATTTAATTTCACATTTTGCTTTAGCAAAATATTTCACCAAAGGCGTAAGCCTTTGATTTCACCGTGAGCGGTCGCGAACGATTTCACTTAAAATATGTAGTGGTTCGAACACATGGGACGAAATTTAAAATAACTTCTAATTCGTGCAACCTTTCTAAAATAACAGTTCACTCTTTTGAGTGGACTGTTATTTTTTGTGTAAGAATGACTTGAACAATGTATAAACAATATAAGTCCTAAAATTGTCAAAATATGTCTTGAAAATGTTATTTTTTGTTATTTATAATGGGTTTAAAGGAGATGATTTTATGCAAAGATTTGATTTGAACGGCATTTGGAATCTTAAAGGCGGTGAATATGACTGTAACGGCGCAATTCCCGGTTCGGTTTATTCGTTTTTGCTTGATAACAAACTAATAGACGATCCATACTACCGTGATAACGAGCTTAAATGCGTTGGCATAATGGACAATGAGTTTGAGTTTTCACGCAAGTTTGATTACTCACCCGACGGCAACACAGTTTTACTCTGCTGTGACGGTCTTGATACCCTTTGTGATATATATTTAAACGGCGCACATATTGCCTATACCGACAATATGCACCGCAGTTATGAATTTGACGTGACTGGCGTTTTGGTTGATGGTGAAAACGAAATCAAAATCGCATTTCATCCGGCAGATGCTTACATAAAAGAAAAAGAAGCAAAACAGCCTACATTTTATGCAAAAGAGGCTATGGCAGGCTTTGGCAATATACGTAAAGCGCACTGTATGTTTGGTTGGGATTGGGGTCCAAGACTACCCGACGCAGGTATTTGGAAAGATATTTATTTACTAAAAAAAGATAGCGCACGTATAAGCGATGTTTATATTACACAGCGCCATAATGACGGCAAGGTTTTTGTTACACCAAAGGTTGAAATTGATGGTGTAGCAGAGGTAAAAATCACCTGCACCACACCCGATGGTACACAGTTAATACTTATTGCAAATCAAGAAAATGAAATAAAAAATCCACAACTTTGGATGCCTCGAGGTCTTGGCGAGCAACCGCTTTATACAATAAAGGTTGAGCTTATCGAAAACGATGTGGTTGTTGACTCACAAAGCAAAAGAATAGGTCTTCGCACAGTAAAACTTATCCGTGAAAAAGATAAATGGGGCGAGAGCTTTTGCCACGAGGTTAACGGTGTTCGCTTTTTTGCAATGGGTGCCGACTATGTACCCGAAGATAATATTTTATCGCGCCTTAGCGAAAAAAGAACGCGTGACCTTATAACACAGTGTTGCCGTTGCAACTTTAATTGCTTGCGCGTTTGGGGCGGCGGTTTTTACCCGCACGATTATTTCTTTGATATTTGTGACGAGATGGGTATTACAGTTTTTGTTGACCTTATGTTTGCCTGCTCAAGTATGAACCCCGATGACGAAATGATGGAAAGCATAAAAATAGAAGTCGAACAAAATCTTACAAGGCTTCGTCATCATCCATCAATTGTTATTATAAGCGGTAATAACGAAATCGAGCTTTGGTGCACATGGCAGTCTGTTAAATATCCTCGTTATTTAGAAATATTTGAGGATGTTTTAGCCGAAGTTGCCGACCGCGTTTGCCCGGATATTCCTTATGTACCATCGTCGCCATCATCGATAGGTCACTTTATGGACCCACAAAATGAGAATTTTGGTGATTGCCATTATTATGATGTTTGGTGCGGCAAGCCCATTACAGAATACCGCACAAAGCATTGGCGTTATATGAGTGAGTTTGGTGTGCAGTCGTATCCAAGCGAAAAGACGGTAAATTCTTACACACTACCTGAAGACCGTAATGTTTTCTCACGCGTAATGGAGATGCATCAGCGCTCTATTCCTGCAAATAAATTCCTTATGCAGTATTTGTCTGAAAACTTTAAATATCCTAACAGCTTATCGGCATTTTTATACGCAACACAGCTTTTCCAAGCGGAAGCTATCAAATATTGTGTTGAGCATTTACGCCGTCATCGCGGTCGCTGTATGGGCGCGCTTTATTGGCAGCTTAATGATATATGGCCTGTGGCATCGTGGGCAAGTATTGACTCCTGTGGCAGATACAAAGCGCTTCAGTATTATTCAAAGCGTTTTTATGAGCCTGTGCTTATCTCTTGTCGAGAGGTAGGCGAAAATGACGTTCGTCCGTTTATCAATGCCGAGCGCAATATAGAGCTTGTAACCACTGCCGAGCTTACCGTTACAAACGACACGCTCAACGAAGTAACGGGCATAGTTAATTGGGAACTTCGCGATAATAAGGCAAATATTATAAAAAGCGGTGAGCAAACCGTTACAGTGTCTGCACTTTCGTATGTAACGCTCGATAATATGGACTTTAACAAAACAGACCCATACACAACCTATATCAGTTATTCTTACACTGTTGATGGTAAGGTGGTTTCAAGCGGTACAACGCTGTTTGCGGCACACAAGCGTTTTGATTTTATAGAGCCAAATCTACGTTATGAAATTAACGGTGACGAAATTACCGTTTATGCCGATACTTATGCGAAAGCGGTTGAAATTGACTCACTTGATAGCGACTTTATTTTAAGCGACAACTATTTTGATATGAACGCCGGCAGTAAAACTGTAAAGATAGTTGAGGGAACACCAAAGACTATAAGACTAAGAAGCATTTATGATATAAAATAATTTGTAAGGGAGGCATTGTGCCTCCCTTTGTTTTGTGATATAATTACAAAAATGAGGTGTTAAGATGATAAAAATACTTTTCGTCTGTCACGGCAATAAACAAACTTGCTAATCTATGCCACCATATACCACGCCTTGCAAAGATATTTTAAGAATTTACTACTTTTTTACTACTTTTGAAAATCAACTAAAAAATCCCTGAATATGACATAAAAGCCGACAGTCACGGAACAAAATCCGTGCCTGTTTTTTACTGTTTTAATAAAAATTTGTTTATAAATTTTATTGTATCTTTATATCTACTAATTTCGGCCAAATCACAATCGCCGTAAATAGGCGGTATCATAATTTGATTTCCAATAATCGCAATGTTTATTATACCCTCTACTCTTGTTAAATTATGATTGGCATTTTGAGAAACAAATTGATGCAATGTGTCATTTAATGTGTCGGTATATATGATATTAAACCGCATCATTTTTCCTGCTTCAAATCGGTTAACCCAAGGGGATATTTTTAATTCTTTGTTTGCTTTTTTGTTAATTTGGTCTTTTGAATTATTAAAATCTTTTTTGTTAAAATCAGCAGTTTTATATAATATTGTTCTCAACTTGAATATTTTATTTAGCCTAAAAAATAACACATCATCTGATGTGGAAAGTTTATTTTCTTCATCAGTGAAATTTTCAAATATAGCAATTATTTCTTTAAAAGAAAGGTTGTGCTCTGTTTTAAAAACAACTGGTTCGCCATTCGTTTCTCTCAATTCTTTTTTTGCGACACGGTTGCAATATATTAAATACGTAATGCTAACAATAGCAATAACAAAAAAGCCAATGGCAACAAATGAAGGAATAAATAAAAACAAAATTCCAAAACCAATAGAAATAATAGCAAATAGTATTGCAATAAGTGAAAGGACAGCTCTATTTTGTAATTTCTTAATATGTAAATTAAGTTCGTTGTTCAATTAAATCCCTCCAAAATTCAAGCTTATTGATATTTACTTTATATCATATTCCGCTATAAATATCAATACGCGCTTCAGTATTGTTGTTTGTGTTCTATATTGTTTTTTGTAAACAAAAGCAATATAGAGGGGTGCAGGGGTATGCCCTTGCCACAACGAATAAAAGCAAAAAAGAATTGAAACCGTCCTTTAAAAATGCTATAGTATATTGAGTAGTACTTTGCATCCCTCTGACGAGGGAGGTGGCAAAACGTAGTTTTGACGTAGGGAGAGAACACAATAAATGAAGGAATATAATAAAGCCAACATCCCTCTCGCAAAAACTTTAAGAAAAAATATGACACCTTGGGAACGAAAACTTTGGTATGAGTTTTTAAGATATTACCCTGTAAGGTTTCAAAGACAAAAAGCTATTGGAAATTATATTGCTGATTTTTATTGTGCTAAAGCTAAACTTGTTATTGAGCTTGATGGTGGTGGGCATTACACTACTGAACAAATAGAAAAAGACAAAATTCGTACAAAAGAGTTAGAAAATATGAATTTAACTGTTTTGAGAGTTTGTAATTTAGATATTGACTGCAATTTTTATGGCGTGTGTGAGTATATAGATTTTGCTGTTAAAAAATCTCTCCCTCAGTCAGCGTTGCTGACAGCCGCTGACGGCGGCGGTCTCCTTTTGTCACTTCGTGACATTTCCCTCACACTGTGAGGGAATCTACCCTCGTCAGAGGGAGCCGAAGACATCTCAATTTAGAAAGAGGTTAAATTATGATAAAAATACTTTTCGTCTGTCACGGCAATATTTGCCGCAGTCCTATGGCGGAGTTTTTAATGAAAGAATTGGTGCGTGAGCAAGGGCTCCAAAACGATTTTTATATAGAGTCGGCGGCAACCTCTACCGAGGAAATCGGTAACGGGGTTTATCCACCTGTAAAGCGCATACTTAAAGCAAGGGGAATTGACTGTAGTGCAAAACACGCCCGTCAGATGACACGCGCAGATTATGATAAGTTTGACTATATAGTTTGTATGGATGAAAGAAATTTACGCAATATGGGCTATATTGCTATTGATAGTAAAAACAAATATAGTCGTTTGCTTGATTATACGGCACATCCGCACGATGTTGCTGACCCGTGGTATTCGGGAGATTTTGAAACTACCGAGCGTGAGGTAGAGCAAGGGTGTAGGGCGTTGCTTGCTTACATAATAAAAAACTAACTATATACTTTTTTAGAATTTTGTGATATAATTTCCGCAAATAAAAATAGGGGACTCAACTTATGGCTGAAGTAAAATATATTAAACTAAACGAGAACGCTATTGTGCCAACCTATGGTACCAATTATGCCGCAGGCGCTGATTTATATACATTACCGGGTGACACAATCACAATAAATCCGGGCGAAACGGTTATGATACATACAGGCATTGCAATGCAAATACCCGACGGCACCGCTGCTTTTATTTTTGCGCGCAGTGGTATTGCCACCAAGCGCGGACTTGCTCCCGCAAACAAGGTTGGTGTAATTGACAGCGATTACCGCGGTGAGATTATGGTGCCAATTCATAACCACTCTGACAGTGTTCAAGAGATTGCAAGCGGCGAGCGTGTGGCGCAAATGGTGATAATGCCTTATGTTAAAGCCGAGTTTATTGAAAGCGAAGCGCTAAATGATACTGACCGTGCAACCAAAGGCTTTGGCTCAACCGGCACAAAATAGAATTCGCAATTAAATTATGATGTAAGCATCTGTAAAAACAAATGGCGGGTGCTTATTTTTTATTGAAAATAATACCGTGTTATGCTATAATTTAAAAAGCAATTCTTGAAAGGCGATATCTTATGAAACGAACAAAACTTATAGACAGATTGCTTCCCGATTATACTAACGGTGAAGAAATTTTTAATATGGTAACACACATTGTAGGCGGCGGTTTCGGTGTTGTTTATTTAGTGCTTTGTGTTGTTTTTGCGGCGCTTAAGGGCAATGTTTGGGGCGTGGTTTCATCTGCCATTTACGGCGGCTCGGTTATTGCGCTTTTTACAATGTCAAGCGTGTATCACGGCCTAAAACCCGTTATGGCGAAAAAGGTAATGCAGGTGCTTGACCACTGCACAATTTATTTTATGATAGCGGGTACATATACACCACTTATGCTTTCAATGTTTAGAAAAACCAATCCCGTTATGGCGTGGATTATATTTGGAGTTGTTTGGGGTATGGCGGCTCTTGCTATTACGCTTACTGCCATAGACCTTAAAAAATATAAGATGTTTTCTATGATTAGCTATATAGGTATGGGCTGGTGTGTTATTGTTACCATTGTACCCGTGTATCACGCACTTACGTTTTGGGGATTCTTTTGGCTACTCGGCGGTGGCATAATGTATACCATAGGTGCTGTGCTGTTTTCCTTTGGCACAAAGGTAAGATACATACATTCAGTCTTTCATATATTTGTTGTGCTTGCGAGTCTGATGCACTTCTTTTGCATATTCTTTTATGCAATCTAATCACACAAAACCCACTTTTTCGTAAAATAAAGTGGGGGTGTGGTAATGAAAAACTCAAGAAAAAGACATACCTTTTCGGTGGCAAAACGCTGGTTTGTTGTGCTTTTGTGCTTGGCTTTTGTTTTTGTGTGCTGCTTTATAAGTGTAAAGCCATTTGTTTTTACATACGCTAAAAGCGAAGCCGAAACCATAATTTTAAATGCGGCAAACAAAGCAGTACTTAACATATTAAATGAAAATGATATTTCTTATGCTACGTTGTCAAATGTTTCGCGTGATGCGGCCGGCATTATAACAGGTATTGAAATAGATATAGAAAAGGTAAACAGGCTTAAAAGTCAGATATCTAACGAGTTGTCAAAATTAGTGTCGCAAAACAATAAATATGATTTGCATATACCAATCGGCACGCTGTTTGGCAATGAATATACCACGGGCTATGGGCCTAAAATTAAGTTTAAAATGCAGCTTACCGAAACGGCAATAGTCGATTTTGAAAGCCGTTTTGAGAGTGCTGGCATAAACAATGTGTTGCATCAAATAATTATAAAGATTGATGTCAGGGCAAGTGTGCTGATGATGGGGGCAACCGACGGCTTTGCCGTGTCAACCACAGCGCTTGCGGCACAAACGGTAATTTCGGGCAAGGTACCTGACTCGTTCACAAACGTTATAGAGCAACCAAATAATGACCTGGCAGATGAGGTGTTTAACTTCGGAGGCTTAGGATAAAGGAGAAAAACATGGACTTCAAAGAAGCTAAAAAAAGGGCGGCGCAACTAACAAAGGAAATAAGGCATCACAACGAGCTTTATTATAATCAGGATGCGCCCGAGATTTCCGACTTTGAGTATGATGCACTCACACGAGAACTCAAAGCAATAGAAAAAGAATATCCTGAGCTTATAACACCCGACTCTCCCACACAAAAGGTGGGCGGTGCGGCGCTTAAGCTTTTTTCTCCAGTGGCGCACGCAGTTAAAATGGAAAGTCTGCAGGATGTTTTTAGCGTAGATGAACTGCGCGAATTCGGTGAAAAAATTGATGCTACTGTTACCGCCTTCTCGGTAGAGCCAAAAATAGACGGACTTTCAGTATCGCTTGAATATTCTGAAGGCAAATTTGTTCGCGGTTCAACACGCGGTGATGGTACCACGGGCGAGGATGTTACCGCAAATTTGTTGCAAATTGAATCAATTCCTCATACGATTAATTTTGACGGTGATTTAGAAGTTCGCGGCGAGGTTTATATGCCTAAAAAGTCGTTTTTGAAGCTTGTAGAGCGTCAAGAACTTTTAGGCGAAGCGCCCGCTAAAAATCCACGTAATGCTGCGGCAGGTTCTTTGCGCCAAAAAAACAGCGCGGTGACTGCAAGCCGCGGACTTGATATATTTGTTTTTAATGTTCAGTCTATTGATGGCAAACATTTTAATTCGCACATTGAAACATTGGACTTTTTAAAAAGCTTGGGCTTTAATGTTTTGCCGTTTTATACAAAATGCAACACTATTGATGACGCTATTGCCGAGGTTGACCGCATTGGCGAAAACCGCGGTAGCTATGAATTTGATATTGACGGCGCGGTTATAAAGGCTGACAACCTCGCTTACCGCGAAGAGCTTGGCAGTACGGCAAAGTATCCACGTTGGGCGGTGGCATTTAAATACCCGCCCGAAGAAAAGGAAACTATTCTTAAAAGCATTGAAATAAACGTGGGTCGTACAGGCGCACTTACTCCTACAGCCGAGTTTGAGCCTATTCAGCTTGCAGGTACTACGGTTAGTCGTGCGGTGCTTCATAACGAAGATTTTATAAACGAAAAACAGATAGGTATTGGTGATACAATTGTTGTTCGTAAGGCAGGCGAGATTATACCGGAGGTGTTAGCAGTAAGTAAACACTGCGAAGGCTCGACAGTATTTAAAATGCCTACACACTGTCCGTCTTGCGGTGCGCCCGTATCTCGCGCAGAGGGTGAGGCGGTAATTCGCTGCACCAATTCTGATTGTCCTGCGCAGCTACTACGAAATCTTATTCATTTTACTTCGCGTGACGCTATGGATATTGAGGGACTTGGTCCTGCAGTGCTTGAGCAGTTGGTAGATGCCGATTTAGTTCACAATATAGTTGACCTTTATACTTTAGATTTCGATAGTGTGATGAATTTAGAGCGCATAGGTGAAAAGTCTACACAAAATATGTTCGCGGCAATAGATAAATCAAAATCAAATGATTTGTCAAAGCTTATTACAGCGCTTGGCATTCGCCATATTGGCGCAAAGGCGGCAAAATTGCTTGCTGACCGTTTCGGAGATATTGACGCAATTATGACTGCTACGCGTGAAGAACTGCTTACAATAGAGGGCTTTGGCGAAATTTTGGCAAACTCTGCCGTAGAATATTTTGCCGTTCAGGAAAACCGTAATATGATACACCAACTTAAAGAGCTTGGTGTTAACACAGTATCCACAAAAACAGTTGCAGGCGACAGATTTCAAGGTATGACCTTTGTGCTTACGGGCACATTGCCAACATATACACGCAGTGCCGCGGCCGAGATTATAGAATCTTTTGGCGGCAAGGTGTCGAGTTCAGTGTCTAAAAAAACTACCTATGTTTTGGCGGGTGAGGAAGCAGGAAGCAAACTTGACAAAGCTAATGCTTTGGGCGTTGCCGTAATTGACGAAGCTGAATTCAACAAAATGATTTCTTAATAAAATATTTAAAAAATACCCTCTTGACATTACCTATACACTTGTAGTATAATGGCTTTTGTAAGTTTATACCCCTGCACTTTTGCGGAGGGAGGGAATGTTAATGAGTCAGGTAAAAGTAAAAGAAAACGAATCACTCGATAACGCACTTCGTCGCTTTAAGCGTCAGACCGCTAAGGACGGCGTTATTCAAGAAGTTCGCAAGAGAGAGCACTATGAAAAGCCCTCTGTAAAGCGTAAGAAGAAGTCGGAAGCTGCTCGCAAGAGAAAGTTCCGCTAATTTACGGCACTTAAAAGGCGATTAGGGGAGCACCCTTGTCGCCTTTTTAATTTTTATTAAAAGGAATATCCCACCACCGCTAACGCGGTCCCCCTCCCTTTAGGCAAGGGAGGCATATATGAGATGGAGATAATTTATATGCTACTTAAACCCGATATCAAGCTTCACGGGATTACAGATATTACCGTAGAGCTTTTAAAAGAATATAATATTAAAGCGCTTCTTTTAGACGTCGATAACACTATGTCCACCCATCACGGCACTATTCTGACCGATGGGCTGCTTGAATGGATTGTAAAAATGCAAGACGCGGGCATTAAGCTTATGGTGCTTTCTAATTCAAAGCGTTTTAGAATAGAACCTTTTGCGTCACGCATAGGTTTGCCGTTTATCAGCCTTGGCTGCAAACCGCTCCCCACAGGCTATTTACGCGGCGTAAAAGCACTGGGCGAAAAACGCAAAAATGTTGCCATTGTGGGAGATCAGATTTTTACCGATATTTTAGGCGGCAAGATAGTTGGCGTTAAAACAATACTGTTAACACCAATAAAACTTGAAGACGGTTGGAGCTTTAAAATACGGCGCAAGTTAGAAAAGAAATTATATAAAAAATACGGTTTTAGTGAATAAGAGGTGTAATTATGTCAGCAAAGTTTGGTCCTGCAGGCAATTCAAACAGTTTTTTTGAGATGGGTTATAAGGGCAGTTTGCATATACCCGAATATGTAGAGCGTATGGGACTTGATGCCTTCGAATATCAATGTGGTCGCGGTGTTAATATCGGTGAGGAAAAAGCACGAGAACTCGGTTGTTTGGCTGCCGAAAAAAATATTACACTTTCACTTCACGCGCCGTATTATATTTCAATGTCGTCCGTCGAGGAAGAAAAGCGTCTTAATTCTATAAACTATATTTTGTCTTCTGCTCGTGCAGTCGATTATATGGGTGGCAACCGCATTATAGTTCACACAGGCTCTTGCAGTAAAATAAGTCGTGAAACTGCATTGGAGCTTGCAATTGATACTATGAAAAAGGCAATAACCGCTCTTGACGATGCAGGACTTGGTCACATTCACATTTGCCCCGAAACTATGGGCAAGGTTAACCAGCTTGGCACTTTAGATGAGGTTTTGGCGCTTTGCAAAATTGACGAGCGACTTATTCCTTGTATAGATTTTGGGCACCTAAATGCGAGAGATTTGGGTTATTTTAAAACCAAAGAAGATTACAAAACTGTTTTTGATAAAATAGAAAATGCTTTAGGATATGACCGACTAAAGAGCTTTCATTCGCATTTTTCTAAAATTGAGTACACCACAGGCGGTGAGAAAAAGCATCTTACCTTTGAGGACACGGTTTATGGCCCCGATTTTGAACCGGTGATTGACCTTGTTGTGCAAAAAAATTGCTGTCCTACATTTATTTGCGAATCCGACGGCACACAAGCCGAAGACGTAAAGAAAATGAAAGATTATTATAATCAAGTTAAATAATTTAAAGCCTCGGAAAAATCCGAGGCTTTTTGCTTTTATGATACTTTATTTTTAGGTGTTCCATTTAAAAATGCTTTTATATTATCTTCTACAATACCCAGCAATCGCTTTCGTGTTTCAAGCGGTGCCCACGCTGTGTGTGGTGTGATAATAAGATTTGGCACACCCTTTAAAACACAGTCTTTAGACATTGGTTCATGGTTTAATACGTCGATTGCCGCACCGGAAAGCTTGCCTGATTTAAGTGCTTCGGCAAGGTCTTGTTCGTTTATAATACCTCCGCGCGCTGTGTTTATAAAGAAAGCCCCGTCTTTCATTTTAGAGAAGCTTTCTTTATTAAACATCTCTTTGCTTTGCTCATTAAGTGGGCAATGCGGAGTTATAATATCACTGCTTTTGAGCAATTCATCAAGTGATGTAAATCTGACGCGATTGTCAGACTTTGGTGTTCTTGTGTAAACTAAAACATTCATTTCAAAAGCGAGCGCTATTTCGGCAACCCGTTTGCCTATGCTGCCGTAACCGATAATACCGATCGTATTATCTTTTAATTCATCGGTAGGAAAGCAAAGTACCGAAAAAGTGGGGGACTGCTGCCAACCGCCGTTTTGAACAAAATCGTTATAACGATTTACAGCATTATAATGCTGTAAAATATAGGCAAATACCTGTTGCGCCACGGCGCTTGTTGAATATGAGCCTGCATTGCAAACGGTTATATTGTGTTCTCGTGCACAAGCAATATCAATATTATTATATCCCGTTGCAAAAAGCCCTATATATTTAAGTTTTTTTGCTCTTTCAATAACCTGTTTATCTATTATTGTTTTATTACACAAAATCATATCATATTCGTGTACGGTGCCCAGCAGTTCGTCACGCGATATATTAGGGTTATAAACAACATCACCGTATTTTTCGAATACGGTGATATCTAAATCGTTATTTTGCGCAAGGGTAGCACAATCGGCAATCAAAATTTTCATTGCTTCGGTGTCACTTTCTTTTTTGTACCATCAGGCTCAACGATATACATATTGTCAAGCTGTGACATCAGGCTTTTTTTGTAGCCTTCGATATACTCGCGGCGAAGGGCAGATTGTTCGGCTTTTTCTTCTTCGGTAAGGCCTTCGGCCTTTTGCTTGCGAGCAAGCTCGTTTATGCGGTCAATTTTGCTTTGTTCCATAATTATATCTCATTTCTACCTTCAAGCGCACGTGCCAAGGTGTATTCGTCAGCATATTCAAGGTCGCCGCCTACGGGTATGCCGTAAGCCAAGCGAGTTACCTTAATGCCCATCGGTTTTACAAGGCGAGAAATATAGCTGGCTGTAGCCTCGCCTTCAACTGTTGGGTTGGTGGCCATAATTATTTCTTTTACGGTGCCGTCACCAAGACGGGCCATAAGCTCTTTTATACGAAGCTTATCAGGACCTATGTTATCAAGTGGCGAAATCACCCCGTGAAGCACGTGATAAACGCCACTAAATTCGCGTGTGCGTTCAAACGCCATAACATCTCGCGGATCTTCTACCACGCAAATAACACTTTTGTCGCGACGTTCGTCAGAGCAAATCTGGCAAACATCTAAATCGGTAAGTGACTGACAACATTTGCAAAAGTGTATTTTTTCTCGCGCGTTAATAAGCGCCTCAGCAAAAGCCTTTGCACGCTCGGGCGGTTGCTCTAAAATGCTGTAAGCTAAGCGCTGAGCGGTTTTTTTGCCAATGCCGGGCAGACGCGAAAACTGATTTATAAGCTCGGTAAGGGGGACTATATTATAATTCATAATTAAAACATACCGGGAAGATTTAGTCCGCCTGTAATAGCGCCCATTTCTTCCTCTGCGGTCTTAATTGCGTTGCCGATTGCTTCGTTCACAGCAACTGTTACAAGGTCCTCTATCATTTCGGCATCGTCGGGATCAATAATGTCAGGATTAATTTTAATAGATTTAATAAAATGCTTGCCGTCAACGGTAACACTAACAGCGCCGCCGCCCGAAGTGGCAGTATACTCGCGTGCTTCAAGGTCGGTTTGCAGTGTTGCCATATCCTCTTGCATTTTTTGCGCTTGTTTAAGCATCTGGTTCATATTGCCGGGGCCGCCCGAATTTGGAATTCTTACTTTCATTTTATATAATCTCCTTAATTGTTTTCAAGTTGTTTAAGCCTTTCCGCAAAGCTTTGAAGCGGGTCAATGCTTTCGGTTTGGGTAGTCTTTGCGTGGTAAGGTCCTAATTTGTAGACTTGACCTAATACAGCTTGCGCCGCCTTGCGTATATTGTCGCGGTATATTGGATTATTACCGTTTACAAGGGTACGGAACTGCGAATTGTTGGTATCAATAAGCAAGCGGTCACCCTCTATATATGCTTTTGAATCTTGTAGCACACCTGCAATAATCGGGCAAGTGCCCCTAAGCACACCAAGTATTTCTCCCCACTGTGAAACGGGGTGAATACTGCCGTCATTTGCTTGCTGTGTTGGCTCGGCAATATCTGGCGCATCATCCTTGGGGGCAGGCATTTCGTCATATTCGGGAAGTGGTATTTCCTCGATTTCTTCCTCAACGGACTGAATGGGTTTTGCGGGTTCGGTTTTTGCAACAACTACCGTTTTGTTGCTTTCAAGCTTTGCAATGCGTTGTTCAAGAGATGCAAGATCTTGTCGGATTTCGGGATTACAAAGTCTTATAATCGCCATTTCCATTTCGCAACGGCGGTTGCCGTTTTGCATAGCGGTGGCAGATGCCTGCAACACACTCAGTATTGCCATAATCTCTTTTATATCAAAGCTTTGGGCTTGGGTGTCGAGTGCCTTCATTTTGCTGCTTGAGCAAACTATGGGTTTGTGGTCACCCTTTACTACCTTAACAATCATTAGATCGCGGAAATGTTGGGTGAGTTCTGTGAGCAAACGTAACATATCTACCGATGAATTGTGAAGCTCGTCAATCAACATAAGAGCCTGTTCGGTAGAGTGAGACTTTATAAGATCGGCCATTTTTATAAGATAATCGCTACCGGCCATAGAGCATACATTTGCAACGGTGTCTTCGGTAATATTACTACTGTGCGAAGCGCAAAGGTCAAGAATTGACAGTGCATCACGCATGCCACCGTCGGCAGCCGATGCAATAAGTGTAGCGGCATCATCAGCAAGATTTAGGTTTTCTTGGCTTGCGACGTATTTTAGTCTGCCTACGATTTCGTTGCTGTCTATTCGGCGAAAATCAAATCTTTGGCAACGTGAAAGAATGGTGGCGGGGAGCTTGTGCACCTCGGTAGTAGCGAGTATAAACACAACGTGTTCGGGTGGCTCTTCAAGTGTTTTAAGCAGTGCGTTAAATGCAGCGCCTGAAAGCATATGAACCTCGTCTATAATATACACACGGTACTTGCAAGCAGCAGGGGAAAAGTTAACCTGCTCACGCAGTTCACGAATATCGTCAACACCGTTGTTAGAAGCGGCGTCCATTTCGACGATATCGGTGATTTCGTCATTTGCTACACTGCGGCAAATTTCACACTCGCCGCAAGGGTCACCGTTTATGGGACTCAGGCAGTTTACCGCCTTGGCTAAAATTTTTGCGCAGGTTGTTTTGCCCGTGCCACGAGTACCGGTAAAAAGATATGCGTGCACAACCTTGCCGCAGTCAAGCTCATTTTTAAGCGTTTTTGTAATGTGGTCCTGACCTACAACGTCACTAAAGGTGGTAGGACGGTATTTGCGGTATAGCGCCTGATATGCCATAAATTCACCCCAAAATATAAATTTTACCTGTATCCTTGGTCGTACGAATGAACCGATTGACTACTCGCACAGGAAAAACTGCTTAATGCTGCTCGGTTCCCCGCCTGACATGGTTCACAGCCTCCCGTCGTATAGGACCCGCCCATTCGCACGACCAAATATACAGGCTACAAGCATTATAACTTAAATATAAAAAATTTGCAACAATTAAATTATATAAATTGTTGAAAAATTCACACTTAACTGTTATAATAACTTTAATTATCCGTATTATACTATATAATATAGAAATTTTATAGTATGAGAGGATATGTTTGTTATGTCAAGACTTGAAATTTGTGAGCTTTTAGACACAAAAAACACAATCGCAAGCGATATTTTTAAAGGGAAAAAATATGCACATGAGGTTTTGCCCGAAATCAAAGAATTTATAAAGCAGTTAAGCCTTACGCTTGATGCAGAAAAATTTGACGATTTAGGCGGCGGTGTGTTTGTGGCAAAAAGCGCAAAGGTTGCAAGCAGTGCTAGTATTACAGGACCGTGTATCGTCGATGAGAAAGCCGAGATTCGTCACTGTGCATTTATTCGCGGTAACGTAATTGTTGGCAAAGGTGCTGTTGTGGGTAATTCGACCGAGCTTAAAAACGTTATATTATTTGACGGTGTTCAGGTGCCACATTATAACTATGTGGGTGATAGCATTTTGGGCTACAAATCACATTTGGGCGCGGGTGCGATTACCTCGAATGTAAAGTCCGACAAAACAAACGTATCTATCACACTAAACGGTGAAAGGTATAATACAAATCTAAAAAAATTCGGCGCGATTTTGGGCGACTGTGTAGAGGTCGGCTGTGGCACTGTGCTAAACCCCGGTACTGTGGTGGGTAAAAACACAAACATTTACCCATTATCAATGGTGCGTGGATATGTGCCTGAAAATTCTATTTATAAAAATCGTGGCGAAATAGTGGAGAAAATATGGAAAAGTGGGACATTTTAAATGCAGACGGCATACCTACGGGTAAAACAACCCTGCGTGGCCGATGCAACTTAAAACCCGGTGAATATCACCTTGTAGTGCATATATGGGTGGTATCTTCACGCGGTGAAATTTTGATTCAACGCCGTTCGGACAGTAAAAAACTTATGCCTGGTGAATGGGCGGCAACAGGCGGCGCGGCAATATCGGGCGAAGACTCATACACTGCTGCAAACCGTGAACTTTATGAGGAGCTTGGTATTCCTTCAAACAAACAAACACTTAAAAAGCTTGCAAGAATAAAGCGCCGTAATTCATTGCTTGATATCTGGTTTATAAACACCGATATTGAAAGCGGTAAATTGCGACTTCAAAGGGACGAGGTTGCCGATGCCCGTTGGGTAAGCCGCGAACAGTTCAATGAAATGATAAAAAACGGCGAATATCATAACTACGGTAAAGAATATTTTGATACCGTATTTCAAAAAATTGACGAACAGTTAGGGGTGACAGTATGAGCCTTAATATTAGTGGAGAAAAATGCGCTGTGTGCAAAGCGTATCTGTTTGAAGAGGATGATATTGTCTATTGCCCCGAATGTGGCGCGCCGCATCACAGGGAGTGTTATAGCTCTATCGGTCGCTGCGCATTAGAGGAATTGCATGGCACCGAAAATCAGTATAAAAAGCCCGAGCCTCAAACGGAAGAGAAGGTTCAAGAACTACCACCCGCGCAAAGCAACATTATTACTTGCGGTATGTGCGGCGAAAAATATGAAACGACGGATGATTTTTGTCCTAACTGCAACACACCAAATATTACAAAGATGGGCGGTGCCAGATTTGTAGCCTTTGATTTTTTAGGCGGTGTGCCCGCTAATACAGATTTGGGTGAGGGGGTCACTGCAAACGAGGCAAAACAATTTGTTGCAACCAATACACACCGTTATATACCAAAATTTGCAGACTTTAAAAAAGGTAGAAAGGCTTCGTGGAACTGGTTAGCATTTTTGACGCCGTGCGGTTGGCTTTTCTCACGCAAGATGTATCTTTTAGGATGCATAGCGGGTGCTTTGCAGATTGCGTTCACAATGCTTGCGGTACCGTTTGCCAATGCTGTAAGTGTGCTCGACACTTCTGAAATAGCCGGTTATATGGAGCTTTCAAATTTAATATTGGAAAATATGTCATCAATAGGTATTGTTGCGTTTTTAAGTGCATTTGCAGGTTCAATGCTTGAAATAGCGCTTAGAGTGTTAACCGGAATATTTGGTGACCGCATATACAAAAATTATGTCATATCAAAGGTTAATGAAATTAAGCGCGAGAGTGAAGATAAAGAGCATGATTTTCGCAAAGCGGGTGGCGTAAGTATTTTTGTTGGTGCCTTGGGTTATATTGCTACAACCTATTTACCTGAAATAATAGCTTACACATTGGGGATGCTATGATGAAAAAATATACAACGCTTTATTTTGATCTTGATAACACCTTGCTCGATTTTACTGCGGCGGAATATAAAGCTATAAGGCAACTGTTGGCGTTGCATAATTTGCCTGTAACGGACGAGATTGTATCAACATATTCGGCTATAAATCAAACTTGGTGGGAACGCTTTGAAAAGGGCGAGATCAAAAAGCAAGAGATTTTTGCCGGCCGTTTTCACGATTTGCTCGCTCATTTTGGTTTTGAGGGTGATCCCATAAAAATGTCAGAAGATTACTTTGAGTTTTTATCTCAAGGCTCTGATATAATAGATGGTGCTGACAAGGTTTTAGAGTATGTGAAAGAGCAGGGATATACCGTATGTATAACCACTAACGGTATGTCACGCACACAGTATCGCCGTATTAATAACTGTGCGGTAAAACAATACTTTGATTACATATTTGTATCTGAGGATGCAGGCCACCAAAAACCTGAAAAAGAATATTTTGAATATGCTATGGCAAATACTCCCGAAAAAGATAAGTCTAAAATATTGGTGATTGGTGACTCCATGTCGTCAGACATTTTAGGCGGCATAAATTTTGGGGTAGATACCTGTTGGCTTAACCCTAAAGGTAAGACGGGCGAGCATAAACCAACCTACGAAATTGCAAATATTATGCAAATTTGTGATATTTTATAGTAAATATGCAATATTTTTGCATAAAAATAAAAATTATGAATATTTATTCAAAAAGTGCTTGACAAATGCTTAATATGGGCATATAATGTCTGCATGCTTTAAAAATTCAGTCCAAAAGGAGACAAAAATCATGGATAAAAAAGATATTAAAAAGGTAGTACTTGCCTACTCGGGCGGTCTTGATACATCAATTATTATTCCTTGGCTCAAAGAGAATTACAATAACTGTGAGGTTATTGCAGTATCAGGCAACGTAGGACAGGCTGACGAGCTTGACGGTCTTGAGGAAAAGGCAATTAAAACCGGTGCATCAAAGCTTTATGTACTTGACCTTACCGAAGAATATGTAGATGACTACATTATTCCTTGCGTAAAAGCAGGCGCAATTTATGAGGATTATTTGCTTGGTACCAGCCACGCACGTCCTTGCATTGCAAAGGGACTTGTAGATATCGCTATCAAAGAAGGCGCTGACGCTATCTGTCACGGCTGTACAGGTAAGGGTAACGACCAGGTTCGTTTTGAGCTTACAATTAAGCATTTCGCACCAAATATGCCAATAATCGCGCCTTGGCGTGAGTGGGATATTAAATCTCGTGAAGAAGAGATTGAATATGCCGAAGCACACAATATTCCTCTAAAGATAAACAGAGAAACCAACTATTCAAAAGATAAAAACCTCTGGCACCTTTCGCACGAGGGTATGGATCTTGAGGATACAGGCAACGAGCCTATGTATGACAAGCCCGGTTTTCTTGAAATGGGCGTTAGTCCTGCAATGGCACCAGATGAACCTACATATGTAACACTCGATTTCGAGCAGGGTATTCCTGTTGCTATTGACGGCGAAAAGATGAGTGCTAAAAATATTATCTTAAAGCTTAATGAGCTTGGCGGCAAAAACGGTATTGGTATTATAGACATCGTAGAAAACCGTCTTGTTGGTATGAAATGTCGTGGCGTTTATGAAACCCCTGGCGGCACAATTCTTTACCGCGCACACGAAGCGCTTGAAAGCATTTGCCTTGACAAGATGACTTTGCACGAAAAGCAAAGACTTGCCATTACCTATGCAGAGCTTGTTTATAACGGTCAGTGGTTTACACCACTCAGAGAAGCGCTTGCCGCATTTGTTGACAAGACTCAGGAAAAGGTTACCGGTACTGTTAAACTTAAACTTTACAAGGGTAACATTATTAAGGCTGGTATTTGGAGTGACTATTCACTTTACAGCGAGGAAATTGCTACCTTTGGTGAAAGTGATTACGATCAAAAAGACTCAGCAGGCTTTATCAACCTTTACGGCTTACCAATTAAGGTTCAGGCTATGGTTGACGGCAAGAAATAATAAAAGGGAAAATTCTGCCCGACTTTGCGGTCGGGCAGTTAAGTGTTTTTTAAGTAAGTTATGACGAATGTATTTATTGACGGAAGTGCCGGTACAACAGGCCTTCGTATATATGACCGATTAAGCACAAGAGATGATATTTCGCTTATAAAATTGCCCGAAGAATTGCGTAAGGACGATAACGCAAGAGCACAGGCGATAAACTCGGCTGATATAGTGTTTTTATGCTTGCCCGATGATGCGGCGCGTCAAGCGGTCACTTTTGTAAAGAATGATAAAACCGCTATAATTGACACATCAACAGCCCATCGCACAAACGATGATTGGGTTTACGGTTTTCCCGAGCTAACGGGAATACGCGAGCAAATCATAAACTCAAAACGTATTGCAAACCCAGGTTGTCACGCAAGCGGTTTTATAGCACTTGTAAAACCACTCTTTGAAGCAGGGATTTTAGATGCAAATATGGCACTTAGTTGCTTTTCGCTGACAGGCTATTCGGGCGGCGGTAAAAAAATGATTGCCGATTACGAATCCGCCGAAAAATCGGCACTGCTTAAGGCTCCGCGCCAGTATGGACTTACTCAGCAACATAAGCATTTAAAAGAAATGCAGGTTATAACGGGTATTGAAACGGCTCCCGCGTTTTGCCCAATTGTTGCTGACTTTTATAGCGGTATGGAGGTAACCGTAACGCTGTTTAAGCATGACATTAAGGCAAATATTGATGATATTAAAGCAATATACAAAAATTACTACACAGGAAAGCTTGTTCATCTTGACGATGCGGCTGACGAGGGTGGATTTTTATCTGCAGCGGCACTTTCGGGTAAAGATGATATGCAGCTTTGTGTATTTGGTAATGAAGACCGAATAATTCTTGTTGCCCGATACGATAACCTTGGTAAAGGTGCATCGGGCGCAGCAATTCAAAATATGAATATACTTATGGGCGTGGATGAAACCACAGGTCTTGTCTACTAACGGAGGAATAATGGATATTAAGTTAATAAACGGCGGTGTGTGCGCGGCACAAGGCTTTAAGGCTTCGGGCGTACATTGCGGCATCAGAAAAAACAAAACAAAAAAAGATTTAGCGCTTATTGTGAGCGATACATTGTGTAATGCTGCGGCGGTTTATACCACAAACCTTGTAAAAGGCGCGCCACTTACCGTTACAAAAAATCATATTGCAAATGGCAAGGCTCAGGCGGTTATATGCAATAGCGGCAACGCTAACACCTGCAATGCAAACGGCATAGAAATTGCCGAGCAAATGAGTGATTTGGTGGCAAAAGAGCTATCCATTAGTGCAAATGACGTTGTTGTAGCATCTACGGGTGTTATAGGTCAACCGCTTGATATTATGCCTATTGCCAATGGTATTCCCGTTTTGGCAAGCACATTATCTTATGATGGTAGCCAAGATGCCGCAGAGGCTATAATGACTACCGATACCATAGACAAGCAAATCGCTGTGGAATTTACCATTGGCGGTAAGGTTTGTAAAATGGGTGGCATTGCAAAGGGTAGCGGTATGATTCATCCTAATATGGCAACAATGCTTGTTTTTATTACTACCGATGCGGCAATCTCGTCAGAAATGCTTGGAAAGGCGCTTTCGGGTGATATTGCAAACACCTTTAATATGTTAAGCATTGACGGCGACACCTCAACAAACGATATGGTTACCGTGCTTGCAAACGGTATGGCGGGTAATGCTGAAATTACCGCTGAGGGTGAAGATTTTAACACCTTTATGAAAGCTCTTAACACAGTAACCGTAAATCTTTGCCGCGTTATTGCGGGCGACGGCGAGGGTGCTACAAAGCTGCTTGAATGTAAGGTAAGCGGCGGTAAAACGTTAGAAATTTCTAAAACCGTTGCAAAGAGCGTTATTTGCTCAAGTCTTTTAAAGGCTGCTATGTTTGGTGCCGACGCCAACTGGGGCAGAGTGCTGTGTGCAATCGGTTACAGTGGCGCAGATGTAGACGTTACAAAAATAGACGTTTCATTTATTTCAAACAAGGGTGAAATTCTTGTATGCCGGAATGGTGCGGGTGTTGACTTCAGCGAAGAAAAGGCAAAGGAAATTTTACTCGAAAAAGAAATTGTCATTGATATTAAGCTCAATGACGGTGAATTCTCGTCAACTGCGTGGGGTTGCGACCTCACTTATGACTACGTTAAAATCAACGGCGATTATAGAACTTAAGGAGAAAATTATGGACAACCATTTTTCAAATGCCGAGCGCGCCGAGGTACTTACTCAAGCGCTTCCTTATATTAAAAAGCATACGGGCAAAATTGTTGTTATAAAATATGGCGGCAACGCTATGATAAATGAGCAACTTAAACAACAGGTTATGGAAGATATTGTTCTTTTATGGCTTATTGGTGTTAAGGTGGTTTTGGTTCACGGCGGTGGTCCTGAAATTAACGAGCTTATGAATAAGCTTGGCAAAAAGGCCGAGTTTGTTGACGGCCTTCGCGTTACCGATAAGGAAACAGTTGACATTGTTCAAATGGTGCTTGCAGGCAAGGTTAATAAAACACTTGTAAACCTTCTCGAAATGAAGGGCGGCAAGGCCATGGGTATTTCGGGTATGGACGGTCGACTAATTGAGTCCGAAATCAAGGACGAAAGACTGGGTTACGTTGGCAAAATTACCAAGGTACATATTACTCCCGTGCTCGATTTGTTAGAAAAAGGTTATATTCCCGTTATTTCAACCATTGGTTGTGATAAGCAGGGTAATGCCTATAATATTAACGGTGATACTGCGGCCGCTTTTGTTGCAGGGGCTTTGGGCGCACAGCGTCTTATAATGATGACCGATATAGACGGCATTTTGCGTGATAAAGATGACCCAAGCACAATTATTCCCCACCTTACAATCGAAGAAATCGAGCAGCTCAAAGGCGAGGGCATAATTTCGGGCGGAATGATACCCAAGGTTGATTGCTGTATCGAGGCTATTCACAAAGGCGTTAAAAACGTTGTTATTATGGACGGTAGAGTGCCTCATTCCATTTTGATGGAGTTGCTGACAGATGAAGGTGCCGGTACAATGGTGAGTGAGAAATGATTGATATAATTTCTACAGATAAGCAATACATTGCAAATACATATAACCGTTTTCCCGTTGAGCTTGTAAATGGTAAAGGCTCAAAGGTTTATGATAAAGACGGTAAAGAATATATTGATATGGGCTCGGGTATAGGCGTTACTGCATTTGGTATCGCTGATGAGCAGTGGGCAAATGCCGTAAGTGAGCAAGCAAGCAAACTGCAGCATATGTCAAACCTTTATTACACGCAGCCTTGTGCTTTGCTTGCAAAAGCACTTTGCGAAAAGACAGGTCTTAAAAAAGTGTTCTTTTCAAATTCCGGTGCCGAGGCTAACGAGTGTGCTATAAAGGTTGCGCGCAAATGGGCGGCCGAAAACAAGGGTGAAGACTGCTACACAATAGTAACGCTTCAAAACAGCTTTCACGGCAGAACACTTACAACACTTGCGGCTACGGGACAAGACCATTTTCACAAGCTTTTTAAACCGCTGACTGCAGGGTTTATTCACACACCTGCAAACGATATTGAAGCGCTAAAAAATACGGTGAACGATAACAACGTTGCCGCCGTTATGTTTGAGTGTGTTCAGGGTGAGGGTGGCGTAATAGCGCTTGAACCCGAATTTGTAAAGGCTATAGCTGAACTTTCAAAAGAAAAGAATTTCCTTATTATTGTTGACGAGGTTCAAACGGGTAACGGCAGAACAGGTAAGTTTTACGGTTATATGAACTATGGCATAACACCCGACGTTGTAACTACCGCTAAAGGTCTTGGCGGCGGTTTGCCAATTGGTGCCGCAATTTTGGGCGACAGGGTACAAAACGTTTTAGGTTTTGGTGATCACGGCTCAACCTATGGCGGTAACCCCGTATGTGCCGCAGGTGCGTTAAACGTTATAAATCGTATTGATGACACACTTCTTGCCGAAGTTTTAAAAAAGAGTGAATATATTTTTGAAACACTTAAAAATGCTGACGGTATTGAGAATGTCAGCGGCATGGGGCTAATGATAGGTATCAAAACAACAAAGCCCGCCGCAGAGGTAGTAAAGGCCGCTATGGAAAAGGGAGTTTTATGCCTTACTGCAAAGGATAAGGTGCGACTGCTTCCTGCACTGAATATTCCGTTTGATGAACTTAAATGGGCGATAGATATTATTAAAGAGGTTGCAAAATAATGGATTTAAAGGGTAAAAGTTTTTTAAAGCTGCTTGATTTTACAAGTGAAGAAATAAACGGTCTTTTAGACCTTGCCGCAGAGCTTAAAGAAAAAAAGCAAAGCGGTACACCACACAAGTATTATGAGGGCAAAAACATTGCACTCATTTTCGAAAAAACCAGCACACGTACCCGTTGTGCTTTTGAGGTAGCGGCGGCTGACCTTGGTATGCACCCAACCTACCTTGACCCCACAGGCTCACAAATAGGCAAAAAAGAAAGCATTGCCGACACAGCACGAGTTTTGGGCCGTATGTATGACGGCATTGAATACCGCGGCTTTGGTCAAGAAATCGTTGAGGAATTAGCCAAGTACGCAGGTGTTCCTGTTTGGAACGGACTTACAAACGAATTCCACCCAACACAAATTTTAGCCGATTTTTTGACTATTCGTGAACATTTCGGAGATTTAAAGGGTAAAAAACTTGTTTATATGGGTGATGCCCGTTACAATATGGGCAATTCTTTAATGGTTGGCTGTGCTAAAATGGGTATGCATTTTGTAGCTTGCACCAACAAAAAGTATTTTCCCGAAAGCGAGCTTGTAAACAAGTGCCTTGAAATCGCAAAGACAACGGGCGCTATTATAGAGTTTAGCGAAAGCACCGATGCTGTAAAGGGCGCTGACGTAATTTACACTGATGTTTGGGTATCTATGGGCGAGCCTGACAGCGTTTGGGAAGAGCGAATTCACGACCTTATGCCTTATCAGGTTAATAAAGCACTTATGGAAAAAGCTGGCGAGCAATGCCGCTTTATGCACTGTTTGCCCGCATTTCACAACCTTGATACAACTATCGGCAAACAAATCTACGAAAAATTTGGCATAGATTGTATGGAGGTTACCGAAGAGGTATTTGAGTCAGAGCAGTCTATTGTATTTGATGAAGCCGAAAACAGAATGCATACAATTAAAGCGGTTATTGCCGCTACGATAGTTTGAGTAAAATCGCCCACGGCGCGTTTTTTGCTCGGGGCAGTATTAAACATACAGCACCGCTCACGTCAAAACTGCACTGTGAACGATTTTTTTCAAACTGAATTTTATTAGTAAACAACCTGTATTTATTTAAAATACGGGTTGTTTTTTGAAATAAAAAATATATAATAAATGAAGCAAATATAAATTTGGTGGGGGTTTGAATTATGGTTCTTACAGAGAAAAACTCGATTTCTAATCCTGCTGACAACCGTAATTATGGCATAGATTTATTGCGGCTTTTTGCTATGTTTATGGTTGTTATTTTACACACTTTGGGCCACGGTGGAGTATTGAATGCGGCCACCGATGAAAAAAGTAGGCTTGTGTGGATTTTTGAAATAGGCGCTTATTGTGCGGTTAACTGCTATGCCATGATTAGCGGATACGTTTCATATTCCGATAAGGAAAAACCGTACAAATATTCGAAGTTCGTGACAATGTGGCTTCAGGTCGTATTTTACAGCTTTGGTATAACAGTTTTGTGGAATTATTTGGGCAAAGTTGTTGTAGATGCAAATGTTATTAAAAATTCTTTATTGCCGGTGAGCACTTCGCACTATTGGTATTTTTCGGCATACGCGGGTCTGTTTTTTATGATTCCGTGGATTAACCGTTTTGTGCGAAATATTTCAAAAAATGATATGACCAGATTTGTGGTTGTAGTGTTCTTGGTTTTTTCGTGTTACAGTAATTATTGTATTACAAAATACGGTGATGTCTTCAAGCTTGGAAACGGCTATACTTTTGTCTGGCTTGTTATAATGTATTTAATAGGTGCTTGGCTTAAAAAATGTGAAATACCCAAAAAGACTAAAGCGGTTTCTGCTATTGTAACGCTAATTATATGTATGACTGTAACTTGTTTATTAAAATTCTTTTCATTAGAAAACAAAGATTTCTTTGTTTCTTACATAAGTCCTACGGTTATTCTAATGGCAATTTGTTATGTGATTTTATTTTCAAAAATGAAATTTAATCGATTCTTTAACGCAATTATAAAGTTTTTTGCTCCGGCAACATTTGGTGTATATTTAATTCACGAACAAAGTTTGATAAGAGCAAGTTGCATAAGCAACAGATTTATTTGGATTGCGGATTTATCATTAAAAGAAATTCCTGTTGCAATAATAGGTTGTGTTTTGTTGATATTTATAATATGTCTTGTTATAGAAAAAATTAGGATGGGGATTTTTAGTCTGCTTAGAATTAACAAAATGGTAGAATTTGTTGTGTTTAAACTTGAAACCGGTTTAAAGAGATTGTGGCTTAAAATATATCGCGATAAAAACTGATAAAAAACAACCCGTATTTTAATAAATACGGGTTGTTTTTTTGTTTTCATAAATGTATAATAAACTAAAATAAATTATAACGAGGTGCGTTATGAGAAGAAGACAGGTACATCTTGATTTTCATACATCCGAACATATTGAGGGCATAGGCAGTAAATTCTCTAAAGAGAATTTTCAAGAGATGCTTAAAAAAGGTCACGTTGACTCTATAACGGTATTTTCAAAGTGCCATCACGGTTGGTCTTATCATCCTACAAAGGTTAATAAAATGCATCCGCATCTTAATTTTGACCTACTTGGTGCGCAGATAGAAGCGGCACACGAAATTGGTGTTAAAACACCTGTTTATATTTCGGCAGGCTTTGACGACAAGGCTATGCGCGAGCATCCCGAATGGTTAAATTACCGACTTGATGAATATCAAAACGGCATCAATATGGAATATGTTGGCTATCATCTTTTGTGCCTTAACACTCCATATCTTGACGAGCTTTTGGCAGAAATAAAAGAGGTTTGCGAAAACTACGATGCTGACGGCATCTTCCTTGACATAGTTCACGTTGACCCCTGCTATTGTGAGACCTGCCGCGCCGAGATGGCAAAACGCGGCTTGGACGTAAACAACCCTGACGACGTAAAAATTCTTGCCGAAGAAACCTATGCAAACTACGTTCGTCGCGTTCGCGAGACTATTGACTCGGTAAAACCGGGGCTGCCTGTGTTCCACAATGGTGGGCACATTCGCCACGGCAGATATGACCTGGCGCACGCTAACACCCACCTTGAGCTTGAAAGTCTGCCAACAGGCGGTTGGGGTTATGACCATTTTCCAATGTCGGCGGCTTATGCCCGCACAATCGGTATGGAATACCTTGGTATGACGGGTAAGTTCCACAAAGCGTGGGGCGAATTTGGCGGCTACAAGCATCCAAACGCTTTGCGTTATGAGGCGGCTTTGGCTGCGGCTAACGGCGCTTGCAGCTCGGTTGGTGACCAGCTTCATCCATCTGGCCTTATGGACAATGCTACATACACACTTATTGGCGAGGCTTTCAAAACTGTTGAAGAGCGTGAGCCTTGGCTTGACGGCTATAAAAACGTTAAGGGCGATATTGCCGTTTTCTCGAGTGAAGCATGGCAAAACTATAATGGTATTGCCAAACCCAGCTGGGAATCACTTAACTGGAGCAAGGGTTGCTCACGAATCTTGCTTGAAAGCAATTATCTGTTTGACTTTGTTGATGATAAAACTGATATTTCGGGCTATAAGCTACTCATTTTGCCCGATATTTGCACGTTAGACGATAAGCTTGCTAAAAAGATAAACGATTATATTGCTGCAGGAGGTAAGGTGCTTGCAAGCTATGAATCGGGACTAAATCAAGAAAAGACCGATTTCGCTGTTGACTTTGGTTGTAAGTTTGAAAGCATTAGCGAATACAAGCCAACCTACATAAAACCCGACAATGACATTGACTGCTTACCTTCGGCATCATATCTTATTTATGAGGATGCTATGAAGGTTAGTGCTACCAGTGGCACGCCTACCGCTATGATAGATAAGCCTTACTTTGACCGCACACTCGAGCATTTTTGTTCACATCTTCATACACCAAACAGTGGTGAAAGATATGGTGACGCTGTTGTTATGACCGAAAACACCGCTTATTTTGCCCATAAGGTATTTTTAGAGTACTTTAAGCACGGTAGCATCTATACAAAAGAAATCGTTCGTGCGGCTATTGAAGCGCTTATTGGCGACGCTAAAACCGTTAAGACCAATCTACCCGCGCAGGGCGTTATTACGGTTACCGAAAACGGTGACAGTAAGATTGTCCACACACTTTACGCGTCACCTGTGCTTCGTGGTGAAAAGACACAGATTATTGAGGATTTAATTCAAATTTATGATACAACCGTTTCGCTTAAGTCAGATAAAAAACCGCGTTCTGTAAAACTTGTGCCCGAAAACAAAAAGCTCAAATTCAAGTATAAAGACGGCAAGGTAGAATTCACCATACCAAAATTTGAATGCTGGCAAATGACAGAAATTAAATATTGATAATGTAGGAATGTTTGCCTCCCTTGCCTAAAGGGGTGCGGGTGTCCTGTGGACACCTCTGCAAAGCAGAAGCACCGACCGAAACGGCAGTTGAGACGGGGACCACGCATTGCGTGGTGGAGGGATATTGACTGCACACAAAAAGGACTTGGAATTTCCAAGTCCTTTTTATATAAAAATTTTTTTGTGCGACTGATTGTGACAAATATCGATAGACTATATATAGTATAATCTCTAAAAAGGTGGTGAAAATATGACTTATAAGAAGATGCTGAGGCAATTAGCACTTAAAGAAAATGTTTCTGTAAAAGAAATTGAAAGTGAAATGCAATCTGCAATTGATTATGCAGGTTTGGATTGTTCCATAAAAGAATTTATAGAAATAACGTCAAAATTAATTAAAGAAAAGACTATATATAATAATATCGTATAAAATATAGTCTAAAAGCTCCTGATAAAAACCTTACAATATTTTTGTCAGGAGTGATTTAATGAACGTTACAGAGGCAGTTAAGAAAAGATTTGATGAATTGTGTTATCAAAAGGGACTTAATTATTGTAAATTAGCCAGTATGGCAGGAGTACCATACACAACAGTGAAATCTATATTTTACAATCAAAGTAAAAATCCAGGAATTACAACTATTAAAAAATTATGCGACGGATTAGGAGTTACCATAACTGAATTTTTTGATGCTGATTGCTTCAAAAATTTAGAGCAAGAAATTAAATAACGATATTTCAAAAGGCTTGAGGTTGTTTAACCTCAAGCCTTTTTGCTAGTTATTAGACAAATATTCATCAATTGCTTTTGCGGCTACTTTACCTGCACCCATTGCAGATATTACCGTTGCGGCACCTGTTACGGCGTCACCGCCTGCATAAACTGCATCACGAGAGGTAAGTCCGTCCTCGTTTACCACTATACCGCCCCAACGGTTAACCTCAAGTCCGTCGGTGGTGTTTTTAATAAGTGGGTTAGGGGAAGTACCTATCGACATAATTACCGTGTCAACATCGATTGTAAATTCAGAGTCGGGTACGGGAACAGGTCGGCGTCTGCCTTTTTCGTCGGGTTCGCCCAGCTCCATTTTAATGCATTCCATACCCGTTACAAAGCCGTTTTTTTCATCCCTTGGGTTATCGGGGTTGTTATAGCCCAAAATCTCGGTTGGGTTGCAAAGCAGCTTAAAGATAATGCCCTCTTCCTTGGCGTGCTCAACCTCTTCTTTACGGGCAGGAAGCTCGTCCATAGAACGACGGTAAACAATATAAACCTGCTCGGCACCCAAACGCAGTGCAGTACGCGCCGCATCCATAGCAACGTTACCGCCGCCAACAACTGCCACCTTGCCGCCCTTCATAATAGGGGTGTCGGGGTTTTGCAAATATGATTTCATAAGGTTGCTTCTGGTCAAGAATTCGTTAGCCGAGTAAACACCCTTAAGTGATTCACCCGGTATTCCCATAAAGTTTGGCAAACCTGCGCCAGAGCCTATAAACACAGCCTCGAAACCACTTTCAAAAAGCTCGTCTATTGTAAGGGTTTTACCAATTACAACATTGGTTTTAATTTTTACACCAAGTGACTTTAAGGTGTCAACCTCTTTTGCAACTATTGATTTTGGAAGTCTGAATTCGGGTATGCCGTAAACCAAAACACCGCCTGCAGTGTGTAATGCCTCAAATACTGTAACCTCATAACCTTTTTTTGCAAGGTCGCCCGCGCAGGTAAGACCTGACGGACCCGAACCTACAACCGCCACCTTGTGACCGTTAGATTGGGGTTTTACGGGTTGTTCTTTAGAGTTATTGTTATGCCAATCGGCAACAAAGCGTTCAAGACGGCCAATGCCAACGGGTTCAAATTTAATTCCAAGGGTACATTTGCTTTCACACTGTGTTTCTTGCGGGCAAACTCGACCGCAAACAGCAGGCAGGGAAGACGAAAGCGAAATAACGTTATATGCGCCTTCAAAATCACTGTCTTTTATATGTGATATAAAGTTTGGTATATCTATATTTACGGGGCAACCGTTTACACAAGGCGCATTTTTGCAGTTAAGGCAACGCTGCGCTTCGGCAATGGCGATTTCCTCAGCATAACCTAAAGCTACCTCATCAAAGTTGTGTGCGCGAACGGCGGGTTCTTGCGTTGGCATTTCGTGTTTTTTAGGATTAATAGCCATATTATCACCTTATGCCTTTCTAAATAGGTTGCAAGACTCTTCGTAAGCGTGACGCTCGAACTGGGAGTACATACGACCGCGTGACATAGCCTCGTCAAAATCTACCTGATAACCGTCAAAATCGGGGCCGTCAACACAAGCAAATTTTGTAACGCGCTTGCCGTCAATGTTAAGTGTTAAGCGACAGCCGCCGCACATACCTGTGCCGTCAATCATAATCGGGTTCATAGATACGGTAACGGGCGTGCCGTAAGGACGAGCTGCCTCAACCACAAACTTCATCATAACAAGCGGACCAATGGTGATTATCATATCAAACTGCTCGCCACCCGACAGCATTTCGCTAAGTGGCACACAAACGTTGCCATGGCGGCCGTAAGAACCGTCATCGGTCATAATATGTAAGCAATCAGAGCAAGATTTAAATTCATCTTCAAGTATTACTAAATCTTTATTTCTAAAGCCTATAATACTTGTAACCTCACAGCCCTTTTGATGTAAAGTCTCGGCAATTGGCATAGCAATAGCACAGCCAACACCGCCGCCTACGATACAAACCTTTTTAAGTCCGTCAATATGAGTAGGCTCACCCAAAGGACCGACAAAATCCTCAATGAATTCGCCCTCGTTTTTTTGATTAAGTTTATTAGTTGTGGCACCCACGATTTGAAAAATTATTTTTACGGTGCCGTTTTGCTTATTAACACCCGCAACGGTAAGCGGAATACGCTCGCCCATATCGTCAACACGCAAAATGATAAACTGGCCCGGAAGCGCCTTGTTAGCTACAAGTGGAGCCTTAATTTCCATCTGTGTAACGGTGGGGTTAAGCTCTTTTTTTGTTACGATTTTATACATCAAAAAACCTTCATTCTTAAAGATTTTAATATTATATTATAAATATTTAGTGTTGTCAACCGCGCACAAAAATAAAACCCTGTAAAATACAGGGTTTTACTGTTTAATAAAGCTTTAAATCAAGCCACAAATTTTCGTAATGCATACGCACCGATTCGGGTATATCGTGGTAATACTCTGTGCTTGGCATATCCTCCTGCTTAGGATAGAGGATTTCATTTTGGTAATAACAGTAATCTGGGTTATTTACCACCGCAGTATGTGGAGAAGCGTAGCCGATATATTCGGCATTGGCAAGCGCTATATCGGGCTCTAACAAAAAGTCGATATAAATAAGTGCCGCCTCATAATTTTTAACGCATTTTGGCACGCATATAGAGTCGATAAATATGTTGGTGCCTTCCTCTGGGTAAAAGAAACGTAAATCCTCGTTTACGTCATACATAACAAGATAGTCACCCGCATAGTATGGACCTATTGCGGCTTCGCCCGTTTCAAGCTTGCCATAGATTTCATCCATTACGTAAGACTGTAAAACGTCTTTGCCTTGCTTTAGTTTTTCGCAGGCTTCATCCCACTCTTTAAGATTGGTAGAATTTACACTATAGCCGAGCAACTTTTGTGCCGTCATAAAGCCGTCACGAGGGTTATTGAAGTTAAGCGACATATTGCGGTAGTCTTCACTCCATAAAGCATTCCACGAATGCTCGGGCTCGCTTATTAAAGCGGAGTTATAAATAATACCAACCATACCAACGTTATAAGGTACGGTATATTCTTGCGTTTCGTCAAAGAAAAGGCCTTTATATTGCTCATCAATATACTTGTAGTTTGAAAGCTTGCTTACGTCTATTTTTGACAGCATATTCTCTGATTTAAGGCGAGCTATCATATAGTCGGACGGAATAATAATATCATAGCTGACGCCACCGTTTTTAAGCTGTGAATACATTGTTTCGTTGCTTTCAAAGGTGGTGTAGTTTACCTTTATTCCCGTAAGGCGTTCAAACTCACGGTTTACGTCCATACAGCCCTCGCTGCCGTCAGAGATATATTCACCCCAATTGTAAACATTAAGCTCAGTGCCCGCTAAATCGCGGGTGTAAGTGCCTTCTAAATTGAGGTCAAAATACTCATAACCGCAACCACAAAGTGAAAGGCACAGCATAAGGCTAAGTGATAATGCTAAAAGTTTTTTAAACATTGAAACCCCTCCTTGAATCAGATTTTGATTGAAGGGTGTTATATAATATGAGTAATACAAACACACAAAGGAATATAATGGTCGAAAGTGCGTAAACATCAGGCGCTACGGTTTTCTTTGTCATGTTGTAAATCACAATAGGCAATGTCTGATAGTGACCACAAGTAAAGTAGCTTATAACAAAGTCGTCAAGCGACAGGGTAAAAGCCATTATGGCGCCTGTAAAAATTGATGTGGAAATAGAAGGCAATATAACCTTAAAAAATGCGCTGACGGGTGTGCAACCAAGGTCGAGTGCTGCTTCGTTAAGACTCATATCGGTAGCTCGAAGTCTTGGCATAACCGACAGAATAACGTAAGGCAGGTTAAAGGTGATATGCGCCGCAAGAACTGTGAAAAAGCCGAGCGACTCTTTTAGCGCAAAGAGATTGCCTACAAATACAAAAAGCAGCATCAGCGAAATACCGGTTACAATATCAGCATTCATCATAGGAATATTTGTAATCGACATTACAGCGCTGCGGCTGACGCGCTTGCGAAGCGCCAATATGCCAACCGATGCGGCAGTGCCCATTACGGTAGAAATAAGCGCCGAAAGAACTGCAATAATAAGGGTGTGCTTTAGTGCCTCTAACATAGCGGTATTGGTAGCAAGCCCTTTATACCAATCGAGTGAGAAGCCTTCAAACACCCATACGCTTCCGCCCGAGTTAAATGAAAAGAAAATCATAACCGCAACGGGTGCGTAAAGGAAAATGAGAATCAGTGCAACGTAGATACGAGATAGAGCCTTCATACAACTACCTCCTCATCGTCACCAAAGCGGTTCATTATGAGTGTGCTTATAAGTATAAGCACCATAAGAATAAGTGAAAGGGTAGAGGCGATATTGTAATATTGTGGACCTGTGTTAAACAGGTACTCAATAGCGTCACCTATAAGCAAGGTTTTGTTACCGCCCAATTTTTGCGAAATATAAAAGGTACTAACCGACGGTACAAATACCATTGTAATACCCGAAATTACACCGGGGAGTGAAAGTGGCAGTATAACACGTCGTATGCGTGACAAGCTGTTAGAACCGAGGTCACTTGCCGCTTCAAGCAAAGAATTGTCAATCTTAGACATAGCGGTATAAATTGGTAATATCATATAGGGTATAAAGTCATAAACCATACCCAAAATTACCGCACCGGGTGTGTTAATAAGCTGCAGTCGGCCAATACCCAAATACCCCAAAAGCTTATTTATAAGGCCTGTGTTTGCAAGTATCGTTATCCAAGAATATGTACGGATAAGAAAGTTCATCCACATAGGCAGCATAATAAGCATCATTATCATACGCTGACTGCTTATTTTAAGCTTGGTCATATAATACGCCATAGGGTATGCCAACAATAGTGTTATTATGGTGGCAATAATAGCGTAAAGAATTGAAAGACCAAAAGCCTTTTTGAATTTACCTATTTGAGCAAAGTTTGCAATGGTAAATACACCGTTTGAATCGGTAAAAGCAAAATACACCATTATGACAAGCGGCACAATAATAAATATTGCCGCCCATACTATATATGGCGCCGCCACAAGACGACTACCGAAAGATTTTTTATTCATCGTCATCCTCCGGCTCGATGTCAGAAAGATGCTCCATCTCTTCACTATAGGTGCTGTAGTCGCCATAAAGACCCGAATATTCTGACTTTTTCATAATATGTATTGCGTCGGGCTCTATGTATAGACCAACATTGTCACCAACAAAGCATTCGTCGGTGGTTTGAATCATCCACTTAAAGCCGCCGATATCAACTATTATTTCATAGTGAACACCCAAAAAGTCAACCGAGGTTACAACACCTTTAAGCATACCCTTTTCTACGGGAACAATATCAACATCCTCAGGGCGAACAACCACATCAACGCTTTCGTCTTTATCGAAGCCTTTATCAAGACATTCGAAAACGTGACCTGAAAATTCAGCAACAAAGTCGTCGTGCATAACACCGTCAAGAATATTTGATTCACCTATAAAGTCGGCAACAAATGCGTTTTCGGGCTCGTTGTAAATATCTTGCGGAGTGCCGATTTGTTGAATTTGACCTTTGTTCATAACAACAACACGGTCAGACATTGTAAGCGCTTCCTCTTGGTCGTGGGTAACAAATACAAAGGTAATACCAAGCTGACGCTGTATGCGACGAAGCTCTTTTTGCATATCCTTGCGAAGCTTTAAGTCGAGTGCTGCAAGCGGCTCGTCAAGAAGTAATACCTTTGGTTTATTTGCAATAGCACGAGCAATGGCAACACGCTGTTGTTGACCGCCCGATAGGGTAGAGATGCTACGCTTTTCAAAACCGTCAAGGTTTACAAGATGCAACATTTCGGTCACAATTTCTTTTATTTCATTTTCATTTAATTTTTTTACACGAAGTCCAAATGCAACGTTTTCATACACGTTAAGGTGTGGGAAAAGTGCATAACGCTGAAAAATGGTGTTAACCTGTCGTTTGTACGAAGGCACACCATTTATTTTTTTGTCCTCAAAAATCACTTCGCCACAGTCGGCATCCAAAAAACCTGCGATAATTCGCAGTGTGGTGGTTTTGCCACAGCCCGAAGGACCCAAGAGCGTGATGAATTCTTTATCACGAATTGCAAGGTTTAGTCCGTCAAGCACCTTTTCGTCACCAAAAGATACGAAGATGTCTTTAAGCTCAATTATATTTTGTTTGGTCATTTAACCACATCCCCCTTTGTCAAACACCCAAGTGTCGACAGTAGTAAAGTTTTACGTTTACCCTGCGCGATACCCCGACTGCCTTTTTGTGTACCCTGTTGACAAAGGGTTTTTCATAGTTCTACAAAAAAAGTGAACTACGGTACACATTAGTACCAATCGTCTTTCTACACAGATGCGTTAAATTAATATTTTTTATTTATATATTAACATTATAAAGATACGGCTAAATGCCCTAAAAGTCAAGTAAAATTTGCAAAAATTGTAGAATTTTTGGCAAGTATTTTGCGGTAAATTTCATAAAACTTTAATTTGCTTTTATTTTCTTTAAAAAGCTCGCGAATGCTCACGTTTTTTATGCTGAAAAAATATAATAAAATAAGGCTCTGCATATTAAGCAGAGCCTTGATAATTTTGTTAACTGTTAAATAAGATTACGGCGTTTGGATTATTTTGTGTCGACGGGGCTTTGGTATACCCTTACATAGTCAACTACCATATCGGTATGTTCACCGGCACCTATAGGCAGTGTACCGGCATTGGTGTTAAAGTGGGAGCTTATGAGTAGATATCCCGGCTGATCGCAGATATCTACTTCATTGGTTTTTCCGGTTACTACATTGTCTATCAAAAATACATATTCCGTAGGACTCCAACGGAATGCAAAGGTATGATAATTCCCGTCAAAAATATCATCGCGTCCCGAATTGTTAAAATGATGCGATTTTGTGTGGGTATAACCATCCCAGTGTATTGTGTGGGAAGGATCTTTTCTGTGGTAGAAGGTTTCTATAATATCAATCTCGCAACCGTTTTTGGCGGTGCCGTCATCAGCAGCATCTTTGTCACCCATATCGCCACACATAAGCCAGAACGCACCCATAAGACCCTCTGCCTTGTGTGGTATCATACGAATCTCAAAATATCCGTACGTGGTTTCAAACTTACCTTGAGTGGTCATAGCTCCTGAAGTTTGAGATTCACCCGTAGCAGAATCAGGTTTTTCAAGTACCGACATTCTATTAATAAGATTGCCATTGCCGTCAAGAATCATATTGTCTTTTGAGTACGAGTAGCGCCAGTCACGCATTTCATCCCAAATATTCCATTTGTTAAGGTCGATTGTAGTTCCTTCAAAATCATCCTCAAAAACCAAATCCCATTTGTCTTCAAACTTAATGGTAAAATCAAGCTTTACATCCATGCCTGAATGATATGCGGTAAGCTTAACCGATTTGTGTTTTTTTAGATAACTGTATGGCACAGTAATTATTTTTTGATCGATTTTTATGTTTTTGTCATCGCATAATATTTCAGAGGTTGAATCACATATATTTGTGCCGGTATCGGTTATAATTTCGGTTATGGCATAAATTGCATCACTGTTAGGTAAATTTTTCACACAGTAGTAATTAACCTTTTCGATACTCTTAAAACCGTAAAGCATTGCAAGAACGTCTTTGGCGCTGTCATCGGTTTGCGAAGGGGTAGGTTTACTGCCTGAATCCGAAACGGTAGATGACGTATTGTTTTGCGACGATGTATCGGTTTTAGAAGATGTGACGGTGTTGTTTGGTTCAATAAATTCCACATTCTGATAAATCTCTTCGAATGATGAGGTATCAGAAGAATTTGAAGATAACGAACTCGGATTTTTTCTGCAAGCAGTGGCGCAAAGCAGCATAGCCACGCAAAGCATTAAACAAAGAATTCTATTAAATTTCATATTCTTTATTCTCCTTTGCGGTTAATTTTTTAATTATTCCTATAATCATTGCAATGGCAAGGCAGGTAAATATTATTACTCCTATTGATATAAAAACAAGTGGGGTTTTAATAGTGCTTTCTTCGGATTTTATAGATTTGAGATAAAATCCGTTAAAAACTGAATGAATTTCATCTGACGTATCTTCGCCCTCATTATAACAAGATAAATAAAATGTTTTGCTGTCGCAGATGGTTATGTATTGCGTAACAGTGTACGCGCCGCCGCTGTCTTGCAGGGTGTCTTTTACAACAATATACTTTCTACCGTTGCTTGTGACAAGCTCGCAGCTGCTTTCACCGTCTTCGCTCACAGCGCTCATAAATTCATTTAGCGCAGTTTGGTCAAGATATGAAATATCGCTTACGGCAGAAGAAAAGTTATCGGTAAAAGCCGATAATCTTATTTGAGTTTTAGCATCATCGGATACCGCAAGATAAACAAGACCGTTTTTGTTAAAATATGCGCTTAAATCGTCGGTACTCATATTAAGTTTTTGAGACATTTCGGTTAAATCATCGCCGTACTGCACCGAGGTAAAACTATTACTCGGTGATATACTGTATTCATAGGTCGTAGCGCTGACATTAATGCTAAACAGCGCCACTAATATGACAATTGCGGCTAAAATTCGGTATTTCAAAAAATCACCTAAATTAAATTATTTTGGCGCTTTGCAGCGGTAAGGGTGTTTTGCATTAAGGTGGCTATGGTCATAGGACCGACACCTCCGGGAACAGGGGTAATATATGATGCTTTTTCACTTACTGCATCAAAATCTACGTCTCCGCAAAGCTTGCCGTCAGCACGGTTCATACCAACGTCAATTACAACCGCGCCGTCTTTTACCATATCGGCTGTTACAAATTTAGCCTTACCCACAGCCGCAACAAGAATATCTGCGCGACGGGTTACTTCGCTTAAATCTTTTGTTTTTGAATGTGCTATTGTAACGGTGCCGTTTTTATGAAGCAGCAGCATACCCATTGGCTTACCTACAATGTTTGAGCGACCGATTACCACACACTCTTTACCACAAACATCAATATTGTAGTACGAGAGCATTTCCATAACACGTGCAGGTGTGCAGGGTAAAAAGTCATAGTCGCCAATCATTATTCTGCCAACATTTACAGGGTGAAATGCGTCAACGTCTTTGTTTGGGTCAATAGCTTCGATTACAACCTTTTCATCAAGACCTTTTGGTAGCGGCAACTGACAAAGTATTCCGTTTACCGAAGCATCGGCATTAAGCTTGTTTACAAGAGTTAAAAGCTCGTCTTGCGTGGTAGTTTCGGGCAATAGGTATTCTTTTGAAATGATTCCAAGCTGCTCACAAGCCTTTTTCTTATTGGCAACATATATTTGTGAAGCGGGGTCACTACCTACAAGTATAACTGCAAGACACACGCTAATGCCCTTTTGATTGAGCTCTTTAACCCCTGCTGCTACTCGTTCTTTTACTGCAGCAGATACTAATTTTCCATCAATTATATTACTCATTGTTTTCTACCTCTTGCGCGGTTTCGTTTTCTTCGGTTGTGTTTGCGTATTCATCCTCAAACATAGCAGTATAGTCATTATTATTTACAACTGATTTTTGCTTTTTAAGCACAACAACCAATGTTACTGCGGCAGCAAGGCAAATTAAAACCGAAACCAAAACCGAAACTCTAATATTGCCAATCATCAGGCTGTCGGTACGCAGATTTTCAACTATAGCGCGTTCAAAGCCGTACCATACGCAATACAAAAGTGTGATTTGACCGCTAAAACGTCGCTTTTTAGAAAAGTAGTTAAGCACAAAAAAGCCTGCGATGCACCAAAGTGATTCATATAAAAAGCAGGGGTGAACAAGGTAAGTAGAGCCCATTTCGACAGCAATGCGGTTGCTTGTCATACCCCACCAATCGCTACCGGTAAATGTGCCGTAGGCCTCTTGATTCATAAAGTTGCCCCAACGGCCGATGCCCTGTCCTATAAGAAATGCGGTAGCGGCAAGGTCAAACATATCTAAAATTTTTATTTTTTTAATGTAGCACATAACTGCGCCGCACAAAAACGCGCCGATAACTGCGCCGTAAATGGCAATGCCTGAAAAACCGTTTCCGTTGCCAAAGCCGAAAAATTCGCCAAAACTGTTAAGCTTTACTCCATCAAAAATCACATAGTATGTGCGGGCGCACAAAATAGAAACAGGGGTTGTTACAATAATAACATCGAGCATTTTGTCGGTATCGACATTAAAGCGTCTTGCATTTTTCATACCATATATAATCGCAAGCATAAAACCAAGCGCAATAATAATGCCATACCAATAAATATCCCAACCGTTGCCAAATGGTAGGGTAAAGGCTATGGGATTTAGTGTTAAATGAATTCCAAATATGGTAACGTCATAACTCATTTTTTAGTCCTCCAAGGGCTTGATGACCGACAAAACAGCATTTTCGTCGTCAAATACATCAAAACGCTTCATTACATCGTCATAGCTGACCGATTTTACCATTTTGATTTCATCAAACAATCCAAAATCATACATAGCGCATTCGGTGAGGCTCATAGCAAGATTTTCTACACTGTTGAAACGCCTTACCATATTGCCGTACATACCGCATTTAACTGCTGAAAACAATTTTTTGCTAACACCTTCAAGACGAAGACGGTTAATTTCTGCTTTGATTTCGTTTGCTACGCGTTCGGGGTCGCACGACTCACCCTCAAATATAACGGCGGCATAACCGTTTCCGTTAAAGTATTCGCAGTCAAAATCATCATTTATAAGCCCTTCATTCATAAGACGGGCATATAACGGGGAAGCGTCACCGCAAATAATCTGCAAGAGCAAATCTACGCAAATTTTACTTTTAAGTCGGCGGTAAGGGGTGGCAATCTTTTGTTTAAAGCCTAAACAAAACATAGGTGTATTAACAGCAAGACGCTGCTCGACATAGGGCTTAACTATTGTTTGAGGCTCGTCAAATTCACCGCGTGTAATCTCCACAGGCTCGCGGTCAATTATTGAACTTTCAATTTGCTTTAAGGTTTTATCGGTATCAATATTACCAACAAGACAAATAAACATATTAGCAGGGTTATAAAAAGTTTCATAGCATTTATAAAGCATATCGGCATCAATCTGCGCTATAGATTCTACCGTTCCTGCAATATCAATACGAACGGGGTGGGTATGGTACATACCTTTAAGCAAATTAAACATAACTCGCCAACCTGGGTTATCGTCATACATACGAATTTCCTGACCGATAATGCCTTGCTCTTTTTCTACGTTTTCTTTTGTAAAATATGGTGACTGAACAAAACTAAGCAATATATCAAGGTTTTCGTAAAAATTATCACTGCAAGAAAATAGATAACAGGTGCGGTCGAAAGAGGTGAATGCATTGGCACTGGCGCCCGTTTTTGCATATTTTGAAAAGGCATCGCCGTCCTCGCCCTCAAACAGCTTGTGTTCAAGGTAGTGCGCAATACCCTCTGGTACGGTTATCATTTCACTACCGTTTTTTGAAAACTTGGTGTCAATAGAGCCGTAACGTGTGCCGTAAATAGCATAGCTTGAAGAATACTGCGGCTTTTCCATTATATATATTTCAAGGCCGTTTGGCATTACCGCCTTTACATAGCTTTCTTCGGCAAAGCCTTCAAAAACTTGCTTTTTCATCATTGTTCACCCTCCTTATCATTTGGCAATAGTTTATATACTGTGTGTAACTTTACACCGCGTG
This sequence comes from Acutalibacteraceae bacterium, assembly GCA_045539695.1. GTDB lineage: Bacteria > Bacillota > Clostridia > Oscillospirales > Acutalibacteraceae > UBA737. The sequence goes on from JAZQFX010000002.1 coordinate 40,481, forward strand.
CGGCATAAACCACGTCGTTGCGGGTTACCTTTAATATATCTTCGGCAGCCTCTTCGGGAGAAAGCAGCTTATCTTTCACAATTTTAAGTGAATACCACGCATCCAAAAGCCCTTGTGAATCGTTGTAGGACTTAAACGAGTCGATAATGCTCTTAATTGACGACTCAAATTCTTCATCGGTAAATAGATTTTGTTTTATCATATCAAGCTGGTTTAAAATTTCTTTTTCAGCCTTGGTGGCATTTTCTTTTTCGATACCGCTGTCAACGGTAATAAGTCCTTTCGCCTTAACCGAGCTTGATGCGCAATAGTAGCAAAGACTGTATTTTTCGCGAACATTGGTAAACAGTCTTGAATATGGACCACCGCCAAAAATATCACACATAACGGTAAGAGCTGCGGTCTTGCTGTCATCGCCGTAAAGCTCGCTTGAAAAGCCCATACAAAGCTTACCCTGCGCAACATCCATTTTTTCGATTACGGTGTTGGGAGTTTTAACTGCAGGGGTAGGGGTGCTGCTTGTGCAGTCGGGAATATTATTGCGAGTAAGGGTATTAAACTTTTGAGATATTTTATCAAAAAGTCCTTGCGGCATTGAGCGTGAGATAACGTTTATGCGTAAAAATGCACTGGAAAGCAATTGTTGCCAAGCGGCATATAATGATTCGCCGGTAATTTTCTCTACTTGCTCTTCGGTACCGCATTTTGGCAAGCCGTAAGCCTCACCCTTGTACATTTCTTCTATAAGACGCTTTTTAGCATAAACACGCTTTTGTGCCAAATCGCCGCGTATATGTTCAATTGCTTTGCGCTTTTCACGCTGTACATCATCTTCACAAAATGCGCCGTTTTCTGCCTTTGGTTCAAATATAAGCTGGGTGAGCAGCTCTACAGCGCTATCACAAAGCGATTCATCATCCAAAGCAAAACGGTCGTCTATTGTAGAAATCGCAATTTTAAGAAGCTGATAATCTCCAACCTTTTCAGCACTTGCCGAAAGATTAGCGCCGTAAAGCTTTGCAAGCTTGAAATTAAGAGCCGAAAAATCGGGATAGCCTGCGCTGCAGGTTGACATAACAAATGGTAATAATGCATACTCGGCAACCGTATCGCTTGATAGCGGCACGTAAAAGTTAAATGAGATTGAGGTTGTATTAAAACGGTCGTTTTTAATGAATACGCCCTCTACTCCGTTTGAAAGCTGTGTGATTTTAGCAGACATTTTGTTTCCTCCTAATTTATGTCAAACTCTTTTAGCATAAGTGATAGTGTACAAACGGGAAGCCCTACAACGTTAAAGTAGTCGCCCTCAATTCCGCTTACAAATTTCGATGCACGGCCTTGAATACCGTAAGCACCGGCTTTGTCCATAGGATCACCGGTATTGATATAGTCGCTTATTTCCTTGTCGGTAAGCTTGCGAAAATGCACCGTGGTTGTAACTGTTTTGCTAATGCTTTTTTCTTTTGTCAGTACCGTAACCGCTGTGTGAACATTATGGCTTCTGCCAGACAAACTTTTTAGCATACGGGCCGCATCGGTTTTATCTTTTGGCTTGCCCATAAGTATGCCGTCAAGCTCGACTATTGTATCAGCCGAAATTATCACGGCATCGTCAAAAAGTCCGCTTGCCACAGCGAAAGCCTTCTGATAGCTTATACGCGCTACCTCGTCGGTAACGGGTAGGGCAGAGTCCATAGTTTCGTCTATGTCGGCAGTGATAATTTGGAATTCTAAATCCAACAGTCCCAGCAGTTCTTTACGGCGAGGGGACTTGGAAGCCAAAACAATTTTCATAACAAACATTTTCCCACTTTAAATTATATTTAATATATAATAACATAAACATTGCGCTTTTGCAACGGGTATATTGTTAATTTTTTTCTTGAAATCTACAATATGTTGTGATATAATAAACTGTAATTTTATATATAGGTGGTATTGTTATGAAATGTCCTTTTTGCGGTTATGAAGAAAGCAAGGTAATTGACTCTCGTCCAACCGACGAAGGCGAGCGTATCCGTCGCCGTCGTGAGTGCCTTGAATGTGGAAAGCGTTTTACAACCTACGAGATGATTGAAAGTCTTCCGATAGTTGTTATTAAAAAAGACGGCTCACGCGAGACCTTTGACCGTCAAAAGCTGCTTACAGGTATGCTTCGTGCTTGCGAAAAACGCCCCGTATCAATCGAGATGCTTGACCGCGCTATCAGCGATATTGAAACCGTTATTCAAAATTCACTCGACCGCGAGGTTAGCAGTGACAAAATCGGCGAACTCGTTATGGAAAAACTAAAGGAAATTGACGAGGTTGCTTACGTGCGTTTTGCATCGGTTTACCGTCAATTTAAGGACATAAATACCTTTATGGACGAACTTAACAAACTACTCAGCAAATAGGAGAATCTTTTTAAAATGGACAATCGCGAACTCTTGGCAGAGCTTTTACTGCCAAACATAGATAAAACACCTGATTATTATGAGAATTTATACCCCGAGCGCAATCTGCCCGATGGTGCGCGTGTTACCCGTGTAGCACCGTCACCTACAGGTTATTTGCATTTGGGTACGCTCTTTACATCCCTTGTAAACCGCATTACTGCTACTTCTTCGGGGGGTGTGTTTTATACCCGTATAGAAGACACCGACAAAAAGCGTGAGGTAGAAGGTGGTATAGAGGATATTATAGACGGCCTTTGGCGCTTTGGTATTACCATTGACGAGGGCTTTATAAGCGGCAGTGAGCAAAATGGTATATACGGCCCTTACCAGCAAAGCCACCGCGCCGAAATTTACCAAACCTATGTAAAAGACCTTATCAAAAAAGGTCTTGCATATCCTTGTTTTTGCACTGCCGAGGATTTAGAGGCAGTACGTAGAGTACAAGAAGAAAACAAAATTCGTACAGGCTATCACGGCGAGTATGCGCGTCATCGCGATATTAGCTACGAAGAGGCTAAGGCACTAATAGACGAGGGTAAGCCCTTCGTTGTGCGTTTGCGTTCACCGGGTAGCGAAGAAAACCGTATCACCTTTGACGATACCATTAAGGGTAAGATTGAAATGCCCGAAAATGATGAGGATTTTGTACTTCTTAAATCTGACGGAATACCTACCTACCACTTTGCACACGCTATTGACGACCACCTAATGCACACAACACACGTGCTTCGCGGTGACGAGTGGATTTCATCGGTGCCAAAGCATATACAACTCTTTAAATTGTTAGGCTTCAAGGTGCCAAAATACGGTCACGTGTCACCTATAATGAAGCTTGATAACGGCGCTAAACGTAAGATAAGTAAACGTAAAGACCCAGAGGCTGCAGTTCATTTCTTTGCAGAGCAAGGTTATGAGTCAATTTGTGTTATAGAATATCTTATGACTATAGCGGCATCCGATTTTGAGGATTGGCGCCGCGCTAACCCCGATGCCGATTACCGCACCTTTAAGTTTAATCTTAAAAAGATGAGCGTGTCGGGTGCGCTTTTTGACGAAAACAAGCTTAATGACGTTAGTAAAACCAAGATTGCTGCTATGAAGAGCGGCGAGGTTTACGACCGTCTTACCGCTTGGGCAAAAGAATTTGACGGTGAGTTTTATGAAATGCTCACAGCAAATTCTGACTTTACAAAGGCAATGCTTGCCATTGACCGAGACGACGCTAAAAAGCCGCGTAAGGACCTTGCTAAATGGAGCGAAGCAAAGCAGTATTTTGCCTACTTCTTTGATGCGCTCTATACACCAAATCATACATTACCTGAAAATATTGATGCTGCTGATGCAAAGGCGTTTTTAGCAGAATATAAAAAGGTTTATGACGTGGCAGACGATAGACAGGCTTGGTTTGATAAAATTAAGCTGGTAGCGCCAAAGCTTCAGTTTGCCGCCGAAACTAAAGAGTATAAATCAAATCCCGACGCTTACAAGGGTAGTGCGGGTGACCTTAGCACAATACTTCGTATTGCGATTACGGGACGCACAAACACACCCGACCTTTGCAGTATTATGCAGGTATTGGGTTATGACGAATGCATTAAGCGTATAGACGCTATGATAGAGGTTTTATAAAATGGAAGAAAACAAGGTTTTAAACGAAGAAGTTGAGGAAGTAAAGCCCTCCAACTTTATTTATGATTTTATTGACGAGGATTTGGCTGAGGGCGTATATAGCCGTGTGCAAACACGTTTTCCGCCCGAGCCAAACGGCTATTTGCACATAGGTCACGCAAAGGCTATTTGCATTGACTTTGGCACAGCCGAAAAATATAAGGGCAAGTGTAACCTTCGTCTTGACGATACCAATCCCACAAAAGAAGACGTTGAGTATGTTGACGCTATTATGGAAGACATTAAGTGGTTAGGTTTTGACTGGGACAATGTGTACTATGCATCGGACTATTTTGATTTTATCTACGAGTGTGCTCTAAAGCTTATTGATAAAGGTCTTGCATATATTGACGAGTCAACTGCTGACGAAATCCGCGAAATGCGCGGCACTCTTACCGAGCCCGGCAAAAACAGCCCATATCGCGACAGACCTATTGCCGAAACAAAAGAATTATTTGCAAAAATGACAGCAGGCGAAATAGAAGAGGGTAAAATGGTGCTTCGTGCTAAAATTGATATGGCATCATCCAACCTTAATATGCGTGACCCTGTTATTTACCGCGTGCTTAAGGCTCATCACCACCGCACAGGTGACAAGTGGTGTGTTTACCCAATGTACGACTTTGCTCATCCGCTTAGCGATGCGCGTGAGGGCGTTACACACTCACTTTGTTCATTAGAGTTTGAAAACCACCGACCACTTTATAATTGGGTGCTTGAGGCGGCTGACATAAATGTTGAACCACCTCGTCAGATTGAGTTTGCGCGTATGAACGTAAACTACACTTTGACCAGTAAACGTAAGTGCTTAAAGCTTGTAAACGATGGACTTGTTAGCGGTTGGGATGATCCACGTATGGCTACCATTTGCGGCATGCGCCGCCGCGGTTATCCTTCACAGGCAGTACGCGCTTTTGTTGACAAAATCGGTGTTTCAAAGGCTTACAGCGTAATTGACTATGCGCTGCTTGAATCTTGTGTTCGTGATTATCTTAACGAAAACGCTGACAGAGCTATGGCGGTATTGCGCCCACTAAAAGTAGTTATTGATAACTATCCGGAGGGCAAACAAGAGCAAATTGAGGTTGACGTTAACCCCAATAAGCCCGAGCAAGGCACGACAAGTGTAACATTTTCTCGTGAGATATTTATTGAAGACGATGACTTTATGTTAGACCCACCGGGCAAATATTTCCGTCTTTGCCCTGCAAAAGAGGTTAGACTTAAAGGTGCATATTTTGTAAAATATGCTTCACACGAAGAGGACGCAGACGGCAATATCACCGTTGTTCACTGCACCTATGATCCCGAAAGCCGCGGCGGCGAAGCACCCGACGGCCGCAAGGTTAAGGGCACACTGCACTGGGTAAGTGCAGAAAACTGCGTAAAAGCCGAGGTTCGTCTTTATGACCGACTCTTTAACGTAGAAAACCCAAGTGACGAAGAGGGTGTATCATCCTTTGCTGATAACCTCAACCCCGAGTCACTTACCGTTTTAAGTGATGCTGTTATTGATGCTTCTCTTAAAGACGTTAAGGTAGGGGATACCTTCCAGTTTATGCGTCAAGGTTACTTCTGCGTAGATAAGGATTCAACCGCTGATAAAATAGTCTTTAACCGCACTGTTGCGCTCAAAGACTCATTTGCAAAGAAAAAATGATGACAGTAAATAACGTTTTAGAATATTTAAAAGAAAAATACCCGCTTGATACCGCGTGTGATTTCGACAACGTCGGACTTTTGGTAGGTGACGGCAATGTCACGGTAAACAAAGCGGTGGTATGCCTTGACTGCGATATAAATGCAGTAAACTACGCTAAAAGTATTGGCGCCGAGCTTATTATAACGCACCATCCTGTAATTTTTTCGGGGATTAAAAGCATACTTGCAGGTGGCGTGGTTTACGAGCTTGTAAAGAGTGATATATCGGTAATATCAATGCATACAAATCTTGATATTGCCTGTTGCGGCGTTACCGAGCGACTTTGTGAGGCGATTGGTCTTACAAATGTTAAAGAATTTATTGCCCATGACGGCTTTTTAATTCGTGAAGCCGAGTGCAGTATTACTAGTGCCGATAAATTGGCACAGCATATAAAAGCCAGCCTTGGCGGCGCGGTAAAATATGCCGATTCCGGTCGCGAGATACACCGTGTGCTTGTGTGCTCGGGCTCGGGCGGAAATTACCTTGGTGACGTTATCGCAGGCGGATACGATGCGCTTATATCGGCCGATATTAAGCACAACGTATTTATTGACGCTGTAAATGCTGGCGTTACCGTATTTGATGCGGGGCATTATACAAGCGAAAACATTATTGTAAAACCGCTTTGCAACGAACTAAAAGTTGCATTTAGTGGCATAGAATTCAGCGAGTTTAATAATGATAAAATAAAAACCATTTAAAGTTTAATAATAAAGCGGGGTTGGCATTTGTGTGCCAACCCCGCAAATTAATCAGAACGGATTTTCTTTTAAGGGAAGTCCGTCTTTTGTTATTCTGCTACTTGATGATGTGCGTTTTCGCTGCGGAAAAGCAGTGAGATACACCATACGCCCGCAAGTGCGATAACGGTATAGATTATGCGGCTAAGCAATGCGCCTGTACCGCCAAAGATCCAAGCGACAAGGTCAAAACTAAAAAGACCAACGAGTCCCCAGTTAAGACAGCCTACAATTGCAAGTATCAAGCAAATTTTATCAAACATTATTTTCACCTCTTAAATATTTTATATTGTTAGTTTGAGTCTGTTTTAATTAAAATATACTCGTTTGTTTGAAAAAGCGCCGACAGAATAAACTGCCGACGCCCTTTTGGGTTGCTGTATCTACAGCTTATTTCATGCTGTTTTCGTAAGATTCGATCATCTTTTTAACCATCTGACCGCCGATAGAACCTGCCTGCTTAGAGGTAAGGTCACCGTTGTAACCCTGCTTAAGATTAACGCCTACTTCGTTAGCGGCTTCCATCTTAAAACGGTACAGTGCGTCTTTAGCCTCGGGTACTACATGCTTTTTAGCCATCGTGTTTCACTCCTTACATACACAATTTTGTTTGCGTTTGCAATATTATCTTGTGAAATATATTTGTGTTTATGATAGGTAATTTTTGAATATGTTTACAAATTTTTCTTTGCTTTTACGGAAGAAAAATTTTTTATGGTATCATATAAATAAACATATAAAATTTTTAATTATTTAAAAATCCCCTTGCGGTAGGTGCTACTTGTTACGCTGAGTAATGTTTATAATCGTCAGTGAAAGAGAGACTTGCGCGGATTAGCAAATAAAAAACAAAAGTCATTGCGAGAGATTTTAATGCTCGCAATGACTTTATTATTTATATATCGTTTACGTTATGTATGTGTATGCCAAAGGGTATATCAGATTTTTCTTTTATCTTAAAAAGCTCGTTTGGAGTTACTAGCTTGAAACCTTGCTTTTTAAGCTCGGGTAATATTGTTTTAAGAGCGTTATAGGTATGCTCTTTTACATGCATACAGGCTACTGCGCCATCGCAGGCAGTTTCGAGCGTTTGTTTTGCTATTATTTCAGCAGTGGTATCGTTTCGCCAATCACTGCCGCACAGCATACCGTGTCCAAGCAGTATAAGATTTAATTCTTTACAAGTTTGCAAAACGTTTTCATCGCGACACAGATTTGGGAGCCTTGCCCAATTTTTCATATCATAACCCAAACGGTTTTTAACGGCAGTTACGGGAACTGTCATTTCGTCGATAACCTGCTGTTTGGTCACCGTTTCAAGACGGGGATGGGTTTGGGAGTGACCGACAAGCTGAAAGCCGTTATCTATAGCGTATTTCAGCATATATTCGGTATCGTTATTAATTCTGTCACCCATTACAGCAAAGCCTGCCTTAAAAACATATTGGTTAAAAAGGTCAACAATTTCGCACATAAAGGGTAGTGGTCCGTCGTCGAAAACAATTGTTAAATATTTTGGTTGCATAATAAAACCTCATTCGCAATATTTAAGGGTTTAACGTTATTTGTTAAATGGATTGTCTGTTTTTTCAAATTCCTTTCTGGCCTTGTGAAAATAGCGGAGAAGGTTTTTGAAAGAAGCGGCGCCAGCATAACTTACATTATATTTATCTTTTAAAGAGCTTTCTGATACATAAATGATCCAAGGATCATTTATAATAGCATTGTATAGAAGTTTTGCCTCAGTTAAGAATTTAAAGTTAAATTCAAAGGTGTTATTCTCAGCTTTTTTAATTAACGGACTATGTTCAATAGTGTCCTTAACGATATCTTTGAATATATCATCAATTTTGTTGATATCAACATTGTATAAGTCTGAATTTGGCTGTATTTCGAATTCAGAAATTATACCCGCGAAGGCAATGTGTGAATCAATAAAGGTTTCTAAGAAAAAATCAAAACTTTTTGCACTTGCATACTGAATTGCATATTCTACGTTTTTGTCCGTAATTTTTATAGAATTAAGACCTTCAAGTTTTCTGATAAAATCAACTTTGCTTTGTAATAAATTATTATTTAAATCAAATATATCCTTAATCATAACTACAAACTCCTTAATACTATATAATTGATTTAAATTTAGATATTGTGACTAATTTAATTAAAGATAAATTGAAAACAGCCTTGGATCGCTGCTGTCAACATTACCGGCTGAAGCAAAGTCACACATAATATATTCTTTTTTCTCACCATCAACGGTAATAATAACCCTTGTTGTAACAAGAGTCCCCGTATTATTTGGAATGTGAGGCGCTATTATGCTTTCAATATTTTTTCCATAAAGTGTATCGGTTGAGAACATATCTTGCTCATTTGCGCCGAATTTTTTGGTTCGAGCTAAAATTACAGGGCCGCGACGCAATACAATTTTAGAGTTTTGCAGCATACAGTCTTTGTTGCAAAGACCGTGAACACCGTCTCTCCAACGGTGGATGTGATAATCACTATCGGGCAGTTCTTGCCACTCGCAGTTTATAACCTCAACCGACATATCAAAACGAATTTTCATAATGGTTGTATCATCATTAAGCTCAACTTCATAATAATCACCGCAAGGAATAGCAACCTCATCACCAAGACCTACACGGATTTTGGTGTTTTTACTCCATTCGGGGATTCTGATGTACAATTTCTTGTCTTTTTCGGGGTTTCTTACTGCAATGCCAACCCAACCGCCGTCAAAGTAGTTAGCGCCTACGCGGATATCGGTATTACCGAATTGCACATAGCTTTGGGTAAACATATTTACATAGTAGCCGTTGTCACTTTTGGTAACACAGCTTTCAGCCGCATTTGTAAAGCCGCGACCCACATTGTTAAGGCAGCAATGCTGATATCTGGTTTCGCACTGTGGAAGGGCGGTGAAATGGCGACCTGCGCTACGAACAAAGAATGCACCCGTTTTGCCATCAGCGTAAACACCCGCGATATATGCGTTTACAAACGCCTTTTCAAAAGAGTGCATATATTTTGCTTCGCCTGTGAGTCTGAACAGCTCGAAGCACAAGCGCATCCAATGCAGCACGTCGCAAATTTCGGTAGCACTGTCGGCATAAGAGGCGGCATTTTGATAACGCTCACAATAGCCAACCGAACCTAAAATGTTGCTTTCGTATTTAATAAGCATTTCATAAAAAGCCTTTGCAGCACTCAGCAAAACCTCGTCGCCCGTAATGCGATACATTTCAATTATACCGTCAAAACAGCTTGTCATTTCGTAGGCCTTGGGCACCCAGTCGGCGCCTAAATCGTGACCTTCGGTAAGCTTTTTGCTTGAAAGCCCATACCATTCGGCAACAGCCTCGCCTGATAAAGCGTTATTTAAAAGGTTTGGCCGTTCGTTATCTTCGCGAGACCACTCTTTAACAATATCTTTGCCAAAGTTAAGGTATTTTTCGTCGCCCGTAATTCTGTAAAGCACAAGCATCGGCTTTAAGATAGAGCTCGATGGCATACCGTCCATAACGCCGCTGTCTTTAACACGGGTGCCATCTAACGCAAATTTTGCGACAATCCAATCAGCAAGACGGATGGCGCCCTCAAGGATTTTTTGGTCGTCAATATACATTGCGGCTTCAATAAGTGCCCAAAGGGTGTATTTCATACCCCAAACATTCCAGCAGTAATTTGCCTCCCAACCGGAATAAAGGGCAGATTTCACCACATCAACAGGGTAGAGGTTGTTTGAATTTCTATATGTAGAAAGGTAACCGTCTTCTCTTTGATAGGATAACATTGTATAGCAGGATTTGCGAAGCTCTTCCTTTAAAACATTGTCGTTTTTATACGCGCAGCATCTTACAGCGCTGAGCATCAGCTTGCCCCAAAATTCGCTTCTCCAATAACCAAAGGTATAAATATCGTCATACTGGGTTTTGAAAAAGTCTTCTGCTTCGCGCAGTATCTCTTCTAAAGCAAATTTGCCGCTTACACGCTCAAGTATAAAACGGTCAAATCGTGCGCCGATTTCACCCTCTAAAAAGCAGTTGCCTAAAGGTGCGGTTTGCATAACATTTTGCACCTTGTAATTTACTTTGTAGTTCATAGTTAATTCTCCTCTCAAAGCAAGGTGGTCATTAAAGTAATTATATAATAAATTGTATGGGGTTGTCAATTTAAAAGCGGATATATTTTGGTATTGGCTTGAACTTTTTTCGCAAATATTAGATATATGAACATAAGAACAACAACCGACGCCGACACGCCCAAATTTGCCTTACGGCAAACCGCCATTTTCGAATCCCTTATGTACATACGAAAATTAAAAAAGGAACCAATCCTTACGGACCGATTCCTTTTTTAATTGGCACGCTGAAAGGGATTCGAACCCCCGACCCTCTGCTTAGAAGGCAGATGCTCTATCCAACTGAGCTATCAGCGCATGTGTTGCCTCTTGGGCAACGCACTGTATTATATCATAAGAAAACAAAATAATCAAGTGTAAATTTAATATTTACATTCAAATTTCGAAAAAATAATCTTCCGCTGCGGCGCAAAGGTAATGATATATTGGCAAATGTAATTCTTGTATGCGGTAGGTTTCTGTATGGTTTGCGTGAATTATTATATCTGAAAGGCTGTCAAGCTTGCAATCTTTACTGCCAACAAGTGAAATCACCTTACAGCCTATGGCGCGTGCCGTTTTAGCAGCATTTACCACGTTTTGTGAATTGCCTGAGGTGCTAATGGCAAGCAGCACATCGTCTTTTTTGCCAAGCGCGTAAAGCGCCTGCGCGTAGAGTAGCGACGGGTCCTCGTCGTTTAAAAATGCTGTTAAGAAAGCCGTTTGCGAATGAAGCGATATGGCGGGCAAGCCCCTCATAAGACCGGCGGCTAACTGCTTATCATCAAATTTTGCGGTTTGCTTTTCGGTTAGCGGCCTTTTTTTAAGAAAGCCCTTCATAAGCTCGCCTACAATATGGTCGGCATCAGCAGCACTGCCACCGTTGCCGCAAATATAAAGGCGGTTGCCGTTTTCAAATGCTTTTATAAGCAGTTCAGCAGCCTCTTTTATTTCGCTTTCGCAAGAGGAAAGCAACGGGTATCTTGTTATAAGTTCAGATAAAGTTTCCATATTAAAATCCCTCAAAATGACCGATTTTTGTTTTGTTTAAGAAATCAATATATGTATCGTAGTCAATGCCACGAATATTATTGATAAAATGATTGCGGTAGGTATTGCCGTCATATTCCCACTCAATAAGGAACATTTCCTTTTTATCGGGGTCAATCGTTACGGCATCAAGCTGTAAAATTCCACTCGCTTCAACTGGTCTTTCGCCACTGCAAACAACCACATTGTCGTTTATGCGTATAACCTTATAACTAAAGGTTTTGTCTTGCGGAATTTCATTTGCCACGAATAGATTAATTTTATTGCTTTCATCAGGCTCGTCAAACATAAGACAAAGCGGTTGCTGTGAATTTTTTATGTAATCGTAAGCAAGTTTTTTTGTAAAGTAGTAGTCGACCACTGCGTCGGAAATTTGTGGCCAACCGTCTAAAAGATTCCACCAAATAAGGCCGCCGTGAGTGGCTTTGCGTATGCGGAAGCGTTCTATCATAAACTTAAAGGCTTCTGCCTGAAAAATTTGACTTGCTTTAGCAATACCCTCGAGTGCTTGTTCGCCATCACCAAACAGTGTTTTCATTCGCTCGAAATAGTCAACCGATTCTTCTGCTGTGGCACGACCTGTATTACCGTCGGGCATATCACTGAAGAGTACTGCGACCTGACGAAGCATTAATGCTATGCGGTATTCGTATTTGCCTATGTGTTTGGTTTCCATGCTTGCTGCGTGAACAATGTAATCTTCGTTAGGGCGACCGTTTGGTAAAATGATTGGCCACAGTTTTTCTGGGGTAATAAATTTCTTTATAGACTCAATTGATGGGCAACCGTGGAAGCCTGTTTCTGACGCAAAAAGCGCTGTTGCATTTTTATAATAATCACTCTTAAAGTAGTTGCGCGGTCCCCAAAGATGATCTTCGGCAGGGCGGTATTTATCGATTAGAGCAAACGATGTTTCATCTACGTAAGGTGAACTTGGCAAGTATGGTCTAAAATCGTCATAGATACGTAAAACCTCAGGTAAAACCTTGCGAGTGAGTATATTTGTATTTGGGTCAAGACGCTTTCCGTTTTTAAGAGCGTAGGTGTAGAATACATCGCATTCATTATCACCCGCCCAAAGCACGATGGATGCGTGGTCGCGAAGTCGTTTAACAGCAACTATGGCTTCATTGCGCAGTTTGTTGCAAAATTCTTCATACTGGGGGTAATAAGCACAACCCATAATAAAGTCGTGCCACAGCATAATACCGTGCTCGTCACACCAGTTGTAAAATGTATCGCTTTCATAGATATTACCGCCCCAAAGACGAATCATATTGCAACCGATATCTTCTACCATTTCGAGCGCCTTTATAACGCGTTTTTCATTTTGAGAGGGGAATGCGTCAAGCGGCACCCAGTTGGTACCCATAATAAACACTTTTTTACCGTTGATTAAAAATTCAAATTTACCGTTACCGTTTTCGTCAACAATAGATGTACGCACAAGCTCTATCTGGCGAAAACCGGTACGTGTTTTGTATGTGTCACAAAGTTCACCGTTATGATAAAGTTTAACCTCTATATCGTAAAGGTTTTGTTCACCTTCGCCACGGGGCCACCAAAATTTTGTATTGGTATTAGAAAAACTGAAATTGCGGGTTGTACCCAAGAAACGAACAGTTTCTTCAAAATGTGAGTCGCCGCAATTACCTGATACTACAGCTTCATAGCCTAACAGCAAATCGTCTTCGGTATGAATTCGTATCTGGCCCGAAAATTGTGCCCATCCGTCATTTGAGTTCATCTGTGCAACACCGAGATAAAAATCTTCTATACGGTGCTTAGATTTTTCGATAAGCGATACACCGCGCCAAAGTCCGCCAGATACTGTACGTGGCATAATGTCCCAGCCGAACATATACGGCGCCTTGCGCACGTGTAAAGAGTCTTCGTTATAGGAAAGTCCCACGGCAAGAGCGTTTTCTTCATATTCGCGTGCCTCAATTACGGTAGGAATAATGTGCACGATAATTTTATTTTTACCTAAATTAAGATAATCATTTACAATATACTTATGCTCAATAAGCATATTATCACTGTAATCTATAAATTCGTCATTAAAATATATTTCCGCAAAGGTATCAATACCCTCAAAACGTAAAAATGCATCGCCCTCGGGCAATTTATCGAGTGTGAATTCTTTTACATACCAAAGGTGACGGTTTTCGTACTGTTGACAAAGCAGTGTATTAGTACCCAAAAACAAGTCAGGGAGTAATCCTGCACGTTGCATATCAAGTTCAAAGTTACCGGGCACTTCGGCATCAATTTTAATAAAATCAACATTTTTCTCAGTGTCCTTGCAAAGACAATCAGGGTTTATAAAATCCCACTCAACAAGGTCTTTAACTTGATTGTGTGGTGCAATATAAAGTTCCCATTTACCGTTTAAATCGATTAACTGTTTCATATTTTCCTCCTTAATGGTTGTCTGCTGCTAAAGATAAAGCGGCATAATCGCCAAGGTTTTCGCCCAAAGCTGCAGGTAATATTTCTACTACCGAAAGTGATGGCGCAAGTGCTTCTTGCTTTAGCGCTTCCATCATCGTTTCTTTAAGTAGGTCTTGGCTTCGTGTGTAAATACTGCCAATAACAATTTTTTCGGGATTTAGCACGTCTATCAAAATAGATAAACCGTAGCCTAACATTTCACCACATTTTTTATATACCGAAATAGCGGTTTTATCACCCTTGTATGCGGCTTCGGCGGTATTTTGCGCAGTGACAGTGCTTAACTCGTCAAGACTTTTGCAATAAAGCGGTGTTATACCTTTTTCTAATTGTTCTTTTGCAGCAGACTTTGCCATTTGGGCAATGCCTCCGCCGCTTGCAAAGCCCTCAAAAGAGCCCTCTTTTCCATAGCCTGTGGGGCCCGTGTCACGCATACGAACGTGGCCTATTTCACCGGCGTTACCGTTTGTTCCCGAATAGAGTTTACCGTTTAGAATTAGCCCTGCGCCCATACCTGTACCAAAGGTTAAAAAAATCATATTTTGCGAGCCTTTCCCCGCACCGTATTTCCACTCGGCAAAGGCGCAAGCGTCGGCATCATTTTCAAGTCTTACATAACCACCGTATTTTTCTTTAAGATAATCTACCGCTTTAATATCTATAAATCTCGGTAAATTTGGTGGTGAAATTATAATGCCGCGTTTGTTATCAAGCGGTCCGCCGCAGCTAATACCAATGCGGCCAAAGTCGTCGGTCATATCTTCGGCCAAAGCACACATTTTATCTATCATTTCATACCCCGAAATACTATGGTCGGTGGGTATGACTTTTTTATCTAAAATATGCATAATGCCATCTGTTTCTTCGCCGATACTTACGGCGCATTTAGTTCCGCCTATGTCAAAGCCTATCATACTTTCAACTCCTTTGACACAATTATACAATAAATGTATATCTTGAAAAATAATATTTTCTATGATAAAATTAAGAAAATCAACACATTGGAGATAAATATGTCAAAACAAATAGTTAAATACGATTCATCGTTACAAAATAATAAGGATTATTATATTGAAGAACGCTTTATATCAAAAGGGGAATATTTTAGCCCACACTGGCACGATTATTTTGAGCTTGAAATAGTGCTTGGTGGCGGTGGTGAGCATATATATAATAATACAAGTTATATGTTACATCGTGGCAGTATCTATTTAATGTCGTATTATGATTTTCACGAGCTGAAGGCACGAGAGGATATGCAAATACTAAAACTGCAGTTTAATGAAAACGTTTTACCAAATGAACTTAACGATTTTTTGTTTTTAAGTCACAACCGCTTTTGTTGTTCGGTGGACGAAAATGAGGTACAGCATATTATAAAGTTGTTTGATATTTTAAAACGTGAGGAAAGTCGGGGAGGTCTTTTTAGCGAAATGCTTATTAAAAACCTTATAGCCGAAATTATTATTACAGTTATAAGAAATTCGTCACAAAATGAAGACACCGTAATACCGTCACTATTGCAAAACGCGGTGGCATATGTTCGAAATAATTTTAGAAAACCGTTGACACTAAGACTGCTCGCCAAGCACTGTAACGTAACTCCCAATTATCTTGGTCTTCAGTTTACAAAAAAGATGGGAATATCTTTTTCGGATTATCTTAATACTGTGCGGTTGCGATACGCCTGCAACTTGCTTGACAGCACCGACCTTACGGTTAAGGAAATCGCCTTTGCCAGCGGTTATAACTCGGTTGAGCATTTTGGTTATACATTTAAAAAAATGTTAGGTGATTCGCCACTAAAAATGAATTGTCAAACTAAGTGCAACACTTAGATAAAGAAAGTTCAAATAAATCAACTGGTTTTTTGAAACCTAAAACTTTTTTGGGCCTAGCGTTGATCAACGCTAGGTTCTTTTTTAATGTAGTAGGACTAACACGA
>JAZQFX010000003.1:0-3065 GCA_045539695.1 Acutalibacteraceae bacterium
TTTTCCTGGCCGTCGGTTGTGATAACAAACATAGTATGCTCCGGTACATCCTCAGGACGAGCATACTTATGAATGTTGCCGATGTGGCGAATAGCGCCTCCAATAGCATCAATTAGTGCTGTGCAACCACGAACTGTGTAATCGTTGTCAGTCATCTTTGGAATATCGTGGAGCTTCACACGGTCGTGCAGAACCTCGCTCTCGTCATCAAAAAGCACAGTCGATACATAGCAACCGCCGTCCTGTTTCTTCTGCTTTTCAATCATTGAGTTGAAACCGCCGATTGTGTCACTTTCAAGCCCTGCCATCGAACCACTTCTGTCCAAAATAAATACGAGTTCAGTAATGTTGTTTTTCATAATAGAAAACCTCTCTTTCATTTGATGTCACCATTGTACACTAATAAAAGAGAGGTTAGGTCGCATACCAAGCGACAAATTATTTTACTTTATCCCATTCTGCCTCTTTGAACCCTACTAACACAAAAGCATCACCTATAAGCAGTGGTCTTTTAACAATCATACCGTCGGTTGCAAGAAGTTTTAGCATCTCATCCTCGCTCATTTCGGGCAGTTTGTTTTTAAGGTCTAATGATTTATAAAGCAGACCGCTTGTATTAAAGAACTTCTTTATGGGTAATCCGCTTTTATTATACCACTCGGTCAACTCTTCAAGTGAAGGATTGTCGAGTTTGATATCTCTAAGTTCATATTTAATTTTATTATCATCCAACCACTTCTTTGCTTTTTGGCAAGTGGTACATTTTGGATAGCAGATAAATTTTAACATAGCAATCTCCTTATTCAACAACTTCAATTAAAAAACTTACGGGGCGGAAACCGTCATTGCAGGAAATCATTGCAGATTTTGGGTTCTTCATCCATCCGTCATAAAAGTTTTCGCCACCGTGAGCAAGTGTCATTACAAACGGCGAAACGCTCTCCCACGCACTGTCACAAAATCCTTCAGGCTTTTGCCATCCTTCACAGATAAACACCTGACCTTCCTGTAAGTCACAAGCGTGTTCTATCGGATTTTCATATTTTTCAATTAAATCATCATACCGTGCTTTTCGCATTACGGTTATTTTAATTTTATTCATATACTTTCCCTCTGTTTTTTAATATAAACATTCCATAAATTACCGCAATAACCGAAATAATAGCGGACGTAATAATTTGCTGTGAGTTCGTAATATCCACGGCAAAGGCGCTAAGCGAATTGATAACGGCATGTGCAAAAATCGGTGCCCACAAGCTTTTAGTTTTATAGAACAAAGCCACAAACAGAAAACCTATTGCAATAGCCGAAACAACCTGACAGATATTAGGTAACAGCTCTGCACCGCTACCATTTATAAGGTTCACAAAATGTCCGATACCAAAGGTTATGCTTGAAACTATAATGGCAAATTTTAAATTGTTTTCCGCCATTGCCTTGAATAAGAAACCGCGGAAAATAATCTCTTCCAAAAATCCTACAAACAACATACTGAGAATATAAAAAACGGTTATGTACCACTTGTAATTCACCGTAACGCCGAACCACAGATTGCAGGAAGAAATAACGATAAGCGGAATATAGTATAGTAGTCTTTTAGGGCTAATCTCTGCTCTGCAAAGGCCAAACTCAAGAAACAAATCATTCTTTTTCATCCAAATAAGAGCAACCGCCGTCATAATGGCAAGGAAAATGACAGTTATGCTTTTATCTATATTTACAAGCCTTGATAACTCATCAGCACAGCTTGCACCGATTACATAACTAATAATCCAAGTAAGAGCAAACCTGATTTTGCTTTTTTCATATAGATTTTTCACTTGAACCTACGCCTTTCTCATATCTCTTTATCAGTTTAAAAATGCGCGGACGGTTATATCTTTGCATAATAACAAACATAAGGTCAAAACCTGCGGATAAAACCGATGTGATGATAAAAACAGGCAGTGAACCGAACCAGACGGCTGAAACAATCGGCAAAAAGCTAAAGACTATTATTGTTTCGTGCACAATCTCCGATTGGCACATCGCCTGTGCAATTTCATCCCACGAATGCTCGCCCGAGTCAAAAAGTGATTTGTCATAGGTTGGCATCTTACCTTTCCAGTTCTTAACTTTAAGTTTGTTGTATAAACTTAACTCGGTTTTGCCGACCTTAAACCACTTTTTGTTATAATCCACTTTATTGTGCAGTAATGCGTTCACAATCTCGCCCACAAGCAATCGCATACAAAAATGGTATGCTATGGTTCCGAAGGTAATTGCCAACGTGAGCAGAATATCATTTGTGATTTTAATATGCAACAGAGTGCAAATTACCGTTAACAACAACGATAGAATTGCTGTGATTTTCATTGTCTTTGCCATAAAATTATCCTTTATACATAAAACATTCTTCCTCGTGCGAGGAAATAACGCCGATTGCCTGCAGATAGGAATAAATAATAGTACTACCCACAAATTTCATTCCGCGCTTTACAAGGTCTGCTGACAAAGCATCCGATAAAGGTGATGTAGTCTTGTCCACTTCTATAATCTGCTGTTCACCTGTAAAACCTTTCAGATACTCGCGGAAACTGCCGTATTCTTTTTGAACTTCTAAAAAGATTTTTGCATTATTTACCGCCGCCCGAATTTTCAGTTTGTTGCGGATGATATCTTTATTGTTTAGAAGTTCGGTAATTTTATCATCGTTATAAAGGGCAATCTTTTCGGCATTAAAGCCATCAAAGGCTTTGCGAAAAGCCTCCCGCTTATTTAGCACACATTCCCAAGAAAGACCTGCCTGAAAGGATTCGAGAATCAGCATTTCAAATAAATACTGCTCATAAAAATTTGGCACACCCCATTCTTCGTCGTGGTATTTTATGTATATGGGATTTTTAAGGTTGCACCATTTACAGCGTTTAAGTTCACTCATTTTTATGCTCCAAGTAGACTTTGGTCAAAGGCGAACAACGCTTCATTAATTTCAAAGATATTGTAATTGCCCTTGCTTATAAAATATTCGATTATAATATCGAACTTATTGCTGTGAGAAAGAGCAAATCCCGCCTTTTTAAGCA
>JAZQFX010000004.1:0-69264 GCA_045539695.1 Acutalibacteraceae bacterium
TTTGGTTTATTTTACTGTCTGCTTTGTTCTTCACAAAAACAAAAAAGGTCATAAATCTCCCCTTTATTTCAAGGGTTAACTCAGACCTCTTAACTCATACCAATGCCCTCAAGGGACAATATTCTATAACCTATTTACAAGCATATTATATATTGTTTTTTTAGATTTGTCAATCGTAATTATTTGGCGTTTTACTATTGCGCTATACAATTTAAAAGGTTGACTTAATATATTCAAAAGGGTATAATATAATAAATTCGTAAAAGGAGTGATAATGTGTCGCCCGTAGAAATTCAAAAGAGACGAAGAGCAGTTAAAATCGCTGATGCAATAAACGGTATCGAGGGAGTACCGGTTTCTACCTATGCAAAAGACCTCTCTGAAATGTGGGCGCAGGGTATCATTTCAGATTCACAAATGATTGAAATGCTCGTAAATGCACACAAGAAGGTGCAAAATGTCTAAATACGATATATATTTATACGAAAACAGTAATGTATTAAAAAACATTCTAAATATTACAGATGAAAATGAGCTTGATTTAGCCGAAGCAGAATTGTCACGTGCAAAAATGATGCTTATGTATAAATCGGATTTTTGTGATTTTTCTACACAGGGAATAGCATTCATTCATAAAAAACTATTTGAAGATGTTTATGAGTGGGCAGGCAAGTTTAGAGTGATAAACATTCAAAAGCGAGAAGAAATTCTTGCAGGAAAAAGTGTTTGGTATACCAACTGCGACAATATAGAAAAGGAACTATATGCTGCTTGGAATGAAATAAACAAGATAAAATGGCGTGATTTAAGTAAAGATGAATTTGTGGAGCTTTTAGCCCGTCATTTTTCAACACTTTGGCAGATACATCCGTTCAGAGAAGGTAACACAAGGACAATCGTTATGCTTATGACATTCTTTGTAGAATATTACAGTTATTATTTCGACCAAGAGTTGATTGCTCAAAGTTCGGGTTATTTTCGCGATTCTTTGGTAATGGCATCATTAGACCAGTTTTCCGAATACGAGCATTTGGAAAAGATTTTAAATGACGCTGTTTGTACCGAGCCTATTGAAGACAGTGATGAAATAGAAATTTCAGAAAGCAAAAAAGAAAAATACGAAAAATACAAAAAAGAAGATTATAAACCCGCACCGCACGAATATGTGGAAGGATAAAGACGAAAGCGACTTCGATTTAAGAAGTCGCTTTTTTTGCATCTTATCACAGATATTTATTTACCACTTCGCTACGATTTTTCCGTATATCTGTTTTTTACTGTAATTATGTTTTGTAATCGCGACAATTACTTGGTCGCCCACCTTGAAATTCTCATCATATTGACTGGGCGAATACGTGCAAAGGCAGTCAAGTCCTTCCTCCAATCTGCAAAAAACACCGCCTTTATACTTGCCTGTTATAACCGAAGCTCTGCGACATCTTATCGGGTGCCGTAGGTCAGCGCCATCAAAGGGATGCGATTCTGCTTCTTTAACCGAAACAATAACACTGTCCTCTTGCTCGTTATATGATTTAACTACTGCTGTTAAATTATCGCTGACACGGTACTTTTTGCGCAGGTCAGGTATCATAGCATAAGATAAATCTCTTTGCGACAGCGTTACGTCGTAGCCACTCATATTAGCGAGTAACCGCGTTTTTCCAACCGCTAAAACACAAATCGGTAGTTTCTTATCCTCTTTATTAGGTATGCGTTTGAATGCGCGGCGTCTAATATCCAATGCAATGCGGCGGGATGCTGTGCAGCACTCTCCTTCACGGTCAATTGCCGTAATAACAAATTCAATCTCAGAACCCGTCATAGAACGAAGCACGTGCGACGGTCTTTCATTACCGTCGTACCAAATCTCCTGCTCAGGTATGATAATCTTAACACGGTAATTGATTATTACGAGATAGTGTATATCAATTTCCTCCATCTCGCCCGTTTCTTTATTCTTCACGGGGATTTGTTTTGTATCAATACCAATTACTCTGCCCTTTAATACGGATGCAGAACGATACGATGCATAAATCGCGTTCCACTCCTTCTTTTGTTCTTCGGATAAATCCTTATCCATCTCAATCAAATTCAAATCCTCAAATTTCATAATTTACCTCTTTTCCATATAAAAATGATATTCCCCATTTTCTTTCCACACGAAATAATATTCACACGGAACGATTATGTCTTCCTGCTGCATGGGGTTCTCCAGCACGAAAACAACCACTCTGTATTTTGCATAAATGTTCTCAAGCGCTGCTGTTATAATTTGTTCGCTGCCTTGCTTTACAACGCATATATCATAGCGCCACAGCTTATCCTCACGGTATTTGAAAAACGTGACAGCAAAGGGTTTGTTGCCCTTTTGTATAATTTCGTTTTCTCCGCCAATAGACAGCATAACGTCAATCGCCTTTATGCTATCCTCTGTGATTTTTGCATTATCCGCAAGTATGTATTCTCCGCTTTCCCGAATTTCTTTCTTCAAAACAAGCTGACGGATTGCGCCTATGCATTGCTTTTTTTGAAACCTAATTTCAAGTAGCTTTTCTGCCTGCGATTTTTTCACAGCACCGAATTGCTCGACTATCTCCTTCATGTACTTTTGAGGAACCGTTAACAACAACTCATATCGCCTCCTCGGTATCGTAAAGCATTTCGCTTGTGACTATATTCTGAGGCAACTCTAAGACAAGACTTCCTGCACCCTCAGATATCACATTGATTAGCATTGAACAAATATATTCAATCGGCTTGGTTACCTTTTCTTCATTGAGTTTTACTCTTGTTGTAAGTTCAAGCAAATGTTCGGCATTTAATTTTCTCAAAAGCTTATGTATTTCTTTTTGCGGAAGCACACACTTGCCGATTTTAAAAGACTCCGAATAATACAAACGAGTTATTACTGTTTCAAAAAAATCCTTCATTTCATCTGAAAAAATTTCAAACTCACAATTATTAAAAATCATTTGTATTTCACCCTCTGCTTTTTCTTCACGCGCGCATAACAAACCAACTGAAATATTATTATCAAGCTTTATATTTTCAGGCTTTATATTATTATTCTTTCTTGTATGCCGTTTTGGCATATCTTGATATTCCAAATCGGCAGTTCTTGATATGCCGTTTTGACATGTCTTGATATGCGATTCTGGCACTTCTAGATATGCTGTTTCGGCAGTTCTAGATATGCCATTTTGGCATGTCTGCTGTTTATCGGGGTTTGCGGACTCTTTTTGCTCATTTTCGGCATTAAATTCCTCGAAAAATTCTTCTGCTTTTTCGTCTGTTATCTCCATCTTTAAGACATATAAAAGGTTAGGATAGCCTCTTCCCTGTCTTTGCTCTAATAAAAGACCTACCAAAATCAGTTCTTTAAATGCCGATATTGTCTTCTTGTATGAAATATTAAGTGTATCTGCTACCTCCTCTCTGGTGTATATTAAATACACCTCTCCGCGTTCATTTATCCAACCGTTTTTTTGAGATAAGGTTAGACGGTTGAGTAAAAGCGAATAAATCATTTTTGCCTCTAATGACATATCCCTATAACGGTCTTCTGCTAACAATGCTAACGGAAATCTAAGATATTCATCATTAAGCACATCGCTTATGTGATATATTCTGTCGCTCATTATTATCTCACTTTCTTTATATATCCTTTGGGTCTACTTCCTTTAATGTTCGGCAATCTATCTGCCTTGATATATCTATTTTAGGTCTTAAATTCAGTTCCGTCTCGTCAGGTACATATTCCTCGCTAACCTTTTCGGGCAAAGGTATTTGTATCTCATAACGCGGTACTTTATCCTTCTTTTCGTTTTTTGTCTTTTTTTCCTTTACTGTGTCGGTATTATCCTTACTTTGTGAAACCGTTGCACTTTGTCTCCACAAAGGTACATATTCCGTAGATTTACAGTATTTCAATTTCTTAAATGACGGATGCTCTTCGGGTGTTATCTTGTTTAATAACAACGGCTTTGCGCCTCTTACCAAAAGTATCGCCTTATCCTTTGAAAGACGTCTGACCTCATCGGGCATCATCAAAGGTCTTCCCGTACTCGTTTTGTTATGTGTAAAGGGTCGCGTGGTGTTAAGCACGGGTGAAAACAAGGGCATCATCGGCAGCATTGAATTATTAACCCTGACGGTTATCTCTCCGCATTGGTCGCTAATAAATTCGGCTGTCATTGCATCATTACATCCTAAAAACAGTTGATAATCACAGTCACCGACGATTTCTTGCCATTCGTTGTGCGGATACCTGTTAGAAAGCTGGGCTACAGATTGTACTACAGCTTGGATATTAATGTTTCGTGAACGGGCAACCGAGAAAATCTTTTTACTCTCAAGCAATGAAATATTACAATACTCATCCATTAACACATTAACGCAAACAGGCAGCCTTCTCGATGGCTCGGAACGCGCAAAATCGAATAACCGTACAAAAAGCAAGGAAAAGAACATTGACGATAAAAACTCCAACGAACTATCTTGGTCAGATATAATGCAAAAGTACGCGCATTTTTGTTTTCCCGGTAACGTAAGGTCAATTTCATTATGACGGGTAATATCGTCTACAAGCTTATTTTGGAACACGTTAAGACGATTACCGAGACCGATTACAATGTTACCCCATATTTGCTTATGCGCTTGACGAAATATGCCGTAAGGCGGAAGTGCTGGATGGTCGGGCGGCAGCGTTCTAAATCTTGCGTCCAATTCCTCTACGGACGTTGTAGATAGAATTTTATATATCGTACCAAGACTTCGTTCTTCCTGAGGCAACAGCCTGTCCGTTCCGGGATATGCAAGCGTTCTCACATAATGTAATAACGCCATCAGCAAATTCTTTTCAGCCTTTTCCCAGAAATCCGCCCTCTCATTTTTGTTTGAAGTATTGCTGATAATAATTTCTGCCACGTTTTGTACAAGGTTTATATCATCCGAGATGTCTACTATACAGTTCCATCCGTCTGACGAAGCAAGGTCAAGAAGATTATAGGCGCGGATATAATAACCCTGTTCTCTTAAAAATTCAGAGTACATTTCAAAAAACTCTGCCTTGGGGTCAATCATTATTATGCTTTCGCCTCTGCGTGCCGCCTGCATTGCAAAGGGCATAACAAAGCCTCT
Organism: Acutalibacteraceae bacterium; assembly: GCA_045539695.1. Lineage (GTDB taxonomy): Bacteria > Bacillota > Clostridia > Oscillospirales > Acutalibacteraceae > UBA737. The sequence continues at coordinate 5,140 of JAZQFX010000004.1, forward strand.
TGATTTACCCGTACCGGGTGCGCCGTATACGATTACGTTTCTTGACATACCCATTAAATCCTTCATTGCAATATACGAACCGTTTTCAAGCTTACCAAACAATGTGTTATTTATGGTTGAAAGGCTGCCTTTTTCCAAAACCTCATCAATCTCTTTATTGTTCATCCAACCGGAAGTACCGTGTGTGCCTTCGGGCAAAATCTCAATTCCTCTCTCTTTATCCTTTACGGTTTTATATCCCGTAATTATCGACATACCTTTTCTTGTCAGCAAGCAATACATTATTGCCGTAAAAAACAGTACGCCTAAACCTGTTGGTGTAAAAACTGCCGATATGTTTTTTATGGGATTAAGCGTAAAAAGCGGAATATTTTCATCATTCCAAACATTCTTAAAGGCGGCGGTAAATGAATATACTATGAAACCGAAACCGTTAAGCGCTAAAAAAACAATACTGATTATTTTGGGTAATTTAGACTTATGCTTTTGCCATAGCTGGATAGCCTTATCCTCTAACTTTTCCACTATGCTTGATAATCGGCGCATATAGATATTCTCCTTCCTTATTCGTAAACGGTACAGGATCTCGAGGATACGGTGTAGTTATTCTCAGCAGTTGTTCAATAACATTAAGCTCCACAGGATGAATTATTATATTTGACCCCTTTAAAAATTTGCTTGCTGTTTTTATATGACTGCTAAGCATTACTGCGTGTATCTTTTCGTTTCCTCTTTGCAGCAATCTCGGAATGTTTCCGTCAATTGAAATCAGATACTTTTCTCCCGTTGTTTTCTGCACCGCGTCACATTCAGCAGTTTTACTAATTTCATAGTCTTTAGGTAATATGGCATCAAATATCTGCTTTTTATAATTCTTAATGCTGAGTATCCTTAATTGCCTGAAACCGTCATTACTCATAGGAATAAAACAACTCTCACACTTAAACTTTTGAACGGCATCAAAATAATTTTCAGCAGTTGATGCGGTTGATTTTGAAAACCTTGCTGCTTTCATCAGCTCTTCATATGATGTTTTCCCCGTTATAATTACTTTAGGCTTTTTTCTGCAGGTAAGAAATTCGGAAGAAAATGTACGCTGCTCTGCATCGGGATATATTCCGTCATAACTATCCGAAACATAATAGCAAGTAAAGGCAAGCTTTTCTGCGTAAAGAATTCCTATAAACCTTGAACCGCCGAGAATGTTTTTTCCTCGTTCTCTGCGCAGCATAAAAGACGGAAGGAATGAAAAATCATCAAACAACTGTGGTTTTTCCAAGTACCTGTCTACACCATTTTTCTTTAACCAGAAAATCCAACTTGCACAATTAAACCTTCTCTCCAATATTGAGCCGCTGCATCTGTACTGACCGTCAGACGGGAAATCTCTGCCCGCTTTCTGCAAAAGAGCGTGTCCTTCCTTGCTTACTCTAATGCTGACTCCGTTTCTGCTCAATCTTATGTATCGGTATAACAGTAACAGTTCTAACGTTTCTGCGTGTATAAGCGCCCCGCACTGTACCGGAACATCTCTGCACATCGCTAACAGCGATAAAATGCTTATCTCTTGGTCGGTGAAAATCAAAATCTTCACCCCCTATGTACGCCTGATAGTTTTGGTTATTCATATAAGGTCTAAAAGGCTTTGGAATAGGCTTAATTTTTGTCTTTAGCATCATGAAGATTTTTTCTTCATTAAATTTTCTTTTTCCACCAAACAATAAGCTCAATTTCTTCATAATCCTCCTATTGATTTAAACCATAAAAATTTTGATGCATCTTCACTCGGCAGCACATAAATATGACAGTTATTCTCGTCGTTCAAAACACTGAACAAGCCAAGTGATAATTCAAACTGATTATCGTCTTCAAATAGCCTGCCCTTTAGTGAGTTAATTACCGCTTTATACCCCTTGTTGTCACTGTCATACGCCTCACAGCAATCTACCGAGCATTGCTCAACAATTGCCAAAAACGCTTTCTCAAAGCACGGCAGCTTGTTACCTGCTTCAACAAATGCATTAAGCAATCGGGATATACTGTCACTAATATACTGAGTTCCTCCAAGCACTTTATAATGCGGCAACAAGGTGTTTAATTTTATATGCACCCAGCCTTCCTTTGTAAGATTTACACTGCCGTAAATCGTACTCGCAGAATTATCGTTATAGGATATCAACGCTTCTTTAGGGCGGATTGTCTCAACAATTCTACGCATTTCTATGCAAGCAAGCTCCATCTGCTGCATAGCAGAATCTACAAGGGTATTAAATTTCATTGGTGAACGCGCGGATAATAACAAAGCGTCTATTTTTTGAACCGCCGTTTGCACCTTTTGCTTCATTAAATTAAGTTCATTTTCAAAATTCAAAATAATTCTCCTTTCTAAAAAAAGTTTGCAAAATTTGCGATACACTAAAATAGGCAGTTTTTTATTTTCTTTCGCGTTTTTCAAGGTCGGCGCGGTTGGTGGTTATAATATCGTATTGCGTTTGTGTTGAGCGTATCTCTACCGCTATTCTGTTTTGTCCTGCACAGAGCAATCCCTGTCCTCTGCCGGAACGTACAATTTGCAATACCTCATTATCCGAAAGACCAATTTTTTCTTTAATTTTAAGTGCTTCGGCTTCCTCCATCTGCAATAGCAGCTTAAGCCTTGAATTGTTTAAAATTGAGTCACCGAATTTACCGTCACGCAAAGCAAAATAATCAATGACATTTTGAGTAGCTGAAACAAATATGCCGCCGTAGCCACGAATAGTTTTAGCAAGGCGGATAACAAAATCTGCTGCTTGCTCGTTGCCCTGCTCACCTGCTATAACCCATAACTCATCTCCAAAAACTGCTTTTTGCTTAGTTCTTGACCGACTTAATTCATCACGAATGAACACGGTTCCCGTAAAGGTTGCGGATGCTATATCCTCATCTCTTGCCGCCGATGTATCTATAACAATAAACTGCGATTTAAGGTCAACATTCGTTTGACCCGCAAGCCCTGACTTCACAAGGTCTTTTACGATAATTGCCACATTTTTAAGCTCGGGATACTTCTTTAAAATATGATAAAGATGAGATAAGTCGGGCATCTTTTTAAAGCTACCGTCGGCATTTAAAAGGCTTCTGTTATCCTTGGTTATGCCAAAACTTTCGTAACATTCCTGTATAGCGCTGTTTAAAATATAGCTTTCCTCAGGCGTCATATCGGGATAACGCAATTTCAAATATGTGCGTACATTTTGCGCAACATCAAGCATTACCGAATCATTTCGCTGCTCGTGATTTTCAAGATTTTCATCAATATCTAACGAGGTTCTGCGTATTTCCATAATGTTTATGCAGTCGGTAGAACCGCGCGCCAATTTAATGTACTGACCACCAAGCGCGTCACAGGCAGCCTTATATTCGAAGCCCTTTTCGGGAACAATAATAAACACCTGTACACCGCACATACGCAATCTCATAGCCATAAGCAAAATGGTATAGGTCTTACCCGCGCCGGTAGTACCGAAAATACACATATTTCCGTTTGAATAAATATCTGAATTATAATTGTCTAAGATAACGGCGGAATTGTTATACTGATTAAGACCTAACAATATCCCCTGTTCGTCGCATAACTCGTATGACGAAAACGGGAACGCTGCTGCTACACCGTGAGTCAATGCATTTCTCCTTGAGCGTTTCTCTATATCCGCATCTATATATCCTATGGGAAGCATTGACATATAGCATTGCTCGTGACACCAATCAGCCCTTCTAACATACATTCCCAACGAAGTGCATCTGTTTTTTACATTTCTTATTCGTGATTCTAATGTTTCCTCGTCTTTAGCTGTAATCTCTATAAGGGTGTGCATATAATAAAATTCTTCTCCGTCACGGTTAATCTTCTCTTTAATATAAAAGCCTGACGAAATGGCGCTATCCAACTCTTCGTAATCTGTTCGTGTATCCTCTACGTCCTTCATTCTTGCCTTGTTCATCATCGTTGTTTTTGAAATTTTCTTTAAAATTTGGTCTTTGGGTTTTCTCTTTATATGAAAACTTATAGAGATTCCATCCCCCATTTCAACTAACGGTGACAGCCATGCAAGCTCGGTTTCAGTAGGATATCCATATCCCGCAACGTACATATACGCGTGATATATACCGTCAGATATTAAATAACCCTTATTTGTTCTATCGTATATATCGGGCGCTAATAAATCTTTATATCCTATCGCGCCTATATCTCTCTTATATTTGTTTTTCTTCTTATCCCCGTGTATTGGTGTTAGTGTTGACAAAATCGCATCACAATCAATATCTACCGCGCTTCGCTTTCTAATGGTCGAATAAAGCGTTTTGAAAAGAAATTCATCATATTTCTCGTGAACAATAACCTCAAGCCCGCAGTATTCCAAAAATTGTCTTGCGGTATCGGCTTTTTCGTTCAAATCCTTTACAATCTCTTCAAACACCTGACTTGAACCTTCGTAGGAAAATATCAGGTAAAATTTGCGAGTTACCGCCTGTGTATCAGCAAGATAATTTACCAGTGCCGCATCCTCATATATCATTTCACGACATTTTTCATTGGGTTCGTTATTATAAAATTCCTCCATTCTACTGCAATACGCATCTATGTCCGCGCGCTCAGTTCTAACAAGAATTTGAAGATTTTCCGGCACTACCTTTAGAAAACCCGCCATATACCAAACGATATTTATTTGCTCGGTTTCGGATTTTAAGTTGAAGTTGACAGGTAAAATCTCTAAAATTTTTACATATCTTCCGTCGTCTGTTATGATGACACCGTCAGAGATATCACATATAGGCACAATACTTCCGCTACCGTTTGGAAAATGATTTAATATTGCTTCGTTTTTATTTGGAGTTCCAACTAATATTTCTTTTATTTTTGACATTTAAGCACATCCTTGTATTTTATCGAATTAAATCCTCTATACAGCAAGATTTCTCGTTTGTTTTTCCATTTTCGGTATAGCCGTATAAAAGTAAACAAGCTATGGTCTGCAACACCCATAAGGGCAAAACCACCAATCGGTATCGTCAGCACGCTTGCTATTATCATAGTGGCAGTCAAGCCAAAGGGCGATAATCCGAAAACAAGCCATACAATAGGAACGCATATAACGACGCATTCTATTGAATTACGAATTTCAAACATACCGAACAGGCGTCCTGCGTCGGTATAATTGTTAGGTATATGTACCGTAGTATCCATTTTCTCCCTCGCTTTCTAAAGTTTTAAATATTAAGGTTGCCCAGCTTTTGTCGCTATCAGAATAATTCAGGTAATCCATAACCTCATTAGCCGACAATCGTTTTACGGTAACCGTTTTATTTTCATCATCAATCTCGCAAATAATACAGCTGCTAATAAAATCAATGATTTGTTGCTCGGTTACGCTACTCAAGTCATTACCAACACTTACAGAGAATACGGCAATAAACCAATTTTTAGGCATATAGTATCCTACCTGTAATATTTGATAATCACTGTTTATATAAGCCTCTGTTTCTGTATTTATTTGGTTTGTGCGCTGCTCGCAATACTGTTCATAACGAGCAAAATACTCCTCGACAATTTCAGCCTGTGCCGCCATTTCTGTAATTTTTGAGTCTGTAGAACCCTCAAAACCAAACATCGTCATAGGTAAAGTGCAAATAATTATGGTCGGCAATAATATCAAGATTAAAAAAGCACATAAAATTTGCGGCCAATAATATTTTATTGCCTGCAAGGCGGCGGCTGCCCAGCCACCTTGCATTAATGCTTTTATAATGTTCTTAATTGCAACGGCGTGATGCGCCAGGTTAAGAGTCTTTCCGAATAATCCTTGCTTAGACATCGTCATCCTCTTCCCTTGTTATTGATACATCCACAGGCTTTTTGCTTTTAAAATTATCGCTACCAAATCTGATATTATCAGGCTTGGATGCTTTTGTTATTGGAACATTAGGCATTTTCTTACCCGATAAATTGGGCGAGCTTTGTTGAATAGGATTAACATTATGTTTAATTGTATTTTTAGGTGTATTACCAAATCGGTTTTTACGGTTCCCATTAAGTCCCGAAGTCGTGTTAGTCTTTGATTTCTGTATTTTTTGTGAGCTGCCGTTCGGTTGTTGGGTAGCACCCGCTTTAGTAACAATCGGTGCTTTAGTAGCTGCAACATCTTTCTGTATTCCGAATCTGTTTGTATTAACCCTTGAGCCACTTCCCGCATCCGTGTTTACTACATGGCTGAAGCCTTTTCCTGTCTGACTTGCAGTGTTGTAATTTGCAGAACCAAACCTAACTGCGCCCGATGAATTAAAGTTTGAGTTGCTGTTTCCACCTTTAGAAAAGCCTGACTGGTGACTGCTCCCGTTATTAACGCTGCCGTTTTGCACCTGTTCGCCACCCACGTTAGTACCGCCTGATGAGTTATATACATTACTTTTCTTATTGCTTTGTTTACCGCTGTTGTTTTTTGGTTTACCCGTCTTGTTTTGTGTTGAATTTGCTTTAGCGCCTTTGCCGGAGGCATACATAATAGTACGGGCTGCCATAGCAGCTACCATTACACCTCTACCCGTTCCCAAAGCATCTCCCGTCATTGCTGGATTCATACCTATTCGTGAGATGAGGTTATCGGTTTTTCTCGCTGTCTTCGCAAGTCCAACAACAAGCAGGCACCACGGTAGTACCATTACACCCGTAGGCATAGTAGCGAGAGCAGATAATATTAATTTTAAAAACAAAACATTTGTTACCGTTAAAACAATCATAGACGCATACGTTCGTATGTATCCCGCACATATATCCTTTGTTGATTTACTGCCGCCCATAGCAAGTCCAACGGGCATAAGCAGTGTTAAAACAGCAACTACAACATACCTTTCTGCAATCTCAAAAAACAGTTTAATCAGCTGAAATCCCAAAATAAAACCTATAATTATTACCAAAAGCCAGGAGGCTCCACCTGTAAAATATGTTTCATCAGGCATTGTCAGCGTTATGGAAGTTGGTATACCCAACAAGTCGATTATTCTTTTACCTATCGATAAGCCTATCTCACAAATGTCTTTTGAAAATATTAGCAGCGTACCGAATATAAATGTTCGTATCATTAAAATTACCGGTGACTCGGTTTCAAAGCCAAGTCCCGCAAACATAGCCTTCATAGACTGAAAAGCCATATTTCCTATAAGCAGTCCCCAACCGACAGCAACAAACACTTTGTATAAGGACACTACTATCGGTACGCTGGTTTCAAAGAAAACAAGGTCGGTGCTCATCACACCTAAAAGAGCGTTGGCACAATACGCAATCAAATCAAGAAAAAGACCGTAGAGCCACTGCATTAACCCTTTTAAAATACCCTCTAACATCTCTTTTTACCTCGCTTATGGAAGAACATTATATCCATCAAACAAAGGCGTTACATAAGCAATAAATGCACCTATTCCGTTAATTATTGCCCACGCTACCCATATTCTTTTGAGCCAATCCCAAGCCTGCTCGGTCTTGTGAGAGTTGTTTGATATCTTAGCCCCTATAACTGCGATAGAAGACATAAGCGCGGCGAGAACGGTTGATATACCTGCTATGTGGTTGTAGACGTCTCTTATGATATTGTCTGCCACCTCGAACAAATCTTCTCCCGCCGCAAATACATTGGTTGTCATTATCAGTGCGAGTAATAATGAAACACCTATTACCCTTATGTACTTTTTCCATTTCATTCTGTTGCCTCCACAGCATTTTCTTTAGTTTCAAGCCACCGTGCAAAAATATTCTTGAATTCTGTAAAATAAACCTTCAGCGCTTCACTGCTTGCAGACAACAAGGATATTTTCCTTGGCACACGCCACTCAATAAATCCGTAAAGAAAGGTTAAATACATATACATCGCTGTATATTCCTTCTTCTTTTCCAAATACTCAAATGTATCAAATATTCCTTTTATACCGCCTGGGCGTCTTTCTATCCGCTTACTTAACTTAAACAAGAATTTTTCAGAAGTTTGGCGCGCAAGTAAGGCTATCTGCATCGTGCTGGGATTACCCTTTTCTGTCAGCAAACCGAATTCCTTTAAACTCTCTTTAGATTGTTCCACTCTGTTCTTATCTGCTGTTATATTTTCAATTTCCGAAAAATCAATAATGGACATATAATATCTTTTCATATTAGTTTTCTCTCTTTCTTTTGTTTCTAAGCTTTGCTAATACACCTAATATTGAAGCAGAGGACAAAAGCATTGCGCCTGCCGTCTTAACCGACAGAAAGTTATCTCCTGTTTTGGGCGATTCAATTATTTCTTCCTCTTTTTCGTTTACGACACTGATTTCAACCTTGCAACCATCTGAATCAATGTTTATTTCGATTGCCTCGTTATTTAACTTGTATCCGTCAATTGTTTCAAGCTCTTTAATCAGCCACTTGCCGTAAGGAATATCGTCAAAACTAAATTTACCGTCTTCGCCCGATACCGATAACAATAACGCCGTTTCTCTCGTAAACTCGTCTTCATCAGGTCTGAACAAGCCAAAGGTTACTCCTGCTAAGGCATTACCGTCTTTATCGGTCTTTTCGCCTATTACAGTTCCAAGCAACAGTTCATTTATAATTGCTTTATCTTCGTTTAGTACAATTGTTATTTCTTTTGCTTCCTGTCCGGCATATTCAAACTCAACAGGATAAATAGTATCGCTGATTATATAATGGCTGTCCGTCGCATACTCGCGAACATACACCTTACTGCCTACTGGCAGGTCTGTTTTAAAGGATACATTTCCCTCGCCGTCACAATTTGCAATTTCAATTAAGGCATCATTTGGAATGTACGAACCGTCGTTTGCAGTTATGTCCTCTGAGGCATACATTGCGAAATAAACGCTCGTTATATTTCCAACGTCAAATCTCTTGTATTTTTCCAATTCTTTTTTAAGACTTATTTTTATCTTTTGCCTTTCGTTAAAGAAACTGCACGCTATTTCGGTCAGTTCGATTTCCTGTCCTGCATACGCTATTTCAACAAGCTGAGGCTCGGAATTCACAACCATACCAAAAGGTGCTTTTATTTCCTTTACAAGATATTTACCAAGATACAAAGGCTCGCTTTTTGCTTTTCCGTCCTTATCTGTTACAAGCTCGCCTACAACTTCTCCCTCTTTATACCTTAGCGTTCCATCGGGAGTAGTTATATCTTCAGCCGCTGTTATCTCAAATTCTGCGCCGGCTAAAAATTCTACTGTATAAAACGGTTTGTATTGTCCGTTGTACTGCGTTACCGACGAGAACACTTCACCTGTTTTGCTGACTGTGATAGTTCCTTTTTGCGGCATATTTTTAACCACAACGGTTACCGTTTCCTTACTGCCGTCAACGGTAAATTGAACCGGATTATCATCTAATACATAGCCTTCTGTAGTACACTGCTCTATTGCCTCGTATTGTCCGTAGGGTAATTTTTCGGGCAATGTAAGCATACCGTTTTCATCGGTATAAAAAATGTCTATATCCGTAGGCGTAGGATAATTTATGTGTTGAGTTATATATTCGCCTGTCATTCGATTTCTAATTTTGAAACCTATGCCTGCCGCCGAAATTATCTGACCTGTTTCTGCATCTTTTTTAACTATTTCAACCAGAGATTGAAATACAGCGTTATTAATCATATATTTATAAACCTCGTAATCCTCTTTTATATAAACATCGAACGGCTCCATAATATCCGTACCGTCAGCACCCTTTATTTGTTTTACGGTATAAACGCCATACGGAAGTTCTTTGGTTATTGCAAAGCCATCCTTATCCGTAATTATTAAATCCCTTTCGGTTTCTTTAGCCTGCGAATAACTACCAGCCGATTTCAAATACACCTCAAATTCTGCGCCCTGCTCGGGAGTATCGATACTTGCACCGTCTATTACACTGTCGTTATGCTTGGCTATGAGGATACTTCCTTTAATAACCCACTCGCCAAGAGTTAAAGTTTGCGTATTTAATTCCAGCGTATAATTCGATGCTTCACTATCTATAAAATAAATATTCTCATCTAACAAATATCCGTTGCTTGGAGATATTTCTCTTATACTCCATCCACCTCCGCATACGAAGTAATCGGTTACAAAATATCCGTTTTCATCCGTCGTATAGCTCTCTATCAGCGTATCGCCGTTATATACTCCGTACACCGCACCCTCAAGAGTTGCGTCACCTTGAGCTTTTGATACACTTTGTGATGCGGAATTATTTCTCAAAGATAAAGGAGCTGCGGGTTTATCATATTCGCTTAGTTCACAGTCAACCTTGGTTACTTCCGCACGCCATTTTTTCAAAATGTTATTTACAGTCACCGTTGCTGTTTCATCGGCTTTAATGTCTATATTTTGCTTTTGCGGTGTAACATATCTATCTGCTGTGTATTTTTCCTCTAAGGTATATCCCGTACCTATCGGAACATTTTCAAAAATAGCTGTACCGTTGCTATCGGTAGTAGCAGTCATATTGACCGTTCTGCCGTAAACATCCGTGCCCGTCAAGCTAAAAATACAGTTTCCAAGCACAGCGTCTTCTGCTTTTTTCACTACCTTTAGGCTACCGCTTTTGCGCATATTGGAGATATCCAAGGTAACGGTTGTATGATTGCTGTCTAATGTGACACTCCATGTTTTTTTATCTCCTGCTTGGTAGTTGTCAGGAAACTTTGTCTCAACAACCGTGTATGTGCCAAAGCTGATTTCGCTTGACTTTGCATAACCGTTTTTCGTAGGTCCTATTTTTGTAACATAATTACCGGCGGAATCATAAACAGAGAATTCTGCTCCATCTAGTAATCCACCGTCAGTATTCTTCTTATATATTTCTATATACCCTGTAGATAAAACCTCGGGTGTTGTACCGTAAAAGCAAATAAGCTCTTGCTCTCTTGAACCGCTTTCCGAAGTGAAGTTCACAAATCCTATAAGATCATCCGTGTTACCTTTATACTGCGGTGTTGAAATATACTTAAAAATATTTGCAAGTATGGTATTATACGCTGTTTCTGCCGGAGTGTTTTTTACTGTGTTGTGATATACTGCATCTGTTAAAATTTGCGGTGAGGTTCTTACCCCCGTTTGATATTCCCATATCAATGCCTGTGTTGCTACGAAGGCATCGTCAGCCGTTGCCACACCTAACTGCTCGGTTGTTTGCGCCGGATAGCCAAAGGCTGCAACCAAGGCAATTCCCTCTCTGGCGGTTTCAGATAGCGTTGACCAATACGCGCTTTCAGAAAGCGATACCGCCTTGTATCTTGTTCTGGTAAATACGGCGCTTTTCTCTATACAGTAGCACGGATTTACTTCATACTCCTTTACCGTAAAAAATGCATATGGCGTTCCCGTCTCCATTTTGTACGTATCTCCCGTGCTGCTGTTCACCGCATTCGTTCGTGTATCCACATAAAGAATATCTCCCTGTATGGGATTTGCTGCCGATACGGAAAAGCACGCCCCGAATGCCAAAATTAGAGCAATAACTACTGCAAAGATTTTTTTAATTTTCATTTGTATTTCTCCCTTGTAAAAAAATTAAGCTGTCAGCCACATTGTTGTGACCAACAGCTTGAAAAAATATTTTTTAACCATAGTTAATTTCAGACGAATTTATACTGCAATACCAATAATTATCTATTATGGTAACGCCTATACCATCATACCGCTTATCCTTATTCATAAGTGAATTCCAATGATTTTCACTACCCTTAAATACTGATAAAATATACTCAGCAAGGTCGTCCGAATTGTTTTCATAAAAACCGCCTTTTGCAATATTCTCGGTTCCCCCGTATGAGTAGGTTTCAATTATATTTCCGGTTTCAATAACGAGTCCCGTTTCTAAATCCAAACGGGTTTCATTTATAACGGTATATTTACCATACTTGAAATTTTTTGCAGCATAATCCGCCGCTTGCCAAGAACGTCCACTCTCATCCACCCAGTTATGAGAGAATTGTTCTGCTATTTGTTTTGACCTATATACAGCTATTTGATTCAATCCCGACAGCATTTCACGTTCGGTAATCCCTGTCTGTTTCCTTTCAGAATTCAAAAGTTCAAACAGTCTTTGCGCTACCTCTTTCGAATAGTAGTTTTGTTCCTCAGACACATTTTCTGATGAAGCGTTTTCTTTTATATCCTCATTATGAGTTTCTTCATCGCTTTTATTATCTTCGTTTTTGACCTCAGTGGACGAATCGACATTTGCTGTAACATCTGTCTTTTTTGACACATTATCTTTTTTTAATTCTTCTTTAATATAATTGTCAGAAATCGAACTTGTTTTTTCTATCGTTGTGACAGTATTCTCACTATTTTCACTTGATAAATTATCTTCATCTATTTCTGATTGTATATTGGAAGAACTATCTAAAGATTTATCTTGATGTAGACCGTTTACAATGCTGACCTCACTGCTCACGCCCACATAATTTTCGCTACTGCATTCACTTTTTTCCGCTTTAGAGCATCCGCATATAAAGCAAAGCAAAAGCATTACCAAATATATTAACTTGTATACCATTTTTACCTCCTTTCACTTAATGCACCCGTTGCACTTTGTTTCGATATTCATTTAAGAACTCAAAGAAACGTTCTTCAATCTCCTTGGAATCTTTAAAAATATCTGTATACTCTTGTAATCTGGCACCGCTAATAGTTACATTTGAAAACGCGACTTTTTCATTTTTGAAAAATATCTGTTTTATTTCTTCCGTATTTTCACACCCGCATTCGTCAAGGTCTTTAAGCTCAGAAATATGGCTGTTCTTAATCTTTATACCAAGCGGTATAATTTCATCATACAGATATCTTTGCATAAATTCGGATAAGTATGAAATGCCTACGCCAATCTTAAAATTCAACCTACCTGTATCCACCATTTGTAAAAGCTCAGGTATAAGATAAGTTAACCTTATAAGATATGCTACTGTTCGGCGGCTTTGCTTGTTTTGCAAGCCTATTTCACTTAGAGTATCTACCTTTTGAGCCCCCTCTTGTAAGTCGGTTCTTTTTCCTTGACTGCGCTTTAATTCCAATCGCATTTTATACGCATACGCTTTTTCGCTATATGTTAATTGATGCCGCTGTTCAAGATTTGTATCCAGCATTATGAGTGCGGCTGTTACATCATCAATGCCGTCGCGTATAATACACGGCATTTCGGTTTTTCCAACCATCTTTGACGCCCTTGTTCTGTTTCTTCCCGCAAGTATTTGAAACATACCGTTTTCAATAGGTCTTACCGTAATTGGATTTATTACTCCCTGTTCGGCAATGCTTTTAGCAAGAGCGTTCAAATCTTCATTTGAATATACGTTGAAAGGTTGCGCTTTTCCCGTAACACTCATAAAATGCTCGTCATTATATTCAACCAATAATTCCATTGGAATATTATTTATTTGAGTGATATCCAAGATTTGTTTACATTCCGTTTTAATTATTTCTTCAAACTCAGGATTATCCTCATCGCTGTACTGGATAGATTCTATTTGACTTGCTAAATCCAATTTAGCCATCTCTCATCACCTCCAATGCGATATTAGCATATGCCCTTGCTGCATCGGATTTGGGAGCGTATTCGTGAATAGATATTCCAAAAGCGGGGGCTTCGGCAACCTTAATCGCATAATTGATATGTTCATCAAAAATCTTTATACGGTTACCAAAATCTCTTGCTACCAAATCATATACTTGACGACAATAATTAGTCCTTCCTTGGAACTTTGTTATTATAACGCCCTCTATTTCAAGGTCAGGATTAAGATGCTTCTTAACAGTCTTAATCATATTTTCAACCTGCTCTAATCCGTCGGTACTAAGTATGTGTGCCTCGACAGGCAAAAGCACGGTATCCGATGCCGTAAGCGCATTAACCGCGAATAAATCTCCACCCGGATGACAATCGATGAAAATGTAATCGTATTCATTTTTTATGTGCGATATAATGCCCTTTAATATTTGCTCTCTGCATGTTGCTGTTGGCAACACCTTATCTAACGCAGATAACTTTGGTGTAGCAGGAATAATGTCTACTGTCGAAGATTTATATATCGCTTTATGTACCAAATCCTCGATTTCATCATCACAATCATTTATTGCGGCGTTTAACAAGTCGTATATGGTTGGTCTATTCTTTAAATGTCCGGGAAAAATCCCGAAATGCTTTGAAAGACTATGTTGCGGGTCCAAATCGATAACACAAACCCGTTTACCTTGCATATGTAAATATGAACTTATATTTACAGCAGAAGTAGTCTTGCCAACTCCGCCTTTCCATGATATAATAGATATAATCTTAGACAATGCATTTCACTCCAATCTTTTCTTATAACTTCTACTTAAATCTGTAGATTCTTATTTGGCTTTTTATTGAAATGCGGTGTATTTTTGGTCCATTAGATTATTAAAATCAGGGAAACGTACTGTTTATTGCTGCGAAAAACCTAGTATTTATGCGGGTTTTCACCTGGTTACTATACCGCTACTCGGACCAAAGGAACTAACCGAAAGGTTGGTTCCTTTTTTTATTTTCTCTATTTATAATTTTACGGGACTTGAACCTTCGGTTCTTCACTCTTGCGGTGCCCAAAAGTCAAGCTCGTTTGGAGCACGGCTTGCCTTTTGACCGCAGCGCTTCGTTTTGCTCGCTTTATCATCCACCGGATGCGCTCGCAACCTCACCCATCACTCGCACCAGAAAAAGACGATTGCAAATGCAATCGTGTTTTTTCATTTATATTCGCCTTTGGTGAGTTATAATGTTTCGCAGTTATGTCCGGACTTTGTCTAAGTGATATTAACATCGCGAACTGATTTATGCAGCAATTCTGATATATGGGTTAATAAAATAAGACACTGCTTATTTATAAAGCAGTGTCTTTGATTTTTATTTAACTATAAATTAGTATGCAACGCCTTGAGCGATCATTGCGTCTGCAACCTTTTCAAAGCCGGCAATGTTTGCGCCTGCAATAAGGTCGCCTTCCATACCGTACTTCTTAGCAGCATCCCAAGAATTCTTGTAGATGTCAGCCATAATCTGATGAAGCTTAGCGTCAACCTCTTCAGCAGTCCAGCTGTAACGCATTGAGTTCTGGCTCATTTCAAGACCTGATACTGCAACACCACCGGCATTTACTGCCTTGGATGGAGCAATAACTACACCTGCAGCCTTAAGAACCTTGATAGCCTCGTCGGTAGAAGGCATATTAGCAACCTCGGCATAGTACTTAACGCCGTTTGCTACGATATTCTTAGCGTCTTCTTCGCCAACCTCGTTCTGAGTAGCGCAAGGCATAACAACGTCAACCTTTTGCTTCCAAGGACGCTTGCCTGCAAAGAAAGGAACACCAAACTTGTCAGCATAATCTTGTACCTTGTCACGACCTGATGCACGCATTTCAAGCATAAAGTTGAGCTTTTCTTCGGTTACAACACCGTCAGCGTCATATACGTAGCCGTCTGGACCTGAAATGGTAACAACCTTACCGCCAAGCTCTGCAACCTTCATTGCAGTACCCCAAGCAACGTTACCGAAACCTGAAATTGCAAAGGTCTTGCCCTTAACCTCTTCGCCAAATGTCTTAAGCATTTCCTGTACATAGTAAACAGCGCCAAAGCCTGTAGCTTCAGGACGGATAAGTGAACCGCCAAAAGAACGGCCCTTACCGGTAAGAACGCCGGTAAACTCGTTGCGAAGTCGCTTGTACTGACCGTAGAGGTAACCTACCTCGCGAGCACCTACACCGATATCACCTGCAGCAACGTCGGTATCAGCACCAATGTGCTTTGCAAGCTCGGTCATAAAGCTTTGGCAGAATCTCATAATCTCACCGTCACTGCGTCCGCGTGGGTCAAAGTCTGAACCACCCTTACCGCCGCCCATAGGAAGACCTGTAAGGCTGTTTTTGAATGTCTGCTCAAAGCCGAGGAACTTCATAATAGAAGCATTAACTGTTGGATGGAAACGAAGACCACCCTTGTATGGACCAATGGCAGAGTTAAACTGTACACGGAAACCACGGTTAACCTGAACCTGACCGTTATCATCAACCCAAGAAACGCGGAAAGTAATCATACGCTCGGGTTCTACCATACGCTCGATAACGCCGTGCTTTTCAAATTTTGAGTCCTGCGCTACAACAGGTTCAAGTGACTCAAGCACGTCACGCACTGCCTGCAAAAATTCGGGCTCATTGCCGTTACGTTTTTCGGTATCGGCATAAACTTTGTTTAAATATTCTGACTTAAACATAATATCTACCTCCACACTTTAAAGTGTTAAAATAATATACTATATACTACTACTATTTTTTTTTGCAGTCAATAAAAAATTTTGTAAATTTTCGATTTTTTTGCAATTTAACGGGATTTTTCTTGACAAAAGCGCAAAAAATAGTTATTATGTATTATTGTAAAGCGTTGATAAGGACAGTAACCTTATAAATGCATCTTTTTAGAGAGTGACTTCGTCGGCTGAAAGGGTCACAAGATGCTATAGGGTGAACACCACCTTTGAGCGCTGTGGGGTAACAACCACAGACGTATCCGCTGCGTTAAAGCGTTAAAAGTGCCGTAAAGTAATTTGCGGAATGTGGGTGGAACCACGGAGAGTATATTACACTTCGTCCCTGTATTTTACAGGTGGCGAAGTTTTTTTATTTTTAATATTATTATGAAAGAGGATAGATTTTTATGAAGATCATTTACAAAGATGGTACTGTTGCAGAAGCCGAGGCTTCACAAGAGCTTGAAGTGCTACGTCACTCTGCAGCGCACATTATGGCGCAGGCTGTAAAGCGCCTTTATCCACATGCCGATTTTGGCTATGGTCCTGCAACCGAAAAAGGATTTTACTATGATATAGACCTTGGTGACACCAAGCTTTCAGACGAAGATTTAGCTGCTATTGAGGCAGAAATGAAAAAAATCACAAAAGAGAATTTGCCTATTCGCCCTTACGTTTTATCTCGTGAAGAGGCTATTGCACATATGCAAGATTTGGGCGAAAAATATAAGGTTGAGCATATCGGTGATTTACCCGAAGATGCCGAAATCAGCTTCTTTAAGCAGGGCGATTACGTAGATATGTGTACAGGCCCTCACCTTTGCTACACAAAAGCACTTAAGGCATTTAAAATTACAGGTCAGTCGGGCGCTTACTGGAAAAACGACAAAAACAACAAAATGCTTACCCGTATTTACGGTACAGCATTTAAGACTCAAGAAGAGCTTGACGCATACTTAAAAATGGTTGAAGAGGCAGAACGCCGCGACCACAATAAGCTTGGTCGTGAGCTTGGTTTCTTTACAACCGTTGACTCAATTGGTCAAGGCTTACCAATCCTTTTACCAAAGGGCTCGCGTGTAATTCAATTATTACAGCGCTGGGTTGAGGACGTTGAGCAAGAGCACGGCTATTTGCTTACAAAAACACCTCTTATGGCAAAGCGTGACCTTTACCGCATTTCAGGTCACTGGGATCACTACCTTGACGGTATGTTTGTTTTGGGCGACCCACACGACGAAGAAAAAGAATGCTTGGCAATGCGTCCTATGACCTGCCCATTCCAGTATCAAGTATTTCTTAACGCTGCACGCAGCTATCGTGATTTGCCGATGCGCTTGGGCGAAACCTCTACCCTATTTAGAAATGAAGATTCGGGCGAAATGCACGGCCTTATCCGTGTGCGTCAGTTCACCATTTCCGAGGGTCACTTGGTGCTTCGCCCCGACCAGTTAGAGCAAGAATTTGCCGACTGCCTAAGCCTATGTAAATACTTCCTTGGTACTGTAGGTCTATTGGAAGACTGCACCTTCCGTTTCTCACAGTGGGATCCTAACAATACCGACAAATATGAGGGTACTGCAGAACAGTGGAACGCCGCACAGGCTACTATGGAAAAGATACTTGAGCACTTGGGCGTTGAATATGAAATTGGTATTGACGAGGCTGCTTTCTATGGACCTAAGCTTGATATTCAGTACAAAAACGTTTTTGGCAAAGAGGACACTATCGTTACAATTCAGATAGATATGCTCTTGGCTGAAAAATTTGGTATGTACTATACCGATGCTGATGGTCAAAAGAAGTTGCCATATATCATTCACCGCACAAGCCTTGGTTGCTATGAGCGTACACTTGCGTACTTAATCGAAAAATATGCCGGCGCGCTTCCAACCTGGATTTCACCCGAGCAGGTTCGTATTCTTACAATTACCGACCGCGCAAACGACTACGCTGAAGAAATTCGTGCACAGCTTGCCGCTAAAAAATATCGCGTAACTGTAGACGACAGCCAAAATACACTTAAATACAAAATCAGAAACGCACAGCTTGAAAAGGTGCCATATATGATTATTTTGGGTGATAAGGATATCGAAAACAAGACAGTATCAGTTCGTCACCGTTCAGGCGAAGACCTTGGTGCAATTTCTATGGATGAGTTCCAAAGCATTTTAGCCGACGTTGTAGATAATAAACTTAAAAAGTAATACACAATAAACACATTAATAGCACCTACTTGTTATTCAAAGTAGGTGCTATATTCTTTCGGTGTGTTTTGTTGTTGAATATGAATTTATAATCCTAAAAGTTGTTTCTTTTTGCTTTCGAACTCCTGTTGCGAAATTATACCACTATCAAGCAATTCTTTATATTTTTTTAACTCATCCGCATTACTGTTTGAAACCGTTTGCTGTATAACAACCTTTTCTCTTTGCTCAGTGCAAGCCCATATTAAAGCAACAATCCATGCAATTATTGTCCATCCTGCAAATATATTTAAGATATAAATTGCTCTTTTTTGTAAATGCTGTTTTTTGTTGGCGATTAAATATGGCAAGAAATATGCATATGTATATAATACGCTGAACAACATACTAAATATGACTAAAGAAACAATCATACCGAAAGTCAAATCCCATTGCTCTATAAACCCAATCAAACAAACAAACGCGGCTGTGAAAATCACATAACCTACAGCTACAATAAATACAAAAGACGGATAATACTTTTCGCTCATTTTTTTCAATTTACTATCACTAGCTTCGTTATATTCATACTTCGGTAAAATCAAGAACGCAAATATAAAAAGCACTATAAAACGGATAACAATGCTTGTTATATCCATCCTTGTATCCGTAGATACAAAAACATTTACCAAAGCGGCAAGCATTGAAAATTTAACTATTCTTTTCTTATCTATTTGCGCCCTAATAATAAATTTCTGACAAATTAAAAAGCTTACAATTATAGCCGCAGCGATTTCAGCGAAATTAAGCAATAAAATCAAAATCAAAAATATAATATCGGGTAAAAAGACACCAAAAAGAATCCTATTAATAACAGCTGCTGTAACGCTTGATATGACGGTTGCCATTGTGCCTATAATAGCCGCAGAAAATAATTTGTTTTTCATTTTCAATTTAATTCCTCCAAAAATTAAAAAGTGTGTGCAACCGAAGCCACACACACCGAAAAATGCGACCTCGTTTTGCTACCACACAAAAACTTTTAACACTCACACAAGAAATGCCAAAATGGAAGTGCGCATTTTTACCAAAATAAAAAAATGCCACTCCTTGCGTGAGTTAAATATTAAGTTTTCGTGTGGTATGGCTTTATTATAGCACCGTCGCAAATAAATATCAATAATATATTTTACAATGTAGAGAACGACCTATGTGTCGTTCCGTTGCGGTCGAGCACACAGGCTCGACCCTACACAAAACGAAAGCGCTTGCTATATCGCTATAGCAGGCGCTTTTATTTTACTCTTTTTCTTTTTTTATCGCCTTGACATCTGATTTAGTATACAAAAACGATGAAATCAGCATCATCACTATGCACACAATTATTAAAACATTAGAAACGGTGAGTGGAATATTAAACCACACAATATGTATAAACATTGTAATATAAATCAGAACCGTGTTAAGCTTTCCATGCCATTTAGCTGCCACAACAAAACCTGCTTTTTCAAGCGTTATCATATTCATTATCGCAGCAAGAACCTCTTTTATAATAAGTATAACAAGCGGAATTAACAAAAGTTTAAATCTTGTCACCAAGCAAAACATCATTACAATTTGTGTCAGCTTATCGGCAACCGGATCAAACGCCTTGCCAAAGTCACTTATCATATCAAATTTGCGGGCAATAAAGCCGTCTACAATATCGGTAAGACCCGATATTATGAACACAACAGTTGTCCACATATAGTCTTTTTGAAAGCAATAAAGCCAGACTATTACGGGTATCAAGCACAGTCTGAAAAATGAAAGTATATTAGGTATAGTAATAATTTTGTTTTTATACCTATTAGTATTTTGGGTAACCGTAAAAATTCATCTCCTATAAGAAATCACATTATACAAGCGGTACTACAAATATTCCTTCACCGTAGGCAAGATCGACTGCAAAATTGCCGTTTTCGTCAAGAGTTATAATCTCAGGCGTTCCGCTATAATCCTCACCGCCATAAACAGCAACCGCGCCGCAATCTTTAAATGTAGCATTAACGCTGTTTGCTTTGCCGTTGTTTTCGGCAAAGTTTACAAGCATATAGGCTTCGCCGTGCTCTTTACTCTCAAAACGGCTTACAACCAAATCCTGTGTGCCTTTTGCAGCCACATAGTGTTTGGCGTTTTCTAAAGTTGCATATTCAAGCATTTCATCATATTCAATTGTAGATACGCGCAAAGAATGGTCAACCGAACCCGAAACTCCTATCGATTGGTCCCAATCATACGCTAAAAAGGCACTTGAAAAAGACTGAATTTCATTATTGATTTCTTTAACAAAATCATACATTTTACTTGGTGTATTATCTTCATTGAGTATGCAGTAGTTATACTCCCTGCCCTTTGGTACTGAATAGCAATAATAACACAAATGGTCTGCACCAAATGCAAGAGCCGCATAAACCTGCCAACGCATATCGCCCTCGCACAAATCCTCTTCAAATTCTGCGCCTGCGCTTGATTGCAATATGAATGTTTTTTCTGCGTTGTATTTTTTGGCCGTTTCTGCTATTGCTTTATGATTTGCTACAATTTGCTTATCTACATCCTTCTCATTGGTATGGAAAGGATAAATATCAACCGAAATATAAGGCTTTTCAAAATGACTCATAAATGTCTCAGCATATTTTTCCATCATATCCTGATTAGATTCAAACCCATAATGCGGCGCTCCATATATTGGTATCAGATTTACTACATAATCGGTGTTGGGATATACTTTTTTAAAGTCATTTATAAGCGCTTCGTTGCCGTATATGGCAAAATGCGGATCAAATTTAGGCTCATCACAGATATGAATGCCACTAATAATATCTTTATATTCGCCGTAAACGTCATGCTTACTAAAAGGGGTTTCTCCGTAATATTCCGTGCCCTCTTCTTCGCTGGTTTGGGCAAGCCAATCGTCATAGTTTATCACGGCTTTAAGGCCTAATTTTTTGCAAAGCTCGAGCGCTTTCATTGTGCGCTTCGAACCAAGATAAAACTGTTCTTCGCTGTTCCTTTCGCCCGAATGATTTATCATAAGCAGGGTGTTAAGTCCGGCACCTTTATATAGATTAAAGCTTTCTTCACTTATCTCATACGGTGCCCAGTATCCCGATATTTCAAATTCTTGCTTTGCATATTCGGGTAAATTTTTCCCACTGTGTTTTTTATTACAACCGACAACCGAAAAAAACATAACCAACACCATCATTACTATAAATATTTTTTTAAACATAAACTAAACCCCTAATGTAATTATTTAAGCGGCACTACAAATATTCCTTCACCGTAGGCAAGGTCAACTGCAAAATTGCCGTTTTCGTCAAGGGTTATAATCTCAGGTGTGCCGTTATATTCCTCACCGCCATAGATTGCTACTGCGCCGCAGTCTTTAAATGTAGCATTAACACTATTGGCTTTGCCATTGTTTTCGGCAAAGTTTACAAGCATATAGGCTTCGCCGTGCTCCTCGCTCTCAAAACGACTTACAACCAAATCCTGTGTGCTTTTTGCTGATACATAATGCTTTGTATCTTCCAAAGTTACCGGATTCAAATCCAAATCATATTCAATAGAGCATACGCGGAAGGTCTGGTCAACCGAGCCCGAAATACCTATTGATTGCTGCCAATCATAAGCAAGTATTGCGCTGGCAAAGCTTTGTATTTCGGTATTTACGGTTTTTACATCGTAATATAGCTGACTTGGTGTTTTGTCTTGGTTAAGCATACAATTATTGTACAAGTAGCTTTCTACCGTTCCGTCAGTATTATATGTAGTCGGTACAGAATAGCAGTAATACTGTAAATTGTCCGCGCCAAAGGCAAGTGCCAAGTATGCCTGTTGACGCATATCCGCTTCGGTTACTTCGTCCCAAAACTCGTTACCTGTGCTTGACTGTAAAATAAATGATGTTTCTGCATTGTACTTTTTAGCAGTATTAGCGATTTGATTATAGTTGTTTAAAATGTTCTTACCAACCATATCCCATTTTGAATACAGATAGCAGTCAACGCATATATACGGATTTTCAAACTTGCTCATTATGTCATTTCCGTAATGCTCAAGCATTTCGGTATAATTTTCATAATTTCGACTGGTGACGGCAGTTTCAGGAATAAGGTTTATCATATATTTGGTGTTTGGAAATGCTTTTTTAAAATCTTCTATTAGCGCATCATCGGAAAGCTTGGTCATGGTTTCTTTATTGGGTTCATCATTTATGTGTACACCCTTAATTATATCTTTGTACTTGGCATACTGATCATGTGTAGTAAAGGGCCTATTGTAAAAATATTCTTCGCCCTCATTAGCAATGTTAAACCATGAGGCACCGTACGCGATATAAACGTCTATTCCTATCTTTTTACAAATCTCAAGTGCTTCCAATGTGCGATTTGAGCCAATAAAATACTGCGTATCGGTATTTCTTGGTATCTCGTCATGATTTGTAAATGAACAAACGTTAAAGCCCGCGTCTTTATAAAGTTGAAACGCTTCCTCGGTTATATCGTGTGGCGCCCAAAGCCCGCATATTTCAAATTCTTGCGCTTCGTATTTTGGCAGGTCTTTTTCACTGTATTTTTTATCACAACCCACAATCGAAAAAGCCATAATACAAACCAATGCCATTATAAATATTTTTTTAAACATAAGCTTCACCTTTTATCATAGGCTGACGGAAAACCGTCAGCCTATGATAGCTTAATTATTTAAGTATAGTTACAAACACACCTTCGCCATACTCAAGCTCAATTGTTGCCTTACCATCTTCGTCAAGCTCAACAATTTCAGGTGTGCCGTCAAAGCCTACACCGCCGTAAAGGGCAATTTTGCTGCAATCTTTAAAAGTAGCAGTTACGGTATTGCTCTTTTCACGGTCTGCCCAGTTTAAGAACATATAGGCTTCGCCGTATTCATCACTTGTAAAACGGCTGATTGCCAAGTCTTGTGTGCCTTTAGCATCAACAAAATTTTTAGTATTTTCTAATCTTATATATTCAAGATTTTCATCATATTCGAGCGAGCACACACGGAAGGTTTGGTCAACCGATCCCGAAACACCGATTGTGGTATCCCAGTCATAAGAAAGAATTACGCTCGCGAAAGACTGAATTTCTTTATGTAATTTTTGTAGGCTATAGTAAATGTCGCTTGGGGTGTCATCACGCTTTAATATGCAGTTGTCATACATATAAACGGGGTTACCGTCTTCGTCAAATGATTTTGGAACAGAATAGCAATAATATTGCAAAGTATCAGCACCAAAAAGCAGCGCGTTGTTTATCTCCCAACGCAAATCAGCTTCGCTTAAAGTCATTTCAAACTCTTTCTGACCTTCATCGGCACCGCCAACGCTTGACTGCAAAATATAGCCTGGTTTTACGTTATATTTCTTTGCAGAATTTGCAATGAACTCATAGTTTGCAAGAAGGGTGCCATCGTCCTGTGTCATACCTTGGTGGAACGGATAAACATCAACCGATACAAATGACTTATCACCAAAGGGCTCCATAAAGGTTTTTTCATAGAGCTCCATCATTTCTTCATAAGTGTCAAAGCCACGGCTTGAAACTGCAGTTATAGGAATAAGGTTCACTATATATTTAGCATTGGGATAAACTTTTTTAAAGTCATCTATAAGGGTTTTGTCACCATATAGTGCAAAATGATTGGTACCTGTACCGTCTGCACGCTTTAAATAAGGCTCATCACAAATATGTATACCGGTAATTATATCCTTATATTCGCCGTAAATATCGTGCTTACTAAACGGAGTTGCTCCGTAAAAATCCTCGCCTTCTTCTTCACAACGCGGAACCATCCAGTCATTATAATTAAGAATAGCGTTAAGTCCAACCTTTTTACAGTTTTCAAGCGCTGTCATAGTACGCTGGGATCCAAAATAAAACTGCTCTTCACTAGTATAACCAAGCGAATGGTTTATCATAGCAAGGGTGGTAAAGCCCGCATCCTTGTACTGCTTCAATCCCTCTTCGCTTATATCATAAGGTGCCCAAAAGCCCGAAATTTCAAATTGCTTTTCACTATATTCGGGTAACTTTGAGCCATTGTCGCAACCAATAAGACCAAATGCCATAATAAGTGCTAACGATATTGCTAAAACTTTCTTAAACATAGTGCCTCTCCTTAATCTAATGAATATTTCTTTTCATATTCGCCGTATTCTTCAACAAAGTTGCCAACTGCGGCAGTTTTTACCTTTCTTAGATACTTGTGAGTATCAAGCTTAGGTGAATCCTGCTGAATTGTATATACAGCGATATTTGAACAGTGGTCAGAAACACGCTCCATATTGGTGAGCAAATCGGAGAACACAAAGCCCATCTGAACGGTGCATTCACCCTTTTGCAAGCGGTCAATGTGGCGCGCTTTAAGCTCGTCTTTAAGTTTGTCGATTACCTGCTCTATTGGCTCAACATGAGAAGCCGCCTCAAAGTCATCATTAACAAACGAATTAACTGTAATATCTACAATCTCTCGTAAAGCGTCTATCATAATTGCAATTTCACGCTTAGCTTCATCAGAGAAAACAATATTTTTTTCTTTTATCTCTAAAGCAGTTCCACAAAGGTTTAACGCATGGTCGCTTATACGCTCAAAATCACTTAATGAATGAAGCATACGCGACACTGCGTGCGAATCTTCTTCCGATAAATTATTACTGCTAAGGCGCACAAGATATGTGCCAAGTTTATCCTCATATTTATCAGTAAGTGTTTCCATTTCGCGAACAAACTGTGATTTTTGCTCATCGTAGCCGCCAATAAGCTCAAGCGATGCCATAATTGCAGTTTTTGTGTGCCCCGCCATTTCATTTACAAGACGGCGGCACTCGCTAATTGCAAGCGGTGTATTATTAAATATACGCTCGTCCAAAAATGCGGTACGCTGCTTTTCTTCCCCATCGGGAATAATTTTTGTGCAGAACTTTATAATAAGCTTTTTTATTGGGAACAAAACAATTGATGTAACAAGGTTAAAGAGTGTGTGAACAATAGCAACACCAACCACACTGATTTCGGTGTTAAGAATGTTAACGCCGAATATCTTCATACCGTACATAATCAGCATACACAGTGTAGAACCGAACACATTAACAAAGAAATGCATCATAACAACGCGTTTTGCATTTTTGTTGGTGCCCACACTTGATATAAGCGCTGTAACACAGGTACCTATATTAGCGCCAAGTACAAGCGGTATTGCCATTTGCCAGGTAATGCCACCCGAAAGAGCCAACGCCTGAACAATACCTATGGTAGCAGCCGACGACTGAATAACACCTGTAAACACTGTGGAAACCAAAAGCGCTATAATTGGGCTTGCAAGGCTTGCTAAAAATGTATCAAAACCCGGTATGGTACGCACCGATTTCATAGAATCGCTCATAAGATCCATACCAAACATAAGCACCGCAAAACCAATAAATATAATGCCAAGATTGTGCTTTTTTTCATTCTTTGATATCATCCGAATAGCGATACCAAAAAAGGCGAGTATTGGGGCAAAGGTGGTGGGCTGCAGCAGTGTCATAAAGAAGCTGTCATCACTTATGCCCGCAAGGCTGAGTATCCACGCGGTAAGTGTTGTACCAACATTAGAGCCCATTATCATACCAAAGGTATTGCCAAAATCTACTATGCCTGAGTTTACAAGGCCCACAAGCATAACGGTCATAGCCGACGATGACTGTATTGCTACGGTAATGCCAGCACCTAAAAAGAAACCTAAAAAGTCGTTTGAAGTAACCTTTTTCATGGTGCGCTCAAGTCCGCCGCCCGCCATCTGCTCAAGACCCGAAGACATTATACTCATACCGTAAAGAAAGAACGCGAGTCCCCCCACAAGCATTGCAAACATTGTAAGTATTTGTGTTGCCATATTATCCTCCCAAAAAAGATAACCGTTTAAAAATTAAAACTTAATTTTTTCAGCAATGTATGATTTAAGTTCGGCAATAGGAATACGAACCTGCTCCATACTGTCACGTTCACGAACCGTAACGCAACCGTCCTCTTCGCTTTCAAAATCATAGGTAATGCAGAAAGGTGTGCCGATTTCGTCCTCACGGCGATAACGCTTACCGATTGAGCCTGCATCATCAAAGTCAACCATAAATTCTTTTGCCAAATCGTTCTTTATCTCCATTGCCTTGTCAGAAAGCTTTTTAGAAAGCGGAAGAACTGCAGCCTTAAATGGTGCAAGAGCAGGATGAAGTCGTAATATTACGCGCTTGTCACCCTTTTCGTCAACCTCTTCATCATAAGCATTGCAAAGGAATGCAAGTGTTACGCGGTCAGCGCCCAAGGATGGCTCTATTACATAAGGAACATATTTTTCGTTGGTTTCGGGATCAAAATATTCCATCGGCTCGCCCGAATGCTCGGCGTGCTGGCTTAAGTCGTAATCGGTACGGTCAGCAACACCCCAAAGCTCGCCCCAACCGAATGGGAACAAGAATTCAAAGTCGGTTGTTGCCTTTGAATAGAAGCAAAGCTCGTCTTTATCGTGGTCACGAAGGCGGAGAGCATTTTCATCCATACCAAGATTTATAAGCCAATCGCGGCAGAAACTGCGCCAGTAATCAAACCATTCAAGGTCGGTACCGGGTTTGCAGAAGAACTCAAGCTCCATCTGCTCAAACTCACGGATACGGAAGATAAAGTTACCGGGTGTAATCTCGTTACGGAAGGATTTACCTATTTGACCAACACCAAAAGGTAACTTACGACGTGTTGTACGCTGAATGTTTTTAAAGTTTACAAAAATACCCTGTGCGGTTTCGGGGCGAAGATAAAGTGTTGAAGAACTATCTTCAGTTACACCCTGAAATGTTTTAAACATAAGGTTAAACTTACGAATATCAGTAAAATCGTGTGAACCACAGTCCGGACAAGCAATACCCTTTTCGCGTATATATTCCATCATCTCGGCATCGGTCATAGCAGCGGGGTTATCGCTAAGACCGTTTTCTGCTACATAATCTTCAATAAGCTTATCAGCTCTGTGACGGGTTTTGCACTGGCGGCAATCCATAAGCGGGTCAGAGAAGCCACCCAAGTGACCTGATGCTACCCATGTTTCAGGGTTCATAATAATAGCGCTGTCAAGACCTACGTTGTATGGATTCTCTTGCACAAACTTTTTCCACCAAGCGCGCTTGATGTTGTTTTTAAGCTCGACGCCCAACGGGCCGTAATCCCAAGCGTTTGCAAGGCCGCCGTAGATTTCACTGCCCGGATATACAAAACCTCTGCCTTTGGCAAGGTTTACTATTGTTTCCATTGTTTTTTGCGAATTGTCCATTTTTTTACATCCTCTCGGAAAACTATATTTTTACAAATATAATAGTAATAAAAATCATACCAAAAGTCAACAATTTTGTAAATTTTATCTGCTTGACATATTTATATGTATGTTATATAATTTTAAAGTAATAATTTAAATTAACTTTTGGGAGATATACTTATGGCAGATACGAATTTTTTAACCTATAAAGGCAAGCCGCTTGTAAGAAAGGGTAACGAAATTTACTATGGTGATATGAGCGAAAAATATGTGGTAAGATTTGAAATTCTTTCATCAAAAAAAGACGGCAAGCTCGAAATTGCCGATAAAGTGTCGGTGCAGCTGCTTGACAGCAATACCGATAAGGCTATGAAAGACCGCGTAAAAAAGGACAGCACAAAAGACAATTTGTTTACAGCGCTTGACCTTGGCTTTACCTGGCTTGAAAGAGCTTTAAAAGAACAATAAGCTTTTATACCCAAGTTGTTTTTGCAACTTGGGTATTGTTGCGTTTTAAAACCGTAATTTTTTTGCAAAAAAACTTGAGAAAAATTTAACAAAACCCCTTTTCAAAATAAAAAATATATGTTATTATATATTTTGATACAATTTTAACAATCTATTTGTTATATTTTGTCGCAATCTATAAGGAGGAGATTTTTATGAAGAAAAAAATTAGCAAACTTCCCTTTAAGGGCACTGCCGAACAAGAGGCACAGCTCAAAGCCGTTATTGCTGAAAACTGCCACGACAAAAGCAACGTTATGGTAGTTATGCAAAAGGCTCAGGATATCTACGGATATTTGCCGATTGAAGTTCAGGAAATGATTGCTGAAGGTATGGGCGTATCACTTGAAAAGGTGTATGGCGTTGCAACCTTCTATGCGCAGTTCTCTTTGTCACCTAAGGGTAAGTACAACATCTCTGTTTGTCTTGGTACCGCTTGCTACGTTGTAGGCTCGGGCGATATTTTTGACAAGCTCAGCGAAAAGCTTGGCATCGGCGCTGACGAATGCACCGAGGACGGCAAATTTTCACTTACCGCTTGCCGTTGTATAGGCGCTTGCGGTTTGGCACCTGTTCTTACTGTTAACGAAGAGGTTTACGGTCGTCTTACCGTTGACGATGTTGACAGTATCCTTGCAAAATACGCTGACTAAAGGATAGATAACTTATGAAAATAAGCCAAATGCAAGAACTACTTGAAGCAAGGGTGCTTTGCTGTGAGGAAAACATTGACCATCACGTTTATTCAGCGTGTGGTTGTGACCTTATGAGTGATGTCTTAGCCTTTGTTAAAGATCAGGCAGTTTTGCTTACAGGACTCGTTAATCCTCAGGTTATTCGTACGGCCGAAATGATGGATATGATTTGTGTTGTTTTTGTCCGCTCTAAAGTTCCAACCCAAGAAATGATTGACCTTGCTCGTGAGAGCGGCATCGTTCTTATGGTTTCAGACAAAAGACTTTATGAGGCCTGCGGTCTGCTTTATCAAAGCGGTCTTGTAGGAAACAAGGTTAAAAAATGAGCGAACAACTCAATTTTCACTTTAATGTAGACGGAAACGACTTTACCTCAGCCGGACAGGCATCAATACAAATCAAAAAAAATTTGCGTCGATTGGGGCTCGACCCTGAAACCATCCGACGCGTTTCCATCGCTATGTACGAAGGCGAAATCAATATGGTTATCCACGCGGGCGGCGGCGAAGCCGATGTTAATGTGTGTGAAAACTATATAGAGATTATTTTAAAAGATAACGGTCCCGGTATTAAAAATATTGAACAGGCCATGCTTGAGGGCTTTTCTACTGCCCCTGACCAAATTCGTTCACTCGGCTTTGGCGCAGGTATGGGACTTCCCAATATGAAGCGCTATACCGACGATATGAAAATTGAATCAGAGGTAGGAGTAGGCACCACCGTTACAATGCGAGTTAATTTGTAAGGAGGACGTTATGCAGACCTATGAACATTCCGTTTTGCTTGACACAAGCAAATGCACCGGTTGTACCACCTGTTTGCGTCACTGCCCTACCGAAGCTATTCGTATAAAAGACGGTCACGCTGTTATAAACAGCGACAGGTGTATAGACTGTGGTGAGTGCATTCGCGTTTGCCCGCACAAAGCCAAAAAGGCAGTATGCAGCAAACTTGAGAGTATGAACCGCTTTAAATGGAAGATAGCACTTCCGGCCCCTACGCTTTACGGCCAGTTTGATAATCTTGACGATATAGACTATGTGCTTTCAGGACTCCTCTCCATTGGTTTTGATGATGTTTATGAGGTTTCGAAAGCGGCAGAGCTTGTTTCTGCTTATACACGTCTTTATCTTAAAACCGACGGTGTTAAAAAGCCTGCCATAAGCTCGGCTTGCCCTGTTGTGATGCGACTTATATCACTTCGTTACCCGTCGCTTGATGAAAACATTATTCATATGCTGCCTCCTATGGAGGTTGCGGCTCGCCTTGCGCGTGAGCGCGCGCTTAAAAATCACCCCGAGCTAAAGGCAGAAGATATTGGTGTTTGCTTTATCTCGCCCTGCCCTGCAAAAGCAAGCTATGTTAAAAACGGGTTTGCTACTTACAAAAGTCAGGTTGACGAGGTTGTGTCAATAAGCGATATATATTTTCTGCTTATTAACGCAATGAAAAAAGATGATAACGCCGAAACACTTTCAGAATCGGGTATGATTGGTATAGGTTGGGCGCGTTCGGGCGGTGAGGCAACGGCAATTTTTAACGAAAATTACCTTGCTGCCGACGGCATTGAAAATGTTAATCGTGTTCTTGACCAAATAGAAAATGGTAATATACCTAACCTTGAGTTTGTAGAGCTTAACGCCTGCACAGGCGGTTGCGTAGGCGGTGTGCTTACAATGCAAAACCCCTTTATCGCAAAGGCCCGTTTACAAACCTTACGCAGATATTTGCCCGTTTCACAAAACTTTTTAAGCGGTGAAGAAGCAAATTATATTCCCGAGCACTACCTCTTTAACGAGTTGCCCGAATATCAACCAATATCACGACTCAGCTCAAGTATGGCAGAGTCAATGCGTATGATGGCTGATATTCAAAAGCTTCGCGATACCCTGCCGGGTATCGACTGTGGCTCTTGCGGGGCGCCTACTTGCCGCGCATTTGCCGAAGATGTAGTAAAGGGAACCGCTAATATAGACGATTGTCTTATAAAATTACACAAAAAGGAAGATTAAAATGACGGTATATGAGTTAAGCCAAAACAGTCAATTTAATGTTCTTACTATGCCCGAGCCCGACCGCGAGATAAAAGGCGCATACATAGGCGACCTTCTTAGTTGGGTAATGGGTAAAGCCGAGTTCGATAATATTTGGATTACCATTATGTCCAACGTAAATGTTGTCGCCGTGGCTTCTCTGTCTGATGTTTCTTGTGTTCTTTTGGCAGAGGATGTAACCCTTGACGACGAGGTTCTATCTACCGCTAAACAAAAGGGAATAAATATTCTTTCTACACCAATGTCAGCCTACGATGCAGCTATAAAATTATCGGGTATGATATAATGAATAGGTATTATTACGACCTACACATTCACTCCTGTCTCTCTCCTTGTGGAGATGATGACAACACCCCGAATAACATTGCGGGTATGGCGTCGCTTTGCGGACTTAATATTGTGGCTCTTACCGACCACAATTCAACCGCCAACTGCCCTGCATTTTTTGAGGCTGCTCGTCGTTACGGTATTATAGCCATTGCCGGTATGGAGCTTACTACAAGCGAGGATATACACGTCGTATGTCTTTTTGAAACGTTAGAAAATGCTATGACGTTTGGTGAAAGGGTAAAAGACTTAAGTATCCCCATTGAAAATCGACCCGATATTTTTGGGGCTCAACAAATTTTAGACGGTCAGGACAACATCATTGGAGAAGAAAAAAACCTGCTTATAAATGCAACGCTTATTTCTATAGAAGAAGTACCTTCTTTGGTCGAAGAGTTTGGCGGTATATGCTATCCCGCTCACATTGAC
Source organism: Acutalibacteraceae bacterium (assembly GCA_045539695.1). Lineage (GTDB taxonomy): Bacteria > Bacillota > Clostridia > Oscillospirales > Acutalibacteraceae > UBA737. The sequence goes on from JAZQFX010000004.1 coordinate 37,013, forward strand.
CGACAGTCAAACGGTATTATATCGGTGCTTGGCACCTTCCCCGCTACTCCGCATTTTAATTGCGTAGAGTTGCACGACAGTGACAAGGCTGATGAGTACATACAGAAATACGGCTTGCAAGATAAAAAAATTATTGTAAGTTCGGATGCGCATAACCTCACCGATATGCGTGACCGCCAAAACTATTTTGACCTTGACGACGAGCCTTACAGCAGTGCTCTTGTCAGGAAAAAGCTTTTCGAATTGTTGAGGTAATATTATGAAGGAATTATCACTAAACGTTCTTGATATTACCGAAAATTCGGTAAAAGCGGGCGCTACCTTAACCGAAATCTCTATACTTGAAGATAGTGATACGCTTACTATGATAGTAAAAGATGACGGTTGCGGTATGAGTGACGAGATACTTAAAACGGTTGAAAACCCGTTTTATACCACACGTACCACACGTAAGGTTGGCCTTGGCATTCCGCTGCTTAAAATGGCGGCCGAAATGACAGGTGGAAGCGTTAAAATAGTTTCAAGCACCGCTCCTGATAATCACGGTACCACCGTGACAGCACGGTTTTATAAAAATCATCTGGACTTTACACCGCTCGGCGACATAAAAGAAACGGTTGTGACTTTAATACAAGGTCACCCTGATACTGATTTCCTTTTTGTTCACAAAACACTATCGGGCGAAGTAAAACTTGACACCCGTGAGCTTCGCGTAATACTTGAGGGTGTTCCACTTGACACATACGAGGTTATCGTATGGATAAAAGAGTATCTTAACGAGCAGTACGAACTGCTGTAAAATAGATAAACAAATAAATAATTCCAAGAAAGGAAGTTATAAAAATGAAATCTTTGGCTGAACTTCAAGCAATCAAAGACAAAATGAAAGACAAGGTTGTAATCCGCGAAGGCGCAAGCTCAACACGTGTTGTTGTTGGTATGGCTACCTGCGGCATTGCGGCAGGCGCACGTCCGGTACTTGGCGCTTTTGTTGAAGCTGTAAACGAGGGTGGACTTGCTCAAAGCGTTACTGTTTCACAGACAGGTTGCGTAGGCCTTTGCCAGTACGAACCTATTGTTGAGGTTTATGAGGCAGGTAAAGAAAAAGTTACTTATGTTAAAATGACTGCTGAAAAGGCAAAAGAGGTTGTAGAAAAGCATCTTAAAGGTGGCAAGGTTGTAACAGAATACACCGTTGCTAACTGTGAATAATATTTGGAGGTAAAGTTATGATTCGTGCACATGTACTTATTTGTGGCGGTACAGGCTGTACCTCGTCAGGTAGTAAGAAAATTCAGGAAGCATTTGAGCAAAACATTGCAGCCGCAGGTCTAGAAGAAGAAGTAAAACTCGTTCAGACAGGCTGTTTCGGTCTTTGCGCATTGGGCCCTGTTGTTATCGTTTATCCTGACGGTACCTTCTATAGCCGTGTAACCACAGACGACGTAAAAGAAATCGTAGAAGAGCATCTTCTTAAGCGCCGTCCTGTAGAACGTTTGGTTTACAGCGACACAGGCGCTGAAGAGGTAGTAGAGGCTGCAAGCGTATCACTTAACGACACAGCATTCTACAAATCACAAAATCGTGTTGTTCTTCGTAACTGCGGCGTTATCGACCCCGAAAACATAGACGAATATATCGCTATGGACGGTTACGCAGCACTTGGTAAGGTTCTTACCGAAATGAAGCCTGAAGAAGTTATCCAAACCGTTTTAGATTCAGGTCTTCGCGGTCGTGGTGGCGGCGGCTTCCCAACCGGTCTTAAGTGGAAATTCTGTGCTCCTAACAAGGCAGCTCAAAAATATGTAGTATGTAACGCCGACGAAGGTGACCCTGGTGCATTTATGGACCGTTCTGTTCTTGAGGGTGACCCACACTGTATTATCGAGGCTATGGCTATTCCAGGTTATGCAGTAGGCGCTACAAAGGGTTACGTTTACGTTCGTGCTGAATACCCAATCGCTGTTGCTCGTTTGCAAAAAGCTATTGATCAGGCTAACGAATACGGTCTTTTAGGTAAAGATATCTTTGGTTCAGGCTTTGACTTTGACCTTCAGATCCGTCTTGGTGCAGGCGCATTCGTTTGTGGTGAAGAAACCGCTCTTATGACATCTATCGAAGGTAACCGTGGCGAACCACGCCCACGTCCTCCGTTCCCTGCTGTTAAGGGTCTTTACAATTCACCAACCGTTGAAAATAACGTTGAAACCTTTGCAAATATTCCACAAATCATTCTTAAGGGTGCTGACTGGTTTAAGACAATGGGTACCGAAAAGGCTCCTGGTACAAAGGTATTTGCACTTGGTGGTAAGATTGAGCACACAGGTCTTGTAGAAATTTCTATGGGTACTACACTTCGTCACATTATCGAGGACATCGGTGGCGGTATTCCTAACGGTAAGAAATTCAAGGCTGCTCAAACAGGTGGTCCTTCAGGCGGTTGTATTCCTGAGTCACTTATTGACACCGAGGTTGACTTTGACAACCTTACTGCTATCGGTTGTATGATGGGTTCAGGCGGTCTTATCGTTATGGACGAAGACAACTGTATGGTTGATATGGCTAAGTTCTTCCTTGAATTTACCGTTGACGAGTCTTGTGGTAAATGTACTCCTTGCCGTGTTGGTACAAAGCGTCTTCTTGAAATGCTTGATAAGATTACCGAGGGTAAGGCAACACTTGAAGACCTTGACAAGCTTGAAGAGCTCTGCTACTACATTAAGCAAAACTCACTTTGCGGTCTTGGCCAGACAGCTCCAAACCCTGTACTTGCAACACTTAAGTTCTTCCGCGATGAGTATGTAGCTCACGTTGTTGACAAAAAGTGTCCTGCAGGCGTATGTAAGGATCTTCTTACATTTGTTATTGATAAAGATAAATGTATCGGTTGCGGTCTTTGTGCTAGAAACTGTCCTGTTGGCGCAATTGAAAAGACCGACTACATAGCACCCGGTCACAAGCTTGCTTCTTACAACATTGATACTACCAAGTGCATTAAGTGCGGCGTATGTATCGGTAACTGTAAGTTTAAGGCAATCAGCAAGGTTTAAGAAAGGAGCCGAACACAAATGGATATGATTAACGTAAAAATTAACGGCATTGCAGTAAGCGTGCCAAAGGGCTCCACTGTTTTAGAGGCTGCCCGCGTAGCAGGTGTAGAAATTCCTACCCTTTGCTTTATGAAAGAGCGTAACGAGATTGGTGCTTGCCGTATTTGTATGGTAGAGGTTAACGAAGGTCGCGGTTTCCGTATGGTTACTGCCTGCGTATATCCTTGCACCGACGGTATGGAGGTTATCACCAACTCTGAAAAGGTTCAAAAGTCACGTAAGACTACACTTGAGCTTATTCTTTCAACCCACGATAAAAAATGTCTTTCTTGCGCACGTTCAACCAACTGCGAGCTTCAAAAGCTTTGCCGCGACTACGGCGTAGATGAAGGCGCATTTGAAGGCTTTAAGCCTGTATACGAGCTTGACTACAGCACTCCTCACCTTGTGCGTGACAACAACAAGTGTATTCTTTGCCGTCGTTGCGTAGCAGTTTGTGAAGAGCAGTATGTAAGCGTTATCGGCGCTAATGACCGTGGTATTGACACCAACATTGGTCAGGCTTTTGAGCTTTCACTTAACAATACACCTTGTATCTCTTGCGGTCAGTGTACTGCAGTTTGTCCTACAGGCGCTCTTACCGAAAGAGATGATACCGATAAGATTTGGGCAGCTTTGGCTGACCCGAGCAAAACTGTTGTTGTTCAGACAGCTCCTAGCGTTCGTGCAACCTTGGGTGAATGCTTTGGTATGCCAATTGGCTCTAATGTTGAGGGCAAAATGGTATCAGCTCTTCGTCGCCTTGGTTTTGACAAGGTATTTGACACCAATTTTGCTGCTGACCTTACAATTGTTGAAGAGGCTAACGAGCTTATCGACCGTGTTAAGAACGGCGGCGTACTCCCAATGATTACCTCTTGCTCACCAGGTTGGGTTAAGTTCTGTGAACTTTACTACCCAGATATGATTAACCACCTCTCAAGTTGTAAATCTCCACAGCAGATGGCCGGTGCAGTTATTAAGACATATTGGGCAGAAAAAGAAGGCGTTGACGCTAAGGATATTGTTTCAGTATCAGTAATGCCTTGTACTGCTAAAAAGTTTGAAATTGGTCGTGAAGATCAGTCTGCTGCAGGTGTTCCTGATGTTGATATTGCTATTACAACCCGTGAACTCGGCCGTATGATTGACCGTGCAGGTCTTAACTTCGCAAATCTTCCTGATGAAGATTTCGACAACCCACTCGGTGAAGATACCGGTGCTGCTGTTATATTCGGTGCAACAGGCGGCGTTATGGAAGCAGCTTTGCGTACAGCTAACGACTGGATTAGCGGCAAAGACAACGCTGACGTTGACTACACTGCAGTTCGTGGCACAATGGGACTTAAACAAGCTACTGCAAAGCTTGGCAATATGGAAGTTAAGGTAGCTGTAGCGTCTGGTGCTGCTGCTGCAAAGGTTGTTATGGACAAAATGAAGGCCGGCAACCCAGACGGTTGGACCTTTGTTGAAATTATGGGATGCCCCGGCGGTTGCGTAAACGGCGGCGGTCAGCCAATTCAACCTCAGTCTGTTCGTGACACTGTTGATCTTAAGGCAGTTCGTGCAAAGGCTCTTTATGATCAAGACGCTGCAAGCGCTATCCGTAAGTCACATGAGTCACCTGTTGTAAAGGCTCTTTACAGCGAATGGTATGACGGTTTTGGCGGTCACAAGGCTCACCACGACCTCCACACAAGCTATGTAGCTCGTAAAAAGTACAACGTTGAATAATAAATAATTATTACACCCGAAGGGATAAAACCTTCGGGTGTTTTTTAATTTCTCTCTTTGGTTAACTTTTTTAGTAGCTTTGCATTATCGCGGTTTATATCTTCGCCTTTCATTCGCCAAGTCCAATTATCACCTATCGTGCCGGGTGTGTTCATCCGCGCTGATGAGTCAAGACATAGTATGTCTTGCATAGGAATAATACAAAGCATCGAATTAGATTTTGACAACGCGCGTATCATATCATGCGCAATACAACCCGTATTATTTCTTATTAGGGTATTAAAAACAACACGTTCTTTTGTAGACGCCTTATTATACCAACCAAGCGCGGTATCGTTATCGTGGGTACCGGTATAGCATACACAGTTATACGGATAGTTTTGCGGCAAATACATATTTTGCATATCACCCGTAAAGCCAAACTGCAAAATTTTCATATTAGGAAAATCGGTATGCTTTAAAAGCTCTATTACCTGAGGGTCATCTTCGCCGCCTAAATCCTCGGCAATTATGTTAATATTCCCCATTTGCTCACGCATCCTGTCCCAAAAGGCTTTGCCCTCGCCAGCTATCCAAGCGCCCGACATGGCAGTTTTGCTACCATAAGGAATACTATAATAATTTGCAAAGGCACGAAAATGGTCTATACGCAAAGCATCATACAAACGGCGGCAAAACAAAAGCCTTGACTGCCACCATCGGTACCCATCGCGTTTCATATTATTCCAATTATATATAGGGTTACCCCAAAGCTGGCCGTTTTCTGAAAAAACGTCAGGCGGCACGCCCGCAACGGCCGTTGGCGTAAAGTCGCGCCCTACCTTAAAATCGTCGGGATTTGCCCAAACATCCGCGCTGTCGGGCGATACATAAAAAGGTATATCCCCTATTATTTTGATGCCTTTACCGTTTGCATAGCGTTTTAAATCATAATACTGACAAAAAAAGAAATACTGCGTTATTTTGTAAAAATTGATTTTATCTTTGTGCTGTTCTTTAAATTTATTGATTTCATCGGGCACTCTATACTTAATGCCGTCGGGCAAATCCTTAAGATATTGTGTTTTATAAACCTGTAGCGCCGCTTCAAAAAGCGCATAATCATCAAGCCAAAATTCATTTTCACTTAAAAAGCTTTTATAATTTTTATTATTTGTATCAAAATTTTGTGCTGCTTTTTGAAGCAATGGCAATTTAAATTTTCGCACCGCATCATAATCCACATTTTGCGAAAATTCACACTTGCCCTCCGCGTCATCAAGCAGGCCTTCACGCAGCAAAAACTTTAAATCAATATAAAGTATTTCACCCGCAAAGGTGCTTGATGATTTATAGGGTGAATCACCTTCACCCAAAGGGTTTAGCGGTAATATCTGCCAAAAGCGTTGCTTTGCATCACACAAAAAATCAATAAATTTATACGCCTCTACACCAAAGCTGCCTATGCCGTGCGGCGACAGTAAAGAAGAAATCGCGCACAGTACACCGCTGTATCTTTTTAAATTTTTATCCCTTGACGGCACCTGCAGCAACCCCTTTTATAATATATTTTTGGCAAGCCAGATAAAAAATTACTACCGGCAAAATACTCAGCACCAGCATTGCCATCATAGCGCCCATATCTACCGAGCCGTAGCCACCCTTTAAATATTGCACGGCAATGGGTATGGTTTTATAGTCACTGCCGATTACAAGATACGGCAAAAGATAGTCATTCCATATCCACATAGTGTTAAGAATTGCCACAGTTATAGCGGTGGGCTTTAGAATTGGAAACACCACGTGCCAAAAGGTTTGCAAAACGCTGCAGCCGTCAATGATTGCAGCTTCCTCTAAACTCAGCGGTATCGACTTTACAAAGCCCGAAAAAATAAATACCGACAGCCCTGCGCCAAAACCTAAATATATTAAAATAAGCCCAAAGGGGTTATCAAGATGAAGTATATTTGCAATCTTCGACATTGTAAACATAACCATCTGAAAAGGCACTATCATCGAAAATACAAACAAATAATATAGTACGCTATTAAAGCGGTTTTTAATTCTCGTTATATACCACGCAGTCATTGCGGTAAACAAAACAATAACCGCCACCGAGCCTACCGTTATAAACAGCGACCAAAAAAACGCCGATATAAAGCCCGTATCATTGACACCGCTTATATAGTTTTCTACACCCACAAAGGTAGAGCTGTTAGGCAGCACAAAGGGTGTCTGACTGATAGAAAATTTATCTTTAAAAGAATTTGCAACTACCGTTATTATTGGTATTAAAAACAAAAAACTCAAAGCCGTTAAAAAGGCAAATGTTAAGATGTTTGAAATTTTTAATCTTTTCATCAATTTTCTACCTCACGGCTTCTCGTAAGATATAGCTGCAGCAGCGCCACTGCCGCTACAAGTATAAAGAAAATCACCGCTTTTGCCTGACCAACACCCTCATAGCCTACCCTGCCGTAAAAGGTATTATAAATATCAAGCGCCACCATTTGCGTTTGTTTTGACGGTGCGCCCGCGGTAAGCGCTAAATTTTGGTCAAAAAGCTTAAAAGAATTGGTTATGGTAAGAAATAAACAAATGGTAATAGACGGCATAACCGACGGTATTATAATGCTACGAAGTGTGCGCAAGGGACCTGCGCCATCAACACGTGCGGCTTCAAGTATAGCTGTGGGTATATTCTGAATACCGGTGATATAAATAATCATCATATAGCCTATCATCTGCCAACTCATCAGCACCACCAAGCCCCAATAACCAAAAGCGGCTTTTGAAGTTATTGAATAGCCGTAATTATAAAGTACGCCATTAATAATTAACTGCCAAATATAGCCAAGCACTATGCCGCCTATAAGGTTAGGCATAAAAAACACCGTGCGAAATAAATTTGTACCCCTGATGCCGCGAGTCAACAATAATGCCAGCAAAAAAGCGATAACATTTATGCTTATAATCGCCGCAAAGGAAAATTTTATGGTAAACCATAGCGAATTTAAAAAGTCACCGTTTGCACTAAAAGCTGTTATATAATTCTTTAATCCAACAAACTGCGCATCGCTTACCGTTCTAAACTCGCAAAATGATAAATAAAGTCCTATTATAAATGGTACCAAAAAAGCTATACAAAAGGCTATAAATGTGGGTAACACAAATACGGCAAACCAACTTTTGTTGCCTTTTTTCACTTTCGTTCACTCTTCCACATCGATTTAACAGTGTTTTCTACATCACCCCACTGCTTGCTACCCTGCACATATTCAAGCAGCGCGCCGCCAACCTCGCTTTTAAAAACATCGCTCGGAAATGATGTGAAAATCCAAGGCATAGTATCAAAATTTTTGTCATTCATATAACGGATCACTTCCCGCGCAAGCGGGTCGGAGGGCAATTCGTCCTCGCTAAAGCTATTAAAAGGTGTAATAAAGTCAAGCTTGTTTGTTACATAATCTTTGCCGGTATCACTGCTAAAAAGCCAATACAAAAAGTCAAGTGATTTCTTTTGCGCGTCGGCGCTTGCGTTTTTGTTTATGGCGAGATAATTTTCGGTTCCTATGCAAAGGCCTTGACTTTCTTCACCTTCAATGCCTGTATAAAGGGGTAAAAATTTTATATCGTCTTTCTTGACGGTGTTGCCCTTGACCTCACTGATTTGTGACCAAGCCCAGTTTCCGTTTTGAACCATAGCAACGCGTGACAAGGCAAACTCAGCCATAGAGTCACTTGTAGATTTAGAGCCAAGCAATCCCTTTTCGGTAATAGAATTGTTTATATAAAGGTCAAAAAGATTTCGGTAGTTTTGCACATATCTAAATGCTATTTCTTTTGCGTTAAGCCCCGCGATTGTAGGGTCGGTATAGTCATCACTGTCGCGAAGCTCGTAATAAAGCGGCACATTTAAAAGATGTGTCTGCCAACGCCAATCTTCGCCGCTGGAAAGTGATGTTGATGCAAAAACACCGTCAATTCCCAATTCGCTTTTGTGGGCGGTCATATCCTCAACCACGGTTTTAAGGGTATAAAAATTGTTAATTTGGTCAGCGCTGTCAATATTGACTGCTTTATCGCTTAATGCAAAATACTTTTTCATAATAGCATCGTTATAAATAATGCCGTAACCCTCTACAACGTATGGTACTGCATAGATTCCGTTGCCGTTTTGGTCACGGATAGCAAGAGTGTCATCACTGAGCAGCTTTGCAAAATCACTGTTTTCAATATTAAGGCAATAGTCTTTCCAAGACTGGTAACCAATAGGGCCATTTACCTGAAAAATTGTAGGCGCGCCCGATTTTGCAATTTCTGACTTCAAGGTTTGCTCATATGTGTTTGCGGCGGCAGTTACAACCTTTACCGAAACGCCCGTTTCTTGCTCATATTTTTCTGCAATTTCTTGATAAACATCTGCCGACTCGGGTTTAAAGTTTAAAAAGTAAACATCGGCGGTATTTCCCCTGCCACAACCCGCAAGCGAGGTTATGCACACAAGACATAAAATTAGCGCAATAATTTTTTTCATAACAAAAACTCCTTTGTATGTGTAATACTGATAATATCTTTGCCGAATTCTTTACAAATAATACAAAATAATAAAAAACCTATTATAATAAAACACAATTGCTTTTTAATTGACATTACTGTTTCAAAACTATATAATATATACATATAAAGGAGTGTGTCTGCCTTGAATACTAAAACTATTTGTTTTGCCAATAATAAAGGCGGCAGCGGTAAATCAACCACCTGCTGCAATGTAGGCTTTGAGCTCTCTAAAATGGGTTATAGAGTTCTGCTGATTGACGGTGATATGCAGATGAATTTATCGCTGTCTCTCTTCGGTGAAGATGAAGTGCTCGAGTCTGCCCAAAGCGGCAACAACATATATACTGCCGTAACGCAACAAGTCGATATTACCGATTACATAACACATACCAAATACGAAAATTTAGATATGGTGCTGTCGTCCTCTTTAATGAGCAATATTGAGTTTGATTTGTTTTCTAAATGGCAACGCGAGCTGATACTTAAAAATTGCCTTAAAAATGTAAAAGACAGCGGCAAGTATGACTTTATACTTATGGATGCTCCACCTACCTTGGGTGGCTGGGTTATGAATATGCTGTGCGCATCGGATTACCTCATAATTCCTGTAGAGGCAAGTCCTTGGGGACTTTTTGGTCTTGCTAATATGTTTGAATTTTTTGCAACAGTAAAACAAATTAATTCCAATATTTCGCTTTTAGGTATTGCAATTACAAAGGTTGACACCCGTAAAAATTACTTTAAACAAACGGTTGACGCACTGCAAAACACCGATGGCGTTCATATGTTCCAAAACTATATTCGCACTGACAGTAGTATTGAATGGGCGCAGGATGCATCCTTGCCCGTAGCGGTTTACAAACCTAGTGCCCGAAGTGCCAAAGAATATAAGGCTCTTACAGAGGAGGTTGTTTCACTTGTCAATAGGTAAAAGCAGTATAGCTCGCGCAGTAAATGCTACGGCTTCTACACATGTTCAAAGCACGGCAAACGACAATATTATAACCACGCTTTCACTCGATAATATAGGTTTGTTAAGTGTGGCAAAAGCGCCCGATGATATTGATGCTATAAAATCAAGCATCGCAAAACGCGGTATGCTTTGCCCCGTTTTAGTTGCCATTACTGCAAAGGGTGACAAATGGCTTATTGATGGCTATCGCAGATATTATGCCGCAAAAGAACTTGGCATTTCACAAATAAATGCCGTAGTTATAAATGTTGATACCAAAACACAAGCAAATAATATTTATAACGAGCTTTACAAAACAAAACTTGTAGAAAAAATCAATGATATACACGAAGAAAAATTCCGTGTTCTTTGCGTTAAAGACCACGATCTTCCTGCATATCTTTTATAACGAATGTGGTCAAGTTTTCAAAGAAAACTTGTAGCCAAATCTTTGTTGTAGTGGAAACTGCAAGAATTTGCTATTTCCACCTCCAATAACCATTATAGAATTCTAAGTAACGAGGTAATAACGATGAATGTAGTATGTTTAGATATGGAGGGGGTATTAGTCCCTGAAATTTGGATCGCGTTTGCAAACGAGGTTGGTATACCCGAGCTTAAGCGCACAACCCGTGACGAACCCGACTATGATAAACTAATGAAATATCGTCTTGATATTTTAAAAGAACACAACTTGGGACTAAACGAAATTCAAGCTGTTATCGAAAAAATTGATGTTATGGAAGGCGCAAAGGAATTTTTAGACGAGCTTAGAAGTGTTACTCAAGTAATAATTTTAAGTGACACCTTTGAGCAGTTTGCGGCGCCTCTTATGAGAAAACTTGGTATGCCGACTATTTTCTGCAACACACTTGAAGTTGCCGAAAACGGCGAAATAACAGGCTACAAAATGCGTTGTGAAAAATCCAAGCTCACAACCGTTAAGGCACTTCAGTCTTGCGGTTTTGAGACTATTGCCGCAGGCGACAGCTTTAACGACCTTGGTATGATTCTTGCCAGTAAAGCGGGCTTTTTGTTTAAATCTACTGAGCAAATTAAAAAAGACTATCCCGAACTTCAGGCGTTTGAAGAATATGATGATTTGCTTGCCGCTATAAAATCTGCATTATAATATATAAAATGGTCTTGGGCGCAATTCGCCATTTGAATTGCGCCCAAGTAGTCTTTTAATTGAAACATATAAAATTGTAGGCTTATCTGCAGCTTTTGCCACAGCATCAATTTTATGTATAAAGTGCTTTTATGTTTCGTTATTATTATATTCGCTCTTTTTTAAGCAAATGATGATTTTGTGTAAATAAATTTTTAAGGTGATAAAATGATAAAAAACCGAATTTTAAGTTTGCAAGAAAATTTAAATGACAATGAAGCTTTTTGGATTACAAGCGACTCAAACCGTTTTTATCTGACCGGCTTTAATTCGAGCGCAGGTTCCGTTTTAATAACAAAAAGCAGTGCCGTATTCTTTATTGATTTCAGATATTTTGAAAAAGCCAAGTCCACCGTTGACAGCTGTGAGGTTGTTCTTTATGATAAAGGCGACAAGGGTATTTATGAATATTGCAAGCAACAAAATATTAGCGAAATTTTTATTGAAGCATCGCAAATAAGCCTTACACGGCATAAATACTTAAGCGAATTATTCGAGGACATCAACATTTCAAAAGAGAATAAATTAGATATAAAGCTTGGCGAAATGCGCGCTGTAAAAAGCGAATATGAATTAAAGTTTATAAAGCAGGCACAGTCCTTTACCGAGCAAACGCTCGATTATATCTTACCTCGTATTACGATAGGCAGAACCGAGCGTGAAATAATGCTTGATATGGAATTTTTTATGCGTGGACTCGGCGCTCAAGGTGTATCGTTTGATTTTATTGTAGTATCGGGTAAAAATTCGTCTTTACCTCACGGCGTTCCGACCGATAAAAAAATTGAAAAATGTGATTTTGTAACTATGGACTTTGGTGCCATAGTAAACGGCTACTGCAGTGATATGACTCGAACGGTAGCCGTTGGCAATATCACAGATGAGCAAAAACTGGTTTATGACACCACACTTAAAGCGCAGTTATCAGCAATTGAGGCGATTAAAGCGGGTGCTGTTTGCGGTGATATAGATAAAATTGCCCGCGATATAATCTATGACGCAGGCTACAAAGGCTGCTTTGGTCACGCTTTAGGTCATAGTGTTGGTATCGATGTTCATGAGTCACCGAATCTTTCACCTAACAACAAGGCAATTTTAGAAGTTGGTAATGTTGTAACGGTTGAGCCTGGCATTTACCTTGAAAATAAATTCGGTGTAAGAATTGAGGATATGGTATATGTAACCGAAAACGGTTGCATCAATCTTACCAACAGTGACAAAAATTTAATAATACTATAATTAAAAAATTCCCCACAAAATTGTGGGGAATTTTATTAATCCTCATACGATTCATAAATATCGCATAATTCAACATACTTTTTTCTGCCGTCCTCTACAGTGTAAAGCTCCTCGTATTCTCTACCCAGACAGCATGAACCGTTTTCATAAATTGTAAATATCAAAAGAGTGGATTTGTCTTTGTTATAAAATTCCAAATACAAATACGCGCTGTCCAATTCACCCTCGGTGTCGGTGTCAATTTTTAGCTTTTTATATGCTACAAACATTTTATCAGCAAACTCAGCATCATCAATAGTTTTTAGATATTGATTTCCGTTGATACAATCCACAATTACAACACCGGCAGGATTAAAACTATCATACGGCTCATATCTTTCGTCACAACCAGTCACGCAAAAAAGCAAACACATTGTCACTAATAAAGCAATCAGTTTTTTAAAAATATTCATAAAAAGTCCTTCCTACATTAAAAAATACTGACCTACAACACGAAGAAGCGTACATTTTTTGAAGCCAAACTTTTGCATTGCGCGTATTTTTTTAAATTTGTTCATCTTAGGCATTTGACAATATATATCTATTATTTCTTTTACATTTTCATTTAATAGGTTACCGTAACTATCAAGTAATGCCTTTGCCTGTGAATATGTTGCATTATAATTATGACGTACCGTATCAAGAGTGGCAAGCTTACGCTTTATAAAAGCAATACCGTATGACGCCTTTGCGCCGACCTGATTATCCGAGTGCTGACGGTAAAGCATAGTCGGCTCACTTATGCAAACAAGTTCACCAAACAAAATTGCAACCAATGCCAGCCACCAATCGTGCATTATGCACCCCTTCGGTATTAAACCACACTTTTCTTGCAAAGCTCGGTTTATCATCACAGTGCAACCGGTAACATAATTTTGAACCAATAATTTAGGCAGTGTAATATCATCTTGAATTAACTTTTGAAATTTAAAAAACGACGGTGATATAACATTAAGGCTTTGGTCAACAACCTTTAAGTCGGTGTGCACTAACACAGGCATTTTTCCGCCATGTTCTGCCTTCTTCATTGCCTCGAGAGTTTTTTCTATCTTTTCGGGCAACCACACATCGTCTTGATCGCAAAACATAATATAATCACTGTTGCAGTTTTTTAATAACTCTGCAAAGTTTTGCTTTGCGCTACCCGTGGGTGCGCCGTCAAGCTTTGAGATAATTTGCGGATACTTGTTACAGTAATCGTCAATTATCTGGGGTGAACTGTCACGAGAACCGTCATCACGGATAATAATTTTTATATTCTTTACAGTTTGATTAAGTATAGAGTCAATCTGTTCTTTTAAATACTTTTCGCCGTCAAAAACTGCCAGCAAAACCGTAACCAAACGCTCACGCCCATTCTTTAAGTTTTAATCGTGTGTGTAATCAGACGAGGTATCAGACGAATCGTCCTCATAATTGCCGTTGTTACCCATAAGACCGTCTGCAAGCTCATCGCCCTTGTAAGAGTTTACATAAATTTTAATATATGTTTCGGCAGTAACCTTCTCACTGTAAGCCGGATCCTGTTCGAGCACCATACCGGGTTGAGCATCGGGATCATATTTTTCTACGACCTCGATATTGCTATACAAAAAGCCTTGCTTCAACAGTTCTAATTTTGCGCTCATCTCGTCAAGACCCACAACATTGGCAACCGTAAGTTCTTTTGGTCCAAGACTTATTGTTACCTGAATTTCAGTCTCGTTTTGCACAGGTGTACCCGCCGCTACTGATTGCGCGCAAATCATACCGCGTTCGTATTTATCGGAATATTCTTTACCCTTAATGCTAAATTTAAAACGCTCGTATTTATCGTCTACATCTTCCATCAATTCGTAATAGAATTTACCCAAAAAATCAGGAACCTCATACAATATAATTGAATTTTCAGCGCCCGGATCAACATCACCAATCGACTCAATCTGAGGCATAGATTCAATTTCAGAATTGTTGAATATTGGCTCTTCGCTGCCAAAAATTTGGTCTTTAAAAACTATACACAGCACTACTGCTGCCACAACAAACAGCGCTGCGGTAATTCCTGCAGAAATTGCTGCATACTTTACACCGCTGCCACTTTTTTTCTTTTCAGGCTGCTTGATTTCTTGCTTTGCTTTTTGCTCGGCAACGCGATTGTTTGCAGCGCGACGCAGGTTTTCTTGTGTTTCGCCATAAACCAATTCGTTTTTAAACACATCTATATTTTCCGTGCGATTTTGCACATTCACCTGCATACCGTTAGCAATTGCAACCAATACCTGACGCGGTAGTTCATCAGCAAAACGTGCCGGAATAGACAGTGTATCGGCCGCAAGTCTTGACTCGGCAGAGGGAGGCACAACGCCTATAAGCACCCTGAACAAAACAGCGCTCAATGCATAAACATCGGATGCAACGCTCAAATCGGCATCTATTTTGCCATATTGCTCTACCGCTGCATAACCGCTGTAAAGCTCAGCGGGGCTGTCGGGTGATGCAGTTCGCAAACGCGGTATGCAAATGCCGATAAATCTTAACTTGCCATCGCGACCAACCATTATAGTATCGGGCGAAATTCCGCCGTGTATAATGCCCTGCTCGTGAAGCTCTTTAAGTGTATCTATAAGCGGCAAAAACAACGGTCTTGCTTGTTCCCAACGCAAACTGCCGCCGTTGCGTTCAAGAAAGCTGCCTAAAGTAATACCTGATATTATAGGTGTAACAGCATAAACGCTACCATTTTCTTCAAACACTGTAAGCACGGGAACAATAGCCTGCAACTCTGTGGCGATAAGCTTTTTGTTTATTTCTATGAAGTCCATAAGACCTTCATTAAAATAAAACTCACTGCCGCTTATAACCGATACCGTTTTGTCGGGATTGCGATTTGCAATACCTTTAGGAAAATATTCTTTTATATGTACGGCAGTTTCTGATGCGTTGTCCCAAGCGATATATGTTATACCCTCGGTATTAACGGCAACCGCCTTGCCAATAACATATCTTTCTGAAAGTAAAAATTTTACAGGCAAGCAAAAGCTTTCGTTTTGGCTTGACATATCATAACCGCATATACTGCATATTTTTTCGCCACCGTTGTCATTCATACAACCAAAGCATAGTCTGTCGATATTCAATATAACGACCTCCATAAAATATTAATATGATTTAGATATTATATCATATATCTATTTAAATTACAAGTTTTTAGCATTTGCGTCTATAGGCAGCAGTTTTTTAAACACGCAAGTGTGATGCTCTGTAATAACACGGTCCTCGTGAAGCGAACCAAAATACCAATGTCTATATGTACACGACCTACCGATTTCTTCAAGATAACCGTTAAGCTTATTTATGTTATCATTGTCCCCGCGGCGAAGTAATATTGCGCTTTTTACGAGTGCGGGTGGTTCGTGGGTTATTATGTAATCAACATTACAACCCGCTTCATCAAGCACACGCGCACCATCTGCCATTTCGTCAGGGGTAGGTTCTTCCTGCCGCCACCAAAAGCCCTGCGCTACACGCATATCTTTATCGGTGCTCTCGCCGCCGCCAAAGGTGAAATAACGATTGCCCTCTATATCAAAAATCTGACCTCGCATCAAATGCAACAAATTGCCTTTTATGCGGTGGACCTTACCGCCCTTCCAAACGGTTTCGCGTGAGCGGTTTATTTTGTCGAGATTGTCGTGCGTGCCCTCAACAAAAGCGGTTATAAATTTACGTTTGGCAAAATAATTTATTACTTGCTTTTCGGTTTTTGAATTATCAAAGATATACCCGAAATCACCACAGACAATAAGTATATCTCCGCGTTTTAATTTACGGAATTCTTTATCATAAAGGCGCTCTAAATCGCCGTGCATATCCCCCGTTATATAAACCATTTTTTCACCGCCTAAATTTAATATTGATACTTTATTTTTGCAAATTAATATTGTATAATAACAGTATAACATACTTTCAAGGAGATTTCTATGCTAAAAAGAGTTTTTTGCATCTTTTTAATAATTTGTTTAATTTTTACCCCAATGCTTACCGCAAGCGCCTATGAGCCATCGGGTGTTGAAATTACCGCAAACGCGGCAATGCTTGTATCACTTGATACCGATGAAGTGCTTTATGAAAAAAACGCGGACAAAAAGGTCTACCCTGCTTCTATTACAAAAATTATGACAACGCTTATTATTCTCGAAAGCGAAAAATATGACCCTGAGGCTAAAATCGCTATGACCGAAGAGGCACTCGACCTTATAAGTGGCACAGGTAGCAGCGTTTCACTGCTTAAGGCTGGCGAAGAAATCACGCAGCTCGACCTTGTATATATGGTGCTTATGTCATCATACGGTGACTGCTCATTGCTTGCAGCCGTCCACTATGGCGGAAGTGTTGAAAATTTTGTAAATATGATGAACTCCCGCGCCGCAGAGCTTGGGCTTACAGGTACGCACTATGAAAATCCTATAGGACTGCATCACGAACAAAATTACACCACCGCTCGCGATACCTATATTCTTACAAAGTTTGCTCTTCAAAACGAAACGTTTAAAGAGGTTTGTGAAAGCACCCGCCACACTGTACAAACCAGTATGTCTGGTCAGCGTGTGCTTTCTACCACAAATTTTTTGCAGGATAACACAACAAATTACTACTACACATACGCTAAGGGCGTTAAAACCGGCTATACCGACGAGGCAGGTCGCTGCCTGGTAAGCACGGCAAGCTATAACGGTTATAACTATATGTGCCTTGTATTTGGTTGTCCGCCAAATGAGAAGAAGCACTTTACAGAAAGCAAAGAGCTTTATCGATGGGCATTTAACAACTTTGAATTCAAAAAGGTTGCCGACACGTCGAATCCCGTGGCGGAAATCAGCGTTGACCTTTCACTTGATACCGATTTTGTATCGCTTTATGTAGACGAAGGCTTTGTATCAATTTTGCCCAAAGATGCCGACGACTCGACAATAAGCATCGTGCCTCATCCTACAAAAGAAACAGTTGATGCACCAATTAAAAAAGGACAGGTCTTAGGTACTGCAGATATAATTTATGCTGAGAAAATAATTGGAACGGTTAACCTTATCTCTAATGAAAACATTGAAAAAAGCGCAATGCTTACGGCACTTCGCGCGGTTAAAAATTTCTTTACGTCTTCATATATGAAAGTATTGTATGTGTTAATTGCTTTAGTGATTTTGATCTTCATAATAGCAGTTATAAAAATGAACAGCAAAAAAACTAAAAAAAGAAAAATTAAATATATGCCGTATGATAAAGATAAAAAATAACGCTGATATCAGCGAGATTTTTATTTATATTGCAGTTTCTAATGCAATTTTAAGCATATCCTGATTGAATTCTTTTTTCATTTGAAGTGCTTCTTCTATGTCGTAATTTACAACGCTGCTACCCTGATATGCAACCACGCGGTTACCCTTACCTTGATAAAGAAGCTGCACAGCCTCATAACCCATTTGTGTAGCGCGAAGTCTGTCACGAAGGGTTGGGTTGCCGCCACGTTGAACGTGACCTAAAATAGTCGCACGCGAATCAATGCCTGTTGCGGCCATAATTTGTTTGGCGATTTCTTCTACACCGCCAATACCTTCGGCCACAATTACAATAAAGTGTTTTTTACCGTTAGCATGAGCGGTTTTGATTTTGCGAATTATGCTTTCCATACTAACGGGTACTTCCGGAACCATAATAGCAGTGGCACCAACGGCAATACCTGTTTGCACAGCAATATAGCCTGCGTGTCTACCCATAACCTCAATAACGCTGCAACGCTCATGCGATTGAGCGGTGTCACGAATTTTATCTACCATTTCCATCGCTGTATTCATAGCGGTGTCAAAGCCTATGGTGTATTCGGTGCAAGCAATATCGTTATCAATTGTGCCCGGCACACCAATACACGGCACACCGTGACGTGATAGATCAAGCGCGCCGCGGAATGAACCGTCGCCACCAACAACCACCAAACCCTCAATACCGTGCTTTTTGCAGTTTTCAACAGCCTGCAAAACACCCTCTTCAGTTCTGAATTTTGGGCAGCGGGCAGTATAAAGCAGTGTACCGCCACGGTTAATAACGTCAGAAACCGAGCGAGCATCCATATCAAAAATATCTTCTTCAATAAGACCGGCATAGCCACGTCTTACACCCTTAACCGTCATACCAAGTGAAATGGCTGTTCGCACTACGGCGCGTACCGCAGCGTTCATACCCGGCGCATCGCCGCCACTTGTTAAAACACCTATAGTTTTCATTTTAATATCATCTCCAAAATATATGCCAAGATATTATACACCATTCATTTTAAAACTGCAACCATTTTTTTACTTTGCCACGAGTTTTACATTGTTTTCACCTAGAACATCGTTTAACCGCTCAATTAATTGCTGTGACGGAGTTATTTTAAGTCTGTCAGGCGCTAAAATGCGCTTGGCGGTATCTTCACATACGATTATAACATCGCTTTCACCTTTATGACTTGAAAGAATATCACAAACGCTACTAAACAACGGTGAATTAAGACTTGGTATTCTTAAATAAAGGGTAACTACCTGCTCATTGCTTTGTGCGCTTTCAGGCACAAGCTCTATCGACTCGCAAACAAGCTCGGGGTCACGGTCCTCACGCTCACTTACCTTGCCGTTTATTATAACAATATTACCCTCCGTCATAATTTGACGGTAACCCGCAAGGGTTGCAGAAAACACTATCACATCAATAGTGCCTGTGGTATCTTCAAGTGTGGTATAGGCAATGGTGTTTTTGTTTTTTAGCTGTTTGAGCTTGGTTTCGCCCAAAACGCCAACAACACTAATACGTCTGCCATCAACTATTTTTTTAGCATTTATATCGCCTATGGGAACAAACCGAGCGTTGCGGGCAAAAGTGCGGTAGCTGTTCATCGGGTGACCCGAAAGATACATTCCCGTTGCCGCTTTTTCCATGCTAAGCAATTCCTGGCGCGGCATTTCGTCAATATGTGTAAGCTCAAAGCTAACGCTTTCACGACTATCGCCAAACAAATCCATCTGGTCATGTGATGAAAAGCGCTGTGTTTCATCTATTACCGATAGCACTTTATCAATATTATAAAGCATTTTACGGCGGTTATCCTCAAGTGCATCCATAGCACCGCTTTTTATAAGCCCTTCAAGCGCTCGACGATTAAAGTTGCGATTATAATTGCGGGAACAAAAATCATACATAGAGGTATATTTTCCGTTCTCACGCTGTGCGACTAACTGATTAATTAGATTAGAACCTAAATTGCGCACAGCCAAAAGTCCAAAACGAATATTTTTGCCGTTTGCTGTAAAATTTTCAAAGCTTTCGTTTACGTCGGGCGGCAAAATTTTAATACCAATACGCTTGCACTCGGCCGTATATTGCGCAATTTTACCAGGGCTGTCAAGCACACTTGTAAGAAGCGCTGCAAAATACTGCGTAGGATAGTGGCATTTAAGATATGCCGTACGATATGCTACAACAGCGTATGCCGCAGCATGAGATTTGTTAAAAGCGTAAGAGCTAAATGCCGAAATTTCATCAAATAACTTTTCGGCTACCGATTCGCTAACACCACGATTTACAGCACCCTCGCATATAACATTTCCGTTTTCGTCCTTTTCGCCATATATAAATGTGTTTCGCTCACGCGCCAAAACATCGTGCTTTTTCTTTGACATAGCGCGTCGCACTATATCCGCACGACCTAAAGAATAGCCCGCAAGCGAACGGAATATCTGCATTACCTGCTCTTGATACACAATACATCCGTATGTCATATTAAGTATCGGTTCAAGAAGTGGAGTGTCGTATTTTACGTCCTGCGGATTGTGTCTGTTATGAATATAACGCGGTATCGAATCCATAGGACCGGGGCGATAAAGCGAAATAATGGCAATCAAATCTTCAAGCGTTTCAGGCTTGAATTTTCTCATAACGTTTTTCATACCGTCCGATTCAAACTGGAACACGCCGTCGGTAAAGCCCTCACCCATCATTTTAAAGGTATCGACATCGTCCATCGGTATTTTTTCTATGTCAAAATCGGGATTTGTTTTGCGTATATCATTTTGAGTATCTTCTATAACGGTCAAGTTACGAAGTCCCAAAAAGTCCATCTTCAAAAGACCCAATTCGTCTAATGCCGTCATTGTATATTGCGTTACAACTGACTCGTCATTTGTAGCAAGTGGCACGTAATCACTAACCGGTCGGTCAGATATTACTACACCTGCCGCATGTGTTGAGGCGTGTCTGGGCATACCCTCGAGCTTAATCGCCATATCAATCAAATCTTTTGTAAGGGTGTCGCCATCATATAAATTTTTAAGCTCTTTTGAAGATGCCAACGCACGCTCTAAAGTCATACCGGGTGACTGTGGTATAAGCTTTGCCGTCTTATCACAGGTAGCGTACGGTATATCCATAGCGCGACCAACGTCACGCACTGCCGCGCGCGCCGCCATAGTGCCAAAGGTAACTATCTGCGCCACGTGGTCTTCACCATATTTTTCTATAACATAATCTATAACCTTTTGACGATTAACGTAACAAAAATCTACGTCAAAGTCGGGCATAGAAACACGCTCAGGATTTAAAAAGCGTTCAAAAAGAAGATTGTATTTTATAGGGTCAACACCGGTAATGCCGATGCAATATGCAGCAAGACTACCCGCACCCGAGCCTCGCCCCGGACCCACAGGTATATTATGCGTCTTTGCGTAATTGATAAAGTCCCAAACAATAAGATAGTAATCTACATACCCCATTTGATTAATAACAGAAAGCTCATATTCAAGTCGGTCTATTACCTGACTGTCGGGAGCATCACCATAAATTTTATAAAGCCCGTCATAGCATTTGCGACGGAAATATTCGTAGTGGTCTTCGCCGTTTGTATCAAAAAACGGTAATTTTATTTTGCCAAACTCAAACTCTACGTTACACCTATCGGCAATAGTTTGTGTGTTCCAAACGGCTTCAGGCGTATTCTTGAAAAGAGATAGCATTTCATCTTCGGTTTTAAGATAAAATTCTTCGGTTTGAAATTCAAGATTGTTTTTATCACCAATTTTACTACCCGTCTGCACGCATAGTAGCACCTTGTGCATAAAGCTATCGTCTTTTTCAATATAATGCACATCGTTAGTGGCAACCAGCGGTATGCCTGTCTCGCGCGAAAGCTTTTGAATATAAGAATTAACCTTTTGTTGCTCGGATATTCCGTGGTCCTGCATTTCAAGAAAATAATTGTTTTCTCCAAAAACGTTTTTGTACCAAAGTGCAGTATCACGCGCCTTATCATAGTCGCCGTTCATAATAGCACGCGGAATCTCACCTGCAAGACAGGCAGAAAGCGCAATAAGTCCACTGTGATACTTTTCAAGCAGCTCGCGGTCAACACGCGGTCTTGTATAAAACCCTTCTGTAAAACCGGCAGATACTAACTTAATAAGATTTTGATAGCCTTCGTTATTTTCGCACAACAATACAAGATGGCTATAATTACCGTCGGGCTGTTTTGTTTTGTCAAATCTACTGTTAGGCGCAACGTAAACCTCGCAGCCAATAATTGGCTTTACGCCCTTTTTCTTTGCCGCTTTGTAAAAATCAATAGCGCCATACATAACGCCGTGGTCGGTAATTGCAACTGCTGTTTGTCCCCTTGCGGCTACCGCGTCAATAAGCTTGTTTATACGGCAACAGCCGTCAAGCAAACTGTATTCAGTATGCAAATGCAAATGCGTAAAGCTCATGCCGTATCAACTCCTTATCTTGATTTTATATCTTCGTAAATTTCTATTATTTTTTTAAGTCTATGATTTAGTCCCGAAACAGTTATTGGCTCGGGTGAATTTTTACATAGCTCTTTAAGCGAGCTTTCGGGATACTGCATACGCAACCTTGCAGCAGTAATCAACTCTTTTGGTAGTGACGACAGCATCTCTCTTTTAATTAAATATTCAATAGCCGTTCTTTGTTTAATAGATGCCTCTATTGTCTTTTTAATGTTTGCGCCGTCGCAGTTAAACACACGGTTGGTTTTGTTGTTTGCCTCTTTCATTATGGTGGTTTCTATAAGCTCAAGGCTTCGCATTGATGCACCCATAAGGGTAAGTAGATTTATTATCATCTCACTACGTTTGATATATACAACAAAGCCGTTGCCGCGTGTTGAAATATTAGCGCTGACCGAATGTTTAGATAGAATGTCACGCAGTTCCTGAGCCAACGCCTCACTTTTTACAGGAAAATCTACCCTATAGCTTTTTTCGGGGTCGCTCATTTGACCGCACGCTAAAAAGGCGCCACGAACAAATGCCGCCTCACAGCAAGCGCGGTTAAAAAATTCGTGGCTGATTTTACCGTCACACATACCAAAATCTACCGACGCCAAAATTTTGAGCCTGTCAATCTCATCATTCACCTCAGCGCGATATGTTGTGCTTTGGCTTCCACCCTTTATTATTTTAACCTGCGCATCATAATTCTTGCCTATTAAAGATGCGTACAGTTTTGTAACCGCTTCATTTTCACTCTGCATTGATATCCTTGCGGCGCTAAACGCTCTGCCAAACAGCAAAAGTCCGTAAGTAAGCGCTTGCAGACAGCAACGCGACACCTTAATCTTGGTGAGCTCATTTTTTATATCAGAACAAAAAGACATTATTTTAATCCTCAATATTTATATCACGGTGAAAACATTCAGCTGCGTATCCATTTTCGCAAAGCGCCTTGCACACCATCACCGCAAAAGTGACCGAACGGTGATGACCGCCTGTGCAACCGAATGATACCGTCATTTTTTCTATGCCGTAATTCTCTTTTATGGGTATTATAAGCAAAAGCATATCTATAACCTTTTGAAGATACTGTTTGCTTTGCTCACTACTTAAAACGTAATCACGAACAGGCTTGTCCAAGCCTGTCATATTTTTTAAATGCTCTATGTAAAAAGGATTGGGCAGACAGCGCACATCGAAAACGAAATCGGCTTGCGCGTCTGCCCCATTTTTAAATCCAAAAGACCTACACTCTATTTTCATTCATTTTCTTCCTACAAATATGACCTCTGGTTCTAATTGGACACCGTCAGATTCTTTTACTGTGTCTTGCACTTTTTTAATAAGCGATAAAACATCTTGGCAAGTGGCACTGCCCGTGTTTATAACAAATCCCGCATGCTTTTCGCTGACCTGCGCACCACCAACAGATACACCCTTTAATTTGTTTTTTTCAATAAGCGCACCCGCAAAATAGCCCTCGGGTCGCTTAAAGGTGCTGCCTGCGCTTGGGTATTCAAGCGGTTGCTTATCTCGTCTGCGGGCAAAAAAATCGTCCATAGCAGCCTTAATTTCAGCCGAATCTCCCTGCTTTAATTTAAATGCAACACTTGTGATGATTAAATCGGTGTTTTTAAATACGCTTGTTCGGTAACCCAGCTTCATATCGGGCAATAAAAATTCTATAATATTTCCCTTGCTGTCTATTGCCGTAGCAGAAAACACCACCTGTGACATTTCACCGCCGTATGCGCCTGCATTCATATAAAGCGCGCCGCCAACGGTGCCTGGTATGCCATAAGCAAACTCAAGACCCGAAAGCGATGCCTTTTGCGCAGCTATGCACAAAGCCCTTAAACTTGCACCTGCGCCGCACACAACCGTATCGCCATTAATTTTTATGCTGTCAATACCGTCAAGGCTGATAACAATACCCTCAATGCCTTGGTCCGACACCAAAAGGTTTGAACCCTTGCCTAATATAAAATATGGCGCATTATATTCGCAAGCAAGACTTAAAATAAGCCGTAATTCGTCCTCGTTTTTTATCTTAACAAATACGTCTGCATTACCACCTATTTTAAATGTGGTATGACGATTCATTGGCTCGTTCTTTACATATTCAATTTTAAGTTCTGATAATCTGTTTGTCAGGTTATCAAGCTTCATAAAATCACCTTATTCGTAAAGATCACATAGATATGCCGCACCGATAATGCCGGCATCATTGCCCAAATCGGCAGTTTTAATAACTGTTTTAGTCTTTATATGACGAGCATAGTTTTCGCCCTCAACATATTCGTTAATCGGGTCGGTAAGGTATTCTCCCTCTTTTGATACGCCACCACCAATACATATAACGTCAGGCTGGAAAATATCTAGCACGTTTGCAATACCAACTGCTACGTAACGTATATATTCATCGACAACCATTGCGCCTACGCGGTCACCCAAACGTTTTGCCTTAAATGCCGTTCTGCCGTTGGCGTTGTTAATGTCACCATCGCATATTTCCCACATTCTGCTGCTTTTATATCTCAGCATAGCTTGTTTTGTCTGGCGCACAAGGGCTGTAGCAGAGGCGTAGGTTTCCCAACAGCCAAATCGACCGCAAGTGCAAGCCTGACCGCCCATTTGTATAACAGTGTGACCAAGCTCACCACCGGCACCGTTAGAGCCGGAATAGATTTTGCCGTCGATTATAATACCGCCGCCAACACCTGTACCCAATGTAACAGCTACAAAGTTTTTTGTACCCTTTCCTGCTCCCGCGATGTATTCGCCGTAAGCCGCGGCGTTAGCGTCATTTTCTACATAAAACTTTTTGCCTGTTTTTTCGTGAAGCATTTGTCCGAGTGGCAAATCATAAAAATCAAGATTGTTAGAATAAGGCACATTGCCTGTTTCGTGCTCAATAGAACCCGGGCAGCCTATACCGTAACCGTCAATATCATCGACAGTTAGTCCTGCCGCCTCTATAGCCTCAAATGTAACGGCTACCAAATCATCAACTATTTCTTCTGCGGGACGCGGTAAATTTGTTTTTCTTTTTGCGGTTGCAACTATTTTGTGCTTTCCATCAACAACACCTGCAACTATATTTGTTCCTCCTAAATCAATACCTAATTTATACATAATTATCTCTCCTGTTTATTAAAAGGGTTTAACGCTGATTGTTTCCTCGCTTGCTTTAAAATCGTCATTCATACCAAGACGGTTAAGCAAATCCTCTGCTGCATTGTAGCCAAGCTTCTTTTGGCGGCTGTTCATCGCTGCAACCTCAATTATAACCGCTAAATTTCTACCCGGCTTTACAGGGATTGTGAGCGATGGAATCTGAAGTCCTAAAATCTCAGTCCTTTGTGTTTCAAGACCCATACGGTCGTAATTTTTATTAACGTCCCATTGTTCCATATTAATGACAAGGTCAATTTTTTCGGTAAGCTTTACGGCGCCCACACCGAAAATACGACTTGCGTTAATAATTCCTATGCCGCGAAGTTCAATAAAATGACGAATGTTATCGGGCGCAGTGCCTACAAGTGATTTGCTTGATACACGGCGAATTTCTACCGCATCATCTGCAATAAGTCGGTGACCGCGTTTTACAAGTTCAATAGCCGTTTCACTCTTACCTACGCCGCTTTCACCAAGTAGCAATATACCTTCGCCGTAAACCTCAACCAAAACGCCGTGACGGGTAATTCGAGGCGCCAAATGCAGATTTAAAAAGGCAATAAGCGCCGCCTCAAAATCAGATGTTGAGTCACGGCTTACAAGTAACGGTACCCCGTGCTTTTTTGCCATATCGGCATATATATTATCGTCTGCCAAATTACGCGCAATTATAACGGCTACTGGTTTTTTAGCAAAAAATTCATCGACCATTTTTTTCTTTTTATCTTCATCAAAGCCACGCAAAAAGCCTATCTCGTTCATACCGAGTATTTGTATGCGTTTTGCATCGAAATACTCGTAATAGCCGGCAAGGTGAAGTCCGGGTCGACTTGTTTCGGTAGATGAAACAAGAACATCACCCTCAGGCATATTAAGAACCTCTAAAGAAAACTCTTTAATTATTCGTGACAGTTCAATTGTGCAATCGGTTTTCATAAGCGAAACACCTCGTTTCTTTTAATCATAGTTATTATAACATATATATTGTAATTTTTAAATACATTTTTTATATTTTTACCGCAAAAAGATAAAACACCGAGAAAAACTCGGTGTTTTTAATTATTTTACTATCTTGACCTTTGCGCCGTTTCCTATGCCTGCGGCATTGGCATCGTCGGTGTCGATATGCATTTCAAGGCGGAAATCCTTGTGAACACGTACCTGAACATCATAAAATTTTGTTCTGCGTTCACCGTTTACCTCAACATCAACATACTGCCCATCTGAAAGGCCGAATTGCGCGCCCTCATCAAGACTCATATGTATGTGACGGTTAGCGATTATGCAGCCCTCTTTAAGTGTTACAACACCTTTAGGACCTATAATTGTTATGGGCGCTGAGCCAGCAATATCGCCCGATTCACGCACAGGTGGTTTTACCTTAAGTGTAAAAGAATCGGTGCGAGAAATTTCTACCTGAGAAGCCTTGCGTACAGGACCTAAAACTCGAACATTTTCAATAGGACGAAGTGATGGACCAACTATAGTCAAGGTTTCTTTGCAAGCAAACTGACCCGGTTGAGAAAGATCTTTTATTGGGGTGAGTTCATAGCCTTTGCCGAAAAGTGTTTCTAAATCGGCGGTTGACAAATGTATGTGACGGTTTGAAACACCAACGGGGACGGTATCGTTACCGCTTGCGGCTTGATTATCACCAAGAGATGCCATTACTCTGCCGACAATTTCGGCAACCAAAGTATCATTATAAGCCATTTAATTAGCCTCTTTTCAAATTAAATAATTCTAAAGCTTTCAGCCATTACGCAGCGGCGCTGACGTGTAAAGCTGCGAGCTGAGGTAATACCCTCACCTGTTGGACCCGCAATTGTAAATGTTGCATGGCCTTCACCGCCAAAGCCGATGCCTGCATAAGAAGGCGCATTTTTAACAAATATTGTGGTTTCAACCTCACGAGCAAAGCGAGAAAGGTTGTCTACATTTTTAGAATGCATATGAGCGGTGTGGCGGTTGCCGTGCTCTGCCTTTACAGCCAAGTCGATAGCCTCGTCAATATCGTTTACTCGAACGATAGGAAGGATTGGCATCATAAGCTCTTCTTGAACAAAGGGGTGGTTAAAGTCGGTCTCGCAAATAATGCAACGGATATCATCACTAACGGTAATGCCAAGCTTAGAAAGAATAACCTTTGCGTCACGGCCAACGCAATCGCGATTAACTATTTTGCGAACATTACCCTTTTTATCGGTCTTGTCAACAAGAACAATGTCAGCAAGCTTAGCGGCTTGTGCTGAATCTATCATATAAGCGCCGTTTTTAAGCATAACAGAGATAAGCTCATCAGCAATATTTCTAAAAGCAAATACCTCTTTTTCGGCAATACAAGGAAGGTTGTTGTCAAATGTGCAACCGTCGATTATATCTTTGCCTGCCTTCTGAATGTCGGCGGTATCATCAACTATTACAGGTGGGTTACCAGCGCCTGCGCCAATAGCCTTTTTACCAGAAGAAAGCACAGCCTTAACAACACCCGGACCACCTGTGCAAACAAGCAAACGAATAAGCGGATGCGACTGCATAATAGCGGCTGATTCAAGGGTTGGTTTTTTCATAGAGCAAACCAAAATTTCAGGGCCACCCATAGCCTTACTTGCGCGGTTTACGAGGTCAACTGCGTAGTTTGATGTCGCAATAGCGTTTGGATGCGGGTTAAACACAACGCCGTTACCTGCGGCTATCATACCGATTGAATTACAAATTACGGTTTCACTTGGATTGGTGCTTGGAGTGATAGCACCAACAACGCCAAACGGTGCCATTTCAACAAGTGTAAGACCATTGTCACCGGTTTTTGCTGCAGAAACAATATCTTCTGTGCCGGGGGTTTTATCAGCTACAAGCATATGCTTTGCAGTCTTGTGGTCTACCCTGCCCATTCCTGTCTCTTTAACACCTATTTCTGCCATTATATGCGCTTCGGCGCGGGTTAAACGGCGAATTTCGGTAATAAGCTGTTCGCGTTTTTCTACTGACATAGCACGTACTGCCTTGTAAGCCACTTGTGCCGCAGCAATAGCATCATTCATATCGTCAAACACACCAACAAACTTTTTGCCTGCGTACTGTGTGCTGTCAAAAGCTGCTGTTGGAGCCGCTGCAACCTTGTTTAATACCTGACTTACAACCTCGCGAATTTCAGCTTCGGTAAGATTTCTTGCCATATATAATCACTCCTTGAGATACTTTTAATATATTAAATCTATATTTTTAGTTTTTAAATATTCTTGCCAATTGGCACTAGGCTCTGTATCGGTTGCGATAATGTCAACGTCACCTATATCGCCAACCTTTATAAGCGAAACCTTGTCAAACTTGCTTGAGTCTATAACCAAAATTTTAGTTTCGGCTGAATCAAAAATTGCCTGCTTCATTTCGGAATCTTTTTCGTTTGAATCGGTGATTCCACGACCAATATCAATACCCTTTGAGGAGCATATCGCATAATCAACATGGTATGAACGAATTGTTTTTTCTGCCGATGGACCCACCAAAGACAGTGAGCCGCGTTTAAGCTTGCCACCCGTTGAAAAAACTGTCCAATCATCTTTATCTGAAAGCTCTATAAGCGCCTCAACCGAATTGGTAATAAGTGTAATATTCTTTAGGTTTTTTATATAATTTAACACAAGCAAAGCGGTTGAGCTTGAATCAACCATAATACAGTCGCCGTCATTAAATAAAGCGCTTACCTTTTCGGCAATTTTTTGCTTTGCTTCAACATTGGCTTTTTTACGAACGCTATGAGGCAGGTCGGTACTAAAATTTTGAACGAGCACCGCGCCACCGTAGGTTTTTTGAGCCAAGCCTTCTTTATCTAATTTTTCAAGGTCGCGGCGGATGGTTTCTTCAGTAACGTCAAATTCTTGACTCAACTCTGCAACAATAACCTTGCCGTCCAAATAAAGTTTGGAAAGAATTGCATTACGTCGTTCTATTGCGAGCATTTAAACAGTTCTCTCTTTCTTATAATTTGTTTTTATAAAATACTGTGCCACATTTTTTCATCAGGATGAGGAATAACTGCCGAATCTAAGAACATACCCTCTTCTCCGGCGCCCTGCTTTGCACGTTCGATTGCAGCTTCAACTGCGGCTATTTCGCCTGTAAGCAGTAAATAAGATTTGCCGCACATACCGCGTGAAAGCCTAAGCTCTATCAAGTCCACAAGTGAAGTTTTGGCGGCTATATCAGCCGCTACAATTGCAGCGCAAGAAGAAAATGTTTCAAGCACACCCAAAGCATTTGGATTGCCGATATCGGTCGTACCGTAAAGCGCCGTAAAAATGCTTTCGTGCGGATTGCCAAGCACAAATTTATCTATAAGCATATCGGGCATTTTTGCCGCTGCCGCATCAACCGACGCGCGCACAGCGCTAAGCTCACCCGAAATAAGCACCATATATTTGCCCGGGCATACTGTGGTGGCCTCAATAACCTCAACCTCAGCGGTTTTTATCATTATGTCAGCCGCCCTCATACCAGACGAAACTGTTTTATATTCAACCATTGCAAGTGCTTTTTTCATATCTACACCTTACTGTTTTTCTATAATAATTGCTGTTTTACCTACAGCAGTAACTTTACCGTTAACGGGAGAATGAAGCGCCACGCTTAATCCTTCGCCGGCTTCGGCAATCAGTTGCTTTTCGGCGACAATGTCACCTTTTTTAACAACGGGAACACTTGGGCTTCCCACATGCTGACTAAGCAGCACGGTAACTTTTTTAAAATTTGGAACTGCCTCTATTATGGGGGCAGGTTTATTGTATTTTTTAAGTCCTATACGACTTGTGAGTCGGCTCATGGGCACTTGACGAAGTGGTCTTTCGGGGCTTGCAACAGGCGCCTCTTTTATAGGCTGCGGTTTAAAACCTGCCTTACGAAGTTCTGTTTTACAAGCGGCCAAGAGCATTCTCGGTGACAAATTCTGCACACACGAATATTGCTCACAAAGTCCGCAACCCGAGCAGTACATAGCGTTAATATACGGTGCCGCATCATTGGTGATACCGTTAGACGCCACACGCATAAACTCTGACGGATTTATTGGATGACCTAAAAGATTACGCGAGCAAAGGCTTGTGCAGTAGCTGCATTGACAGCAAGCCGCCATAGCGCGCTTCATATCTATAAAGGTTTTTGCCTCACGCCTTCTGATGAGTGAGTGATCGCTTGGTAACACAAGCACCGCATTGGTGGTTTTGGTTACTATGTTGGCTTTGCTTCCAAGAGAACCCATCATTGGACCGCCTATTATAAAGGCTGGGTCAGGGGTTGTTATGTTGCCTGCAAGACTTATAATTTCACCAATTGTCACACCGATAGGCACGCGCACAGTAACAGGGTTTTCAACCTCGCCCGCAATCGTTACATACTTGCGTGTTACGGGTCTTCCGTTCATAGCGCGATATAGGTTATAAACCGTTTCAACATTAAGCACCATAACGCCAACCGACAGCGGTATATCACCCGGTGGCACAATTCTGCCTGTTACCTCATATGTGAGAATAACCTCATCGCCTGCGGGATACACATCATTAAGACGGCAAATTTCTATATTTGGAAAAAACTCTGTAAAGGGAGCAATAGCCTTGGCAGTCTCAACATAAGACTTTTTTATGGCTACGCAAATCCTTTTAGCGTTTACAGTTTTCGAGATTAAGTTTAGGGCTTCAAAAATTTCCTGGCCGTGAGTTTCGAGCACCTGACGGTGAAGCTTAAGTAGCGGCTCGCACTCAGCGCAGTTAAGAATAATAGTATCGGCTTTTTCGCTAAGCTTTGCATAGGTTGGAAAACCTGCGCCGCCTGCACCGACAATTCCGTTTTCCTTTAGAATGCCCTGTAGTTCTGAAAGTTTCATTTATTATAACTCCGGTAAACCGATTCCGTTATCAACAATACCAACTATTGCGGCATCTACGGGAGCGGTCTGCATATCGCAACCTATTCTTGCAGCAGAGCCTGTGGCTACAAGCACTATCTCACCAATACCTGCGCCAACGTTGTCTATTGCTACAAACTTTTTGTTGGGGTCGCCAAGTTTTTCTATAGGCTCAATAACCATAAATTTAGAGCCGACTAATTTTTCATTTTTACGGGTAGAAACTATTGTTCCTACTACTTTTCCAACTAACATTTGTTTGTTACAATCCCTTCTGATTGATTTTAAAAAAGGATGCTCGGTGGGAGGAGTAGTTTCCTCCCACCATAAAGAAAAATATTACTTCAATGAGGGAAGAATTTTTTCTACATCGCCGTGAGGTCTTGGGATTACGTGTGTTGCGATAACTTCGCCCAAAGAACCAGCCGATGAAGAACCAGCTTCTACAGCAGCCTTAACAGCGCCAACGTCGCCGCGTACCATTACTGATACAAGACCTGAACCGATTTTTTCGGTGCCGATGAGCTCAACGTTTGCAGCCTTTACCATTGCGTCTGCAGCTTCGATTGCAGCTACAAGACCACGGGTTTCTACCATGCCTAATGCTTCAAGTGCCATTTTC
>JAZQFX010000005.1:0-35203 GCA_045539695.1 Acutalibacteraceae bacterium
CAGCGTTCTTCTATGGTAAGATGAGTGTAGTTCATGCAAATCTCTCCTTTGTAGTTTGGTGTGTGGTAACTCTATTCTACCAGAGATTTGTATGAACTTCCATTTTTATTAAACTGTTGCACTTGATAGTATAACTCACCAAAATAACATAAAGGACTATGATTTAAATCATAGTCCTTTTGTTTTTATCTACTTATTATTAATATATTCTTCAAGTATTTCACTTGCTGTGCGCACACATCTTTCGCAAGGGCGTTCGTGATAATATTTTTCGGTTCTCGGTTCAGGTGTGCCGCCAACCTCGGCAGTTTTAAGTATTTCGCGGCAAACTATTGAGCCGTTTTTATCTTTAAAAGCATTACACAAAGCGCGTGTATCTTCGTAATGCTTCATCTTAATCTCGCCCGTTTCGGGTGTTTCATAACCATATAGATAACCAAACGCCATAAGCATACCGCTAACTGCGCCGCACACTTCACGCTGACGGCCAAAGCCACCACCAAATGGAGCTGCCATTTTTAAAGCGGTTGCTTCATCAAAACCTAAATCATCGGCAAATGCACCAAACACCGCCTGCGCACAATTATAACCATCTGTAAACAACTTTACTGCTTTTTCACTATTTTTCATTTTCATCACCATTTTTATTCTACCATATCTGCCAAAAAAATGAAAGAAAAATTTATCTGATAAAATAAATTTAAAAATACACAAATTTTTATTGACATTACCAAACTTTTAATATATAATATGTACTCGGTTGGCAAAACAACTTAATATCGAGGTGTGGCGCAGTTGGTAGCGCACTAGTTTTGGGAACTAGATGCCGCAGGTTCGAGCCCTGTCACCTCGACCAAAAAGCAGTTATGACCTTTGGGTTGTGACTGCTTTTTCTTTTATGTGTAGGGCGAGAAACCGAGCAAACAACATAAGCTATTCTTGTAGAACCATAAAAAACCATTTGCATTTTTATTTTTTTGTGCTACAATAAGAACAAATGTTCTTATTGGTGGTGTGAAAGTGGATATCGAGCGTAAGTATATTGCTATAGATTTAAAATCGTTTTATGCTTCGGTTGAGTGTGTTGAGCGTGGGCTTGATCCGCTTACCACCAACCTGCTTGTTGCCGACCCAGGTCGCACCGAAAAGACCATTTGTCTGGCGGTTTCCCCTTCCCTTAAAAGTTATGGTATTTCGGGCCGTACAAGGCTTTTTGAAGCGATACAGCAAATCAATATGGCGAACGAGGCACGGCGTTACAAGGCGCCCAACAGAAGATTAGTGGGTTCCTCTTACGATGACAACGAGTTAAAAAGCAACTCATCACTTGCGATTGACTATATAACCGCGCCACCAAGAATGGCTTTGTATATGCAGTACAGCACCCGCATATATGAGATTTATCTTAAATATTTAGCGCCCGAGGATATACACGTTTACTCGATTGATGAGGTTTTTATTGACGCTACGCATTACCTTAAGGCCAACAAAATGACGGCGCATCAATTTGCCAAAGCTATAATCTCTGACGTACTAAAATCAACCGGCATTACAGCCACGGCAGGTATTGCGCCAAATATGTACCTGTGCAAAGTGGCTATGGATATTGTGGCAAAACATATCCCTGCCGATAAAGACGGTGTGCGTATTGCCGAGCTTGACGAAATGAGCTATCGTGAAAAACTGTGGTCGCACCGTCCCCTCACTGACTTTTGGCGAGTAGGCTCGGGTATTTCAAAAAGATTAGAATCTTGCGGACTTTATACTATGGGTGATGTTGCGCGTTGCTCGGTTAACAACGAGGCGTTACTATATAAGCTTTTGGGTGTTAATGCCGAGCTGCTGATTGACCACGCTTGGGGTTGGGAACCTTGCACAATAGCCGACGTAAAATCATACAAGCCAAGCAGTAATAGTTTAAGCGTGGGTCAGGTGCTACAATGCCCTTACACGTATGAAAAAGCAAGGCTCATTGTTCACGAGATGATAGATGCTCACGTGCTTGATTTAGTAGGCAAAGACCTTGTTACCAATCAGGTTGTGTTGCACATTGGCTATGATATTGAGAATCTAACTGACACCGAAATCAGCAAGAATTACACCGGCGAGATAACCACCGATCACTATGGCCGTAAAGTGCCCAAACACGCTCACGGTACGGTTAATTTCCCTTACACGTCTTCTGTTGCGATAATTACAAAAGCTGTTCTGGAGCTATTTGAGGGCATAGTAGACCACAATCTTTTAATACGGCGCATAAACATCACAACCAACCACGTTGTGTATGAGTCGTCGCTTAATACCGCCGAGCAAACTGAGCAGCTTGACCTGTTTACCGATTATGATGCTTTGCAAAAAATACGAGAAACCGAGGCTACCAAACTTGAGCGCGAAAGAAAAATGCAACAAGCAATTATTTCTATCAAAGGCAAGTATGGCAAAAACGCAATATTTAAAGGTATGAACCTACAAGAAGGCGCAACCGCCCGAGAACGCAATCGCCAAATTGGCGGGCACAGAGCGTAAAATTTTCAATATGGAAAGGAGCAAAAATTGTGGCCGATAACTATAACGATATAATCAACAATCCACACCATACATCAAAAACACGTAAAAGAATGTCGCAATCAAATCGCGCCGCACAGTTCGCGCCCTTTGCCGCCCTTACAGGCTATGATGCGGCTATTGGTGAAGCGGCTCGCCTTACCGAAACCAAAATAGAGCTTGACGATAAAACAAAAGAAATCCTTAATATGAAACTGAGTTTCCTCAAAGCTCATATTAAGGACCGACCATACGTTACCGTAACCTACTTTGTCCCCGACCCCAAAAAAGACGGCGGCGCTTATGTAGATTATAGCGGCAATATCAGGGTTATAGATGAGGTTGAACAGGCGATTATTTTTACGGATAGGACGACGATTGCAATAGATGTGATTTGCGATATACAGGGGGAATTTTTAAAAATATAGATAGCATTGCGTCGCCTTGCGATTTTTTCTATTAAGTGGTATAATTCTTTAGAGAGGTGAAATTATGTCAGCAAAATACATTAGTAATGTTTTATTTAATAACACACTTGATAAATCTTCATACTTAAACGATCTTCCTGTTATTAAATATTTTAAAGAGTTTGAACGTTTAGATTTTTATGCCAACGTTACCTTTTTTGTTGGCGAAAATGGAACTGGTAAATCCACCCTGCTCGAAGCTATCGCGGTAGCATATGGTTTTAATGCCGAAGGCGGATCAAAAAATTTCACCTTTTCAACCAATGAAACACACTCTGAACTTCACAAACATATTGATCTCGGTAAAAAGGATTTTGCAAAGGATGGTTTCTTTCTACGTGCAGAAAGTCTTTACAACGTAGCAACAAATATTGATGATTTAGATGATCCGCCATCATTTGATGCACCTATAATCGGTGGTTACGGTGGTGTTTCTTTACATAATCAATCGCATGGCGAGAGTTTTCTTGCAATTGTTAAAAATCGCTTCTTTGGAAATGGTCTTTATATTTTAGACGAACCCGAAGCAGCCTTGTCGCCAATGAGATTACTGTCACTAATGGCTGAAATTAATAATTTAGTAAATAAAAATTCTCAATTTATAATTGCAACCCATTCGCCTATTTTAATGACTTTTCCAAATGCCCAAATTTTAGAATTTTCGCAAGATGGAATTAAAGAAACAAAATACCAAGACACAAAACATTTTCAAATCACAAAATTTTTTTTGGAAAATCCAGAAAAAATGCTTCATTATTTATTAGATAATTCCGATAGCTGATTAAATCATATTTCTTGTTTACTGCGTATCAAATTTTGATATAATTACTGATATTTGGACGGATATATTAGTACCAATAAAAATAATTAAACCGCTGAAGTTTTTATACTTTCAGCGGTTGCTTGTTATAACTTTAAAAATATGGTTTCATAATTTTTCCAAAAACTCATCTATTTCATTATGAGATTTGAAAATGATAACATTTTTATCTTTATATTTTTTAAGTAACTCATATACGTGTGGTAACTCTTTTTTAGGAAAATTTATTATCCACTCTTTAAAATCTACATCAAATTCTTGCTCTATCCAAGGCATGTCCTCTCTCGGTTTTCCAATACGCAACTCTACACCCGAAAGGCACACCGAAACCGGAAAATCAAGCAAAAAAACAGTATCACATTCCTTTAGGCGCATTTCAAGCGTTCTGCCGTAGTTGCCGTCGATTATCCATTTGTCTTGTTTTAAAATATCGGAAAGCTTTTGATCAAATTCCTCGCGTGAAACGTTGGTTTTATCACAGTTCCAAAACAACATATCCAAATGAAAAAGCGGCAAACCTATCTTGCCCTGCAGCGCTCTTGAAAAAGTGCTTTTTCCAGCACCGGGGCAACCTATAACCATAATTTTTTGCATCTTAGTACCTCAAAAATCTATATCAATTTTATATTCATTATCAATAAGCACATAGTTAGCATTATGCTTTTTGCAAAGTTCTAATAATTGCATATTATCTTGTAATAAGTTGTCTATAGTACAGTCATCATTCAGACGATTTTCAATAACACTCGCATAGTTCATTATATCTTCAAAATGGTTTTTTATATAGTTTTCGCTCATCACAAGGCAATAATATTTTATGTGGTCGAGATATTCCTTATCGAAATCATCTTGCCAATTGAACGGAATATAGCAACCCTCAACTATAAGATTTTGCTTGTTTTCTATGGCAGTTTTAATCATTTCGCGAACTATCGGCCATAGATATTCGGTCAAGTCACTGTCATCACTCAAAGGCGTAAGCTCGGTGTTGCCGCTACGAATTAAACCCATTTTAAGATGGTCTATCGACAGATATGGGTATTTATATTTTTCGAGCAGTTTTTGAGCAAGAGCAGTCTTGCCGGTGTGCGAAGCACCTGTAATTAAAATAATCATATTATTAATGTTCTCCAATGTAAAATCTCATATTTTGTGTTCTTGGTTCATAAGAAGCGTTAAGCTCTGTAAGTCTGTTTTTTGCCCACGCAGCATTTTTTCTAATCCATGTTGTAGGATTATCTTCATATTCCCATATAGTTGCCATATATAACGGGCAATCTATTTTTAATTCATTTACATATGTTTTGAGTTTTTCATAATCGGCACAAATATCATTTGATGGATTAAAACCTGATTTATATTTCAATTCAAATACACACAAAAGTCTATCAATACATCCCGAAAAATATTTTGTATCTTTATTAAAATCCATTTTTGCTATAACAATATCAGGACGATAGGAAAAACCTTGAAATTTATCATTTGTAAACTCAGTAAATATTCTAATATCATTTTTATGAAAGTATTTTCCTAAATATTTTCTCAAGTAATAAAAAATGACATTTTTCATGGTATCCTCATTCAATAAAAATACATCCTTATATTCTTTTGGCATCTTGTGATTCCAAATATATTTTATTGTTTTGTCAATTTTTCTAATTATCTTTTCATCCATATAGTTCACCAACAAATCCCTTTAACAAATTCATCACACAACTTAGATATCATATCTCTTTTAACAAGTACATTTATCCATTCTTCCGGTATGCTGTCATATCCGTAAAGAATACCGCCAAGACCGCCTGCAACAGCACCAACGGTATCGGTGTCTTCACCCAAATTTACTGCTTTTAAAACACAGTCCTTATAGTTATCGGTGTTTAGCAAGCACCAAATAGCCGCCTCCAGCGTATCAACAACATAACCACTACTTTTAATTTGGTTTATGTTTGTATTTATAAAGTCATCGTCAAAAATTCTATCATATCGTTTTATCTCTTTATAATCAGCGTAGTATTTTTGCGCTTTTTTAAGAGCAATATTTACCGATGCCTTTTCAGGACTTTTTATGAGCTCTTTAACAATAAAATCATATATGCCGCAAGCAATTAATGAACGTTCATGCGCGTGTGTAAGTGCTGAAACCTCGTGCACATTTTGTATAGATTCTTCCTCTGATACGTTTTTAAAAAAATTGTACAATGATACGGGCAATATCCTCATTAAAGAGCCGTTACCATTGTCATAATCTGACTTTCCGCCACAGGTATACACGGCTTTCTTTTTCCAATAGTTGCGCAAAGCAGCAAGAGTTGTTCTGCCAATGTCAAACATCTCGCCATGTGGTGTCATATATCCGTCTTCTGCCCATTTTGAAAACTCTAAAATATTGTCTACTAAATCAATTTTTCCTTTTTGTGCAATGCTATTAAGCGTGCATAAAACCATTGAAGTATCATCAGACCAAGTGCCTTTTGGCACAGCGTGAGAACCAAAACCCAACATTTTGTCAACAGGATTTTTTTGAAGTTTTTCGCGCGGTTCAAACTCAACAGGCACACCCAACGCATCTGCAACAGCAAGGCCGAAGATTGCGTCTTTAACTATATCAATCATTTTATTACCTTCTTTCCGTTTTATAAAATCATTATAAACGCCACTATATACTATAAAACGGACTTTAAAAAATATTATTTTGGATAATTGTAAAACTAAATGCAAGTTTTTAATAATTACCAAATAAACGGTATCAAGCGGTACTTGACTTTTTGCTTGTACTCACGGTAGCCGTCTAGTTCTTTTTCGAGGAGTTTTTCCTCATCCTTAATCCTTTTCGCTATGATAAAAGGATATGTGAGGAAAATTAGAAACGAATATACCGAGCCTAGTACCAACGGCATTGATAAAAACAAAAGCAAGGTTATGCTATACATTGGGTGTCTGACAATTCCATAAAGTCCCGTATCTATTACCTTTTGGTTTTCCTGTACTTCGATAGTACGGCTTAGGTATGTGTTTTCTCGTAGCACCTCGGCATAGAGAATGTATGCCACCAAAAACACCACCACAGCGGCGATAGATATACCCTTTGGCAAGGTGTACCATCCAAAACGAAATCCAAGCCCTGCAACAATAAACCCAAGCAAAAACATAAGACCACTTAATTTTACAACAAGACTTTGCTCCCCTCTTTTTTCTTTTGCGTTTAGTCTGCTTTTTAATAGGTCGGGGTTTTTGAGCATCATTACAATTCCCGCAAAGAACATTGGAATAAACAAAATCCCCATAAGTAGCCAACCGCCAAAAAATGACAAACTGCCTGCAGATAAGAATATGAGAAGACCTACTAAAGCCACACCTAATATAAATTTTGTTATTGCTGAGATAAACAGTTTTAAGGTCATCGTAATTCTCCTTAAAAATAGATTTTATTTACTGCAATAAACTTTTATTGCCTTTGAAACAAACTCTGCCGTACCGACGGTGTGTTTATCAATATTGTTTTTAAAACGTTCATCGGCGACGTACATTTGACCGAGGCCTGCAAGAATCTCTTTAGTGCAGGTGTAGTAATTCTCGGTGATATAATTTTGCAGTTCCTTTACAAGTGCCTGAGCCTCAGGAGAGTCAGTAGTGTATCCGCTATTCAGACACTCGGCAAATTTGGCAAGGACTGCGTTTAGTCCGTCATTTACCTCTTGCCATTTGTCTGCGGAGTAGTTTGAAGTCTTTTCTGCATGTTCTTTATAGGCATCGGTATTACCGAAGCGTTGTTTTACTTCTTTATCATAACTATTTTTATAATTCATTACTAATACTCCATCTTTAACATAAGAATTGGTGAATTCAAAATCTTGAGCGGTGCTGTTCATAAAGAGCGGTTTATCGTTTTTGTCGGCGGTAGTAGGTGCTACAACAAGGCTTAATTCATCAATAGCGTTGGCGCGCTGAAATGCGCCGTTTATAATGCTTCCGCCCTCTAACAGCAAGGTATCGATTCCTAAAATGTTTTTGAGTTTAAAAAGTGCGATTTCAATGTCAATTTTATCTTTTCCTGCGAAGACATACGGTATTTCCAAATCTTTAAGGTAGCCGAGGTATCGCTCGTCGACATTTTCGGATAATACCTCAATTATTTGTGCGCCGTCATATCCTGGGTCGCCATCGGGGTCGATAATACGATTAGATTTCCAACCAAGCTTACCATTGGTATCAAAAGCAACCGCATAAAAGCCTGACAAGTTTTCAGGTGTAAAATCATTCTTTCCTTTTGGCTCATACGCGCTTAAATCAGGATAGTATCCGCCTGTGAAACTGCTCTCCATAGTAACGCGACCGCAAATAAAACCGTTTGATTTTAAATTGCGGTTGATTTCATAATATATTTCGCATGCCTTTGCACAAGCAGTACTGCTTAAAAAATCGCCTGTAACCTTACCGTCAATTGAGGTTACCATATGGCAGATTATGTATGGTCTGTTCATAAAATCACCTATCTTTAAATCCCTCCACCGAGCAAGCTCGGTCCCCCTCCCTTTAGGCAAGGGAGGCTGATTTTAGTCGAGTATTACCGACTTTTTCTTGCCGTTTTTGTTTTTTGGATACTCACGTATTCTTACAATAAAATCAAAGTTTACAGCTTCTAAAGTGCCGGATTTTTCAATCAAAATTCCGCCCTCGTTCACTTCATTGATTGTTCCTATAATTTGTGAATTAAAGGTGTAGATAACACACTCTTTATT
This sequence comes from Acutalibacteraceae bacterium, assembly GCA_045539695.1. GTDB lineage: Bacteria > Bacillota > Clostridia > Oscillospirales > Acutalibacteraceae > UBA737. The sequence continues at coordinate 8,574 of JAZQFX010000005.1, forward strand.
TAAAAATTTTTGTGCAAGCTCAAACAATTCACTGTCCTCCGTTTTTCTTTTTTTAATTATATTTTTTAAAACTGTTTTTTCGTTTAGCTGAGTTATTAAGATAATTATAAGTAGTAAAAATATTGGGATATAAGAACTCATTTTTATCCCCCCATTTCAGCGTATAGTGACCTGGTTTCTTGGTTTCTATATTCGTGCTTTTCGTAATAGCCGATAAGTGTGCCGCCCTCATCACGCAAAGCCACCATATCAACGTCCTTATTTTCTTTATCGTTTCGAGAAGTGTAAACTATGTTATTATCCTTGCTCTCGGCAAACCAGGCGACTACGCGGTCAATTTTGGCACCTGATTCGGCATTGTGGCAAGCCTTTAGGCTTTTGCCTGTAAAGTCGGCATGATAACGCGAAATAGACGCAGGGTTCATATAAACCACTGTATGCTCTAAATCACAAATAACAACGGGTGCTGTGTCTTGCTCTAACACACTTTTGAAAAATTTTGATAGTTCCATATTATTTCAACTTCTTTCCGTCAGAAAAGGCATTGCCGACCTTTTCACCGAGTTTTATGTAGGTATGGTGCACGGGGTCGTAAGTGATAGCCTCTAACTTTTCGGGGTCGATTTGTCCGTCACTGCCCAGTACCGACTCATCCGCGCTAACGTTTACAATCTCGCCGATGCAGATACCGTCTTCATTAAACTTTAAAAGTTTGCACTCAACAGTCATAGGAACTTCATTTATTATGGGTGCATTTACAAAGGCAGATTTTGTGGTGGTAAGTCCTGCTTTTGCCATCTTATCGGGAACATCGTTGCCCGAAACAATGCCGACATAGTCAGCCTCAACAACGTGCTTTGCATCGGCAATACTCACCGTAAAAGCGCCGCTTTCGATAATGTTTTTAGTTGTCTTATGGTCATCGGCAAGGCAAACCATAATCTGATTGGTATCATAAATACCACCCCAAGCCGCATTCATACAGTTTGGCTTTCCACCCTTGTCGTAAGCCGCAACAATCAATACAGGCATAGGATAGGCCCAGGTTTTAACTCCAAAATCTTTACGCATAAAAAACACCCTTTTATTTAACAATTTCATACGGCCAGTCGATAATGCCGCCGAATTCTTTTACATTGGTATAGCCGAGTTTCACGAGTTCTTCGGATGCGATTTTGCTTCGTCTACCGCTACGGCAGTAAACGAGAATCAAGGCATCTTTATCTGGCAGTTCCTTTTCTGCTCGGTCTTTAATTTCGTATTCGGGAATCAAGATTGCATTTTCAATGTGTCCCTCGGCGAATTCTTCCTCTGTTCTTGCATCTATGATAATATAATCTTGTTCGGTATCCATAATCTCTTTGGCTTGCTGTGGTGTTATTTGTTCGTAGGTGGCATTATTTTCGTCACCTTGACAAGCGGTTAAGCCAAATAATGAAAGTGATATTAAAAGCATTATAATCAATCCTTTAACTTTTTTCATAGTATTTGCACCTCTTTTAGTATTATAGCATTTTTGATATGTTTTCTCAATCGCTTTTTTTGGTGTATAAAAATTGAGGGTGACTTATATTAGTCACCCTCATATACCACTTAATTATATTACTGTTTGACGATTGTAATCGGTTACATCACTACCCAATTTTTCATATAAGGTTTTAACGTCAATTTCCTTGTTTCTAAGTGCTAACAATTCACTATTGGTAGCTCCTATGAACTCAACAAAAATAACCTTACCGTTTGGCGTATTTATTGGTTGTAAATTTTTATCGGGTACGGTGATAAATCCTGTTATATTTGAAAGTTGTCTTGAGTCAATACCCGTGGTTTGTCCGGTATATAGATATTCATAAGTATTGAATATTTCGTCATTTGTAAAAGTAATTCGTGCAATTTTTTGTAATATTCCGCAAATGCATTTTATTTCGCCTTCTTCGTCCGGATAATTATCTTTTTTTAGTTTAAAAGTGAATTCCATTCCGTAACCGCTCCACTCCTTATCTTCACATTCCTTTTCGTAAAGCTCAGATAGGCCATAGGTTACAAAATGCCAATAATCGCCACCGTCGTATATGCTAATACCATCAAGCGGATCATTACCACCAAATTGCCACTTAATTAAAGTTCCATAGTGCTTTGGATTATTTTGGCCAGGGTATACTCTTTCGGCTTCTGCAGTGATTGCTTGCCAACCAAAATCATTAACTATTGGTTTTACCTCTTCTTTTTTGTTTTCTTTCTTTTTTAAAAAATCAAATAATCCCATAATCAACCATTCTTTAACATTATTATTTTAAAATAGTATAGCATTTTATAATGCATTTTTCAACAATTATTCGTGGCTTTTTGCGGCGCAAATTTTGATATGGGTTGTAGTGTTTGGAAGAATGTGATATAATTATTTCAAAACTTTAAGGAGATTACTAAATGGATATTAAAAGCATATATACTCAATTAACAAATGTAGACATTGAACAACAAAAGCAAATTTGGGATGAACGCGGTAAAGGTTATTATGGGGAATATTTGCTTTTTTGTGAATTATATAAATCAATAATTGGCAATGGAAAAATCTTAATGAATTTGAATGTGCCTATTGATAATTCAAAAACAACTGAAATCGACCTAGTTTTGATTCACGAAACAGGATTATATGTTTTTGAAATAAAACACTATAAAGGAACAATTTATGGTAAAGATACTGATGCCATTTGGACTCAGTATTTTAGGACTGTTAAAAACAATACATTTAAAAACCCTATAGAACAAAATAAGTATCATATTCAAGCTCTGAAAAAGTTGTTCCCTGAAACGCCGATACACTCCTGTATTGTTTTCACAAATTACGATTGCGACATACGAGTAACAAACTCAAATGAAGAAATTGATATTTGTGAATTAAGAAATATTAGCAGAACTCTTGAATATAGATTTGCAAAAACCACAAATAAATATTCTATGTCCGATATCGATACTATCTTTGAAAAATTATCTACTTATTCGCAAATGAAAGAGCCGATAACGATTGATGGCACAGAAGCAAATTTCTTTTCTTGGGTACAACCTATTATTTCTAAGCTCGAAGAAAAAAAGGCAGAAGTTGAAAATGAAAAAAACAATTGGATTGCGAATACAGAAAAACTAAAGAAAACAAAGATAAAAGGTGTAGTTTTAAATATTATAATTGCAATTCTTTGTATTGCCATATCAATATTATGTTGTTCTAGTGTTATTCAAAAGAATAATAACGAAATTGCTGAATTTAAGCAAAACTTTTTACATATTGATGAAATAGGTAATGAATATATAGATGCGTTAAACTCTTATGTTGATATTTCAAATGTTTCATTGTTACCCCTAACCGATGATGCTGTAACTTTTACAGCAAGAATTGCTATGGCAAATGATACATACGGAATAGCACTTACTGAAAACTCAAAATATATTGTAATGACAGACTCTGGAAAAGTTATTGAATATAATGTTTTTGGGGAACATTTGAGATATAATAAATTTAGTAATATGATAGGAAAAGGCATCCGTGAGTATGGTGATTTAGCAAAAGCACAATTTTACGGAATTTCCAACATAAATGACATTGCCTATATAAAAATCACAAATGTTGAACTTTTCAAATTGGATATGTACAGAACAACTGTAAAAGATAAATTAGAAATAGAATTATATTCGAAGTAATTATTACTTGACAACTCCCCTATACTCAAATTAAAATGCAAATGAAACACCGTAGGGCACGTGGAGTGCACTTGCTTTCGGGGCAAGATGGGTCTGGGTTCAAATCCCAGTGCGGTGTTTCACCATATAATTGTCAACTCCTCACAGACAGTGTAATTATCGTTTGTGAGGAGTAATTTTTTGACCACAGTTTTTTATTATCTTTTTTGTCTCTTCTTTCTCCTTTGCAACTGCTTGATTTTTTCGGTTAAATATTATATAATACACGTTGCAATTTTTGATTTTACGGAGTGAAATTATGAGCGATAACAAAGAAATGCTCGGCACTGCACCGATTGGTAAGCTTCTTTTCAAATTGGCTGTTCCCACGGTAGTTGCCCAGCTTATTAATATGCTATACAACATTGTTGACCGCATCTATATCGGTCACATAAAAGATATTGGAAGTCTTGCGCTTACGGGTGTGGGTGTATGTATGCCGATTATTATGATCATCTCGGCGATTGCGGCGCTGATTGCTTCGGGTGGCGCGCCAAAGGCATCTATCTCGATGGGCAAAGGCGACAATGATTCCGCCGAAAAAATTATGGGCGGTTGTTTTTCTCTGCAGCTTATTATCTCCGCTGTTCTGACCACCGTTTTGCTGATTTGGAACAGGGATTTGCTTTTAATGTTTGGCGCAAGTGAAAATACCATTGGCTACGCCAACGATTATATGAACATCTACGCTATTGGTACCGTTTTTGTTCAGCTGACACTTGGTATGGGCGCGTTTATCACTGCGCAAGGATATACCAAAATCAGTATGATTACGGTGCTGATAGGTGCTGTCAGTAATATCATCCTTGACCCGATTTTCATTTTCGGTTTTAAGATGGGTGTTAAGGGCGCAGCGCTTGCCACAATTATTTCACAAGCTATTTCTTGTGTTTGGGTGCTACTGTTCCTTTGCGGCAAAAGAACCTATCTTAAACTTAAAAGACATAATTTACGCATTGACGGAAAACTCGTTTTTCCTTGCATTGCGCTCGGAACGGCAACCTTTATTATGCAGAGCAGTGAAAGCGTGATTTCGGTCTGCTTTAATTCATCACTACTTAAATACGGCGGCGATATTGCCGTTGGTGCTATGACCATCCTTACAAGTGTAATGCAGTTTGCAATGCTGCCAATGCAAGGCATTGCACAGGGTGCTCAGCCAATATTGAGTTATAACTTTGGTGCTAAAAACGCCGACCGCGTAAAGAAAACCTTTAAGCTGTTGCTTATATCATGCCTTACCTACTCCTCTATTATTTGGGGCGCCATTATGCTATTACCGCAAATGTTTGCAGAAATATTTACACCCGATGCGGCGCTCATTGACTTCACCGCGAAGGCGCTTCGCATTTATTGCGGAGTAATGTGTATTTTCGGCATTCAGATAGCCTGCCAAATGACCTTTGTTTCTATCGGCAATGCGCCTTGTTCTATTATCGTTGCCATAGTTCGCAAGTTTGTTTTACTGTTGCCGCTTATCTACCTTATGCCGCAAATTATTACAGACAAAACAATGGGTGTTTATGCAGCAGAACCTGTGGCTGATGTTATAGCTGTAACCTTTACTGCTATTCTTTTTACTGTTCAGTTCAAAAAAGCTTTATCTTTTAAAAAATAAAAGGTATAATATTATTTTACGGCATATAAAATTCAGGGTGGCTCATTTGAGCCACCCTTTTATAATTTTATTCTACAACAGCGCTGATAATCGGTTTACCGTCTTTATCAAGAAGTACTGTCATTCCACCGGAATATCCGCTTTGACGGTACAGGTAATTAACACCAGTTTCTTTATCAACCAAAATTTCAATAGTTCCCATATCTTGAGAATAGACCTTTTTGAATCTTTTATCCTTTGCCATTATGTTTACCTCCATTAAAATTTTCTCATATTTTAAAACACAGTAAAATCAGTTCGGCAATCAAGCAACAGGTTATAAATGCGCCCACCACCGAAAAAAAGCTAATTCCGTAAAGTAACGGACAAAGTGACATTACAATATCAAAACAAAGCAATACCTTTGTAGCCGCTATTAGACCATACCTATTAGTAAACAAATAAATCAAAAGTAACACCACAATAACACAAGTAATTAATGCTGTTATCAGCGGAGCAAAATTTGCATATCCAAATGGTATCAAATCGAAATAAGAGTACGTTTTTCGCCAAGATTCACCCTGCGGATTTGCAAAATTACATACTGCTCCATATGGTAAGATTTCTAAAATCAATGTAACAATCGGAAGTATTAAATATAACAATCTCTTTTTCATTCGTCACTCCCCTTAAACTCTTGATTTAGTGGTTATTATATCACACATCAATACTTTTTTCAATAAAAAACAGCCCATAAAACAGGCTGTTTAGTTATGACATTTTATTGCTTGTTGCGTTTTTAGTGAATATGTTATCAATGCATTGCCGTTTAGGTTTTCTTTGTGCATATCTACTGCGTTAATTTGGTTATTGTTATAGGTGGTGTAATAATAAATTCCACGATCGGTATTGCAGCAAGAGCTGTATATTGTAACTGCATAATCATTTTCCCCTACTTTAACGCAGCCACGTGGCATTGCCACTGACTGCAGTATATGAAAAAATTGACTAATACTCTCGTTTTCGCTGTTACCCGATACCGAATTCATTTTTACAAACGTTGCCCTTACAAACCTCGACACAGATGAAAAATCACCAGGTAAGCCCATAGCACCCATACCGCGAGAATAAGTCTTTAGTTGCAAATTATTATCTAATGCAAAGGCGTTTTGCGGCGCATCATTTGTAAGCGACATATAGTTGTTAAGATTAAATAACTGGTAATCAAAGGTTGGGTTATTTGTAAGCACACCCGCGGGATTGTCGTATACCTTTATCCCCGCTTTTACCGATTCAAGCGTAATAGAACGCCCTTTGTCAGATATAATCCAGTGCAGCGGTGATAGCGGCAATTCATCACTAAAATTCTCGTTTAAAATATTTATTTGCTCAAGTAACCTTTCTGCTTCACTCACAGTCGCACATTGCCCTAAAACCCAAGGTATTAACTCAAATGGGGTTATGTTATCTTCGCCCTCACAAAAAGGCTTGTAGTGAGCATTTTGTGGAAAATTAAGCGCGGCAATGCTAAGCCCGTTTTCATTGGTCGCATCGTAATATAGCGGATAACTCTCGGTAATATAAGCCATACCAATCATTGCAAAATGGCTTTTCATATTACCCACTTTGCGAAACTTAAAAATAAAATTTCGTGGTGTAATGGTGACCGTTTCATTATAAGAATATTCCAAATCTAAATTTCTGCCAAAATAATGATCTTTGGTTTTATAGCTTATTGCCGTGCACATATAATTTCTCCTAAAATTTAATATATTATTATTTTGGCATTGTCTACTTAATAAATGCAAAAAAGCGATAGGTTTTTACGCCTACCGCCTTCTTTTTTAGTCTTGTTCTTTAATTAAAATTACATACTCAGTATATTCACCGTCTTTTAGCTCAACCATCAAAACATTTGGGTCTTCTTTGACATTATACAATCCGCCTACACCATCTTTTAAATGGAACGTGCCCTCAAAATCGTATGCTTGACCTAAGTTTTTATCGGGCGTGTAGGCTTTGGTGCTTGTGCTGCATTGAACGTAGTTTGCTCCGCCGTACTTAATCATTCCAACAAATTCACGATCTTCGCTTGATTGGTTGTTTGTTTGAGGTTCTGCATAATTATTTTCGTCAATTACGGTTGAATTTTCCGACTTGACTGATGGTGTTTTGCTAAAATAATCACCCTGCCACAAGCCTATTCCTAAAATTGCCACAAGGCAAAAACAACAAATTGGTAATATTACTTTTTTCATATTTTTTCTCCTGTTTCTTTGGTTATTTTCGTGTTCCCCAATTCTGCGGAGAACGTCATTTGCCATTTCGTTATAGTTCTTCATAAACGAAGCCCTCCAATTCAAGTTGTGATTTAAGTGCTTTTCGAGCGCGATACACAAGAGTTTCTACATTATGCACGCTTTTTTTCATTACAACTGCTGCCTGCTTTGTGCTAAAATCTTCAAAATAAACAAGCCATAATACCTGCCTATATTCTGATTTTAGTTTTGCGAGTGCGCGGTGAAGCGTAATTTTTCTTTCTTCTTTAATGTAGGCATGTTCAAGATTTTGTTCCTCGCTAAAAAGCTCAGGACAATCATCTATTGAGATATTACTGCGTTTAGAATTTCGCCTTAAATAATCAATTGCCACATTCCGTCCGATTGTGTAAAGCCAGGTTTTAAACGCGCCTTTGCCCTTATCCTTTGGTTTCTTTATACCGAGAAGCACAAAGGTATCCTCAGCAAGTTCTTCGGCGGTATGTATGTTGCCGACAAAGCTGTTAAGATAAAGAATAAGACCGTCTTTGTAATCCCTTATGATTTCTACTAAGCCGCTTTCATCACCATCTTCGCGGAAACGGCGGTAGCTACTTGCACCGTTGTCCATGCGCTTCTCCTTTCCGAAAGGTGCTATTTATTGCCCTTTCACTTATTACACGAAATAGATCTACAAAACCTCACAGTTTTCTAAATATTATAACATAAAATAAAACAACCTATGACAAAATCATAGGCTGTTTTTAATAATTAATCTTCCACGTATAAATCGGCATCAAAGAATCGACAGGTGCTAACAATTTCATTTTCAACCGCTACCGTAACAAACCAACCAGCCATATCATCAGTATATATTTCGGGGTTATTGGTTTGTTTTATGTGAATACGAAAAGAATCGTCGTCACAATATACATTATCTACGTCAAATCTATATGAACCGCTGCTTGCAGTTACATAGACTACAAAAAGTGAATTACTGTCAAAAAACTTTTCATCGTATTCATTTGTAACATCTTCAAAAGATGGCATTTCATCATAGCCTTGTGTCATCGACAGTACATCACCATAATTTGTTTTAAAGTCTTGTAAATCTTTTAGCGTTTCTATTTTAAAGATAGGAAAATGCTTTACACTGTTAAGCGACATTTGCTCAAAGTTTAAACAAGATGTATAGATTTTATCATCTTCCGACCAACCTGCATAAGAAACTGTTTTTTCATAATCTTTAAAATTAACCGCTTTATCAAGCAATTCATTAGCATAGTTACTTAATTTTTCACTATGTTTATATTGTGTTTTATAACCTGTTCCGTTGATAACAAAAAAATCTCCAAAAGGTCGGGCTTGTTCCTTGCGACCGTCTGTCATTGTAAGCGTAAATAAAACACTTTGACCATTGTACTCACTGTAAGAATTGTCTTTTTCGTAAATTACAATATCGCGAAGTAACGAAACCAACTTTTCTATATCATCTATCTGAACGGTTTTGTTTGGCGGAGAAAAAGTCACTGTTGCCGACACAACATTAGAAGCGACTAAATCTTTGTATGGTTTTTCATTTTTTTCTGAGCAAGCAACAAGCGAAAATGCAAATATTAATGCTAAAACCATAGATATAATTCTCTTCACCGAAAACACTCCCTTAACAAATCGATTTATATTTATTAATTAAGATATTTCAAATGTGTTTGAAAGAATATTTTCAACTAAAATTCTATATTCACCTTTTTCTAAAGGTAAATAAAAATATTCTTGTAGGTTTATTTCTCGCGTTTCACTTTCGTTTGACGGTAAAAGCTGTGCTGCATCTGTCCAAATTTGGTCAACCTTTGTTCCTACCCTTTTCCACTTGCCGTCAACCTGCTTTTGCAGCTCAAAACAGTTATTGTCAGAATTTATCCACGCTTCTTTGTCGCTGATGTTAGTCATTGTATATCGTATTACAGTATCTTCTGCGGAATATTTATCTTTTTCGATAACACATTTAACACTTTCGTAAATATGTATTTCACGCTCAACATCATAAAGTTTATTTTTTTGCAACGAACACGACGACAGCGAAAAAACAATTGCAAACAAAAGCATCAACGTTATTGGTATGTATAATTTTCTTCTCATAACAGCACTTCCTTTCACCCATAATACTTTTTAAGAGCATAATAGGTTGCATTTAAACTTGAATATTTGTGTTAATTTTTTCATTATCCAAATTATACTACATATTCATAACTTTTTCTACACATATAAATATTGAAAACATCACTTTTTTAGTGTATAATGATGATATAAATAAATAAGGATGTGGTAAAGATGGCAATCAGACTCAACAGTGATAAAGAAGTTGTAGAGCGCATAAAGCAAGGTCTAAAAGCAAAAGACGGCTACTGCCCTTGCCGAATACCAAAACTGCCTGAATTTAAGTGTATTTGTGACGAGTTTAAGGCGCAGATTGCAGACCCCGATTTTGAAGGCTACTGCCACTGTATGCTATATTACAAAACAAAAGATTGAGAGGTAAAGATTATGTTAAAAAAATTAAACAGTCAAAATTTTGAAAACGAAATAAACGCTAACACCACACTTGTAGACTTTTATGCCGATTGGTGCGGTCCTTGCAAAATGATAGCCCCCATTGTTGAAGAGATTGCAAACGAACGCGATGACATCACCGTGGGCAAGGTAAATGTTGATAACGATGGCGCCCTCGCAATGAAATACGGTGTTGTAAGTATTCCAACGCTTATCGTATTTAAAAACGGAAAAGAGCAATCAAGAATTGTGGGTTACAGACCAAAGGATGCAATTCTTGCAGAACTATGATTCACTAAAAAGCAACCGCTGAAGTTTCACGGCTTTAGCGGTTTTGTTTTATGATTCAACACTAATTCTATCAAATATTCCTTGAAATACTAACCTATGTAGTGTATAATCTTTATAATATAATATGGGGAGGAACTATTATGTATATTTGTCCAAATTGTAATGCAAAATCTGAAGAACCTGTAAATTTTTGTTTCAACTGCGGCACACCTATGGTTAATAACGAACCACAACCCGTAGAGCCACAGCAATTTGCTCAACCATATCAACCCGAGCAGCAATATCAACAACCACAGCAACCGGTTTATTATGCTTATCCACCTGTAAACAAACCAAGTCTTGCTGTTAAAATTGTAGGTATGGTTTTGTCTATTGTCGGTCTTGTTTTTCTTTCAATCGGTGGCTTATACACCCTAATCGGCCTTGTTGAAGAAGGCTTGGCTTTTGCGTTTGCATTAGTTTTTGACCTATTCTTTTTACCGCTTTCAATCGTTGGTCTTTGCTTATCAAACAAGTGCATCAATGCAGGCGATTATTCAGGTATGAGCCGTGCAGGCAAAACACTTGGTATTGTTGGCATCATTATCGCGGCAGCCGCGCTGTTTATCGGTTGCGCGTCTTTAGGCTTATATTAAAATTATTGATGGCACTGTATTTACGAGGTCAAAATGAACAAAAATCTTAAACAGATTATTAAATCAAACCGTGATGCATTGGTGATGTCGCAAAAAAGGTTTGCTGACATTTACAAAATAATGTTTTCTTGCAAGGATAATATTCTTTGCGAATATAACGACGGTTTTAGAGTTAAAAAACAAACATACGGTGAGGTTGCTCAAAAAATTAAAAAGGCTGCTGCCGCTCTTTACAATACCGTTGGCGCAACACACAGCTATATTGCGCTTGAAATTGACAACAGCCCTGAGTGGATAGTGGCGTTTTGGGCTATACTTATGAGCGGTAATAAACCTTATCTTGTTAATATGCGTTACCCCGCTTCGCTGTCAAACGGCATACTAAAAACTCTCGACATAAAATATACTGTTTGCAGTGAAATATCATCACTCAAAACCCAAAGTATACCTGTTTCTTCACTTGACGGCGAGGGCAGTGTTCCTGAAGATGTTTTTGAAAATGAAATTGCATTTTCATCTTCAGCAACATCTATGAACGAGGTAATATGCTTTTATACGGGCTTTCAGGTTGCCGAACAAATACTTAATTTTGAAGGTATTATAAAGCTTGAACCACGTATTGCAAAACACTATAAAGGTCAGTTAAAGCAGCTTGCCTTTCTTCCCTTTTATCATGTGTTCGGACTTTTTGCCGTGTATTTTTGGTTTACATTTTTTGGTCGCACATTAGTGTTTTTACGTAATTACTCGGCTGATACTATACTCAAAACCTGCCAAAAGCACAATGTAACACACATATTTGCTGTTCCGGTTTTGTGGCACACTGTTGAAAAGGGCATTGTTGCAGCCGCAAAAGAGCAAGGCGAAAAAAAATATAAAAAATTGCAAAATGGAATTAAGCTTTGCACTGCATTGCAAAACGTTTTTCCTAAATTTGGTGCCGAAATTGCTAAAAGCATTATGAGCGAGGTTACCAACAAGGTTTTTGGTAAATCTGTAATGTTTTGCATAAATGGCGGCAGTTATTTGCGAGATTCAGCATTACAGCTGCTTAACGGTATCGGTTACAATACATATAACGGATACGGTATGAGTGAAATCGGTATAACATCGGTCGAGCTTCGACGAAAACCCAAATGGCGCAACCAAAATTCAATAGGTCGCCCGTTTGACTCAGTGGAATACAAAATTGATGAAAACGGCATTTTACATGTGCGCGGCAGTTCACTTTGTGTCAAAAAACTTATAAACGGCAAAGAACAAATCTTTGACGGTTGGTTTAACACCGGCGATAATATGGTTGTGCGTGACGGCAACTATTTTATCCTTGGTCGTCAGGGTGATTTAGTAATCGGTGAAAACGGCGAAAACATTAATCCCGATACTGTTGAAAAGCTCTTTGATATAAAAGACGCGAAACAGTTATCGGTTTTGGGACTTGATTGTGAAAACGGTCAAGAATTATCACTCGTTGTTCAGATTGGCGAATTTGTGTCAGAAGAAAAATTAAGCAACATTCGACATGCAGCCTACGACATTAACGATACATTGCCAAGTACTACCGCAATAAAGAAATTTTACTTTACAACAAATGAACTGTGTCCACCCACCGCTATAAAGGTAAGTCGTACACAGCTTTCCAATAAAATTAAAAATGGAGAAGTAAAGCTTACATTATTCGCAGATATGAAAGCCACAGCAGACAGTAGTGACGAATCCCCTTTAACAAACGATGTCCGCGCTATTATTGCTGAGGTTCTCGGAGTGCCGATTGAAAGCATCGGCAGCAATTCACACATATTTTATGATCTCGGGGCAACAAGCATACAGTATTTTTCAATACTTTCACGCCTTTCAGAAAAATTTTCTGTAACAGATTATAAACAAAGTGATAAATATTGCTACACGCTGAAGGAAATTTGCGAATATTTGGAAAAACACATCTGATATGAAAAATAAATGGTTTATTAACTTTTTTCTCGGTTTTACAAAACTAACGGGCATTATACCCGTATGGTTGCTATTTAAACCGAGAGTTTTCATGGCAAAAAAACGCTTACCAAAATCGTGTATAATAGTTTCAAATCACAAATCGCTTTTAGATTTTGCACTATATTTATTGGTATTCCCCTTTCGAACAATACGCTTTTTAATGGCAGAGGTGCTATATAACAAGGGCAAAGCATTTTCTTTTTTGCTTAATTCTTGGGGCGGAATAAGGGTTGACCGTGATGTCCACGATTTTTCGTTTGTAAGCGAATCAATAGAAATTTTAGATAACGGCGGCACTGTTGGCATTTTCCCTGAAGGGCGTCTTCCAATAGATGGCAAACCGTTCCCTTTCACCACAAGCACCGCTTTTATTGCAATGCACGCCGATGTGCCGATTGTTCCCGTTTTTACAGACGGAAATTACGGTATTTTTAAGCGTGCAGGCGTTTGCATTGGTGAGCCGTTTTATCTTACCGATTATGCAAAAGAAGGTCTTGATGATGAAGCGCAGCTTGCCCATCTGACCGATGTTTTGCAAAAAAAGGTCTTTGATCTCGGCGAACAGCTAAAAGCCAAAAAAGCCCAACACCGACTTTTTGATCTTCGCCACATTCCTATGGATATGGCGCGTTTGGTTTGCTCGGTATTGCTTCCGATAATGCGCATCAAAAAGGTCACCCCGGACGGTAAAAAATATACCGCAAAAATAAAGGGTGGTGCAATTATTGCAGCAAATCACACCTCTTTTGCCGACCCGTTTATTGTGGGTATTTCGTTTTGGTACAGAAGGCTGCACTTTTTGGTAGCAGAGATTGTTATGAAGGGAAAATTAAGGTCTTTGCTTATTAGTGGAGTTGGCGGTATCAAAATTGACCGTAACGCTGCTGATATTGAAGCGATAAATAAGTCGGTTTCAAAATTAAAAGAAGGCTTTCTTTTGGCAATTTTTCCACAAGGTGGAATACAAAAGGAAGATAATGTAGATACTATAAAATCGGGTGCTGTTCTTATGGCGCTGAGGGCGGGTGTTCCCATTGTGCCTATGCATATTATGAGCAGACCGCGTTGGTATAACCGCCGCACCGTAGTTATTGGCCAAACAATAAATCCTACGGATTACTGCTCAAAAAAGATGCCGAGTACTACCGATATAAAAAACATTACCGATGCTCTTTTAGCCGAGCTTAACCGATGCAAGTCGGCAAACTGCAAGCAAAATATATTGGAGAAATAAGATGAATACATTAGAAAGATTACTAAAAGTATGCAATGCCGTTTTTGACGGTGAAATAAATGTTGATGGCATAACACCCGAATCCTCCTTAAGAGAGGATATTGGCATTAATTCAATTGGTCTTTTATATATGGCTATGTCTCTTGAAGAAGAATTTGAAATTAAGTTTACCAATGACGATTTTGCAGATATTGCCACTGTTGGCGATGTTATAAGTGTTATTGAGAAGAAGATTAGCTGATGGAATGGACTGCTTTGACACCTAAGCGTGGCGACATAATACGTACAAAGGTTAGTTTTTACTATCACTACGGTATTTTTGTCAGTGAAAACGAGGTTATTCAATTCGGTCTGCCTGATGATCCGGGTAGACCGTCAGAAGAAATTTTTGTTACCGTTTCAGATATTTATACATTTGTCAAAAACGGCGAGCTTGAAACGGCAAATCCCACTCGCGAAGAGGCAAAAAAAATGCGCCCACACGAAAAGATTGTCGAAATTGCACGTTCAAGAATAAACGAGGGCGGTTACGACATTCTTCACAACAACTGTGAGCACTTTGTCAACGATTGTGCCTTTGGCGAAAGTAATTCTGCATTTTTAGATGATGTACGCAATAAAATTCGCAAAAAGCTTGGCAAAAAATAATTATTCAACTATGGTTATAATAAAGTCATCAATGTAAAAGCTTTGTTTATTAAATGAAAAGGTATTTATCGAACGAATATCTGTTATATTGGAACCGCATTTTTTAAAATATGCTTCTTTTGCGGTCCAGACTGCATAAAATTTTTGCATAACGGAAACGTCGGTAATATCTTTTTCTATATCTTTAAAATCGGAATATATGTATTCTAATTCCTGTTTTGTGCACACATACTCAATCAAACCGTCTTTTACAGGCTTGATGTATTCGATATCAATTCCTATTTCACGGTCACTTATTGCGCACACTACTCCGTTTCCGCTGTGTGAAATGCTAACGCACAAATCGCAACCTGTAAGATACGGTTTACCGTTCGGGGCATTTTCGAGTGTGACATTCGTATATCCCGACTCCTCTAACAATTTCTGCGCAAGATGCGTCGCCATCAAAGAACGGCGGCGGTCATCCTCTTTTTTAAAGCAGTTAACACGCGCTTTTCTTGAATTTGAAAGCGTTTCAAATATGTTGTTATACTGTTCGGAGGTAATATCTTCAATATTACCGAATAACCATTTCATTTCAATTCCCCTTTTAAAGCCTAAACTATTAATTTAACACAGGAGGTGTTTGGATATGTGGATTTTTATTGGTATTGTAGCATTTTTAGCGTTGCTTATTACCCTTATACTAACGCTACCCGTATATGTAATTATAAAAACCGATGAAAACGGTGAGTTGATTTTCAGATACAAATTTCTTAACAAAATATATGGCGAAGACCCCGATCCAAATAACCCTGTTGTAAAAACTCTTAAAAAAGCCTCGGGTGTTTCTCGACTTGAAAAAGATAAGCTAAAAGACAGCGTTAAGTCAGGTAGTTTGTCTGACACCGTCGGTGAAAGCTTATCACTTATAGTTTCTCTTCTAAAAAGGCTACTCGCCCTGCTTAAATATTGCAAAATTAAAACACTTAAAATAAAAATCGTTTGTGCCGAAGGCGACGCTGCCCAAACTGCAATCAGCTACGGTAAATGCTATTCGGTTGTATCACCAATTATTGCGCTTTTGCACTCGACTATGAAAATACGAAAAAAGGGCGAAGATATAAGCATAAGCTGTGATTACTCAAAAGATGAGGGCAGCTTTAAATTTGAAACACTGCTAGTTGTTCGTCTTTCAAGAGTAATTGCCGCTTTGTTTCTTGCAGCCCTTGACGAAGCCAAACGCACTTCAAATCAAGACTCTAATTGAACTTAAGCATAAAAATCAAGTGTTAGCTGCATTACCTGTTTTAGTGTTTTCTCATCACTTGCAAGCACTGCGTGGGTTACATCATTTATCTCTACAAATTCGCAACTTTTGCATTTATTTGCAAACAAACGCTGCGGCTTATTTTTAACGGTAGCATCCTTTTGCGCAGATAATAGCAAAATCTTTGTATTAATACTGTCAATTACCTTATGCTTAAAGATTTGCGACCCTACAATGAGTGAATTATAAATCCAACCAAATGTCATTGGTGTAGATTGATAATGCGGATTTTCTCTACGCATTTTCATATTATGCTCGAAACGGGCTTTGCTTGAGCCAAGACTTTCTTTATATTGAACATCGGGGTCAAACTCACTGGTTAAAAGAAATTTTGTTTTGTTACCAAAAAGCCATCTGCCAATAGCAACGCTGTGGCGCGCAAGCCAGTTTGGAACCTGCTTAACTACCGGCACGAACATAGGGGCTACCATAATTGCCTTTTCAATTTTATCACCGCACTGTGCCAAATACAACGCGGATATTGCGCCTCCCATAGAGTGCGAGTACAAATAAATTGGCTTGTCCTCTATAGGAATAACCACCTCATCTATAAACTGCGAAAGATCTTTTACATAGTCTTTAAAGCTATCGACATGTAATAGGTCTATTCGGTCGGTCAACTTGTCAGAAAGTCCGTGACAGCGCTGATCATATATAAATACATTATATCCCTGATTAAGCACATAATAGATAAATTCGTAATACTTTTTAGTAAATTCACTCAAGCCGTGTACTACTACAATTGTGGCTTTGGCGTTCTTGCAAAGGAAATACTCATAATGTATTTTTATGTTATCAAATGCGCAAAACTTGCCCGTTGTCATACAATCGGCAAGTTTTTTCTCAAGCTGCAAAATGGCCTCTTCAAATTGAGATTCAGCAATTATGTCAAGCTTGTAATCAGGAATAAACCTCATATTTTAACTCCCCTTGATTAAAAATTTCAAAAGTAGGTGATAATAATGGTATCTACAAGAAAACAAAAATTTCAAAAGGTCTTGATTACCATTATTCTCGCAATTATAATTTTTTTATGTATATCTTTTGCCGCTACAAAAATTATATACGATAGCATTTTTGCACGCTACGATTGCGGTGTTGCCGAATACCCTACCCCGCTAAACAGCACCGTAGCATCCCGCCAAACAATAAACTATCAATCGGGCAAAAATTTACTTTCGGGTTATTTATATAAATATAACGGCGAAAACGATAAGAACACACTCGTAATTATTGCCCCGGGTCACAACGCTTGCGGTGACAGTTATATTTGGCAGGTGCATGAGCTGCTGCAATACGGTTGGTCGGTATTAACATTTGATTCGACCGGCTGTTGCAATTCCGAAGGAAAATCGGCAGTTGGATTTCCACAAGAGCTTTGTGATATAAAAGCAACACTTGATTATGTTGAAAATCAAAACAGGTTTTGTTATAATGATATAGTTTTATTAGGGCACTCACGCGGCGGATATGCCGCTTGCTGCGCGCTATCTTATGATTATGACATTTCAGCCGTTATTTCAGTGAGCGGTGTAAACAGCGCTATGGAAGGTATTATGAGCGCATCAACTCAATATGTTGGGCCGCTGGCATATAGCAATTACGGCTTTTTATGGCTTTATCAAACGATGCTCTTTGGCAATGAAACGGTAAATCAGCGCGCTGATAAGGCAATTTCTAAAACCGATGTGCCTGTATTACTTATTCATGGCACCGATGACCAACAGATACCTATTGATAAATATTCAATTGTTTCTCATAAAGCTCAAATCAAAAGCGATAATGTAGAATATTTTTTGCGTTCATCGCCTGATAATTCGGGGCATACCAATCTTTTATTCGATGCCGACGGCACCGCAAACAATGAAGTGATAGAAAAAATAAATGATTTTTTAATAAAAAATATTAAGTAAAGAGGATTTTTAATGGATGTAATCTTGATACCGGCTTATGAACCGGACAATAGGCTCGTGCAACTGGTTAAAGAACTCGACGAAAAGAATTTTAAGATTGTGGTTGTAGACGACGGTAGCGGTGAAAATTATAAAAACATTTTTAACGCCATCGAAAATACTGCCGATATAATAACGCTTGATAAAAACTGTGGCAAGGGCGCCGCTCTTAAAGCGGGGATGCGTTACATAAGAGACAATCTTCCCGAATGCGAAAACTTTATCACCTGTGATGCCGACGGTCAACATCTTCCTAAAGATGCCGTGCGCGTTCGTGAACAACTTCATAAAGGTAACAAATTTGTTTTAACCGTACGCGAACGAAAGGGTAAAATTCCGCTGCGTTCAAAGGTTGGCAACGACCTTTCAAAGTTTGTATATACCCTGCTTACCAACCGCTATCTTTCGGACAATCAATCAGGACTTCGCGGTTTCGCACGCTGCAATCTTGACTGGTTAATTGAGGTCGAAAAAAACAATTACGATTATGAAATGAATGTGCTTTACTATGCCGCAAAAAAGGGGCTTAAAATAACTACCGTACCCATAGATGCAATCTATATTGAAAATAATGCCTCTTCTCACTTTAATCCAATCGGCGACACTGTAAAGATATATAAAAGCCTGTTTGCTTTAGCAAGAGGAACAATATTTTCGTTCGCGGCAGCTGAGCTGATTTTAATTATTGCAAGTTTTTTCTCAAAGCCTAATTACATACCTTTTATAATATCATCTGTTGGCGGAGCTTCCTTGCTTTTAAATATTTTTCTCAGCAAATTTATTTTTCTCAAAAAAATCACTCAAATAGAATATCTCACAACAATAGTTTATACTATAATAAGCTATTTTGTATACACATTGATGTGCATAACAATTTCATTACTGCTACCTAATATACCGCTATTTTTAAATTTTAATATTGTTTATCTTATATGCCTGCCATTAAGATATTTTTTACACCAGTTAATATTTGTGGCATCTCTTACAAAAGAATAAAACAAACACAAAGACAAACATTTTTTAATGCTTGTCTTTGTTTTTTTAGTTACCTAACGCGGCAGCAATTTTTTGCGAAAAATTTGATTTTTCAAGGCGCAGTATTTGCTCAATAGAAGCAACGGTTGTATCTTCATTTGCGCAACCGTGCATTTTAACAACCGTCTTTTTTGTGCCCAAAAACGTTGCTGCACCGCGAGAATTAAAATCAAAACTTTTTGAAAGCTCTTTTTTTATTTCTGTCGCAAGTTCGGGATTATCTTTGCATACACTTTCAACTATCCGCATTGCTTTATTGCCGACCGCCTCAGTATTTTTTAGCAATATATTGCCCGAAAAGCCATCGGTAACAATAACATCAGCATAGCCTGATACCATATCGCTGCCCTCAAGGTTGCCAATAAAGTTAATATCAAGCTCCTTGAGTTTTTTAAATGCCTCAAGCGTAAGTGCGCTACCCTTTGCATCTTCTCTGCCAACCGACATAAGACCCACTCGCGGATTTTCAACTCCACAATAGCATTTAGAAAACACATTACCCATTTTAGCAAATCGCACAAGATCGTTTGCTGTGCAATCGATTACCGCACCGCAATCTACAAGACAAATTAAGTTATCGTCGGCGCAAGGCAAAGCGCTACACAATGACGGAAATTTAATAGACGGTAGTAATCCCAATCTACAAATTGAACCCACCAACAAAGCTCCCGTATTACCTGCTGACAGCATTGCCACGCACTCATCATCTTTTTTAAGTCGTTCATACGCCAACACAATTGAGCTGTTATCTCTTCCACCAAAAACACAGGTTGCAGGCTCATTATTTGTTATATAATCGTCGGTATCAATAACCTCATAACAATTATTAGATATATTGTTTTCAGCCATTATTTTGTCGATTAAGCTTTGTTCGCCCACCAATACAGGAAAAATACCGCACCTATTGATTGCCTTGGCAACACCGCGAACAACAACCTCGACGCCGGCATCCGCGCCATAAATATCAACAACGATTTTATTCATAAAACACCCTATTCAAATGAAATAATATAGTCATAGATATCTTGTTTTCCATCTATAAAACCGATATCTACAAGTGGGTATTCGTTTTCAAGAAATGTCTTTAGATTATCTACCTCTGCAGATGGAACCGATTTTCCGTAAAAAACAATTATAACCGATTTTTCGCTTTGTTGCATTATCTTTGTAATAAGGTTTGTTGCAGAATTAAATCTATCATCACCACAAAGCAAAATTTCTTTGTCCTTAATTCCTATGTATTTACCCTTTTCAATTTCTACACCGTCAATATTAGTGTCGCGTGTAGCGGTGGTGATATATGCCGAGGTAACGGTAGATAGGCCCGAACTCATATCGTCTATAAGCTCTTCGACACTGTCACACCACAAATTCATCATAGAAAGTGCACTGTAGCCCTCTACCACCGATTTAGTCGGTATAACATGTACAGTAGATTTATTATAAATATCGGCAGCCTGATTAGCAGTTAGAATAATATTAGAATTATTTGGCAACACAACTATATGCTCTGCATCAAAGCTGTCAAACGCCTTTAGCATATCATTGACCGATGGATTATTAGTCTGACCGCCGTCTATAACCGCACTCGCGCCAATGCTATAAAAATAATCTATTATTCCCTTACCCGAAGCCACAGCAACTATAGCATATTTTACGTGCTCTTTTTGGGGCTCAGAGGTTTCCGACGTTACCTGTGTTTCGTTGTGCTGCACCGACATATTCTCGATTTTTATGGTAACGAACTCACCGTATTGTCTTGCGTACTCCAGAACCTTTTCAGGCGTAAAAGTATGAATGTGAATTTTTACTATTCCGTCATTTACAACAGCAACTATTGAATCGCCCATAGAATTAAGCGGCAAAACAAATTTCTCTTTAGAAAACGCGCTTATATCGGTCTTTGCGTTCATAAGCTGAAGTATAAATTCGGTGCAATAGCCGTATTCCATAACACTGTCAGGTCCAAAGCTTACCTTTGTTACAGTCTTTGGCGTAATTATATCAATTTCGTCGATATCATCTACAGATACACCGCAAAAATAAGCATAAATGCCCTCAAAAAAACAAACCAAGCCTGCGGCACCACTGTCAACAACACCTGCTTCTTTAAGAATTGGAAGCATATCAGGAGTTTTTTCTAAGGTTTGCTTCATACAAGAAATAAGAGACTCAAGTCCCGATTTAAAATCGGTGTATTGACAAGCATTCAATTTAAGAAAATCGGCCGCATCGCTTATAACCGTTAAAATCGTACCCTCTGTGGGTGCCATAATGGATTTGTATGCGTCTTCCTTTGCGCACTCAAAAGCATATGCCATATCGGCAAAGCAAATACTTTCCTTGTTTTCAAAGCCACGGTAAAGTCCACGTACAAACTGTGAAAATATTACGCCGGAATTTCCTCTTGCGCTAAGCAACACCGCTTTAGAAAGCTCTTGCATATATTCGCCGACATTTTTTTGAACATTTACAGAACCCAGTCCACCACCGAATGTATGCACCATATTAGTGCCTGTATCACCGTCGGGCACAGGAAACACATTAAGGTCGTTTATGGAATTCATATTCTTTTTCAGATTTCTGTAACCGACGGTAAATATGTAATTGAGAACATTACCGTCTATAAACTGCTGCATGGTTTATTCATTCCCCTCAATAGTAACCTCTTGACCAAAAGTAAAAGCAATAACAGTACCGGGTCCTACCGATGCGCCCACAATGGGTCCGATGCACCCGAATATAACTTCTTTAAACTCTGATTTCTTTAATATTTCATCGCGAAGAAGCATAGCATCCTCCTCACAATCCGCATGCGAAATCAAAACGGTGTCATAAATACCATCTGCCGCATTTACAATATGCTCAGCAATTGCCGCGCGGGCATTTACGGTGCCCTTAACCTTTTTATATGCATAATTCTGACCTTTAATATCAGAAATAATAATTGGCTTTACACCGAAAAGATTACCAAAAAACGCCTTTGATGCCTTAACTCGTCCCGCTCTGCGCAAATATTCCATAGAAGCGACAGTTCCGCACTGATTAACCTTTAAGCGTATACTCTCGATATACTTTGCGGTTTGCTCTGCCGAAAAGCCCTCGTCGCGTTTAATTGATGCCTGAATTAAAAGATAACCTTGACCTAAGGAGCTGATAAGCGAATCTATGCAATAAATTTCAGCATCGTAATATTCCGCTTTTAACTCATCAGCAACCAAGCGTGCCGTATTAATCGAAGCTGATAGCGCCGATGAACAAGAAATATAAAGCACTGCCTTGCCTGCTTCAACGGCTGCTTTAAATGCATCATAATATACATTTTTAGGCACCTGCGCAGTAAAAACACGTTTTCCGTCACGCATAAGACCGTAATACTCTTGTGGACTATGATTTTCCCAATCAAGTGATGCAACATATTCGTTGTCGTCTATCGAAAAATTCATTGCAAGATACTCAATGTTATACTTAGTTCTCAATTCTTTATCGAGATCGCAGGTGGAATCACCAAAAATTATAAAATCCTTCATATAAACACCTCAACGCTGTTTTTGACCTTCTACAATTTCATTCATTATAGCCTTTTCGCGTGCCATATCCTCACTGATTTCGTCGCCCCAATAAAACGCCGCGCATAAGCCTGGTCCAATCGATGCGCCACACGACATACCTACATGGTTAATAATAACCTCTTTAGGATTAAACTCCTTAATAATCATATCGCGCAAAAGCTCAGCGGCTGCCTGACGGTTTGAATGCGCAACAAATATAATTTGCTCTTCAGGATTATTGATTGTTTTTTTCATATATTTAATTACAGCATCAAAAGCCGCCTTTTTGCCCTTGAATTTTGCAATTACCTCTGAAAGACCGTGTCGATTAAAATCAGCCATAGGATTAATACCCACTAAGGTGCCAAAAAATGCCTTAAAGTTAGAAATTCTGCCCGTTTTACACAGGAAAAACAAATCATCCATAGGACCGATTTGATGTAAACGGTGTTTATTATTTTCTATGTATTCAGCTGTTTCTTCTAACGATAGACCTTCTTTGCGTTTAATTGCTGCCTCTATAACCAACATAGAAAGTGCTGTAGAATAACGCATAGAATCAACACAAATAATTTTGCGTTCAGGATATTTAGGCAACAACTCTTTTTTTACCATTTCGCAGGTTGAATAGGTTCCTGACAGAGCCGACGACAATGTTATGCACAAAATATCCTTGCCAGCCTTAAGATTTTTTTCAAAAACTTCAATAATATCGCCTGTTGGGGCACACGAAGTTTTATAAAGTGTTTTTTTATCGGTCATAGATTCATAAAACTGTTTTGGATCATGGCGCTCCCAGTCAATATCTGAGGGCTCGCAATGACCGTCCGGAAAATATACAAGGCCGCTTATATAATCCGGAACATCAAATCTATCACGCAATTCCTTTACCAAATCACAAGAAGTGTCGGGTATAATAGCAAAATCAAACATTTTTTCCTCCTAAATCCTCACTTAAAAAAATACAAGGTTATAATATCATATTTAGTACCTTTTTTCAACATTTTCAAAAAATTTCTATAAAAAGGATGAAATTACTGTTTCTTTGTGTTATAATGTCTTAAATTTGTTTTTATATTATCAAATACAACCTTTTCTTTGGAGGAGTTTATGGAAATATTCGCTATAATAATTGCGGCTTTACTCTTGGGCGGTTTAGTTGCAATGCTCATTTACACATATCCAATTTCAAAAAAAGTGTATTACACCCAGCTTGTGAGAACCTCACCTGAAAAGTGGGCGCGAGTTTGCTCTGCCCCCGATAATCAAGAGCAGCTCGATATGTGGAATGCCGGTATCGAATGGGCAGATAAATATCGCGATAAAATAACCAAAGTTGAAATAGAAAATGACGGTTTTAAACTTTTTGGTGAATATTTTGATTTTGGCGCTGACAAATGCGTAATTATACTTCCGGGCAGATGTGAAAGTCTTGTATACTCATACTATTTTGCCCCGCCATACAAAGAAGCCGGATTTAATATTCTTGTAGTAGATACACGTTGTCACGGCAAAAGCAGTGGCACATATAATACAATCGGTGTTAAAGAATCAAGCGATGTTATTGCCTGGTCAAAGTTCGTAAACGAGCAATTTGGCAACAAAGAGGTTTGGTACCACGGCATATGCATAGGTACAGCATCGGGCATCTTTGCAATGATAAATAATGACTGCCCCGATTTTGTTAAAGGTTTCGTAACCGAAGGCTGCTTTATCTCGTTCCGCGAAACCTTTAAACGTCATATGATGGCTGACAAGCGCCCACTATTCCCTGTTCTCGACCTTGTTATGCTCCATATTAACAGCCATACCGGAACAAATGTGTATAAGGATAAGCCTATATCGGCTATAAAACGCATCAAAAGTGATGCGCGAGTGCTGTTTTTATATGGCAAAAAAGATATTTTTTCAATACCTAAAAAATCGCAAAAGCTTTTTGACAAATGCAGTGCAAAAGATAAAAAAATAGTGTGGTTTGACCGCGGCGGTCATTCACACCTTAGAATAAATAATACCGAAAAGTACGACAACGAAATTATAAACTTTTTTAAGGGATAAAAATGCTAAGAAAAAAATATGCGGTTTTTACTATGGACGTTGAAGCCTTCACCGATACCGAATGCGTGGCAAACTCATCACAAAGTGTTGATGTTGACCTGCTTGACGGCTTTGATGAATATATGCGAATTCTTGACAAATATAATATTAAAAGCACACTTTTCACAGTCGGCTCATTTGCACCCAAAATTGTTGACCGCTTAAGTGAGAATATTAAAAACGGGCACCGATTAGCGCTTCACAGCTATGAACACATAGCTCCGATGGATGTGAGTGAGGAAACCTTTAAATATGAAATATCTAAATCAAAGCAACGGCTTGACAGCCTTTTTGATACTGAGATAGTGGGTTTTCGTGCTCCGTTTTTTAGTCTTGACGACAAGCGGCTTAACATTTTAAAAGATCTCGGCTTTAAATATGATTCAAGCCATCTTGATTTTATTAAAGCTCGCCACACCGTAAATCTTAATTTAAAAGGATTTAAAGAGATTTCAAAGGATATTTTTCATAATGGTGGTTTCTTTGAATTTGGACTTTCAAAACAAAAAATTTTTGGAAAGCCCTACCCCATTTCCGGTGGCGGCTATGTGCGTTTAAGTAATTGGGGCTTTATAAAAGGTGTTATAAAGCAATACCTGCAGCAAAACGATTACTATGTATTTTATTTGCATCCGTTTGAATTAACCACACAAAAAATTCCGTTTTTAAAGGGTCTGAAGCCCTATGACCAGTATTATTTACAATATGGTATAAGCAGCTACGGCAAACATATAGAGCAACTGATACTTATGCTCAAAAAACTCGGTTATAGCTTTATAACCTTTGAGGAGTTAAGCGAAAAGCTTTCAAAAAACATAATTTAATTCATTATAGATAGTTACGAAAGGATTGTTTTTATGGCAAATAAAAAAGAGAGTGATACCTTGCGTCAACGCAGGTTTGCGCAACAAGAGTTTTTGAAGCTTAAAAAAATGCAAAGCGGTGAGCTTGATGCAGGGCCTAAGCCCAGCGAGGTTTATGCCGCTCCAAGCACTTTTAGTGAAAAATTTAAAAACATTTGGTATCACGATAAATGGGTTATTCTTATTGTTTTGGCTCTTGCGGCATGCATTTCGGTTTTTGTAGCTCAATGTGCCACAAAAACCAAATACGATGCTACAATAGTTGTTTTTACGCACTCAATAACCGGTGACCAAAACTGTGAAAAAATGGGTGAATATTTAAAGCCGTACTTCAAGGACATAAACGATGACGGTGAAGTTAATATAAGTGTTATCAACTGCTCAATTGAAGAATCACAGGGCAACTCAAATGCAAGCTATATGGCACGAACCAAGGCATCTACAATTATTGCGAGTGAACCAAGCGCACTGCTGTTTATAACCGACGACGGTTCTTATGAGCATTTATCGGGTTTGTCTAAAGAAATCGAATTGTTTGAAGGCGAACCGATAAAATTTGAAGAAGATTTTTATGAGTTTTGCAAAGAGGCCGACAACCTATTTACCACGCCAAAAGGGCTTCAGATTTCTTGCCGCACAATAGAGGGCACCACCATTGCGAAGGATAAGAACATTGATACCTACTATAACCAAGCCCAAGCGGTTTTAGACGGACTTAAAGAAAAATATAAAAACGATTAAGAAAAATGAATTGTCAAACTAAGTGCAACACTTAGATAAAGAAAGTTCAAATAAATCAACTGGTTTTTTGAAACCTAAAACTTTTTTGGGCCTAGCGTTGATCAACGCTAGGTTCTTTTTTAATGTAGTAGGACTAACACGA
>JAZQFX010000006.1:0-11649 GCA_045539695.1 Acutalibacteraceae bacterium
TGCGGCACCTGTGTCACCCTTATCGCCTTTGTCACCTTTTTCACCCTGAACACCTTGTATACCTTGAATACCTTGCTCACCCTGTGCACCTGTGGCGCCGGTTTCACCTTTATCGCCCTTGTCACCTTTAGCTCCTATAACGTTACCAAGCTCGGTGCGTTGACCGTTAGAAAAAGCAAGCACCAAATTACCATTACTGTTTATCTCGGCGCCTGTTACGCTGATACCGTCAGCACCATCTTTACCATCTTGACCGTTGATACCATCTTTACCATTAGTGCCGTCAATACCGTCTTGACCTGTGGCACCGGTATCTCCCTTGTCGCCTTTGTCACCTTTAGCCCCAACTACTACGCCAAGGTTTGATACGGTGTTATCTGAAAGGGTAATAACAAGCTCGCCCTTATTATTGATTTCAGTCTTGGTTACACTTACACCGTCTTGACCTGCGGCACCGGTGTCACCTTTATCGCCCTTTTCACCTTGTACACCCTGAATACCCTGTATTCCCTGCTCACCTTTGTCGCCTTTATCACCTTTATCGCCCTTGACGCCATCAAGACCGTCTTTACCGTCGGCGCCCACAACAACACCTAAGTTTGCGCGCTGACCGTTTGAATATTCGATTACTAACTCACCGTTTGAGTTTATCTGAGACGATAATACACCTATACCGTCATTACCGTTTATACCAACAACTTTATCTAAATTAACGGTTTTGCCATCACTAAAAGCAATAACAAGTTCACCGTCGGCATTTATATTTGCCGCAGTGATTCCTACGCCGTCAGCGCCGTCTTTACCGTCGGTACCGTTTGAGCCGTCTTTGCCGTCAGCACCTTTGGCATTACCGAGGTTTAATACAGTGCCATCGGTAAGGGTAAGCAGTAACTGACCGTCCGCGTTAAATGCGGCGGTCTTTATACCAACACCGTCTTTGCCGGCTGTGGCTTTAAGCGTGGCTGTCCAATCGGTTTCACTACCTGAATAGCCGTTTGCTACCGCTATGTCATAGGCAGACTTACCCTCTAAGCTACCAAGCCATTCCTGCACGGTGCCCTCATAACCGTACTGCTTAGCTATCTCATAAGCAGAAAGACCGTCTTTTACTGTAGTAGAGGCAGTAGTACTGTCTTTATCACTATTATGTATTAGCACAGCGCTTCCTACCGAGATTGCCAGTGCTACTACAACTGCAGTTACTACTGTAAGTGCCTTTTTTAAAGTGTTTTTTCCGTTCATATTAATACCTCCATATAAATAGCCCTCGTTATGTTGAATACTATTCACCAATTTTATGCCATTATAGCATAAAATAAAATAAATGTAAATACTATTCAACAAAACGAGGGAAAATTTTATGTTCAAAATTAAGGCCGCTGACGGCACAAACAATCTTTGCGGACGGCGAATTGCCGAAATACGCAAAAGCAAAAAGCTTTCTCAACGGAAGCTTGCTACCAAAATGCAATTACTTGGTTTTGATGTAGACCATTATTTCATACGTCGGGTCGAAAACGGTGAGAGGTTTGTGACCGACATTGATTTAGTAATTTTTTCACGTGCACTCCAAGTGCCGATTGATAATATGCTATCAGCGGAGGATGCGAAGCTATAAAAGTCCCTCATCCTTGAAATATTTTAGCACCTTATATTTTAAAAGTCTTATGCTGACAGCATAGTTGTATTTTTTTGTCGTTTATGGTATTATTATGTGGCGAAAGGGTGGCGACAATGCAAAAAGATACATCAAAAATTGTAGAAGAGTTGGGACTTTGCCCCGATTTCACAACCTTTTATAACGAAAACAAGCAGTATTTAATTAAAGATACGTTATCAGAAATGCTTGAACAATTACTTGTGAAAAAGGGATTAAAAAAATCTGCCGTTATAAAAGAGGCAGAAATGAGCGAGGTCTACGGCTATCAAATTTTTTCGGGACTTCGTATTCCTGAACGCAACAAACTGTTGTGTTTGGCAATAGCAATGAAGCTTAATATTGACGAAATGCAAACCTTGCTTAAAACGGCAGGTTATTCACCACTTTATGTGAAACTCCCATTTGATAGCATTGTGCTTTACGGTGTGTGTAAGGGTATGTCCGTAGTAGAAATCAATGAGCTTTTATATGAATACGGTTTAGATACTTTGGGGTAAGCAAAAATGAAAAAATGTCCGTTTTGTCATGCTGATATAGAAGATAACGCTCGGTTTTGCGTGTTTTGTATGTCCTCTTTAGAGCAAAAACAAACAATTGAAAATCAACCAAAAAACAATAAAAGGTGGCCGTATATACTTGCCGCCTTTTTGTTGCTTGTGCTCACTTTTGTTGTAACAATATTTGCTTTAGGTGGAAATAAGGTAAATAACGCTTCTAGTGATTATATAACACAAAGCGAAATAACATCAGAAAAAGTTTCTACTAATCAAAGTGATATTTCGTCGAACGAAATTATTAGCAACAACTCAAACACCGATAATTCACTACCTGAAAATAGTAAAGACACTGTAACCGAACCCGATGACAAAGGCAACGAAACCTCGTCTTTCAACAGTTCACAAAGCGACAATATTAATAGTGAAGCATCGAGTAACGTTAGTACATCAACCCCATCACAATCCGAACATCAACAAAGTGATAACAATGATAGTCAAAGTTCAGAAGAAGATAACACACAAGAAACAATCACACCCACCCAAGCGGTTTATATCTACCGCGATGCTGTTGCCGCCGATTGCTATACCGAAGGCAATGTACCTGCACAACCCATTTCGGATGTTATTGTGATTACAGGTGTACAAACAGCCGCAAGCGATGGAATATATACTATACCACAAGAAATCGACGGAAAACGTGTCGGCGCAATTATGCCAAACGCTTTTTGTGATTTGGCAATAAGCAAAACGGTTAAAAAGGTTGTAATTCCTGCTACGGTTAAAACGATATGGCAAAATGCATTTTCAAATTGCTATAATCTAACCGATATTTACATTGCGAGTAAAACCCTAGATATATTTGAATCCGCCTTTGCAGATAAATCAAATCGCACAGCACAGTTAACAATACATTGTGCTTATGACTGCAAAACCTTTGGCTTTTACTATTATCGAAACATAGCCGATAATTACGATGCCTTATACCAAGAGTGGAACGGCGGCGAAATTAAATGAACAGCTCTAAATCAACGCGCGAACAATACATCAAAAAATTACTTCAAAATTACAGAATTATCTCTGTTCTTTCCGATAAAAATGATTGCAAAACCTTGCGCATAAGACATAAGCACTTAAACCGCGATTTAGTGTTGCATAGCTTTCCTCAAATTGTTACGGCATACGAAATTTTATGCAGCATTAAAGCCGAAAATCTACCCGAAATATATGACGTGGTAACCCTTAGCGATGGGCAGATTGTTTTAGAAGAATTTATCAGCGGCATAACCGTTGCCGACGTTATGAAAAGCGGAAACTATAAATATCGTGGTGCAAAGCGCGTGCTTACCTCGGTTTGCAATGCACTTAACGTTTTACATCAAAAAAATATCGTTCACCGAGATATCAAACCCGAAAACATAATTATTTCAGACGAAGGTCGTGTTGTCTTAATAGACCTAAACATATCAAGAATTGCATCCGCTAACACAAGGGACACCGTTATAATGGGCACGGTTGGTTATGCTTCACCCGAACAGTTGGGTGTAACAAGCAGCGACGCCAGAACCGATATTTACGCAATGGGTATATTGCTTAACGTAATGCTAACCGGTAAACACCCAAGTGAAACATTGGCACGCGGCAGGTCGGGTAAAATTGTTAAAAAGTGTACTAGTGTAAACCCCCTTGATAGATATCAATCAGCCCAAAAACTTGCCGAAGCACTATAAACTAAAAACATTCCTTGCTATTATGTTATAGCAAGGAATGTTTATTTTACTGTTTAGTTTATTTATTTCTTTCGCTGACTGCACCCTCGGGGTCGATTTCGCCGGCTTTAAGAAGTGACATTTTAGTAAGCGCAGGACCAACAATTTCGTAAATTAAAACTGCGAACAAGGTTATGTTTGCAATTATTAAACCAACCGGTCCCAGTTCCTCCGCTTTTATAGCCATACCAAGAGCTACACCGGCTTGTGGGAACAAGGTTATACCTAAATACTTTACAATATTTTCGTCGCACTTTACCCACTTAGAGCTAATGCGTGCGCCAAAGTATTTACCAACACAGCGTGAAGCTATGTAAACCACACCGATAAGCACAACGGCTAAGTCCTTGAATATAGAAAGCTCTAACTCTGCGCCTGATATTACAAAGAAAAGTATAAACAGCGGCGCGGTCCAACGGTCAAGTCGGTCCATAAGATTTTCAGAAAAATCGCACATATTGCAAAATACGGTGCCAAGCATCATACAAACAAGCAATGATGAGAAGGCAATATGCACACCGCCGATTTCAAAATTTATTTTTGAAAGACCTACGGTTGCCAACACAAATGCCACCGACATTGCAAGTCGCTTTGAACGAGAATGGAAAAATCTTTCACAAAATGTAAAGATTGCACCCATTACAAAGCCAAGCAATAACGACATAACAACCTCTGCAATAGGCTCTACAATTACAGATATCATATCCACTGTTCCACTGCTTATTGCCTTTGCCACACCAAAAGATATTGCAAAAAGCACAAGACCTACTGCGTCGTCGAGCGCTACAACCGGTAGTAAAACATCGGTAACAGGGCCCTTAGCCTTATACTGACGAACAACCATAAGCGTTGCCGCAGGCGCTGTTGCGGCTGCCACCGCACCCAAAACTATTGCCGCTTCAAGCGGAAACTTATCAGGAATAATAAAATGCAAGCCAATAAGCACCGCATCGACTAAAATGGTTGTAAATACCGCTTGAAAAACACCTATTATAGTAGCTTGCTTACCAATCTTTTTAAGCTGAGCAAGTCTAAACTCATTACCAATAGCAAATGCAATAAAGCCAAGCGCAATATCACTTAAAAGACTGAATGATTTTACGTTTTCGTGACTTGTAAAACCAAGCCCCTCAATGCCCAAGGCACCCAAAACAAAAGGCCCTATAAGCACACCCGCTACAAGATAAGCAGTTACTGCAGGCAGCTTTAACTTTTTAGCCACACGCGACAGCATAAGCCCTGCAAAAATTGCTACAGACAATGTGAGTAAAATCTCCACAAAAATCCCCTCTTAAACTAAAAATTTCGTACGGGAGTAAGTATAGCACAACACTCCATTAAAAACAAGCAAATTTTAAATAATTTTTCTTATAATTTGAATAATTTTTTATAATATAAAAGCCTTGTAATATCCTACAGTTGTTAGTATAATTTAGTTAAAAACCCGAAAGGATTTAAAAATATGGAAAAAATATTACTCAATGGTGAATGGATTCTTAAAAGCCCCGAAACCAATGCTACATATAAAGCAATTGTACCCGGTGATGTACATAACGATCTGATGCAGTCGGCAGTAATACCAGATCCTTATTATTCTGATAATGCAACCAACTGCGGTTGGGTTGCCGAGCAAGACTGGATTTATGAAAAGAAGTTCAATATCACCGAAAAAATGCTTCAAGATAAAATTAAGCTTGTTTTTGACGGCATTGATACCTTTTCTGAAATATATATAAACGATGTCAAAATTGCCGATACCAATAATATGTTTTTGCGTTATACGTTCAAAATCAACGACTATGTGTCGATAGGTGAAAACACGCTTACAGTAAAGCTTTTGTCCATTCGTAAAAAGGCAAGCGAATTTCCAAAAGAGGGTTACTTTGGTTGCTTTGATATTCAGCGTATATTTATTCGCAAAGCGCAGTGCCACTTCTCTTGGGACTGGGCGCCCAACTTCCCCGCCATGGGTATTTGGCAGGATGTAAGGCTTGAGATTTTACCCGGCAATGAAATTTCTCACGTAATAATTAGGCCCGAGCTTGACGGTAGAGCGGCTTTAATTGTTCATTTAGGCAAGGATTTAAACCCTTGGGATGTCGGCGGAAAATTCCTTCGCGTAAAGGTGTGGGACTGCGACACCACCATTGAAAAGACCGTAAGCGTTGACGGCTATAAAACAATATGCAATATCTTTATAGACGATGTAAAGCTTTGGTGGCCAAAATTCTTAGGTGAGCCACATCTTTATAACTACGAAGTGACGCTCATTGAAAATGAAAAAGAAACCCACACAAAGTGTGGTCGTTTTGGCTTCCGCACGGTAGAGCACGATCAATCCCCTGCCGACACACAAAAATTTTACTGCAAATTTAAAATCAACGGCGTAGAAATATTCCTTAAAGGGGCTAACTGGGTGCCGCTTGATATTATGACGGGCTGCATCCCCGACGATAAATACCGCAAGGCTATACAGATGGCGCACGACGCAAACTTTAACTGTCTGCGCGTATGGGGCGGTGGTATTTATGAAAAAGACATTTTCTTTGACCTTTGCGATGAAACCGGTATGTTAGTTTGGCAGGATTTTCAGTTTGCGTGTGCCGATATTCCCGATGATTACGAGGGCTTTAACGAGCAGGTAATTGAAGAGGTTGAATATCAAATAAGCAGACTTCAGACACATCCAAGCTTTTTCGTGGCAACAGGCGGTAACGAAAAAACCGGTACAGTAGGTCAGCTTAAAAGTCGCGGCGACCACCTTGTTTATTATACCCTTTGCGGTATGTGCCACCACCTTGACGGCACAAGACCTTATATGCCGTCTTCACCATATTCTTTTGGTAGTGTTGGTAACGATTTAACCTCAGGTGATAGCCACGTTAACAGCTATGAGCCTTCTATTGGTCACGGTCGTTTTACCGAATTCCGTGATATTTTGGCCGAGCGTGAAGCGCCAATGGCATCTGAAATTGCGGTTCAGGGTGCTTGTCGTGTAGAATCGCTCAAAAAATACATACCACAAGAAAGTCTTTGGCCTGTAAACGAAATTTATAATCTGCATTTTACACGCAACCCATACGATGGCTACGGCGGCATTCCTTTTGTTGAAAAGCAAATCAAGGCCGCAACCGAAGCCTTTGGCGAATTTGATTGCCTTACAGGCTATGTAAAGCACTCTATGGCGCTTCACAGTGAATATGTGCGTGCCGATAGCGAATTCCATCGTTCGCGCAAGGGCGACTGTGGCGGCGCTATGTTTTGGATGTGCTCTGACATTTGGCCAAGCGGAACTTGGGCTTTACTTGATTACTATATGATACCAAAGGCGTCATATTATGCTGCAAAGCGCTCGTATAAACCCGTAACGCCAATCGTTACAAAGCACAAAGACGGTACATTTGCATTTGTTGTAAATGACACTTTAAGTGATATAAACGGTACTTTAAATATTCGCTACACCGACGTTAACGGCAATATTTATAGCGAAAAAAGCGCCACGGTCAACGTAGCACCTAACACATCTGCAAAAATAATTTGCCTTGATGATATTATCGAAAGCGGTACAAACCGCATCGTCATAGCCGAGCTTATAACCGATACTGACACAACCAAAACCTTCTACTTCCCTGATTTGTGGAAGGACGTTGCTTGGTGCGACCCAAAACTTAAAGTATCAATCGAGCGCAAGTGCGACAAGTGTGCTACTGTCACAATTACCGCTACTGCCGCTTATGCGCGCATGGTAAATATCATTGTTCCTGAATTTAGCGGTACATATATGTCTGACAACTTCTTCGATATGGAAAAGGGCGAAACCCGAGTTATCGAAATTAAGGCAGACCAACCTTTTGCTACCGAAGATATAACTGTTAAGCATTGGCTTGACGAATGGGATAGATAAGGGGTAACAAAATGTATATAAACGGTATTGGTAATTTAAACCAAGAAGAACAAAAAAGCCTTATACCGCTTGAAAAAAGCGAAAACAACCTTTTTGTAAGCGGTAAAGACGGAGTAAGTGGTATATACTCTACCCTTGACCAAAAGCTTCAGCTTATAGAGTTTGACAATAAAACACTAACTTATGTTAAATCCTCATCGGGCCACCCCGCTATATACGAGCTTAAAAAGCCCGAGTTTGTGTCGCCTGCGCAAGCAGTGCTTATGGACCTTGACGGTACAAGCGTTCATAGTGAGAGCTTTTGGATTTGGATTATTGAGCAGGTAACTGCTTGGATGACGGGTAACAAAAGCTTTAGCTTTGAAACCGAGGATTTGCCACACGTTTCGGGTTATTCGGTTACCGAGCATCTTTCATACTGCATAAAAAAATACTCACCCAAAACCGCTATTAAGGATGCGGTAAACAAGTATTTTGAAATTACCGAGTATGAAATGAACGAAATTCTCTCTGGTCGCGGCAAACCGGGAGCCTTTACCCCTGCACCTAATTTAAAGGAATTTTTATACACACTTAAGGAAAACGATGTTAAAATAGGTCTTGTAACCTCAGGGCTTTATCAAAAAGCTTGGCCCGAAATACTTAACGCTTTTCAAACGCTTGGTATGGGCGACCCTGTAGATTTTTACGATGCTATTATCACAGCAGGTACCGCCATTCGTAAAGGTCAATCGGGTACTTTAGGCGAAATAGAGGCAAAGCCACACCCATGGCTCTATGCCGAAACTGCTATGGCACTTGGCGTTACCGACAAAAGTCGTATTGTTGGCATCGAGGATTCTGCCGCAGGTGTAATGTCTATTCGCCTTGCAGGCTTTGCAGCACTTGGTGTTGCAGGCGGCAATTTAAATCAAAGCGGTATGCTCCCCTTCCTTTATGACAAACGCGAAAACGACGGGCTTATGTCGTTACTACCAACAATTTTAGGTAAATAAAAAAACCCTTCAGTTATTTTAAGTTATTTTAAAACTGAAGGGTTTTTTCTATTTCAATTTATTTGCTATCGCTTTTAGCTCTTTTCGGGAGCCGACACCCAGTTTGCCATAAATATTTTTATTGTGGTATTTAAGGGTGTTTTCTTTTATGTTCATCTCGTCTAAAACCTCTTTTGTAGATTTGCCTTCAATATACAAATCATAAATAAGCTTTTCGGTTTGTGTAAGGGTTGTTATACCTTGCCTAAACATTTCTTTTGTTTGCTCTGAAAAATCGGCATTACTTATTGACGATTTTTGCATATCGTTTTGAGCGTCAAACTGTGCTTTGGCTTGAGCTATTCGTTTTTCTGTTTCTTGCATCAAAACATAAACGCCTATTAAAAATAATTCACTTATTACATAGGATATGGCTAAAAACTCAAATTCTATTTTAACAAACTGCTCAATAAGCCATACACAAATATTTACAAAAACCGCGCAAAGCAACAATACCGTTTGCGCCGCAGAGGTTATTTTCTTTTTTAGGGTGGCGTGTATTGCTACCGCTATCATCAACGCAAAATAACCCACTAAATAAAACAAATAAAGTATATGCCAAGAACCATAGACCTTGTCTAAAACGGTAACACCGTTTATGGTTATAAGCGATACCTCTTTATAATATATATCAAGATACCCGGGGCTTGCCGCCACAAAAAAGACCGACACTGCAATGCACACAAGCGGTATCCACAACCATTTGGGATGCTTCAACTTAGTTGCATCTAAAATTATAAGCAGCATCGACATTGGCAAAAACACCGAGCCTAAATAAGCTATTCGGTTAGCAAGCAATGCTTCTTCTAACGTTTGTGATATAGAAAGGCAAAAATACCCAATATTTACTACACAAATGCTTGAAAACAGCACCCAAAACCAAGCAAATTTTCGCTTAATAAAAATGCAATATGCCACAAGCATTAAAAGTGAGCAAACCGCCGCCGCTATATATACAACCGATATACCCGACATAAATTCTCTCCTCAAATTTTTTATATACCCACACTTTTTCCAACACTTTTTTATTAAAAAACGTAATTTTCCCACACTTTTAATTTCCTTTTGTGTGGGGACTGTGTAATAAGAATAATTTATAATATATATGCAAGATAATCAAGTAGGGTATAATTCTTGCCGTACAAATTTTCAGGGCACCCCTTTATGACATCATAAAGTTCTTTGTACCGTGCCATCGAACACAAAGACCACCCTAATCTATTTTATATTATATCATATTTTTTAGCTTTGGTCAAGCAGTGTAAAAAAGGAGAGATTTTTATGAAAAAACTTTTATCAATGTTACTGGTGGCAATTATGCTTTTATGTTTAATGCCAACCACCTCGGTTTTTGCGGCATCCGTTACTATGGTTGATGCGGTGAATATCGAGCTTCCTGTAGCCGAAGAGAAGCCTGATTTCTCGGCTGATCTCCCCAACTGGTCAGACGCACACAAGATCACTGGTGTCGAGTGGGTTGAATATGATGAAGGCTGGGAATGGGAAAAGGATATGTCCGCTAATGACACCTTCAAAGAAGGATATTGGTATGTTGTATATGTTCATTTTGAAACAACATCCAGAAACACTTTTTCCGAAACAATTAATCCTCACATAAATAATGAAACGGCTAAAATATCGGGCCCCGCTGTTCAAGCAAACAGAACTAAAGTTTCTATTTATAAGGCGTATCAGGCTACCAAGGCACCAACCGCTATAAGCAAGGTTGACCTTAATGTTGTAAAACCCGTTGTAGGCAAAACGCCCACCTTTGCAAAGGTTGATACAACGCAGTATTTTAGTGAAAAGTATGGCACCGTTTCAAACTGTTCAAACGGCGTTACCTGGACAAATCAGAGTAATAACATAAACATCACTGTAAATAATCCTTTTAAGGAAGGTTCTAAATATACGGTAACTTATTATCTTACCGCCAAGGATGGCTATGAATTTACCACCGCTACGCAGTGCATCATTAACGGTGCCGCAGCTACGTTAGAGGTAATCGACAAATCCCATGCTAAAGTATCTCTTAAAAACATTGTCCCTGGTGACGGGAAAAAGGAAATTTCTTCTGTTTCTATTTACGTAACCGCACCTAAGGAAGGCGAAAAGCCCAATTATACAAAAATTGACGAAACCGAGTATTACACTGACAACGGAATTAACGGAACCTCTACAAAAATTTATAAAAACGGTATTGCTTGGTATAAATCGGCATCATCTTATATAAGCCCCGGAACCACCGAAACCTTTAAGGGTGGCAGTGAATACACCGTAAAGCTTTCTCTTATTCCCAAGGATGGATATAAATTTGCTAAAAACGTATCCGCAAAGCTTAACGGCAAAACTGCAACAGTAGAAACCTTTGACGATGGTAGCATCAATGTTTCGCTAAAACTTACCGCTCTCAGTAGCGAACATAAGCACACAAATTCTGATTGGAAAACCGATAAGGATAATCACTGGAGGGTATGTACGGATACCTCTTGCGGCACTATCACAGTAGCCAAAGAGGCACATAAGGATCAAAACAAGGATAACAAGTGTGACGTATGTAGCTATGCTATTCCCAAAGCAGATATATCAACACCCAATCAGACCACCTCAAGTAAACCCAGCACAAATGATTCAACGCAAAGCAAGCCCACCACTTCCGAGCCTGATACAAATGAAACCCAAAGTTCCATCGCAACCGATACGGAAACCGACAATTCAACGCCTCAAGATAACAATTCTGAGTTGAAAGAAAACAATGGTAATAGTAGCACGTGGATTTGGATAGTTC
>JAZQFX010000007.1:0-37429 GCA_045539695.1 Acutalibacteraceae bacterium
TGTATTCCATTATTATGTTTCTGGTTTCAGCTCTGTTTACGGTATTGGGTATTGCAATTTACAAGGGTAAAACGGATTTGATTCACGATTACCACCAAACAAAAGTCACAGATAAATCGGCCTACGGAAAAGCCTTTGGAAAAGCAATGCTTCTTATCGCAACTGTAATGCTACTCAGTGGCATTATAGGACTGTTTGAAAAATTGCTTATACTTGCCGTTGCTATACTTATCATAGGCTTTGTGCTTGGCATAGGTTGCATTGTTGCAGTACAAAAAAAGTACAATAAAGGAGTATTCTAAATTCCAATTTATCGAACAGCGCAGTTACTCACCTAATCGCTTTTTTACCCCTATTTACGCACCGTTTTACTGCTCTTTCGCAAGAAAAAGACGATTGCAAATGCAATCGTCTTTTTTAACTTTATTCATTTAGATTATTATTCTTCTTCAAAATCAATGTCTTCAACATTAACATTAACTCGTGTTACGGCGGTGCCTGTCATTGTTTGGATTTTGTCCTTAACGTTTTGCTGAACAGCCTCGGCAACCTCGCGTATTTTTGCCTTTGAGTCAACGCTGATATAAACACTGATTTCAAGCGCTCCGTTGATGCTTTCTACCTTAACGCCCTTAACAACACTTTTAGCCTTAACTGCGCCTCTAAGGTCGATAGCCTTTTTTGCAATGCCCTTAACACCCTCAATTTCGGTTGCGGCAAGCTCTGCCATTTTTTCAAGCACATCTGTGCTTACGGAAAGTTCAGTTTTCTTTTCCATTGCTTTATCCTCCGTATATAAAAAATCAATAATTTTTATCTTTTGTAATATTATTACAAAAACATTGTAACATAATTCCTACATTAAAGCAAGAATTTATTTTATTGTTACGATTTTTATATTACTAAGAGGTATTTCGGTTTGAGCAGTTACTATATCTTGTATCTGCAAGGTCTGTGCGGTGGTAATTCCCTCTGACTTTACAACAACGCTTACATCATCGTCACCTATTACCACTACTGCCTTTTCAAAGCCCTTGGCTTTAAGCAATGTTTCAATATTATTTGCCTTTTCTACACGGGCAGCAATGGCCGAAGTAGCTTTTAAGGCCTGCTCGCGTTCACTGTCGGTAGCATTTGCCGATTTTAAGGTTTCTTCAACCAACTCCTGTGCTTCGTCGAGAGCCTTTTGCCTATCTTTTTTGGCATTAGCAAAATAATCGGCTTCTCCCTCCGCTTTTGCAGCGGTTTGAATAGCCTCACCGCTTGCGGTCTGGCTATCACTTACAAAGGTTGCCTCACCCATATATTTTTCATTTGAAGAGAATTTCATATTAAGCCACACAGCAGCGCCCAAGCACAGCACCATAAGTGCCAATACAACATGATGCTTTCCGAAAACCTTACCTTTTTTCATTATTCGTTCCTCCTGAAATGTATACTCGTTTTGATGTTATATTTAAAGCCGCCGTGACGGCATTTTTTATTTTTTCGGCAGTTATGTCAGAATTGCCACCCGCGCATATTATTGCAACGCCGCGTACCTCGGGCATAATCTCGGTAACAACAAGCGCCTGCTCACCGCCATCGGCCGTTTTTACCGTTATGTAAGACTGCTTTTTACTCTCGCTGCTTTGGTCGTTAGCGCTACCCGTAGAGCTTGAGGTGTCGGTTTCATCGGCGCTGGCATAAGAATATCTTATGCCGCTCTCGAGCGTTACAACCACCGTTGGATTTTTGTCGCCCGTGATGCCGGTAACTATATCTTTTATATCATCCTCAAGCATAGAGCAATACTCATTTGTCGTATATGTTGCGTCACTTTTAACATTACTTTTTTCATCGTTTTTATCCCCCGAAAAAAGTGATGAAATAAAAATCAGCAATATGCCGCTAATGCCCAAAATTATCAAAAGCTTTGGATTTTTGCTTATCTTTTTAATTTTTTCATTCATTTATAACACATACCTCATAACTGTCAGAGCCTATTACCTCACCCACTTTTTGAGCGTACTCGGTTGTATAAACAGTTACCTTACTTATAATTATGCTGCCGTCACTCATTTTATTAGTTTCAACCGATATTTTTCTAAAATTTATGTTGCTCTGCCGCAAAGCCTCACCAAAAACCATTTCAGCTGTGACAGCAGTGTTTTGCTCGGTGAGTATTTCTGCATTATTTGCCTTATCAAAATAGGAAAAATCGGGTTTTGGTATAGTCAATACCGAAGCAATCACACAACACACAAAGCATAGGCAAAAAACATATTTAACAGGCGCGCTCATACTGCCCGAAGGGCAAAGCATATATAAAAAACCCAGCAGCACACAACTGCCGCAAAAACTGATTATAAAAGAAGAAAGTCCGTTCATTTTGATGCCATCACAACCACCGAAAGTGATATTATAAACATTCCGCCCACCATTAAAACTACGCCCAAAAGCACCGACAGCATAGAGTCAACCGCCTTTAAAATCCCTGTTATTTTTGGCAGTGAAAAAACCTCACCTAAAGATATATTAAGCATTAGCGCAAAACGCCACAAAATAAGCTCGATTACTATTGGCAGTAGCATAAAAATTAGTGCCGCCACACCATAAATACCAACCGATGATTTAAGAAGTCCCATTGATGTCGATATTGTAGATACTGCTTCGCTCAATACACCGCCTGCAACCGGCACCGAGGTGCCAAGTATAAATTTTGCCGTGCGTAATGTCACGCTGTCCGCTGCGGAATTGACCGCTGTTTGAATGCCCAAAACACCGATAAAAAGCGTGCTGAGTAAGGATAATATCCACATAGAAACCTTTTTTACGCTCTCTACCAACCCCGAACTGTTAAGTAGCGGTGATACGCCCGAGCTGATACTAAGGGCAAGATACCCACCCATCAGCGGAAGCACTGCAAAAGACGCAACAAATGACACCGCTTCAGCGGCTCCGAGCAGCAACGCGCTCATAGCCGGTGCTGTAACCGTTTTGCCCGAAAGTGCCAAAGCACTTGCAAATACAGGAACAAAAGAAAGCATAAAAGAACTGCAACCCTTTACGGCGTTTACCGCCGCTGCCACACTTTGCCATATATCTGTTGCTATGAGTGCGCCGATAGATAGCACCGCAGCATAAATAGCCGTTTCAAAACGCGGCGCTGTGCCAAATGCGGTCAGTGCCGCC
The DNA here is from genome assembly GCA_045539695.1 of Acutalibacteraceae bacterium. Taxonomy (GTDB): domain Bacteria; phylum Bacillota; class Clostridia; order Oscillospirales; family Acutalibacteraceae; genus UBA737. Next base: position 3,175 of record JAZQFX010000007.1, read on the forward strand.
GACAAAAATATAATTGATGCAACTAAAACTCCTGTTTTTAAAGGTGCTTTTACGCCGCTTGTTATAAATTGCCATATATGAGTAAGCACATTTCCACTTGTGAGCTTGCTTACCCATGTAGGATTTTTAGCATCTATACCGCTTTCATAAAAAAACTCTCGAGTTTGCTCATCAAGACCATTTTCAAGCGTATCGGCGCCAATATTTTCATATTGTGTAGCATAACTGTCTTGAGCATATACCGGCACTGTAAGCAAACATATCAGCGCTATAAAAATAATTATTTTTTTCATAGTCCTATAAATTTTAACGCCGTTTCCAACACGGCGGTCACAAGCGGCAGGCTTAGAGCAAAAATGGTTATCTTGCCTGCAATTTCGGCAGTTTGAGCAAGTGAGGTTAGTCCAAAATCGCGGCAAGCATCTGCCGCAAAGGTTGTTATGTAAGAAATACCCAAAGCCTTTAATGCCGTAACAAAATAAACCCCTGCATTACCGCTTTGGCGAAATAGATCTTGCAGCTTAGAAATAACGCTAAAAAGATTACCTATTAACGCAACAAGTGCTATGCAAACAGTTGCAATCACAAGCAAAAAACCGTGCTCTTGCAAACGGGTTCTTAGCGCAGTTGCAAAAATTGCGGCAATTATTATAATTGCTATCGTCCTTATAAGTTCGCCGCTCACAGTCCAAACAAACCCTTAACCGTGCTGAACAAATCGGCAATTGCGCCTACAACCATAAGCAGCACTACGACAAGTCCCGACAGTGTTACAAGCATAGCCTGCTCCTCACGCCCTGAACGCACAAGCAACTGGTGTAACACCGTTACAATAATTCCTATCGCCGCTATTTTAAATATAAAATCAACATCCATATCTTTGCCTCTAAATCAATAAAATTCCTATCGCAAGTCCTATACATATACCAAAAGTTTGATACAACTTGCTTTGTTGCAATACATTGTTTTCTGCCTCTTTAAAATGAGACGTAATTTTTAGTTTGAAAGCGTTTATGCGGTCGCATTCCGCCTTTTTTGCCGAAGTTCCAAGTGTGGTGAAAAAATCGTCAATTGCCGCTTTATCCTTATCCTTTAAATCGCTGTCTTTGCAGTAAAATTTTTGATTTTCAAAGCATAAAAACGAGCATTTTGAAAACGAGTTTTCTATTGATAAAAATAACTCCGTTCCACCCTGCTCAATATACTGATAAAGTGTGTCAAGACTGTCGCAAAAATCAGATAATTTTTTGCTTCGATTTTTTATAGAATTGCTTTTTAAAAAGCCCGCCGCCGAGCAAGAAACAACGATTAAAAATATTCCAAAAGCTTTAATCAAAAACACCCGCAAATAGCTCCTTAACATTAAAAATTTGTGGCGTTTCACCTATATTTTCACAAAGTAACGCAACCTTTTGAACGGCGCCGCTTTTTATTATTTCGCGCGTAACCTCACGGCGCATTATGTCTTCTATTCCGCCACCGTGTGCCGTTGTTATTACCGTTACACCCGCGTTAAAGCAATCCTTAACGCTTTGCAGCTCTGCCGCTGTGCCAAGCTCATCAAAAGCGATAATATTGGGATACATTGTGCGCAACGCAATTTGTGTGCTGAGCGCCTTGTCAACAGTGTAAAAAACATCGGTATTAACACCTAAATCAAGCGTTCCACCACCCGAAATTTCACCCCGACTGTCTATAACCGCTACACGCCGATAACAACCGCTTTCCCCATTTGAAAGCAGCCGCACAAGGTCGCGCAGCATTGTGGTTTTACCGCTTGCAGGCGGGCCCGCAATCAATAGCCCGCCACTTGTGTGCGGTAACAATTCGGTAGCACAACCAAAAATTTGTCGCGCGATTCTAATATTTATTGAGGTAACAGATATTAACATTCCCTCCGCATTAAACACACCGCAAACTCCTGCACGGTTACCGTTTTTGAGAGAAATAAAGCCTTGCTTTATTTCACCTTCGTGCATATACACCGAGTTATTGCAAAGCAGTGACAATGTTTGTGTAACATCCTCCTGTGTTGCAATAATGCAGTTTTTTGAAGGTTGTTTTTTAACCTCGCTGTTTTGGCACACAAAAAGCACTCCACCGTCCACCGTAAGACATACGGGAAGATTAGCGCGAAGCCGTATTTCCTCGCATCTCTGCTTTACTTCTTGCGGTATAAATGCGAGTGTTCTTTTTAAGTTGTCCGCAATTTGTAAAATCGCATTGTCAAATTCCATATATCTTTACCGTCCTTAATTACAATTTATGACGGCCCTGTCCTATATAGAACAAAAAAGTCTTGTTCGGCTGAACAAGACTTTTTAAAATATTGAATATTGAATTTATTCTTCGTCGGGCATTTCCCAGTTGTGCCAAATTGCCTGAACATCATCGTTATCTTCAAGCATATCAATAAGCTTTTCCATTTTTGCCTGCATATCGGGGTCATCGATAGCGGTTGTAGTGCTTGGTATGTACTGAACCTCTGCCGAAATGAAGGTGTAACCCTGTTCTTCTAAAGCGTCGCGAACTGTGCCCAAATCGTTAGGCTCGGTTGTGATTTCAAATACGTCGCCGTCAAAGCTAAAGTCCTCAGCGCCTGCCTCAAGTGCTGCTTCCATAACGGTATCTTCGTCAAGACCTTCGCCCTCAATTGCGATTACACCCTTGCGCTCAAACATAAACATAACAGAGCCGCTTTGACCTAAATTGCCGCCACACTTATCAAAATAGTGACGCATTTCACCCGCAGTTCTATTGCGATTGTCGGTAAGTGTTTCTACCACAACAGCTACGCCGCAGGGGCCATAACCTTCATAGATAAGTTCTTCGTATTCATTGGCACCGCCCTCGCCTGCAGCCTTTTTAATAATACGTTCAATGTTATCGTTAGGCACGTTATTTGCCTTTGCCTTTGCAATAGCATCCTTAAGCTTGCTGTTTTCTTGCGGATTAGGGCCACCGGCTTTAACTATAACAGCAATTTCACGACCGATTTTTGTAAAGATTTTAGCCTTTGCAGCATCGGTCTTTTCTTTTTTTCTTTTAATATTATTCCATTTAGAATGTCCTGACATAAATTCTACCTTCTTAAAAAAGTTTATTTTAACCACGATATTCTATCATAAATCACGGTTTTGTTCAAGTGCTTTTTCAAATATTATTTTTATATCTTCAAGACTTGATATTTCGCCACACATACGCCTTAGTGCTGCCGAACCGCGAAGTCCCGTAAGATACCAAGCGGTATGCTTTCGTGATTCTAAAATTGCGGTGCGCGGCTCTTTGTATTTGTGCATAAGCTCTATTTGTCTAAAACAGGTTTTAAAGCGTTCTTCTAAAGTGGGTGGCGTGTAATCTCGGCCTTCAAAATATGCATTTATTTCATCAAACACAAAGGGGTTACCTTGTGCTCCGCGACCTACCATAACATAGTCACAACCCGTATATTCGTACATAAATTTAGCGCTTTTTGCATCGGTCACATCACCATTTGCTATAACGGGAATTTTAACCGCACTTTTTACATCGCGAATTATATCATAGTTTACAGGCGGAGCATACATTTGCTTCCTTGTTCTGCCGTGAACGGTTATTGCAGCGGCGCCCATAGCTTCGCACATACGGGCAAGCTCCACAGCATTAAGGCTGTCGTTGTCCCAGCCCGCACGCATTTTTACGGTTATTGGCACATTTGATGCTTTTACTACCTGCTCTACGATTTTAGCCGCAAGGTGCGTGTCTTTCATAAGCGCGCTACCACCGCCGTGACCCGCTACCTTTGGTGCCGGACAACCCATATTTATGTCTATAAAATCAGGGTTTAGCTCTTGGGCTTTTAGTGCCGCTTGAGCCATGATTTCAGGATCGCGACCAAATAACTGTGACGCACAAACCGAATCACCAAAGCATTCAAGCAAACGTGCCGATTTTTTATCACCCTGCATAACACCTCTGGCGCTCGTAAGCTCACCAACAGTAAAGCCCGCACCATACTGCACACATATTTCTCTCATAGCCCTATCGGCAACACCTGCCATAGGAGCGAGAGCTGCAAAACCTTTAATTTCAATATCTTTAATCTTCATAACAAAACTGATTATACAAGAAAATGAATTTTCTGTCAATTTTTAAAATTAAGTGGTGACAAATTAATATTTAGATGTTATAATAATTATAATTATATATTAAAAGGAGAAATGGCGTTTTGAAACTGCTTGCAATCGATGGAAACAGTATAATAAACCGTGCTTTTTATGGCATAAAATTGCTATCTACTAAAGACGGCACATACACTAATGCAGTTTACGGTTTTATAAATATTTTAAACCGCTTGCTTGAAAAAGAAAATCCCGATTGTGTAGCAGTAGCATTCGACCTTAAGGCACCAACCTTCCGTCACAAGATGTTCGACGCATATAAAGCCGGACGTCACGCTATGCCTGATGAGCTGCGAGCACAGTTTCCCGTGCTTAAAGAATGGCTTACCCTTGCAGGCTACAGCTACATTGAATGTGAAGGCTTTGAAGCCGATGACATTTTAGGCACACTGGCACATAATGCCGATATTAGCGGCAATACCTGTGTTATAGCTACAGGTGACCGTGACTCTTTGCAACTTGTATCCGATAGTACCCGTGTACTTCTTACTGTTACTAAAATGGGGCATCCCGAAATTACCGACTACACTGTTGATAAGCTGTTTGAAGATTACGGGCTTACACCGCAAGAAATGATTGAACTAAAATCACTTATGGGTGACTCGTCAGATAACATACCGGGTGTTGCAGGTGTTGGTCAAAAGACCGCCACTGACCTTATAACAAAATACCATAGTATTGACTATATTTATGAAAATTTAGACACGCTTGACGTTAAAGACGGTGTAAAAACCAAATTGGCCGCCGGTAAAGATAATGCCTTTTTAAGCCGTACACTCGGCACCATAAGTCAAGACGCACCGATTGATAAAAATATTGAGAGCTATAAAATTGGTGAAGGCGATAAGTCTGCCCTTGCAGCTCTTATGACACGTCTTGAGTTTTTTAAGCTTATGGAAAAGATGGGCATTACACCAAGTGCCGCTATAACCGATAAAAAAGAAGACTGTAACACCTGTTTTAAAATCGGTACTGCTGCCGATATTAAAGATTTTGCCGATGTTTATATTACCGAAAACGGTGCTGCCGCTGTAAGCGGAAATATTGTTTGCCAGCTTAACGATATTGAGCTATTGCTTATTTTAGAAAACGAATATATCGAAAAGCGAGTTTATGATTACAAAAATCTATATAAAGAGTATCAAAACATCAAAGGCGTAAGATTTGACGCAATGCTTGCGGCATATCTTTGTAATCCATCAGCGTCAGATTATTCTCTTACTCGCATTATTGCCGAATATGCTACTACCGCACAAATAGAAAACTGCGATGATGAATTGCTACTCGGTGCCGCACAGTTTGCAATATGCTGTAACGCTCTTGAGGCATCGCTTGAAAGCAGCGGTCAGCTTGAATTGCTTTATAATATCGAACTTCCGCTTGCGCGTGTGCTAGGTCATATGGAGCTTGTGGGTTTTCTTGCAGACTTTGACGGACTTGCAGAGCATTCAAAGGTTTTACAAGCAAGAATTGATGATTTAACCCGTGATATATACAATCTTGCAGGCGAAGAATTTAACATAAACTCTCCTAAACAATTAGGGCAAATTCTTTTTGTTAAGTTAGGGCTTCCCGCCAAAAAGAAAACTAAAAGTGGCTTTAGCACAAATGCCGAAGTGCTTGAAGAACTTCGATATGACTTCCCTATCGTTGAATTTATACTGCAGTACAGACAGCTTGCAAAGCTAAAATCCACCTACTGTGACGGTTTGCTTGCTTGTAAAGGTGCAGACGGCAGAATACACTCTACCTTTAACCAAACCGAAGCAAGAACAGGTCGTATAAGCTCGCTTGAGCCTAATCTGCAAAATATTCCGGTTAGAACCGACGAAGGAAGAATTTTACGTAAATTCTTTATGGCACGAGAAGGTTATGTGCTTTGCGACGCCGACTATAGTCAGATAGAATTACGTGTGCTTGCCAGCATGGCAAACGACAGCGTAATGATTGATGCTTTTAAAAGTGACACCGACATTCACACTGTTACAGCTTCACAAGTATTTAATATTCCTATTGATATGGTGCTCCCCATTATGCGTAGTCGCGCAAAGGCTGTAAACTTTGGTATAGTTTACGGCATTGGTGCTTTCTCGCTCGGTAAAGATATTGGCGTTAGCCGCAAGGAAGCCGATACCTATATCAAAAATTATCTTGATACCTATAAGGGCATTGCCGCATATATGGACAACACTATCGCACAGGCAAAGGCTGACGGGTTTGTTACGACACTATTTGGCCGACGCCGCTATTTGCCTGAGCTTTCAGCATCAAACGGTATGTTGCGCGCTTTTGGTGAGCGTGTAGCCCGCAACGCGCCCATACAGGGCACTGCGGCCGATATAATCAAAATTGCTATGATAAAGGTGAGCGAAAGGTTACAAAAAGAAATTCCTACCGCACAGCTTATTTTGCAGGTGCACGACGAACTTATTGTTGAGTGTGAAGAAAAGGATAAGACTGCTGTTTGTAAAATTCTTGAAGAAGAAATGTCTAGTGCCGCTAAACTTTCTGTTGAGCTTAAAGTAGATGCCCACAGCGGTAAAAATTGGCTTGAGGCAAAAGGATAATGAATGTAATTTTTGTATGCACGGGTAATACCTGCCGCAGTCCAATGGCAGAATATTATCTAAAATCTAAAAATTTAGACGGTGTTAATGTAATCAGTCGTGGCTTTAGCGGTGGCGATAGTGCAAATGAAAAATCTATTGCGGTTATGAGTGAAGTCGGCATCGATATATCAAACCATATTTCAAAAAGCATTACCGATGACGAGGTTCAAAACGCCGACGCTATTATTTGTATGACCGAATCACATCGGCAAATGCTGTTGCTGTACGGTGCGGATAGTAGTAAGCTATATGTTTTAGGTGAAGGTATTGCCGATCCGTTTGGCTGTGATATTGATACCTATCGTACATGCCGCGATGAAATTTTCAGTAATATCGATAAGCTTATTGAAAACGGCTTTTTTAGTCAAGTTACAGTATCTGTTGCTAATATAGACGATGTAAAAGATATTGCAAACATTGAAAACAATTCCTTTTCTACACCGTGGAGTGAAAAAGCCATTCGCGAATCAATGGATGCGGGAACTATATTTTACGTAGCTTGTTTAAACGACAAGATTGTAGGATATATGGGACTTTCAAAGATTGTCGGCGAAGGCTATGTTACAAACATTGCCGTATTGCCCGAATATCGACGTCTTGGCATAGGAGAAAAGATTCTGGGGTATGTAATCGATAACACGAAAGCTGAGCTTGAATTCATCTCATTGGAAGTTAGAGTATCTAATATAGCCGCTATTTCACTTTATGAGAAATTTGGATTCGAACGTGCAGGTCTTCGCAAACGCTTTTACACAAACCCTCAAGAAGATGCAATTATAATGACAAAATATTTCAACTGATATAATTGGTGATTTAATGATAATTTTAGCAATAGAATCGTCGTGCGACGAAACATCGGTAGCAATTACCGATGAGCGTAAAATTCTTTCAAATATAATATCTACCCAAGTTGCCGAGCATAAAATCTACGGCGGTGTAGTGCCCGAAATTGCTTCGCGCAGACACACTGAAGCTATAAGTGCAGTTTGTGATGCGGCTTTAAAAGAAGCCAACATTACATACAAAGATATTGATGCCGTAGCCGTAACCTTTGCTCCCGGTCTTATAGGCGCTCTGCTTGTAGGAGTTAACTTTGCAAAAGGGCTAAGTTATTCTCTTGGTGTACCGCTTATTCCGGTGCATCATTTGCGTTCGCATATAGCGGCAAACTATATTGAAGCGTCGGATTTAAAACCGCCTTTTATGTGCCTTACGGTATCGGGCGGAAATACTATAATAACCGAGGTTACCGACTATACAACCTTTAATCCTATAGGTCGCACTACCGATGATGCCGCAGGAGAATGCTTTGACAAAACTGCTCGCGCACTCGGTCTATCCTATCCCGGTGGTGTAAACCTTGATAAAATCGCAACCGAGGCTGACACACAAAAATATCCGCTTCCTACCCCACACACCGAAAATGAGTTTGATTTTAGCTTTTCAGGACTTAAAACTGCGGTTATAAACCTTGTTCATAACAAAAACCAAAAAGGCGAAGAGATTGATGTTCCTGTACTTGCCGCTACCATAAGACAAAAGGTTTGCGATATACTAATTAAAAAAACATTATCTGCTGTACAAAGCAAGGGCTATAAAACCTTAGTGCTTGCGGGTGGTGTTTCGGCAAATTCCGAGCTTCGCTCAAGAATGCAGCAAGAATGTGACTCTTGTGGCATAAAGCTTTATTACCCCGCGCTTAAATATTGTGGCGACAATGCCGCTATGGTTGGTGTTCAAGGCTATTATGAATATCAAAGTGGTAACATAGGCGACGCTACACTTAACGCAACAGCAACACTACCCATTAATTATCAATAATTTGCAAATTGGAGGTTTTATATATGCAAAATAAAAAACTTCTTATTATAACCAATCCCCGTTCGGGTAAGGCAAAAATAAAAAACGACCTTTTAAAAATAATACAAATCTTTTCGGATGCCGATTTTGAGGTTACGGTATACCCCACCAAACGCGCCGGTGACGCCACCGTTAAGGCACAGTCATTAAACGACGGCGAATATGATCGTATAGTAGTTTGTGGCGGTGACGGAACTCTTAACGAGGTTATAACCGGTATTATGCGTAAAGGTCTTAAATGCACTTTAGGTTATATTCCCTACGGAACTCTTAACGAGTGGTCTTCGGGTCTTAAAATTTCACGTAACCCCGCAGTTGCTGCAAGTGATATAGTAACCGGTGTTGAAACCGACCTTGACATCGGCAAGTTTGACGATAAATATTTTTCTTATACCGCATCATTCGGCGCATTTACAGAGGCTTCTTATTCTGCTCCGCAAGAGATTAAAAATGTATTAGGTCAGGCGGCATACTTTTTTGAAGGTATTAAAAGTCTGAGCAACATAAAACCTATTCATCTTAAATTTAAGTGTGACGACCGCGAAATAGAAGACGACTTTTTATTTGGCGCTATATCGAATTCTATGTCGGTTGGTGGAATTGTAAAATTCAACGATTCTGTAGTTAAACTCAATGACGGTAAATTTGAGGTCTTACTTATTAAAAATCCAACCACTATTTTACAATTTCAATCAATTGTTGACGGTATTTTGCGTAAAGACTTAGTGCGGGACGGAATTGAGTTTTTCCATACTCACGAAATCACCGTTTCGGGCGGCAAAGATGTTTCGTGGACTCTTGACGGTGAATATGCCGCAGGTAAAGACGACATAACCTTAACGAATGTGCCCTCAGCAATACATTTAATAGTACCCAACCATCCAGATATTAAATAATTTAAGGAGTTTATATATGTTTACAAGAGATATTGGTGTAGACCTTGGCACCGCTAATACTTTAGTGTGTGTAAAGGGTAAAGGAATAATAATGCGCGAGCCTTCGGTTGTGGCTTATGATATAAGAAACGATGCTGTGCGCGCCGTAGGGCGTGAAGCAAAAGAAATGATTGGTCGAACACCCGGCTCTATTGTTGCTGTTCGTCCTTTAAAAGACGGCGTTATAGCCGACTTTGATGTAACCGCAGCTATGCTTAAACGTTTTGTTAGCGAAGCGCTTAAGGGCTCACTCTTTTCACGCGTGCGTATGGTAATATGCATACCCACAGGTGTTACCGAGGTTGAAAGCCGCGCGGTTTATGATGCTGCGAAGCAAGCTGGCGCTTATGATGTAGATCTTGTAGAAGAGCCTATGGCAGCAGCGGTGGGCGCAGGGCTTCCCGTACACGAGGCTACCGGCAATATGATAGTTGATATTGGTGGCGGTACTAGTGAAATTGCTGTTATTTCACTCGGTGACATTGTTACCGCGCAGTCACTTCGTATTGCAGGCGACGACCTTGATGAAGCAATTATAAACTATATGCGTAAAAAGCATAACCTTCTTATTGGTGAACGCACAGCTGAACAAATAAAGATTGATATTGGCTCTGCTAAACCATATGAAAACGAAACCTCTATTGAAATAAAGGGTCGAAATGTTGTTGACGGTTTACCCAAAAATGTTACCATAACCTCAGCAGAAGTGCGCACCGCTATGTTAGATACCATATCTCAAATTATAGACGCTATTCGCTCTACACTTGAAAAAACACCACCCGAGCTTTCGGCAGATATTATTGACAGCGGCATTACTCTTACGGGCGGAACAGCGCTATTGCGCGGACTTGCCGAGCTCATTGCCGAAGAAACAGGTATGCCGGTAAGCATTGCAGCCAATCCGCTTGACTGCGTAGTTTTAGGCGCTGCCAAACGACTTGAAGGCGATAACGGTTTTGCAAACTACACCTTCCGCAGAGGAAAAAGATTTAGATAAATTAAGGAGAAATTAAAATGCGTTTTTTTCTTCGCAGCCGACAGTTCAAAATAATACTATCAATATTTTGCGCTGTTATTTTACTTACGGTATCTTTTGCTGTTTTGGCTAAGCGTATGTCACCGCAAACCGATATAGCAAGCGTTATTTCGACACCGTTTAGAAATTTGTTTATAAGCCTTTCAAATATTGTTACCGATTTTGCTGACAACTACAACAGTGGCAGTAAATTAAGCCTTGAAAATGCCGAGCTTAAAGCCGAAATCGACGCTTTACGCGGTCAGGTAGCCGAAATGCAAGAAATTACCGAGCAAAATAATTTTTATAAAGAATATCTTGGCATAAAAGAAAGTAATCCCGATTTTGTGTTTACCGATGCCACAATTATTGCAAGAGACAACGATGACCCCTACGGCAGTTTTACTGTGAACCGCGGTTCATCGTCAGATATTTCTAAGCTTGACCCTGTCATTACCGATGCAGGCATTGTGGGTTATGTTACCGAGGTTGGACTTACTTCGTGTAAAGTTACAACAATACTGAGTCCCGACATCACACTCGGCGCTCTTGATAACAGAACACACGACTCGGGTATTGTTAAAGGTTCCCTTTCTTTTGCAAAAAACGGATTTTGTCGCTTTGAAAATCTTGCTCGCTCATGCAGTGTAGCGGTTGGCGACTATGTTATTACATCGGGTGAGGGTATATTTCCGGAAGGGTTACTGATTGGCTCGGTTAATAACATCGGCATTGATGAAAACAACAACTCAATCTATGCTGAAGTAAAGCCTTTTGCTGAAATTTCAGAGCTGCGCTCGGTTATGATTATAACCTCTTTTGAAGGTCAAGGTGGCATAAATATCGGAGGCGAAAAATAGCCTTATGAAAAGCCAAAGAAAAATATTTGCACTCCGACTCATTAACGCGATTCTGTTTGCTGTTTTAATTTATGTTCAATACAACAGTGTTTTTACGCTTAAAATAGCATCGGCAAATCCGTTGCTTCCAATTGCGCTGCTTGTTCCGATTTGTATGTTTTGTTCAGAGGTTACTGCCGCAATATCAGGCCTTATCGTCGGAATTTTTATAGATGCCGTTGCCGCTACTCCACAAGGCTTTAACGCTATTGTTTTTATGCTTTTAGGCCTTGCTGTAGCACTTATTGTAAGGCATCTTTTCAACAATAACATTTTGTCATCTGTAGCGCTTTGCGCTTTGTGTGCTACTGTATATTTTATTCTTCGTTGGATATTTTGTTTTGCGTTTTCTGCTACTTTTACAGAAAACCTAACATACCTTATGCAAACGGCATTCCCCTCGGTTTTATATACCTGTGTATTTGCCGTTCCGCTTTATTACCTTGAAAAAGCGCTTTACAACAAATTTTATGAATAATTGACTAACCAAAAAAGCGAGGTGACTTTAAGTGCCGTTTACAAAAAAGCATCAAACCACATTAACCATATTGTCTATAATACTTGTAATAGTAATGCTTTTATATACAGCAAGAATTTATTCAATACAAATAATTAATTCAGACAAATATTCTTCAAATGCTATGGGTAGCGCTGCTTCTCGCACGGCAGTTCTTAAAGCGCCGCGCGGCGAAATACTTGACTGCTACGGCAGACAAATAGCCGCAAACCGCGACGGATATAACGTTGTTTTTAACAAGGCTTATGTTAAAGAAAACATTAACGATATTATTTTAAGTCTTGTAACTCTGTTAGACGAAAAAGGCGTTGCACACAAGGACAGGCTTCCGCTTGAATACACCTCTCCCTACGGCTTTAAGGAGGGTGAATCGACCGATAAGCTCATAAAAACATTAGAGCTTGCCGATTATGCAACGGCTGAAAACTGTTTCACCCGACTTATAGAGCGTTATGAACTTGAAGGCTACACCCTCGACCAGCAACGCAAAATAGCGGGTGTCAGATACAGTATGGAGATTGAAGATTTTTCAATCTCGTACCCTTACACCTTTGCTGAGGATATACCCACCGAGCTCATGCGTAAAATCTCGGAATCACACTTTATATTAGACGGTGTATCGGTAGAGGTTGTTCCATTCAGATATTATCCCGACACATCCCTTGCTGTAAATCTTATCGGCACAGTGGGTCCAATTTATGAAGAGGACTGGGCTGAGGGTGAAAACTATAAAGACCGCGGTTACGCCTTTGACGACAAGGTCGGCAAAAGCGGTATAGAATACTATGCCGAAGAGCATCTTCGCGGTACAGACGGTGAAATCACCTATTACCTCGATGAAGAGGGCAATATAATAAGCACTGAAATTACAAAAAAAGCTGTTGCGGGTAAGTCGGTAATGCTGACTCTTGACGCAAAGATGCAGCGAACTGTGCAAGACGCTTTAGCCACCACCGTAAAAACACTTCAAAGCGAAGGTGGCACTGCGCGCGCAGGCGCAGCTGTTGTAATTGATATAAACACAGGCGGTATCATAACCTCGGCTAACTACCCCACCTACGACATAGCAACAATGTCACAAAATTATGAGGCATTGCTCGCCGACCCATCAAATCCCCTTACTGACCGCGCTTTTCAGGGCGTGTACCCAATAGGCTCTACCATTAAGCCTATTATTGCAGCAGCGGCGCTTGAAAACGGACTATACAATAATGGTGAGACCATCTTTTGCGCCAGAGAGTATAAATATTTTGATGACTATACCCCAAGCTGTATGCATTATCACAAGCATATGGATCTTACAGCAGCTCTTTCAAAAAGCTGTAACTACTTTTTCTTTGAACTAGGCAGACGAATTGGTGCGATTACCATGACCGATTATTTTAAACAGTTTGGTCTTGGTGTTAAAACAGGTGTAGAGGTTAACGATAGCGCAGGCATATTGGTTGAACCTACAAGCAACGGCTTTGGCGGTGATACCTTGCAGATTGCTATTGGTCAAATGAATGCCTTTACCCCACTTCAAATGGCAAATTACGTTGCTACGTTTGCAAACGGCGGCACACATTATAAAGCAACGCTTATTGATAAAATTGTATCTTATGATATGACCACGGTGTATGATGATTGCCAACCTCAAATTTCTAATACAATTGAGCTTAAAGACAGCACCATTTCAGCAATTAAAACAGGTATGCTGTCGGTGACCGTTGACGGTACAGGTCAGGCGGCACTGGGTGATTATCCCATTAAAATAGGCGGCAAAACTGGTACCGCTCAGGTAGAGGGTAAGGCAGACCACTCAACATTTATTTTGTTTGCGCCTTACGACAACCCTGAAATTGCAATTTCAGTTGTTCTTGAGCACGGCGCATCAAGCTATGCTTCAGGTAACCTCGTTCGTCAGATACTCGACTCATACTTTGTTTCATCTGATGAAAACACAGTAACCGATATACCACCATTTACTGTGATTAGTTAATTTTAAAATTGACATAAAATACCTTTTATGATAAAATACTTTGAAAAAAGGCAGGTGACAGCGCAATATGGGTATTTGTTTAGCCACTACCTCCGGTAAAGGAGGCACCGGTAAATCGACCGTTTCATGCGGCTTGTCAATTGCTTTTGCCAAAATGGGAAAAAGCGTGTTGCTTGTTGATATGGACGAAGGCCTTCGCTGTCTTGATTTGCTTTTAGGGGTAGACCACAAAGTAGTTTTCGACCTTTCAGATATACTCGCCGGCACATCTATATCTGACGGCACCTATACCCTACCGCAAAATTCACTTATAAGCGTTATACCCGCTCCTCGACAAATTGGAAGCATAAACGCTGAAGCGCTTTCACAGTTTGCCGAAAAGGTTAAGTCTATTTATGACATTGTGATTTTCGATTTTCCTGCAGGGCTCGACTTTTCACTATATTCATCTATTGGTGACGATGTTCAGTTTTTAACCATCTGCAACGGCGACCCCGTGTCTGTTCGTGATGCTGCCGCTGTTTGCGCATCGCTACCTATCACAAAAAAAGCTGCTCGACTTATAATTAACCGATTTGATGCAGAATATATAAAAAAGAAGATATACAGTAATATTGACGATATAATAGATATATCAGGCTTTAGACTCTTGGGAATTGTTCCCTACTGTCGCGAGCTTATGCTGCTTAGCATTACGCATAACTTAAACAAAAAAACAAAGGCATTCAAGGCTCTTAATCGCATAGCCAAAAGACTGTTAGGCGAAGAGGTAAGATTGCCGAAAATAAAAAAGATATAAGCAAAAAAATTAAAATTTCCTAAGGGGGCACACAAAATGACAATTGCTTTAATAGCACACGACGCAAAAAAAGAACTTATGGTGCAGTTTTGCATTGCATACTGCGGTGTACTCAGTAGACATAATCTTGTGGCTACCGGTACTACGGGTAAAACCGTGGGCGAAGCTACAGGACTTGAAATAACACGATTTTTAGCAGGTTCTCAGGGCGGTGCGCAACAAATTGCTTCTCGCATCGGTTGTGATGAAATCGACCTTTTATTGCTTTTCCGCGACCCATTAAACCCAAAGCCAACCGAACCCGACGAGCAAGCTCTTTTGCGACTTTGTGATGTTCATAATATTCCCGTTGCTACAAACATTGCAACAGCCGAAGTGCTTATACACGGTCTTGAACGTGGTGACCTTGATTGGCGCGAAATTCTTAAAAATTCATAAATATATATAGTCAGGAAGTTTAAATAATGGCAGAAATTAACCGTGCCATAAAAGGCACGAACGATATGTTACCCTCCGACTCTCACAAATTTCAGTTTGTAGAGGGCAAAATGCTTGAAATTGCATCACTTTACGGTTTTCGTGAAATTCGCGTGCCCGTTTTTGAGCATACCGAGGTTTTTCAGCGCAGTGTTGGTGATACAACCGACGTTGTTCAAAAAGAGATGTACACCTTTGACGACAAGGGTGGCCGCTCTATAACCTTGCGCCCAGAGCTTACCGCAGGTGTGGTTAGAAGCGTTATAGAACACGGTCTTGTAAACGGCGCATTGCCCGTAAAGGTTTGTTATGTAGGCGGCTGCTACCGCTATGAAAAGCCACAGGCCGGCAGACTACGTGAATTTCACCAATTTGGTGTTGAGTGCTTTGGTGCGGCGTCGCCCGCTGCTGATGCCGAGGTTATTTCACTCGGACTTCAGGTGTTAGAAACTGTTGGCATAAAAAACATTTCACTCGAAATAAATTCAATCGGCTGTCCGGAGTGCCGCAAGAATTATCACAAGGCACTAAGCGAATATTTTGCTTCACATATAGACACCCTTTGTGAAACCTGTCGCGACAGACTCTCTCGCAACCCGATGCGAATACTCGACTGCAAATCACCTGTTTGCTCATCCCTTGCCGCTGATGCACCAAAGGTTATCGACTTTTTGTGCGACGACTGTCAAAATCATTTTGACGGAGTTAAGGCACATCTTGATGCAGCGGGTATTAAATACACCGTAAACCCACAAATCGTTCGCGGTCTTGACTACTACACAAAAACTGTGTTCGAGTTTGTGTCGGGCGATATTGGCGCACAGTCAACCGTTTGTGGCGGTGGCCGTTATGACGGACTTGTATCACAAATGGGTGGTCCACAGGTTGCGGCTCTTGGCTTTGGTATGGGTATTGAGCGATTAATGCTCGCTTTACAAAACCAAAATGCAGATTTTCCCGAAGCTAAAAAATGTGATATTTATATTGCTGCTATGGGCGATAACGCCGCCATTAAGGCTACTGCCCTTTGCACCGAGCTTCGCCGCGACGGCTTTGAAGCGCAATGTGATGTTTGCGGTAGAGGACTCAAAGCACAGATGAAATACGCAGACAAAATCGGTGCGCTTTATAGCATTGTTCTTGGCGATAACGAGCTTACCGAGAATAAGGGCAATGTAAAAAATATGAAAACGGGCGAAATTAAAGAAATAAGCATAGATAATTTTAGCGAACAGTTTATGCAAATAAAGCTTGATGCTGCTTTAAATTCTTTAGAAGAATCAGTAATGTAATTAGAAGGTGTTTTTTTGAAACTCGATAGAATGAACGGACTAAAGCGCACCCACTATTGCGGTACGCTTACAAAAAATGAAATTGGTAAGGAAGTAGTTGTTTGCGGTTGGGTACAGCGTCAGCGTGACCTTGGCGCACTCATATTCGTAGATTTGCGCGACCGCACAGGTATTGTGCAGCTTGCATTTGATGACAGCACCGACCGCGAAATATTTGATAAAGCATTTGCACTCCGTAGCGAATTTGTTGTTATGGCAAAGGGTGATGTTCGTATGCGCTCTTCCGTAAATACCGAAATTCCTACTGGTGAAATCGAAATTGAAGTAAACGAGCTTAAGGTTTTGGGCGAATCGAAAACCCCACCATTTGAAATTGTTGAAAACAGCAATGCAAAAGAGGATTTGCGCCTTAAATACCGCTATCTTGACCTTCGCCGCGCTGATTTGCAAAAGAATATTCTTATGCGTCACAAAATTGCAAAGGTAACTCGCGATTACTTTGACGAGAACGGATTTATAGAGCTTGAAACACCAACCCTTATTAAATCTACACCCGAGGGTGCGCGCGACTATCTTGTTCCCTCTCGTATTCACAAGGGTAATTTCTTTGCGCTTCCGCAGTCCCCTCAGATGTACAAGCAGTTGCTTATGCTCTCGGGCTTTGACCGTTATATGCAGCTTGCGCGTTGCTATCGTGACGAGGATTTGCGTGCTGACAGACAGCCCGAATTCACACAAATTGACCTTGAAATGTCATTTGTAGAGCGTGATGATATTTTTGCTATAGCCGAAGGTTATGTAAGCCGCTTGTTCCGCGAGGTATTAAATGTAGAAATTCCTACTCCGCTGCCACGTATGCGTTATGATGACGCTATGAACGATTACGGCTCTGACAAGCCTGATACTCGCTTTGATATGAAAATCAAAGATATTTCTGATATTGTTGAAAATTGTGGCTTTGGCGTATTTGCCGACACTGTTAAAAATGGCGGCACTGTTCGCGCAATTACTGCAAAAAACGCTGTTGACACCTACACCCGCAAAGAGATTGACAAGCTCACCGAAGAGGCAAAGGGCATTGGTGCCAAAGGTCTTGCATTTATACGCTGGGTGGAGGATACCCCCACCTGTTCATTTGCTAAGTTTATGACTGAAGATGAAATGGCGGCAATTTTAGAACGTACAGGTGCCGAAAAGGGCGACGTTGTATTTATCGTTGCCGACAAAAAAGCTCTTACTCTTTCGGTTCTTGGCGCACTTCGTTTGACCGTAGCAAAGCGTCTTGATATAATCCCTCAAAATCAGTACAATTTCTTGTGGATTACCGAATTCCCATTCTTTGAATATAACGAAGAAACAGGCAATTGGGACGCTATGCACCACCCATTTACCTCTCCGCTTGACGAGTGCATTCCATATCTTGAAACTGCACCCGAAAAGGTATACGCCAATGCTTACGACTTAGTACTTAACGGTACCGAGCTTTCGAGTGGTTCAATTCGTATAACCGACCCCGAGCTTCAAGCACAAATGTTTAGAGCGTTAGGCTTAAGTGACGAAGAAGCAGAGCAAAAATTCGGCTTCCTTACAGGCGCGTTCCGTTACGGTGCACCACCACACGGCGGTATGGGTATAGGTCTTGACAGACTTTGCATGATAATGACAGGCAGCGATTCACTGCGTGATGTTATCGCCTTTCCAAAGGTTGCAACAAGCGCAGAGCTTATGTCTGGTGCCCCCGGCCCTGTTGATGATGTTCAACTTGGTGACCTTGCAATAGCTATTATAAAAGAAGATAAAGAATAAAAAAATCAGCATCTACTTTTAAAGTGGATGCTGATTTTTACTTTATATCATTTATTCATCAGTTTTTTTAATTTTTTATTCATTTTTTTGCGTTGCTCAATACACCATTCAAAATCCACAAATAATGTTTCTTTTAATTTGATTATATTATGAGTATTCGCTTCGTTAATTTTATATTGTTCACGATCTACACAATGTGGTAATTCAAAATACATTCCGGTATTAGTATCAATACCCAAAATATTTATAGTTATTTCATCATCACTAACGTCAAGTTTTATTTCTTTCATATCAAGATTTTCTTGACAATTACTCGTAATAGCAATAATGTCACCCATTATAAGTTCTATAATTCTGTCATCATATTTGTGTTCAAATATAATTGCTTTTTCACTCAAAGAACTTGCGCTTTTTACTATCCTAAATCTATAATCCTTACCCAACTGCTTTTTTTGTTTTCTGATTTTCCTCTTTATTTTTTTGGTATGCTTCATCATAGCATCAAGATAAATTATAACCTTGTTTTCTGCATCATGATACATCATATCGTATGCTAACAAGTAAACTGCGCCACACTTTTTACACTCATATTTAAAAAGTTCATTTTTAATAAGCTTCCGCTTTTGTTGCGGATGTTTTCTGCTATCAAGATTATAATACGTTTCCATTTCATTGAATTCGCCACAATATTTACATGGTGAATACATTCTGCCTATTGGAAGATCGTAACTATACACAATAATACAACCACCTATTTTAAATTTTCTGTAGTAAATAAAAAAGTGTGCGCAACCCGAAGTCACACACACCGAAAAATGCCCAACTTCGAGTTTTACAACCACGAAAAACTTATTTGCCTTCCCAAAGAAGTGAAATATTAGAAGTCAGCATTTTTACCATAATAAAAATACCCACCTCTTTAGTGAATTATGCATATTAAGTTTTTCGTGGTTATGTTTTTATTTTATCATACTATTTTTATATTATCAATAATATTTTGTCAAAAAGGGGTTGATTTTTTAAAATTTGGTGTTATAATGGTGAACATAAATTTAATATTTGCTATATGATGCTTACGGGAAATAACTTTTCAAGTTGACCGAAGGAGTAACACTCTCAGGTGCCCTATGGGTGAGGACCGTAAGTGGATAGCACTTTGGAGAAGCCTGATTAAATTCAGGTGCCGAAGGGGCAAAGCGCAAGCGCGTAAATCTCTCAGGCGAAAGGACAAAGTCTTAATTTTTACCTTTAGGGGTAATTTTGTGTATTGTCGTTTTGTCGGATTATGCGTTTTGCATAGTCCGATTTTTATTTTGTCAATATTTTATAAGGGGATGTCAAAAATGATTCTTGACAAAATTGCCGAAATTAACGGCAGTATTAACAGCGTTGTTTGGGGTACATTCGGCCTTGCACTTTTAATTGGTACAGGCATTATCGTTACTCTTTGCACCAAGGTTTTTCAAATTTCACACATTGGTCTTTGGTTTAAAAACACGCTTGGCAGTATGTTTAAAAAAGATGTTATCAAGCACCGCAAAGAAAAAGGTACGATTTCACCCTTTCAGGCGCTCTGCACAGCACTTGCAGCAACTGTAGGTACAGGTAACATAGCAGGTGTTGCAGCCGCAATTTGCATTGGCGGCGCGGGTGCAGTATTCTGGATGTGGGTTGCAGCCTTTTTTGGTATGATGACCAACTTTGCTGAAAACACATTAGGTATCTATTTCCGTCGCAAAAACGCTGACGGAGAATGGTCGGGCGGCGCAATGTATTATTTGCAGGACGGTCTTGGCGGATATACATATAAAGACGACAACAGTAAGGCAAGCTTTAAAAACCTTGGTAAAATACTTGCTATACTTTTCTGCATCTTCGCAATGCTTGCTTCATTCGGTATAGGCAGTATGGGTCAGGTGAACAAAATTGTTGCCAATGTTGCTGCCGCATTTGATGTAAAGGCGCTCTCAAGCATTGAGGTATTTGGTGGCATTTCACTTTACAATATCATTATAGGCGTAGTTATTATGGCTCTTACCGCAATAATAACACTTGGCGGTGTTAAGCGCATTGCAAACGTTGCTGAAAAGATAGTACCTTTTATGGTCGTTCTCTTTGTGCTTGGTAGTCTTGTTATTATTGGTATAAACTATAATGCTATTATTCCTGCATTTAAGGCAATTTTTGTAAATGCATTCAGTCCCGAGGCATTTGTCGGCGGTGGCATAGGCGCAGTTATTGGCAAGGTTGTAACACAGGGCTTTAAGCGTGGCGTTTTCTCAAACGAGGCAGGTCTTGGCTCGTCGGTTATGGTACACTCCAACTCAAGCATCAAAGAACCCGTAAAGCAGGGTATGTGGGGCATATTTGAAGTATTTGCCGACACAATGATAGTTTGCACAATGACCGCTTTGGTTGTGCTTACCTCGGGCGGTCTTAACGGTGGTGTTTTTAATGCTAAAACGGGCGAAATCGCCGAAGGCTTTACCGATGCAACCTTGGTAGGCGGCGCATTTAACGAAGTGTTTGGCTGGGGTAATATCGGTCAAAAGTTTGTTGCGATTGCAATGTTCTTGTTCGCATTCACAACCGTTCTTGGTTGGTCGCATTACGGCTCAAAGGCTTGGGAATACCTCTTTGGTGCAAAGACTACCGTTATATTCCGCATAATTCACGTATGCACAATTATTTTTGGTGCGGTACTCACCTCTTCACTTGCTTGGGATATTTCAGACACCTTTAACGGACTTATGATGATACCCAACCTTATAGGCGTATTGTTTATGCTGCCTCTTGTTGTTAAAATAACAAAGAACTACGTTGACCGTAAAGTGAAGAAAAAAGATGTAAAACCAATTCTTTCTTACGACCCCGATATTCAAGCAGAAGCTGAAGCCGCTGTTTTGAATGGTGAAGAATAAATATACCTCTTTAAAGAATAGCGCAAAAGTCGGCATGGCGAAAGCTGTGTCGGCTTTTGTTTTTTATATAGTTTTTAATGCTTTATATTTTTTCTTGACAAATTAAAAGTTTTCTTGTATTATTGTAATAGTACAGTAATACAAGAAAGGAGAGATTGTATGGCTTGGAGCTTTACATCCGATAAGCTCATTTATATGCAAATTGCCGATCGTATTATACTATCGGTGTTATCGGGCGAATATCCACCCGGTGCGCAAATACCAAGTGTACGGCAATTGGCGCTTGAGGCGGCGGTTAACCCTAACACCGTTCAGCACGCATTTGCCCACCTTGAAAATGAGGGTATTATAATTTCAAAGGGCACTGTTGGCCGCTATGTTACCGAAGACGCCAATGTTATTGAAAGCAGTCGGCAAAAGCTTGCAGAACAAACTGTAAAAGCATTTGCCAAAGGCATACAGCCGCTTGGCATAACTAAAGAAGAAATCATAAAACTATTAGAGGAGGAATTAAGTTGAATATTCTTGAATGTAAAAACCTCACAAAATCATACCGCAAGGGTGTGCGAGTGCTTGATAACCTCAACTTAGAAATCCCCGCCGGCAAAATTGTGGGTCTTTTGGGCCCTAACGGCTGCGGAAAATCCACGCTTATCAAGCTTGTATCAGGTCTTTTGCAGGCCGATAGCGGCGAGATAACGGTGGGCGGAGTTCCGGTTGGTGAGCAAAGCATGGCGCTTATTTCTTACCTGCCCGAGCGTACATATTTTAACTCTTGGATGAAGGTTGAAGAGCTTATAATGTATTTTGAGGAGTTTTATGCTGACTTTGATACCGAACGCGCATTTAAGCTGCTTTATGACCTTGGCATTGACCCAAAAGCCAAGCTCAAATCACTTTCAAAGGGCACCAAAGAAAAGGTTCAGCTTATTCTTGTAATGTCGCGCAACGCAAAGCTTTATCTGCTTGACGAGCCAATTGCGGGCGTTGACCCTGCAGCTCGAGAATACATTTTAAGCACCATTGTAAGCAACTATAACCCCGAAGCATCAATTATTATCACAACACATCTTATAACCGATGTTGAGCAAATACTTGATGACTTTGTGTTTATGTCCTTTGGCGGTCAAATTTTAAATTCAGGCAACGCCGAGCAAGCACGACTTGAAAGCGGTAAAACACTTGACGCTTTGTTCAGGGAGGTATTCAAATGCTAAAAAAATTACTGCAATACGATTTAAAATCGGTGTTTAAATATTGGTGGATTGCGGCGATTGCTTCTATCGGTTTATCTGCAATAGGTGGACTTTGCCTTTCTATTGCCACAACGGGCAAAGATGTTCCGCCGCTTATTGCCGTATTGATTGTTTTTGCCGTAATCTTCACCATTTTCGGCATAATAGCCTTTTCTATTCTTTCGTTAATTTTAGTGTATGTTCGATTTTATAAAAACTTTTTTACGGATGAAGGTTACCTCACCTTTACCCTGCCTGTAAAACGCAGTCAACTGCTCAATTCAAAGCTTATTTCAAGTGTTTTGACAATGTGCTGCACCTCTGCGATTCTTATTGCCGATATATTTATTTTATTGGCGTTGGGAATAGGTCAACCGTTTTTTGACGAGTTCTTAACCCCTTTTGTTCAATTTATTTCAGAACTATTTGTGGAATTACCAATCGAAGGTCATCTTTACATATTCACTTGGGCAGTTCTGGTTTTAATCAGCTTTTTGTTATCAAGCATATTCTCTACCCTGTTTTTATTTGCCTGCATAACCTTTGCAGCAGTTATTACCAAAAAGGCAAAGGTTATAACCGCAATTGGCATTTACTACGCCGCAAGTGGAGTTATGACAGGCTTTTTACAAATTCTTTATATGTTTGGCTTTACAAGCATTATTGATTGGATTGCAGAATTGCCTGAAAATACAGTCAAATTTTTTATTACTGCTTTGTTACTTGGCATAACACTTGCTCTTGCGCTTGTGTGCCTAATGCTTTACACACTCGAATACTTTATGCTTGATCGCAAGCTTAATTTAAGTTAAGGGGGAATAAAAATGAAAAAGAAAATTTTATCATTAATTATTGCAGTTTTGCTTATTATCCCCTGCATTTGTATAAGCGTTTCGGCATCCACACCCGAAATTGAAATTTTAAACAACGCTCAAAAGCTTGAATATCAAGGCAATAGCTTTGTGCGCTTTGATTCATCACTGGTTGATTTTGAAGTTGAAGATTACATTAACGATGTAAACTATAACCTTGGCGGTATTAAATCTGCCGATTATGAATTAAGCCGCAATAACGCAATAATAAGAGCATCTTTCACCTATGATGACGGTAGCATACTGACCGCAACATTTATAAACGAAAATTTTTATTACGCGGAATACCAGCGTCTTACACAAAACCCCGACCAATACATAGTTGAATTTTATTACCCAAATAACAACACCGTAACCGCTGATGCTGACGCATTTTACGGTGAAGCTACAAACCTTTACGGCGATGACCTTTGGGATAGCTCCCGAATGGATGTAACCGCCAATATGCTGGACAACACATTTTATATCAACAAGGGTTGCTTGTTTATAACGGATGATGCATACTACTATTTAGACTATGCAAGAGCCGGCATCACCGATCCTTACGGATTTAACCCCTATGATATTGAGGGTTGGATCGAGGTTTATAAAATAACCGACCCCGATTTGTGCGAACAGTTAGATGAGGCATATAGCGAATATAATGATGATTTCATCGGCCTTTTAGACGGTGATTTCTCGATAAGCATCGGCATAGTATTTTTGTGCATTGCTTTTGCCGTAATTCCGCTTGCCGCACTTATAGTATTTTTAATTCTCGCGTTGCGTGCAAAAACTCCACGCTATAAAAAGCTGCTTGGCGCAATATGCATCACCGCCGCCGCAGAGCTTTTGGTATTTATAATAGCAGTTTTATTGCTGACGGTATTTAAATAATTCATTATAAACAAAATGCTTGAGGTTAAACCTCAAGCATTTTGTTATATTTGTGAAGGGTTGTTCCCTGTTTCTCTTTTATATGTTGCCGAAAAATAGCCTTGCGAGCTAAAGCCCAATGCGTCCGACACTTCATTTACTGCCATACCGCCTTTAAGCATAAGCGTAGCGGTTTTGATTTTTAACGTTAAAAAGTATTTGTGCACGCTCATACCTGCGTATTTATCAAAAAGCCTTTTAAGACTTGATACGCTTATATTTAGCTCTGCCGCAAGCTCATCTACCAAAAGGTTTTCGGCTACGCGCGTGTTCATTATTTCGAGTGCGCGTTTAAAAAGCTCGGTTTCGTGGGTTTTGGTTTTAGGCAATGTGTGCGCCCCACTCGCAATAGACAGCACAATGCGGCTTATATATATTGCCACAGTTTGCAAAAATATATCATTATTGGCAAACCGCGGCAGCAAATCACCAAATGTATCAGCGCTTTGCTGTTTTAGATGATTTTTAATTTCCGCTTCTAAAAATTCTAAAAAGTTTTTTATAATATTGCGATTGTGCTTATCAAGATGAAAGGCTCGTCTTTCTAAATTTTTGCAAAGCGCCCCCGTCATAGCGAACGAAAAAATAAGCAGTGTAGCGCCGCTTTCACCAACAACATTAAATTTGTGCAGCTCTAAAGGCTTGTGAAAAATTATATCTCCACTTTTAAAGCTATGAACATTTTCGTCAGCCGAAATTATTACCTCGCCGTCTGCTACATACACAACCTCCCAAAAGTCGTGCATCTCGCCTAAAAAGCGATGACCTTTTTCAAAATGCCGCTTAAAAAGGCTATATAATTTTGTTATTTCTACCTGTTTATTCACCACATAGGGTTGCCAAGACATTTGAATTCCCCACTTTTGAACTAAAATTATATATTTTAAACTGAATTTATATTGATTTATGTTTTTAGACCGTATATACTGACAATATATAATAAAACTTTACAAAAGTCAAGGAGAGTTTTTATGAAAAAGTTAAAAGTTATCTTAATAGGCGCAGGTAACCGCGGCGGCACATATACCGATGTTATGGCTGCTATGCCCGAGCAGTTTGAGGTTGTTGCCGTAGCAGAGCCTCGTGACAGCCGCAGAGAACGCATACAGGAAATACACAAGCTTCCCGATGATATGTGCTTTACCGACTACAAGCCATTGCTTGCTCTTGGTAAAATTGCTGACATCGCTCTTATTGCCACAATGGACCGCGATCATTTTGAGCCTGCTATGATGGCGATTGACTTAGGATACGACCTTCTTCTTGAAAAGCCAATCACACCTACTCCGGAAGAATGTATTGCTCTTACTGAAAACGCCGAAAAACACGGCGTTAAGGTCGTAATCTGCACTGTGCTTCGTTATACCCCTCTCTTTATAAAACTTAAAGAAATTATCGATTCTGGTCGCATTGGCAAGGTTATGTCAATAAACCACGAAGAATGTGTTGAGTTTGTTCACCAGTCACACAGCTTTGTTCGCGGCAACTGGGGCAATTCCGAACGCAGTTCTGTAATGCTGCTTCAAAAGTCTTGTCACGATATTGATATTTTGCAGTGGTTGCTTGGCAAAAAGTGCAAAAAGGTTCAGTCCTTTGGCGCGCTCACCTATTTTACCGAAGAAAACGCACCCGAGGGTGCGCCCGAGCGTTGTATTGAAGGTTGCCCTGTAGGTGACACATGCATCTACAACTCTGTAAAGCTTTATCTCGAAAACGATAGCAACTGGTTCCGCAGTGCCGCCACAAAGCTTGTAAAATCTACTGATGAGGATGTTAAAAAATCACTTATGGAATCCAACTACGGTAAATGTGTTTTCCATTGCGATAATGACGTTGTTGACCATCAAACAGTTAATATGCTCTTTGAAGACGATATCACCGTAACCTTTACAATGAACGCATTTAACACAGGCGGCAGATACATTAACATCTACGGTACTAAGGGTGAAATACGCGCCGCTCTTAAGGGTGATACACCTATAAGAGTATATGACATTGTTTCTAAAGAAACCGAAGAAATACCAAGCTCAGGCACCGACGGTATTGTTGGCGGTCACGGTGGCGGTGACTCGGGTATTATTGTAACACTTTACAAATATATGACCGGTGATTACACAGGAAATTCTGTGCCCACCATTCAAGAATCTTGCTATAACCACCTTGTTACCTTCGCGGCTGATCACGCTCGCAAGGCCGGCACTGTTGTTGATGTGGAAGAATACATAAACGGCTTGAAAAAATAAAACTATTGTAATATAATACAGTTAAACATAGTGCTTAACTGTATTTTTTTTTAGGAGATATTATTATGATTAAAGTTGGAATTGCTGATTATGGACTTAACGTCTGGTATGGTAATATGCACGATTACGAGTGGCGACTTTCTATGCTTAAAGAATTAGGCTTTGATGGCATTGAGCGACTCGAAGCTGCAAACGCAGAAACCGCCCTTCGTTATAACGCGCTTGCTCATAAAATGGGTATGGACTTTACTACCTGCCGCGGCACGAACGCTGCCGATACCCTTGCCTTCTCATCAGGGCTCGGTAAAAAATATATTTGGGTGCAGTCAACGGCTTCTGATTTTGACACCTTTTGCCGTCATGCCAATCATCAAGCGCAGATAGCAAAGCAGTACGGCGTTAAGGTGGGTATTCACAATCATTTGGGCACTCCGGTTGAAACTGAGGAACAGTTAGAAGAATTCTTACGCCGCTGCCCTGATTGTTACATAGTGTTTGATATTGGTCATCATCACGCAGCAGGTGGCGATCCGCTTTATATAATAGAAAAATATTTTGACCGTCTTGTAACGGTGCATTTTAAAGACTATGTTATAAAAGATGCTAACGCTTCCGTTTGGTCAAGCAGACTTCGTTTTTGTGAGCTTTCGGGCGGTGTTATGGGCGATGTGCCAAAAAAAGTTGCTGAAGCTTTAATTCAAAAGGGTTATGACGGTTGGGTTATGGTAGAGCACGACACCCACCTGCAAGATCCACGCATTGATTTAAAAATTAGCCGCGACTACCTAAAAGATTGCGGTATATAGGAGGAAATGTTATGTCAAATCCAATTAAATTAGGCCTTGTAGGTATAGGTCGCGCAGGCTGGGGTATGCACGTAAGCGATATTGAAAAAATGTCTGACAAATATGAGTATGTTGCCGCTTGTGACCTATTACCCGAACGCGTTCAAAAAATGGTAGATAAATTTGGTTGTAAAGGTTATAGCAATATTGATGATATGTTGGCTGACACCGATGCCGAAATAGTTTGTATTGCAACACGTTCTTGCGACCACTACGAGCATGGCGTAAAGGTACTAAAGAGTGGTAAAGATTTGCTTATGGAAAAACCAATAGGTCTTACCTTAAAACAAGCCGAAGATTTGTTTGCAACAGCAAAGGCAGAGGGCCGTAAAATTTACGTGCGTCATAACCGTCGCTTTGAAAGCGTTTTCAACGAGGTTAAAAATGTAATAGAGTCCGGTATACTTGGCAACGTGTATGAAATTAATATTTCTCAAGGCTCTTTCCAACATCGTGACGATTGGCAAACTTTAAGTGAGTTTGGCGGCGGTCAGTTGCTTAACTGGGGACCACATATCATTGACCATTCGCTTCGCTTGCTTGGAACCCCTGTTAAAAATATTACAGGCGAGTTAAAGCAAGTAACTGCAGGTGGTAACTGCGAAGACCACGTTATTATTCACTTTGAGAGTGAAGCAGGCCGCACCGTTAATATGTGCATTAGCGGCGGTATGGCTTTGCGCACAGGCAGACGCTTTAGCATTTATGGTGACCGCGGCTCTATGCTTTGCGGTGAAGATGGCAATGAAAAAAGCATTAAACTTCGTTATATAAACCCTGAGCAAGTAATTCCACCCGTTGTATCCAGCCCCGACACACCCGGAGCCGCATTTGGCGCAAGTGGTACATACGCCTCAGCCACAGAAATCGACTGGGTAGAAAAAGAATATATTGCCCCTGCCGAAGATTTATCGGTTATATGGGACTATATGTATGATAGCTACCGAAACGGTGCCGACTACCCCATAAAAGAGGAAGAAGCACTATCGGTTATGCAGGCTGTTGAGGCTGTGCGCCGTGGCACAAAATTTGATTTTCATAAATAATTTATAAACACACAAGGCTTGCGGTTTATCCTCAAGCCTTGTGCTTTTATAGAATTTGCTCTACGGAACTCGTCACCTTGACAATGCCGTAAACTTATTTTATAATATTTTTTCGTACCAAATACAATAAAGGAGGGATGTAAATGGCTGACAACACGCACGAAATTATAGATTCACAAGAAGCGCAAAACAATATTATTGCCACACAGTATAATCAGTCGTTTACAGTAACCCCTATAGAAAAAGCAAGGTCAATCAGGGGACGGTTCTTTGATTGATACGAAATAATCCGTAATTTCATATTTTAAAAGAGCGGATTGCCACGCATCTTACGATGCTCACAATGACAACAAAGGCTTGAGGTTAAACCTCAAGCCTTTGTTGATTTATATTAAGAATTACTTTCATTTATCTCTTTTTATTTTTTGCACGATGTACAATAATAAGTACTATTATAGCGATAATCACAGGAACGATTAAGTAAGGAATTGCCGATAACGCAAAAGCGAATACTGATGTTATCATTTTTCCAACATTCTTAAATCCATTAATTACATTATTCCAAATCCTACTCCAATACCCTTCGGTTTTAACCTCTCGTTCTACCTCATAAACTGTAAGTCTTATAGTACTGTAATCGGTTTGATTTTCCAAACTATTTAATTGTGCTGTATAAGACTCAATTTTTGCTCTGACATCAGCAAGGCTCTCTTTAACCGAAAGCAAATCTGTAACATTGTCTGCCTGTTTCATTATTTCAATAAGACTTTCCTCTTCGGCTTTATAAACCTTGATTCTCGCCTCTATGTCAACGTACTGTTCGGTTACGTCCTCAACACTTTCACTACGGCTTTTAACCGTGGCATTGCTTGACACCGATTGTGTAAAGCCTTCGGCTTTTTCAACAGGAATTCTTATAGTTGCGGTAAAACGTCTAAAATCGGAGGTGTTTGACTCGTTAGAACTTTCTATGTAACCACCACTTGAGGAAATAGTGGAACGAACACTATTGATATAGTTGTCGTAATCTTTGGTTTCTACATCCAACGTAAATTCTTTGATAAGCTTGCGTTCAGCAACGGCTTCGCTGTCTAAAACTTCTTCTGTAAAATATGCTTCGTCCTTGACAACAACTTTATTTTTAGATGTTGACTCGGCGCAACCACAAAGTGTCGCCATAACAAGAATAACGCAAATAGCCAATGTAATAACTTTTTTCATAAAAACCCTCCCTTTCATAATTTTATTATAATATAAGCCTATACTTTTTGCAATAACGAATTAACAAGACAAAAGGACTTGAGAAAATTCTCAAGTCCTTTAATTGTGCATTATGAATTATGCATTGTGCATTATTTATTAAGCGCTTCGTTAACTGCAACGGCACATGCTACGGTCATGCCAACCATTGGGTTGTTACCTGCACCGATAAGACCCATCATCTCTACGCATTTTGAAACAGTAGATGAATAACCTTTTCAGAACATAGCCCGAAAGCCTTATAAAACCTTACTTTTTGACACCAACTTTATGTTCTTAATGAACCCTGAAACAGGAAATCCGTTAGGACTTTTTGAAAAATATCTCGGCAGTCATCTTTGGGGCTTTCCTGCTCTGCTACCAATTGTAATGTTTATAATGTACCTGCCGCTAATTTTAGCGAAAAAATTGAAAAAGAAAAAGGAAACCACAATAATAGAAAAACAAATTACAATGGTATAACAATATCCCCTCACACATTTTAGTGTGAGGGGATATTATCATATAATTCATCGATTATAAAGTTTAGTTATATGAGCTATCTTATCGCTCAAACCATGTGGAATTTGGTCAGATAGCATTCTCCATCGCCAATTACCCTCTTGTGTGCCAGGAGTGTTAATTCTCGTCTCATTAGAAAGTTCAAGATAATCCTGCATTTGTGCCACAAAAAGTCGCGCCACACTACTCATACCGCCACGAATAACTCCGTAAACATAACCTTCACGATCGTTAAGTCCAAGGTAATCCTCTGCCATTTTTAAATCATCCGGGATCATTTCCATAAGCCAACCTTTTAAGGTGTCATTATCATGTGTTCCTGTATAACAAACGCAATTTTCAATATAAACATGTGGTAAGTAAACACTATTATCATTGGCATCAAAAGCAAATTCTAACACCTTCATACCCGGAAATTCAGAATCCTTTAGCATTTGTACAACTTCCTCAGATGGATAACCTAGATCTTCTGCAATAAAGTTTATATTTGGAAAGCGTTCTTTAAGCACCGATATAAGTGACATACCAGGTCCCTTTACCCAATGGCCATTTATCGCATTTTTCTCTCCATATGGTACTGCCCAAAAACTTTCAAAACCGCGGAAATGGTCAATACGGATAACATCATAAAGTTTTGATGCCCCTTCAATGCGCCTTATCCACCATTCATAACCATTTTCGTGCATAACATCATAATTGTATAGCGGATTACCCCAAAGCTGACCTTCCTCAGTGAATTGATCGGGCGGCACTCCCGCAACCTCGGTAGGGTAACCTTTTTCATCTAGTTGAAAACTTTTAGGTGAAGCCCAAACGTCAACAGAATCCAGTGCCACGTAAATCGGCAAATCACCTATAATACCAACCGAATGCTCGTGAGCATATTTACGAAGTGCATTCCATTGTTCAAAGAAAAGAAACTGTATATAAATGAACAAGCGGATATCATCTGCCAACTTTTCAGTATAAAATTTTATTGAATCAGGCTTTCTAAGACGTATATCTTCGTCAGGCCAGTCAAGCCACGAAAGCATATTAAAATGTCTTTTTAGCGCCATGAAAAGCGCATAATCTAAAAGCCAGTATTCATTTTCTTTCTTAAAGGCTTCAATCCGTTCAAAATCCCTATCCCATCCGCGTTCACATGCTTTTTTTAAAAGTGGATATCGATTTTCATAAAGAGCGCCATAATCAACACAGCAAGGATTATCACCCCAAAATAGCGAGTCAATTTCAGTTTGCTTCAAAAGACCGTTTTCCACCAAAATATCAAGGTCTATAAAGTAAGGGTTACCCGCGTGAGTTGATGGGCTTTGATAGGGTGAATCACCGTAACTTGTGGGGCCTACAGGCAAAATTTGCCACCAAGTCTGTTTTGAATCCTCTAAAAAGTCTATAAAATCTCGTGAGGCTTTGCCCATAGTGCCAATGCCGTATGGTGTAGGCAGTGCAAATATTGGCATTAAAATACCACTGCTTCTTTTAATTTTGTTATCCTTTAACAGCACCTGCAGCAACCCCCTTTATTATGTGCTTTTGGCAAAACAAATAAAATATAACAACGGGAATAATACTTAGAAGAATTAAAGCCATTGTTGCACCTAAGTCTACCGTGCCGTAGCTACCTTTCAAATATTGAATGTGTATGGGAATAGTCTTATATTCGTTAATATCAAGTGATAAATATGGTAAGAGATAGTCGTTCCATACCCACATTATCTCTAAAATTCCTACCGATATCAATGTAGGTTTCATCATAGGAAGCACAACCCAGAAAAATATACGGAAGGGATTACAACCATCTATCGCAGCAGCTTCTTCAATCTCTAAGGGGATAGACTTTACAAAGCCTGAGAACATAAATACCGCAAGACCTGCACCAAAGCCAAGATAAATAACAGGAATAGTCCAAGGAGTATTAAGACTTAATTTATCGGCTGTTTTGGAAAGCGGATACATTACCATTTGAAAAGGAACCACCATTGAAAAAACGCAAAGGAAGTAAATAGTGCGACAAACTATGGTATCACGTCTTGTAATATACCAAGCCGCCATTGATGTAAATAAAAGAATCAAGAAGGTGGAAAGCACAGTTATAACCACACTGTATAAAACGCTTTTTGCAAATGGATAGTTACCAAAGGTCATACCCTTAATAAAATTTGCAAAACCAACAAAGGATTCAGCATTAGGCAAAGCAAAGGTATCGGTTTTAACAAATGTGTTAGCTTTAAATGAGTTAATTACAACTGCAACAACGGGCAAAATATAAATAATACTGATAACAGACATTATCGCCGTTAAAATATTTTTGCCAAGTGAATTATTAACGCCCAATTTCTTATTAGCCATTATTGCTGCACCTCCCTCTTTCTTGTGAAGGACAGCTGCAATAAACCAAGAGCCGCAACAAGTATAAAGAATATAACAGCTTTAGCTTGTGCATAGCCGGGAGCCGAAGCACCTTGACCGTAGAAGGTAGAATAAATGTTAAGAGCCAGCATTTCAGTAGTTTTAATAGCAGAGCCATCGGGTTGAATAATGAACGGCTGACCGCCGGTTAAAGCGAGGTTTTGGTCGAATAGCTTAAATCCGTTTGTCAACGACAGGAAGGTACAAATTGTAATGCTTGGCATAACATTGGGAATAATAATTCGGAAAAGGGTTTGTGCACCGCTGGCACCATCAATTTTTGCCGCTTCAAGCATATCACCCGGTACCGACTGCAAACCCGCAATATAAATTATCATCATATAACCTATTTGCTGCCAGCAAAGCAATATTATCAGTCCCCAAAAGCCCCAAGTCGATTCTTGAAGGATAGATGTGTCAAATTGGGACAAAATACCGTCAAATATCATAGACCAAATATAGCCCAAAACAATGCCGCCGATAAGGTTTGGCATAAAGAATACTGTTCTAAAAATATTAGAGCCCTTGATTTCAAGAGTAAGCACATAAGCCACCATAAAAGCAAGAACATTTATAATTACTAAGCTAACAACAGCAAATACTGCGGTATAGCCAAACGAGCGCATAAAGTTTGTATCCTGAAATACGCTTATATAATTTTTGAGTCCTACCCATTTCGCATCGGAAATAAGACGGAAATCACAAAATGAAAGATATATACCCTGTAAAAACGGCCACACAAAGCCAATAGCAAAAGCTGAAACCATTGGAAGCAGGAAAAACCAGCTCCAACGAACCATAGGCCTTTGAAGAGCGTTTTGGGGACGGCGCCTATTTTTCATTTATAATTCTCCTTTTTGATTTTTTCGAAGGAAAGAAAGGAAGCGAGACAGGCGAAATCTTCGCCCGCCTCGCCTTGCGTGGTTTATAACAATTTAATTATCGTTATAATTATTTGTTGATTTGCTCATACTGGTAAGCCCAACCGTCTACGAAAGCGGTCTTAACCTTTTCCCAGTTAGCTTCGGTCTGATCTGCATTGTATGCATTAAGAGCAGATACTAAAGCTTTACGATATTCATCAACATTGGGTTGATAGTTAGTAGCCCAATCCATTACATAGCAACCATCAGCTGAGTACTTGTTAGCAGCAGCAAGGAAGCCGTTGGTGGATTCAGCAGCAGATTTATAAGGCATTACGCCGAAGGTATCAACCAATTTGCGAGAAGCTTCTTCGTTAGTTACGCACCATACCATAAAGTCCATAGTAGCCTTTTGGTCAGCTTCGCTTACCTTAGAGTTGATTGCCCAGTAGTTTTCAGTACCGCAGTTAAGACCTGCTTTTTCTTCGCCTTCAATACCGCTGTAATAAGGGATCATGTAAAGATCTTCAGCGTTCATGCCTTTGTCGAGGAGACCCTGATATTCCCAGTTGCCGTTGCAATAGAATGCTGCTTCGCCGTTTGCGAATTCTGCTGCTGCATCGAAGCCGCCGTTTGCAAGTTCTTTGCGGTCAACAGTGGAGTTTTCTACCATAAGATCATAGAGAGCTTTGTAGTTATCCATGTAAGCACCGGTAAGGGTTGCAGGACCATAAGCGCCGTTGCCCCAAGCTTCGGGATCATCACGATATTCGTGAACATATTCGAGGTTGA
>JAZQFX010000008.1:0-16348 GCA_045539695.1 Acutalibacteraceae bacterium
GCAAATTATAAAGGTCTTAACACAAGCTACACAACAACCCAAAAGAACAAGGTTAAAAACACCTACACCGACTACAAAAACGTAATCGATTACGCGCAAGACCCTGTAATCTGGGCGGTAACAAACAGCGTAATAAACGGCAAAACCCCAACCACAATAGTGCCCGGTGGCAATGCGCTTCGCTGTGAGGTAGCACAAATTATGTATAACATATTTAAGAATAATATATTTGAAAAATAAGGTGCTATTTAGAACGGAAATTGTTTCAAATTTCCGTTCTTTTTTCTTGCCTTTTTATACTAATATGTTATTATTATACTGTGAAAACCTCAAGCAAAGGGGAAGCGGAATGTTCAAAGATTGTTATGCTTTTTATGATGAAAACACCGGTTTTATTAAGCTTGGTAACAGCAAGATAGAAAAGGTTTTACAGGTAAAGGGTACGGCTGTGCGTACCGCTTGTGTGCGTGATACTGCTACTGATTTCGATTGGTCGGGTAATTCGCCTTGGCAACGCTGCCCTGTATTTGATGAGGATGAAACACCTTCTGTTTCATTTGAAACCGAGATTATAGAAAATCCATACGGTATGAAGCCGCATCTAAAGGCTGTACTTTGTATAAAGGGTGACAATGGTACTGCGTGGTACGAATATTTAATATTTCCTGAAATTGCTTTTATTTATAACCAAAACTTTGCTTCAAAGCAGGGTAATATAGGAGTTTTAGAACAAGAAAATAAATCTAATGCACCTACCGGTATCGAGGAAGAGCAAAACAAGGCGCAGGCGAATTCTGTTAACTTTGACGTGCTTGACTGTGTGCCGTTAGGCTCTCGTCACCTTAGCGTAAACAGCTTTAAGCTTTATGATAAAACAGACTATAACGATATGCTAGTAGAGCATCAAAATGCTACTGTTTACACATTTCGTAACGGAGAACTCAAGCGTGACGGTAATGTGTTTTGCATAAACGATTATGTAGGCGGCAACTCGCTTATGATGATAAAGCATTCGCCAACCGAAAGCTCGGCGCTTAACCGTAAGGGCCCGGACTTTACAATGCAGGGTAACGTATATGCTACACTTTACGGCACAGGCATTGACTTTAATGATATGCCTAACGGCAAGGTGCCATATTACGCGTCGGCCGTGGGTGTGGGCAAAACCGACGATATATATGACGAGATGTGGCAATATAACACCGCCTTTTGTCTTGATGACCCACGCAAAGCGCTGTTTTGTATGTCGAACACCTGGGGTGACCGCAGTCAAGATATGGCGGTTTGCGAGTCGTTTATGCTGCGTGAAATTGAGCGAGCTCGTCAAATGGGTGTTGATATTATTCAGATTGATGACGGCTGGCAGCTTGGTGTTACAGCAAACTCGCTTCGCAAAAAAGGCGGCGTTTGGGAAGGCTATTATGCCGATAACAGCGACTTTTGGGCGGTTAATCCCGAGCGTTTTCCAAGCGGGCTAAAAACGGTGGTTGACAAAGCACGTGAATATGGTATTGAGTTTGGTCTATGGTTTAGCCCCGACTCGTCAAATGATTTTGAAAATTACCAAAAAGACGTTGCCACACTTATGAACCTTTATAATACATACGGTATTAGGTATTTCAAGCTTGACGGCGTAAAAATTCGCAACAAGCTTTGTGAAATGCGTTTTATAAAGCTACTGCAGGAATTAACCAACCTAACAAAAGGCGATATGCGCTTTAACCTTGACGTAACTGCCGAGGACCGCTTTGGTTATATGTATCAGTCGCAGTTCGGTACGCTTTTTGTAGAAAACCGTTACACCGACTTTACAAACTATTTCCCACACAACACGTTTAAAAATGTGTGGAATTTGGCTCACGTTATACCAACCCGTCGCTTGCAGATGGAGTTGCTTAATACCCGACGCAATACCGACAAATACGAGGGTATATTATTTGCACCAAATACATATAGTCCTGATTATTTGTTTGCGACGGTTATGGTTGCTAACCCGCTTTTCTGGATGGAAATGAGCAATCTCCATGATGATTATGCTAAAACGCTTGCTAAAATTTCAAATGTTTATAAAAACTATAAGCAAGAGATATTTAATTCACGGGTAATTCCTATTGGTGAAATGCCAAACGGTATGGCTTTTTCGGGATATGCTTGTGAAAATAAGGACGCAAAAGTCTATAATATTATCTTGTTCCGTGAAGCTACTAATGAAGACACATATACCTTTAAATTAACTAAAGATATATCTAAACTTAATGCAGAAAAAATCTATCAAAATACAGATGTTGAATATGAAATAAGTGGCAATAGTATAACGGTTAAATTCGGTGAGCAAAGGTCGTTTGTATGGCTTAGATTTTCTTGACTTAGCTATAATTAAATGTTAAAATTCAACCGAAATAATATTGATTAGGGTGATATAAATGGCAAAACGAATTTTTGTTTTATTGATGATGTTTGCACTCGTGCTATCCTTTGGTGGTTGCAGTAGCGCCGAGTCACAGCAATCATCTACTGATACCGAAGTAATCATAAAGCAAGAAAGCATAATACAAGGTGGGGAAAGCAGTATGACTTCAAGTGATAATCAAAGCACAAACAATGCAACAAGCACACCAAGTGTTGATGCGCCCGTTTCAAGCGAAGAGCAACCAAGCTCTAACCCATCAAGCACATCTTCCAAAGTAAGCTCGGTGGTTTCCACACCGTCACAGGTAGAGGATGAAACAATAGATATAGATTACGAATGGAAATCTCATCCCGAAGATTATAAGCTAATTGCTTTTACCTTTGATGACGGCCCTGGTGGTTTTATGCAAAAATACGTGGAGTATTTTGCCGCTTTTGAGGGCTCGGGCACCTTCTTTGTAAACGGTACAAAGATAAAGGGTGACTATGAATATGGACTAATGCAAAACGCTATAAACTATGGTTGGAATATAGGCAATCACGGCGATAATCATCTTGTTGCCACCACAGGCGGTGGAAGTGGAGCCGAAGCCAGTTATGAGCAGCTTCGTGCCGATATTATGAACCTTACCAACAAGCTTGAGTCAAACCTAAAATTTCGTGACGGTTCACCTTATGATGTAAGCCTTTACCGTCCACCTAACATTAAACCCACTGAAAATACTTTTAAAATTTGCGGCGAAGAAAATCTCTCGGTTATATGGCTCAGTCACGATGCACTTGATTGGGGAACCAACACCAAAAAAGACAGCTATGACGTGCTGAAAAATGGTGTGGGCAAGTGGAAAGACGGAGATATTATTCTTTGCCATGAAACAAGTCAAAACACATACGACATTTTACAAGAGGTATTGCCCGATTACTTCAGAGCAGGCTACCGCTTCTGCTCGATTACCGAACTTATGGAACTTCGCGGTATTACACGCGAGCAAATTTGCGGCGAACTTAAAGACATTGACGGCAATCGTGGCATGGTTACAAATATTTTAGATGCGGCAGCAGCCGGTAAAAAATAGGTGATATTATGATAAAGGTTACGTTATTAGGCGATTCAATCCGTTGGATTGGATATGGAAAAACCGTGCCTGAACTTTTAGGCGATGGGTTTGAGGTTTGGCAACCAAATGATAATTGCCGCTTTGCAAAATATACACTCAGAGGCCTTTTTGAATGGGCGGAACAGATGAATGGTAGCCGTATAGTTCATTGGAATAACGGACTTTGGGATGTTTGCGATATTTTCGGTGACGGCAAAGCCTTTACTTCTATAGAAGAATACACCGAAAATGTGTTGCGGATTGCCGATTTGCTTTTGGCAAGATATGAAAAGGTTATCTTTGCTACCACAACTCCCGTTTGGCCTGAAGACCCATACAACGACAATGCTGTTATTGAAAAATACAATAACGCAATAGTGCCCAAGCTTTGTGAAAAGGGCGTAATTATAAATGATTTATATGCCCTTGTATCACAAGATATTAAGCGATATATTTCAGACGACCTTATTCATTTGTCTGACGAGGGTGTAAAACTTTGTTCAGACCAAACGGTAAAAATTATAAAAGAGACCGCAAAAACGTTAAAGGTCGATTATATTGCTCAAAAATTTGAGAAAAACACTACAGGTGCGCCTGTGTAAAGGAGAATTGTTATGAATGGTTATAAAAAGCAACTTGAATTTTTAGATTGGGAATACGGTATGTTTTTCCACTTTGGCATTCGTTCATTTTACCCCGGCCACGTTGACTGGGATAATAAAGATATGCCACCCGAAAAGTTTAATCCAACCGAGCTTGATTGTGAGCAGTGGATTCGCGTTGCTAAAGAAGCGGGTGCTACATACGCAATACTTACAACCAAGCATCACGACGGCTTTGCTTTGTGGCCCAGCAAATATTCAAACTACAGCGTAGCTCAAACACCGTGGCAAGACGGTAAAGGTGACGTTGTACGTGAGTTTGTTGATGCTTGCCGCAAGTATGATTTAAAGGTAGGCTTATATTATTCGCCTGCACAGTGGGGCAAATATTCAATTCCGTTTGAAAATGCAAAGGAATATGATGATTATTTTGTAAATCAGATTACCGAGCTTCTTACAAACTACGGAAAAATTGACTATTTATGGTTTGACGGTTGTGGTAGCGAGGGCCACGAATATGATAAAGCGCGTATTGTGAAAGCAATGGGAGAAATGCAACCCGATATGCTTACTTTCTGCGACCCCGAGTGGACACCCGGTATTCGTTGGGTAGGTAACGAGGACGGTTATGCTTCGCTTAATAATCCGCTCGTTGTATCTTCAACCGATTTTTCTGAACTTGCTACCGAGGAGCAAAAGTTAGAAAATGCAATCTTTTTGCCCGCAGAATGCGATTGTAAGTTGCGTGCTACTTGGTTTTATGATCATAACGAAGATACTATCAAGAGCGTCGACGAGCTTTTTGGTATGTATGAAATGTCGGTAGGTCACGGCTCTAATTTCCTTATAAACATTGGTCCCGACAATCGCGGGCTTTTGCCTGAGGCTGATGTTAAGCGTATTTTAGAGCTTGGCGCACGCATTAAGGCGGGCTACGGTACCCCTGCTAATTTTACCGAAATGGAAAAGCAGGGTGATACATATACAATAACT
Source organism: Acutalibacteraceae bacterium (assembly GCA_045539695.1). Classification (GTDB taxonomy): domain Bacteria; phylum Bacillota; class Clostridia; order Oscillospirales; family Acutalibacteraceae; genus UBA737. The sequence goes on from JAZQFX010000008.1 coordinate 5,102, forward strand.
CACAAAGAAGCTGGCCCAACTGACGAGTGGAAAAAGCCGAGCGAAAGAAATCTTACTAATTGTGTTGTAATTAAAGAGGATCTTTCAAACGGACAAAAGGTAGAATCGTTTAGCGTTTATGGTTACCTTCCTGCATACAGACATAAAAAGATTTTGCTTTTTGAAGGCAGAACAATAGGACATAAGGTCATATGTAAATTTAGTCCTTTGCGTGCTTCAAAATATGAGGTAGTAATTAATTCTTATAGTGGCGACTATGTAATTAAAGATATAAAAGCATTTTACGCAAAATAACTTTAACACAAGAGGATTTTATGAAATTTGATAACAAATTTGGTATGTTTATTCATTGGGGTCCGTATGCCACGTTTGGTCTTCACGAGCAGGCATTAGCGCGTTATAATATTCCACACACTGAATACGAAGAAATGTCTATGCATTTTAATCCTATAGACTACGACCCTGAAAAATGGGTGTTGCTTGCAAAAAAGTGCGGTATGAAATACATCTGTTTTACTGCCAAGCACCATGATGGATTTTGTATGTGGGACACAAAGGCCACAGATTATAATATAATGAACACTCCTTATGGTAAGGATGTGCTCAAAATGTTAGCTGATGCGTGCAAAAAACATGGTATTTTATTATCGATTTATTACAGCAATCCCGACTGGCATTATGAATATGGCTACAATCCAAAATCAAAATCGCATCAGTGGGGCGCAAAATATAAAAATCAGGTAAATACAGTGAAACTGCGAGAATTTATAAAGTCGCAAATTACCGAATTGCTTACCAATTACGGAAAAATTTATACTCTGTTTTGGGACATACCACCGTGTATTTATGATCCGTCTTTAAATGAACTTGCAAGAAAACTGCAGCCCGATATTTACATAAACGACCGAGGTTGGAGTGAAGGTGATTTTTCTACTCCTGAGCGCGAATACGAAGCGGCAAACAATGGCCGCTTTACCCGTATGACCGAAGCCTGTAACTCTGTCGGCGCACACTCTTGGGGTTATCGCGTGGGCGAGGATTTTTACACCAAGAGGCATTTGTGCTGTGCAATTGATCGATATATGTCCGCAGGTGCTAGTTATCTACTTAATGTAGGTCCCGATAAAAACGGGTTAATAACCGATGATTACTGTCAAAATCTTTTAAAGGTTGCCGATTGGTACAACCGCATGGAAGGCTCACTTGAATATCACGAAAACGATGATTTTGATTACGGCATAAACAATACCAAATATATAGCAAATATTAAAGATGGCAAGACCTATTTGCATTTTTACGAAGGACTTATTTCAAATTCTGTGGCACTTAAAAATTATCCGAGCATTCCTAAAAGTGTTAAATTTATGAATTCGGGTTGTGCACTTAAATTTGATGTGATGCCTTTGCCAGAATTTATGGATATGTCAAAGACTACACAAGATAAACTGCTTCATATATATGGAATTGATGTCGATAAATATTCGGACGAGCCAATTGTAATTGAAATTGAGTGGTAAAATTATGTCAAAAATTATTGAAGAGCGTCGACGAGCTTTTTGGTATGTATGAAATGTCGGTAGGTCATGGTTCTAACTTCCTTATAAACATTGGTCCCGACGCCCCTTGCGCGCATCAAAGTATGAGGTTGTTATAAATAAACACAGTGGCGATTATGCTATTAAAGACATAAAAGCATTTTATGTAAAATAAAGAATAAAACCTCCTTGAAAAGTCAAGGGGGTTTAATTTTGCTTTTCTTGACAAAGTCTACCAAAAATGATAATATAAATTTGATTAAAGCCCAATAAAAACTCATTAAAAAAGGAAAGAATTTATGGCTCAAAACAAACTTGTAAGCGTTACAATTAACGCATATAATGCCGAAAAATATATTGCTAAAACAATAGAGTCGGTTATTAATCAGACATATAAAAATTTACAAATTATCGTGGTGGATGACGCATCTACCGACGCTACTGCCGAGATAGTTAAAAGCTTTGATGACCCCCGTATAGAACTATACACTTTAGAACAAAACGGGCATATCTCAAACGCTAATAATGAAACCTACCATAAAATTCGTGGCGAATATATGGTGCATACCGATTCTGATGATATTTTAAATCCTGACCTTATTGAAAAAATGGTTGGTTATTTAGAACAGCATCCCGAATGTGGCGCCGCGTTTTGTAGACTTGCGGTGATTGATAATGAAGGAAATGCAGTTATTAACGAGCCTATCGAAAATGTTTTTAAAGTTACCGCAAAAACTCAGGCGGAATTTGTGCGTTTGTTTTTTGATTCATTAAATCATATTTCGCATACGGGTGCTACAATCCGCAAAAGCGTGATTGAAGATATAGGCTTTCACGATTTGTCGATATGTCATTTGCACGATTTTGATTATTGGACAAGACTGGTACTCAAGTATCCAATTTATGTTTTTGACGAATGCTTGGCGAAGTACCGTATAAATGTATTTGAGGAGCATAATAGTTATTTGGATGAAGCAGGTATGGTTGCCCATAATACTGAATTTTCGCGTATAATTTATCGTATGATAAATAACTGTCCTGACCAGCTTTTTCTAGAAGCTTTTGGCGATAGACTTATTCTTAAGGGTGAACACACCCATGAAGAAATAAATCTTGAAAAGGCGTTTTTGCTGCAAGATGCCTTAAAGCCAATATGTTTGCCTGACAATAAAATACTGTCGATTTTAATGCTGTCAGAGTTATTTCAAAACAAAGAATACGTAAATTTGGCAAGGGATAAGTTCGGCTTTACAATAAGAGATTTTTATAAATTACAGACAGAATCTGTTTTTTATAGTCACAAAGATATAAATGAGCTTAAAAATGAAATTTTAGGGTTGAACACCAATATATCCGACTTAAATTCAAAAGTTACCGATTTGCAGGCAAATATAACCGAGATGGAAGCAACTAAATCTCAATTAATTAATGACATTGCAAAAAAAGAGGCAGATGTTGTTTATCACATAAATTTAGTGCATCAGCAGCAAGCTGAAATAGAAAGACTCAACGCTCTTTTGAATTATAAGCAAAGGTTACTTAACAAGACGGTTGAATACCGTTTTGGCAAGCTTTTGAAAAAAATTTACCACGCTTTAAAGCATATAAAAAAAATTTTTGTTTTGCGTGACAGAAACGGTAAAAAATATAAAAAATGTGTGATGATATACGGTTATTACGGTACTAACCTCGGTGACGACCTATTTTTTGAAAAACTTATAACACGCTATCCTGACATTATGTTTTTTGTTTTTTATTTTCAAAGGTATCGCGAGTTTTTTGAAAAATTTGACAATGTTAAATTTTATGCTTGTGAAGATCCGTTGGTTGCAAAAATATCGAGGTTTGGTAACAAGTTTAAAATTTGTGATTTCTTTGAGCAGTTGCTGCTAAAACGCAGTAACGCTACTGTACACATAGGTGGGTCCATTTATCAACAAATAGGCGACTATGAACTTGATTATAAGATGCGCACACGCCGCAAGCAGCCCTTAAAACCGTTTTATTCAATTTCGTGCAATTTTGGTGCTTATAAAACCGAAGAATATAAGTTAAAGTGGCGTAAACAGTTTAAAAAATATAAAGATATTTGTTTCCGCGACAGGTATTCGTATAATCTTTTTTCTGATTTAAAAAGTGTGCGTTACGCACCCGATTTGCTGTTTTCTTATAAGGGTGAAAACGCGGTAGAGCAGGCTGGTAGCGTTGCAATATCTGTATTAGATCCGTTTATCGAAAATCGTAAAATCGGTAGTGAGGCTGCTGAAGCTTATTGCGCGGCTTTGACCAAAACCATTTTCGATTTGGTAAATTCAAACAAAAAGGTAACACTGGTAGGCTTTTGTGAACTTGAGGGCGACGGTGCATTTATAAACGATTTACTTGCGCGTTTGCCTGATAATATTCGCGAGTCCGTAACTGTGATGAACTATTCCTTTGACACAAAAGAACAAACGCTTAACTCTCTTTCATCCGCTGAATATATTATAGGCACAAGATTGCATTCTGTAATTTTGGGTCTTGCTATGGGTAAAAAGGTGCTACCGATTACTTATAATCAGAAAATAAATCACATTTTAGATGATATTGGTTATAATCAACCAATCGTGGATTTAAACAGTATTTCCACATATAAAGAAATCGGGTTTGTAAATTTGTTAAAAGAAATAGAGCCGTTTGATGTAAGTGACTACGCAAACTCCGATGATTTACAGTTTGAAAAGTTAGATAAATTTTTAAAATAAGGATTTATATATGTCAAAATTACTTGAAGAAATTAAACACAGTGTCGACGTTACTATACCCGAAATAGAAGACCTCGACACTGCGCATCACCCCAAAATAGATTATGTTGTGTACCTTTTACGCAATATATTTGTTATCGCCGCAGTAGTATTATTTGTGCTTTCGTTTTTTATGCACGGTGCATATAATGTGCTTAAAGCTATAGGATATTTTTGCGGTGCGGTTGCCTATATTTTTGAGTGTTTAGCTCTTACCGATTGTTTTACTACAAAGGTAGAACATCACGAAATGTTTATGGTTTATTGTTTTGGCCCGCTTTATTTGCTTATGGGTCTTAATTATATATTATGGCATTAAGGAGTTCGCTTATATGAGTCAATTTACATATGAGTTTTCAGAACAAAAAACCCCGCTTGAGACTTATGAATGGGATAACGTTTGGATAGAACAAACCGGCAACAGCAAAGCTCACCGCGTGTTGTATATAGGCGATTCTATATCTTGCGGCACACGACAGATAGCAACGCGTGTTTCAGAAAATACATATCTTTTTGACGGCTTTGGCACATCAAAGGCGTTAGATAATCCATACCTTTTTGATTCTATTCATCTTTTTGCAGCCCAACTTATCAAGATAGAAACTGTCATTTTTAATAACGGATTACACGGTTGGCATTTAGACGATGAAACCGAATACAGCGAGTATTATGAAAAGGCAATCCAGTTTTTGATAGAAGAATTTAAGGACAAAAAAATATTTTTGGTCCTTACGACCAGTGTTGCCGATGCCGAACGCGAAAAGCGCGTGAACTTAAGAAATAAAGTGGTTTTATCACTTGCTAAAAAATACAATTTACCCATAATTGACCTATATTCAACCGCTGTAGAGTATAACGCTCTTCGTTGTGATGACGGCGTACACTATTCGGGTGTTGGTTATAACAAGTTTGCGTCTAAGATTTTAGATAATATAATGGAGAAAAAATAATGGATTTTGTAAATTTAAAAAACCGTATGGATGAGCTTGTGACTCATGAACTTAGGCCCAGCGTTGACGTGGCGGTTTACCGCAATCACGAGTTATTATATCGCTACTTTACAGGCGTAAAAGACATTGAAAACGGCGGCAACGTTACGGGCGATGAGCAGTATTTTATTTACTCAATGACCAAAATGATTACCTGCTGTTGTGCACTACAGTTGCTCGAGCAGGGGAAATATAGTCTTGACGACCCTATTTCAAAATGGTTGCCCGAATTTGGCAAAATGAAGATAACTGCTACTGCGCTTAATACCGAAAACGCTAAAAAAATAGCAAGCGGACAAAGCGTGGGTGAAAGCATTGAAGTAACCGATGACGGATATGCTAAAACACCAATTACCGTAAAGCACCTTTTTACAATGACAGCAGGACTTGATTACAGCCTTTATGACGACGCGATGAGAAATGCCGCTGCCGACGGTAAAAAAACCACGCAAGAATTAGTACGTGCTATGGCAAACAAAACCCTCGGCTTTGAGCCGGGCACTCGTTTTAGATACAGCCTTTGTCACGATGTTTTGGGTGCGCTAATTGAAATATGGTCGGGTGAAACATTGGGCAATTATATGCACAAAAATGTATTTGAACCTCTTGGCATGAAAAACACCTTCTTTGGTTTACCTGAAGATATTTCTAAAATGCCGTCACTTTACAGTAACTATGGTAATCCACCGGTATTTAAAAAAGAAAATTTAAGATGTGTATATAACATTTCTGACGAATATGAAAGCGGTGGTGCAGGTCTTACCTCTACTACCGAGGACTACGCATTATTTCTTGATATGGTTGCCTGTGGCGGTGTGGGCAAAACAGGTGCTCGCATATTAAAGCAAAAAACCGTAAAGCTGTGGGGTACTAACCACGTAAGCGGTGCTGCGGCTGAAGACTTTGACAAGATGCGCCGCGGTTACGGATATGGTCTTGGTGTGCGAGTACACATTGACCCAAGTCGTAGCGGCACAATAAGTCCCATTGGTGAATTTGGTTGGGACGGCGCTGCGGGAGCATTCTCTATGGTAGACCCCGTAAACAATGTTTCGCTTACATATTTTCAAAATGTGTTGGGCTATGAGCCCGACCAAAACGAAATACGAAATGCATTGTATAAGGATTTAGAATTAGCATAAAATAAAAATTTCCACCCGTTTTAATTGGGTGGAAATTTTTATTTTATATAATCTTATTTAAATTTTTCTCCAACAAAATTCTAACTTTGCTTTTGTTTGAAAACACAATCATTAAAACAATTAATTCAACCACCGCCATCAGCGCAGCGCCTAACAAACGGGTTGGCAAAACTATAAAAAATGCATCAACACCACCGCGATACATTATTGATATCCAAAGAGTGTTAAGCGTTAGTGTGCAAACGAGCTTATTTAAAACTACGCCCATAACAATTTTTATCGGTGTGGCGTTTTTGTGTATAAACTCGGCAAGAATTAGTCCGTAAATGCAGTTTGTTGCCGTAAATCCCGGAAAATATGCCCCGAACGGAAATACCAACGAGCCAATAAGATCGCCCAAGCCCGCAACCGTGACGGCATACGGTGTGCCCAAAAACGCTGCAGCAAAGGCTATAGCTATAAAGCCGAAGCTTATATCCTGATTCCAAACCTTATAAGCGGGAACAATTCTTTCTAAAACCACATTAAGCGCAACAAGCAGCGCCGTTAAAATAATTTTAAAAAGTCTTTGTTGATGTGTGCTTTTTTTCATAAAATAAAAACCTCCTATCATCCGAACTGCCTGATAATAGGAGGTATTTTTACATAATACAGCTATTATTTGTCAGCGGGATGCGACAGCAAAACCGCGAATTTTTAAAAATTCTTCGTTCGCGTGACAACTCCCCGTTCACGCAACACTTAACGCTATGCCGTCTACTCTGAAATATTTTGATTATATTATATAACTTTTTGTGCTTTTGTCAACTAAATCTTTCCCGAGTCACGCAAAACCTTTACTTTAAGTACGGCAATCTGCGTTTTTGCGTCCTTAATTTCACCCGAAAGCACCATTTCTACCGCTTTTTCGAGTGGAATGCGAAGCACATCTAAAAACTCGTCTTCATCGGGGTTTTGCTCACCAAAGGTAAGACCTGTCGCAAGATAACAATAAATAACCTCGTTTATATATCCGGGTGTGGGATAAAGAGGGCAAAGGTCGATATATTCTTTGGCAGTGGCTCCCGTTTCTTCTCGCAGCTCGCGTTTGCCGCACTCAAGCGGATCCTCGTCTTGTCGGTCACGCTTGCCTGCAGGGATTTCGAGAGTTTCTTCCATATAGGGATATCTCCACTGCTTTACAAAAAGTAGCTCATCATTGTCGGTAAGCGCCGCAACACACACTCCACCCGGATGCTCTACAACCTCTCGTGTGGCGGTGTTGCCGTTTGGCAGCAACGCTGTATCCTGACGCAAATTTATAATTCTACCTTTAAAAAGATAGTTTGAGCTTAATTGTTTTTCTTCTAAATTCATTATTTTCTACCACCTTTAATATATTATAAAATAGAATGTTTTTAGAGGGTGTTTATTTTGGAAAGAATAGTAAAATCTGTGGAATACGATTATTTGGAAATGCAAAAAACAATAGATGCGCTGTGTTGCCGAAATTCAGTTTTGCAAAGGCTTTGTATTGGCAAAAGCTGTGCGGGTCGTGATATAACAGCGCTTAAAATCAACTCGCAAACCGAATATGTGCTTTTTGTTGCCGCCTTTCATGGCAGCGAGCATATAACAAGCAATATTTTGCTTGCGTTTTTAGAGGAGTTTGCATACGCATATAGCAACAACCGTTCACTTGCGGGCATAAATGTGAAAAAAGCATTAGGTAACAGAGGGGTAATTTTTGTGCCGCGCATTAATCCCGACGGGTGTGAAATATCTATTCGCGGCGCATTGGGTTGCGGCAAAGAAGCGGGTAAAATTTACAAAATGTGTAACGGTGATTTTGCTCATTGGAACGCCAATTTGCGTGGTGTGGACATAAACCACAACTTTGATGCGGGGTGGCAGCAATTACATAACCTTGAAAGAAAATCGGGTATTTTGGGCCCTGCACCCACACGCTACGGCGGCGAAAGACCTCATAGCGAACCCGAAACTACGGCGCTTGTGAGCCTTTGCAAAGAATATAACATTCATCACGCTTTAGCGCTTCACTCACAAGGCGAGGTCATTTATTGGAGCTATAACGGACTTGAAAGTAAAACATCAAGGCGAATGGCTGAGATTATGGCGGCAACCAGCGGCTATGCGCTTGATGTGCCGCTGGGTTTAGCTGTAGGCGGCGGATTTAAGGACTGGTTTATAAGTGAGTATTTGCGGCCCGCATTTACAGTAGAGTTAGGGTGCGGCACTAATCCGTTACCCATAACCGACGCGTCAAAAATATATAACGATGTCCGCGAAATGCTTACGATCTCTACCATAATGTAATCTTACCACCATATTATTGCTATTTCAATAAAAAAATCTCTATTTAGACTTAAAATTTTTATATTAATGAATATAAAAAAATCTTGAAAATGATTATACAGTAGAGTATAATTACTCTGTTAAGGATATGGTACACTTCAATAAATAGTTAGTGTATCAAAAAGGGGATGTTTTGTGCGTGATTCATCCCTCACATCCAAAAAGAAAGGATATGTTGAAAAATGAAAAAAGAACGCAGAGTAGGAACTGTATCAAGAGGTATTCGTTGCCCCATTATTCGTGAGGGTGATGACCTTGCCAAAATCGTAGCAGACAGCGTTATAGAAGCGGCTGAAATTGAAGGCTTTGAGCTTCGCGATCGTGATGTTATTGCTATGACCGAGTCGATTGTTGCTCGTTCGCAGGGTAATTACGCATCTGTAGACAACATCGCAGCCGATGTAAAGGCAAAGCTTGGCGGCGAAACAATCGGTGTTATTTTCCCGATTTTGTCAAGAAACCGTTTTGCAATCTGCCTTAAGGGTATTGCAAAGGGCGCTAAAAAGATAGTTCTTATGCTAAGCTACCCCTCAGACGAGGTTGGTAACTCACTTGCAACCTATGATTTAATTGACGCCGCAGGCATTAACCCATATAGCGACGTTTTAACACTTGAGCGCTATCGTGAAGTATTTGGCGTTCAAAAGCTTGAATTCACAGGCGTTGACTATGTTCAGTATTACAGCGACCTTATCAAAGAAATGGGCGCTGAGGTAGAGATTATATTTGCTAATCAGCCAAAGGCAATACTCGATTACACCGATTGTGTACTCACTTGCGACATTCACACCCGCGCTCGCACCAAGCGCCTTCTTAAAGCGGCAGGTGCAAAAGTGGTTTGTGGCCTTGATGATATTTTAAATGCATCTGTTGACGGCAGTGGCTATAATGAAAAGTACGGTCTTTTGGGTTCTAACAAGTCTACCGAAGAAACAATTAAATTGTTCCCAAAAGAGTGCAAGGATTTAGTTCTTGATGTGCAATCTCGCGTTCTTTCTGCTACCGGTAAACATGTTGAGGTTATGGTTTACGGTGACGGTGCGTTCAAAGATCCACAAGGCAAAATTTGGGAGCTTGCTGACCCGGTTGTATCTCCTGCGTTTACCGACGGTCTTATAGGCACACCTAACGAATTAAAACTTAAGTACTTAGCAGATAACGACTTTAAAGATTTAAGCGGCGACGCGCTTAAAGAGGCTATTTCAGCAAGCATTAAGGCAAAAGACGGCAGCCTTGTTGGCAATATGGCGGCTCAGGGTACTACTCCTCGTCAGCTTACCGACCTTATAGGCTCATTATGCGATTTAACAAGCGGCTCAGGTGACAAGGGTACACCTGTTGTTTTGGTGCAAGGTTATTTCGACAACTATACAAATTAAGACTATATAAAAAGCCCACAGCATCTATTTTTAGATGCTGTGGGCGGCATTTAATTGGCTTTTATAAAAAGAAAGGAAGAATAATATATGAGTTCAAACGTAAGACCGGAATCAATGGAAAGAATAACTACAATAGAGCTTGCAAACAAGTTTATCGACGAGCAAATCGCCGAGGTAAGAGCACAAGTTGGTGACAAAAAGGTGCTTTTAGCGCTTTCGGGCGGTGTAGACAGCTCGGTTGTAGCGGCACTGCTTATAAAGGCTATTGGCAAGCAGCTTGTTTGCGTGCACGTAAATCACGGCCTTATGCGCAAGGGCGAAAGCGAACAGGTTATTGAAGTTTTTGGAAAAGAACTTGACGCTAACCTTATCTATATTGATGCTACCGACCGTTTTCTTGATCTATTGGCAGGTGTGTCTGACCCCGAACGCAAAAGAAAGATTATCGGCGGAGAATTCATAAAGGTGTTTGACGAAGAGGCTGCAAAGCTTGACGGCATTTCATTTTTGGCGCAAGGCACAATCTACCCCGATATACTTGAATCTGACGGTGTTAAGGCGCACCATAATGTTGGCGGCTTGCCCGAAGATATGGAAATGGAGCTTGTAGAGCCTGTAAAGCTGCTCTATAAGGACGAGGTTCGCGTTGTTGGTGAGGCTTTGGGTCTTCCACACGCTATGGTTTATCGTCAACCATTCCCAGGCCCAGGTCTTGGTGTAAGGTGCCTTGGCGCTATTACACGCGACCGACTTCACGCCCTTCGCGAAGCGGACGCAATTTTGCGCGAGGAATTTGACAACTGCGGTCTTGCCGAAAAGGTATGGCAGTATTTTATTGCAGTGCCCGATATTAAGAGCGTTGGCGTTAAAGACGAAAGCCGTTATGAAGGCTGGCCGGCAATAATCCGCGCAGTAAACACAAAAGACGCTATGACCGCAACCATTGAAGAAGTTCCTTACGAAATTCTTCATAAGATTACTTACAGAATCACTCACGAGGTAGAGGGCATTAACCGAGTTCTCCTCGACCTTACACCAAAACCAATTGGTACAATCGAGTGGGA
>JAZQFX010000009.1:0-76931 GCA_045539695.1 Acutalibacteraceae bacterium
GACAGTATCGGTTTATTACAACCGTATTTGTTAGTTAAAAATTTTAGAAAACTCATTTTGACCTCCTTATCTTTGGGAGAAAGTTATACTCGGTAGGTTTGTTTTTCTCCCCAAATTTCTTTATTTTTTTATGTCTTGAAATTCCTTAAAAAGTGCTCTAAACCCCCTTAAATACTGGATTTGTGTGTAGAAAAAGACCATACCCTCGTGTCTTGGGTATGGTCTTATTTTAACATCATCAGGAGCCATTGCGGCACCCATATTATTGGTGTCGGTAACACCCAAATCCTCGATTTCGCCAAAGCATACCTTGTCTATATACGGTTTTCCTTCTACCCTTTCTCTCGATAAAACAGTAGCACCAGAGCCTGTAACTGTCCACTGCGCTGTTTGAGGACGAACCGCGCCATACTCAAGCGGAAAGCGGTATTGCCTCTCGGCCGAACAAAAATGCGATGAGGTAACTGCTGCAGCAATATCTGCTGCACCGCTATCTACCATAATTGAAGCAAGTGAAAGCCCCAAGGTCATTGTAGAGCATGCGCCGTAAAGTCCCACAAGCGGTATTCCCTTTGCACGCAGTCCAAAATATGAACCGATACACTGATTTAAAAGGTCACCCGCAAAAATCATTTTAATGTCATTTTCGTTAACATTTGCCTTTCTCATAGCGGTTTCAAGTGCAATTTTTTGTAGCAAACTTTCAGCCTTTTCGTAACTGTCCTCACCAAAACGGCTGTCGTCATCGTGAGCGTCAAATTCTTGCCCCAAAGGCCCTTCAAATTCTTTTTTGCCCACGACCGAACCATAACCAATTATATACGGTTTGTTTTCTAAAATTATTGTGCGTTTTCCTATTCTTTTTGCCATAATACTAACCTCACTTTTTTGAGATTAGTATTTACAAACAAAGAAAAAATAACCCGCAAAAACGGGTTATTTTTGTGTTAAATATTCAATAAGTGATTTAAACAGAATTAAATGATGATTATATATTTCATCACAGCTATATCCTCTGCCATTTTGGTAATCAGCAAGGCCCTGATTGCTTTCATAAGTCACGCACGGTTCGCCGCACAGTTGTATCACGGCGGATGGCAGATTAAACGATACGGGTGGATTCTTGCTTTCACCATAATCAAAATTTATGTTTGGTGTATATAATTCGAGCTCTTTTTCTTGGCAGTTACGCTTTAAAATTTGCTCAAAATCGGCTACTGTTTGCTTAATTGCAAGCGGCGCGTATGCAGGGCCTAGTATATGATTTTTACAATTGGTGCCGCCGTGCAACAACACGGTAAAATCGGGTACATACTGCTCGCAAACTTGGAAAAGTGCCTCGGTTTCATTAGCCTTTTTGCCAAAGAAATTATCGTGCATTAAATTGACGCCGTCATCATTAAAATAACCGCCCAAATAATCAACATAATCTTTTATTGGATGTTTTTGTTTGCACTCGGGCCAACCGCAAAGCGTGCCGTCTGCCCAAGTGCCTTGATTATAGTAACGCAAATCGTTAAAGCTTTTGCCCACAAAACTGTCAAACGGAATATGAGAGCGACCATCTGGGTTTATGCAAGGAATTATTAAAAGATTTATTTTATCACATAATGATTTTAAATCAAAAAATTCTTTGCCCGCAAGGTCACAACCACTTTCTATAATATTTATGAGATTAAGCAATGCCGCTGTACCCTCAAATTCGCCGCCGTGAATACATCCCACAAGCAAAAGCGTAGGCACATAATTTGTTGAGGTTTTATCGGCAAAGCAGCACTTGTTTTTTCCGCCCAAGGCAGAAGATAAATTAGCCGTGCGATTAAAACATTTTCATCGCCATATCTAAACATATAAACCTGTCTACCACCCGCAGAAAAACAAAGTGTTTTTACGGCGGCTTTTTTAACCGATTTTACTGTATTTTCAATATCGGTAAGACTTGTTTTGTAGTATTTTGGTACGTTGTTCATTTATTTTATAACATACTCCCCTGCTGTTAGTTCAAATATCATCTTTCCGTCTTTGATTTCGCCGCCTAAAGCCTTGGCAGTAAAATCAATATCATTGATTGTAACTGATTTTTGAGTTTTTGAAAGTGGAAATTCAACTTGTGCTGTACCGTCAGGAATAACAATGTGCCACACAAACTGGTTTTCTTCATAATGCCACTCACTTACAATACCGCGGTACGAAGCTTTAACACTTGTAATTCGCTTTTGACTGTCGGGTATTGGTGCTAAAATAAAATGTTTATCGAAACCGCCATTTTCTTCATTGGGTTTTATACCCGCCATATAAGCATACATCCACTCGGCAACCGCACCGTAAGCGTAATGATTAAACGAATTCATTTTAACATCGCCAAAACCGCTGGCTTTGGTATAAGAATTCCAACGCTCCCAAACGGTAGTAGCACCCTGTTTTACGCTGTAAAGCCAAGACGGGTCTCCGTCTTGTAAAAGAAGACTATATGCCAAATCATTAAGTCCAACCTTGGCAAGCGTTTGACAAAGAATACCCGTACCAACAAAACCGGTTGATAGTGTGTAGTTATTATCTATTATCTTTTGTTCGAGCTTTTTGATGGTTTTTTCACGCATTTCGCCGTCAAACATATCAAAACACAGTGGCAGCAAATACGCTGTCTGACTATTTTCTGTCAACTTGCCATCCACCACATACTTTTCAAAATAGTAATCAAGTATTTTTTTACTCAAATCAGAATAATACTTTTCTCTATCTTTTTTGTCCAAAATTTTAGAGAATTTTTGCATTATAGCGGCATTATTATAATGATAACAAATTGATATATATCGCTTATCGGTTGGCTCATAGCTTAGCCAGTCGCCATACCACGCCTTAGCTCCATCCAAACCAAAATTTCGGTCAATATAATCCATATATGCTTCCATAGCTTCATAATTATCACGGACTACAGTATCGTCACCGTACATAAGCCATATTTTATACGGAATTATAACACCGGCATCACTCCAAGCAGTGCTACCACAAAAATTCTTTTCAAAAACGGCTGGGCAAATATCGGCATAAGCGCCGTCGCGCTCAATTTGTGAATCACGCATATCGCCGAGATACTTACTTAAAAAGTTATATGTATCGGCAATATATGATGCCGCTCCACAAAAGACCTGTGTGTCCCCTGTCCAGCCATATCGTTCATCACGCTGTGGGCAGTCGGTAGGTATGCCAAGATAATTGCCGCGCATACCACGAACAATGTTTTGATAAAGCTTATTTACCAATGGGTCAGAACACTCAAAATCACCAATATATTCCATGTCGGCGCCCAAAACCTCGGCGGTAATACACTCAATGTTTATATCTTTATCGGCTGTGATTTCCATATATCTGAAGCCGTAAAATGTGTGTAAAGGTTTAATTATATTAAGCTGTCGACGGCTGCTTGTAGATGCCGCTACATAATTAAAGCGTGATAAAGCAGAACGATAATTCTCGATATAAAGGCTTCCCTTTGGCCCGTCATTGCCGCGTGATTTATCACCACTATCGTTTAACATTTCGGCAAAAAGACATTTTATGTTTGTACCATTTAAGGCATTTATCGCAAGTGACGGACGACCGACTATATCTGCGCCAAAATCAAGTATCATTGTTTGCCCTGCTTTTAGCGTTATGCACTCACAATTATCACCGATTGTTTTTTTGGTTATATTTATCTCGCCAAAATCGGTGCTATTATCCTTTGTTCCTCGATAAACCACAGCACTTTTAGGTGCAATATACTCGGTAACACAAACCTTTTCGCCCTCAAAATCTACAATATCACAAGTGTAATCGGTAAATTTTTCCGCCTTTGACCAAGTGATGCTGTCAGGATATACGCAAGGGTCAGTTATAGTAGCATCAAACCACTCGCCGTTCCAAATATCAGCGTAAAGCACGGGACCCGCAACTGCTGTATTCCAACTGTCGTCGGTAGCGATTATATCGGTTGTTCCGTCTTTATATGCAATTTCAATTTCAGCGCAAATTGCAGTCTTTTTATAGCCGTAATAACCGTTTGAAATGCGACCCGACCACCACCCCGATGAAACGCGTGCGGCAAAGGTGTTTTCGCCTTTGCGTTTAAGGTAAGGCAAAATATTATATTCATATTCAAAAACGCGATGCTTATAATCGGTCCAAAGAGGTGTTAGTTCGTCATTTCCGACACGGTTACCGTTTAAAATTGCCTCAAAATTGCCAAGTGAGGTTATACGCAAAGTTGCTGTTTTAACATTACTGTTAACGGTAAATTGCTTCATAACAGTAAGCAAGCCGTCGGTTTTTGGTATATCATTATCACGAGTATTTAAGATTTTACCAAATGCATTATTCTCTAAATGATAAAAATCATCACTCATTTGTGGGCTTGAAATAAATACACCTTTTTTCATTTTGTCATCCCCTTGACTTCATTATAACCCAAAAAAACGTTTTTTCAATATTATAAATGATTGTTTAAATAATTTAGTACCCTCTTTTTATCCGCCGACCAGATAGGCGCTACCAAATCGCGCTTGGCACCGTCACCCGTTATTCGATGAACAACTGTTTCGGGCGGTAAAATCGATATACATTTTTTTAGAATTTCGGCATACTTTTCCAGCGTTAAGCACTCAAATTTTCCGCTTAAATATTCACTCTCTAAATCGGTATTTTTTAGCACGTGAAGAAGATGAAATTTAACTCCGTCGGTTCCGGCAATCACCGCATCACGTGTAGTGTTTACCACATCTCTTTCCGTTTCATTGGGCAAACCGATTATTATGTGGGTTACAACATCAATTTTTGCATTTTTAAGCCTTTTCACTGCGTCAAAATACACACTATTCTTATAGCCGCGCCTAATATACTCGGCAGTTTTTTCGTTTGTTGTTTGCAAACCCAATTCAACGCTTACGGGTTTAATTTTGTTTATCTCTGCTAAAAGTTCAATTACCTCATCGGGTAAGCAATCGGGTCGGGTGCCAATTGACAAGCCAACTATATAATCGGGTTTTATAGCCTCATAGTATAGCTTTTTAAGTTTTTCAATCGATGCGTAGGAGCCCGTAAAGGACTGAAAATATGCAATATATTTGCCCGACTTTATTTTGCTTTCTACTCGTTGCTTTGCATTTTCAAGCTGTGCGGTTATGTTTTTACCTCTTGCGGCAAATTCGCCACTGCCTAATGCCGAGCAAAATATACAGCCGCCGCTCCCCACCGTTCCATCGCGGTTTGGGCATGTGAAACCGCCATCAAGCGACAGTTTATACACCTTTGAGCCAAATTTTTGCTTGTAATAATCGTTAACAGTTTTATACATATTTTCACCTCGCAACAATTTTATAATAGTTAAAAACAGCGTTGAGGTTCAACGCTGTTTTATGCTCTTATTTAAAAACTTTACAATAATCGAGAATTGCAATTACAATTCCTGCGGTTGTGTAAATGCCCACAAGTGTGCCTAAAAGACCTGTTATTATGCCAACAAGCGGAAGTTTACCAATTACGCCAAGCAAGAAGCCTATAACCGCCCCTGCAACAACATAAATAATTATTTTAATAACAAGCGCTGCTACATCTTTAGACCCAAAAGAGAACGGAAAAAATTTTTTCAAAGTGTCCATAAAATACTCCTTTCAAAATCTTCTATTGCCATTTTATACCTTTTTTATATTTTTGTCAACTTGCGTTACAATAAACTTTACATTTTATAGCTACCGTGTTATTATTTTTATATAAAGCTTTGGCGGTGATTTTATGAATTTTAAAGACAGTGGAAAATTAAAGGCAATTACATTTAGCTATGACGATGCCGTTACACAAGACATTGAATTTGTTGAGCTATTAAACAAATATAACTTAAAGGGTACTTTTAACGTTAATTCACAATTGCTTGGCAGAAATGATATGCTCATACGTGAAAATAAGCGCGTAGCGCATTATAAGCTTCATAAAAGTGATGTTAAAGGTATTTACGACGGTCACGAGGTTGCTGTGCATACACTGACACACCCCCATCTTCCACCGCTTGAAGAAGCCGAGGTTATACGCCAGGTAGAGCAAGACAGATTAAACCTATCCGAAATTGTTGGCTACGAGGTTATAGGTATGGCATACCCAGGTGGTGGTGTCAATAATGACGACCGCGTTGCCGAAATTATAAAAAACAATACCGGCGTAAAATATAGCCGTACAACAACTTATACCGATAATTTTGATTTACAAAACAATTTATATCGCTTTAACCCTACAGCATATCATCTTCATTTTGACAAGTTAATGGAGCTTGGTGAAAAATTTGTAAATATGACACCCGACAAGCCACAGATATTTTACATTTGGGGCCACTCATACGAATTTGATTTTTACAGTGATTACCGCGTAAAATTTGAAGAGTTTTTAAAGCTTATATCTAACAAAGACGATATATTTTACGGTACAAATAAAGAGGTTTTGTTATAATGAAAAAGAATTTTAAATTTATTTGACATAAATTGTATGATGTGGTAGAATTACCAAGATAAATTGTTTGATAGTCAAATGAGGGAATGAAAAATGAAAGAGGTTTTTATCAGTTATAGTTCTGCAGATTTAGCTCATGCCGAAACCGTAAGAAATGTTTTGGAAAAAAATGAGCTTTCTTGTTGGATGGCGCCGCGAGATATTCCAGGCGGCTCCAACTACACTAAAGAAATACCCATTGCTATTAGAAATTGCAAAGTATTTGTGTTAATCCTTTCAAAGAACGCTCAAAATTCACATTGGGTTCTTAAAGAATTGGACTCTGCCGTTAACAGTGGTAAAGTAATATTACCTTTCATGCTTGAGGATTGCATTCTTAATGATGAATTCAATTTCTTGCTAACGGGCGCACAAAGATATTCTGCTTATCAAAAGAAAGCAGAAGCTATGGAAACATTGATTAGTAGAATCCGTGGTATTTTAAATGCCCCTGCTGCATCTGTTAGCGAACAAGAAATTTTTAAAAATGATTTTGACACAACAAAAGAAAACGTAAAAAACGACGATAAAATAATAGCGGTTGATTATTTCGACGAAGCAAAATGTGTTGCTTGTGGAGGAACTGAATTAAAAGAACTTAAGGGTAGAGTAAAGCGAAAGAGTATTAAAGAGAAACTAACCCTCTTGTTTGCTCCTGCTCTCGCCATTCTTTGTTTTAATTTTGCTTTTATTATTGCAACATTTGCTCTCCCTAATGATATGTTTGGGCTTTTGCCACTTATTCTTTTGGTAGGAATAGCTCTTGGTTCGATCTTAGGTGTTTTGATTTCAAGAAAAATGGTAAAACGAAGTCGCCTTCGCGAAGGCGTTTTCTCAATCTGCTACCGTTGTAATAGATGCGGAAAGGTTTTTGATTATAACCGACCGTTAGATGACTAAAATTTACATATTTTTCAATAGGGGCGCAATCGCCCCTTTTATTTATAGCTAGAAGAAAGGCAACAAATATTATGAAATATATATTTTCTACACTTATTATGATAGCTGTTTCTGTTTTTCTTATTTTGCTTCTTGCCGCTAAACCAAAAGTATCAAAAGCGTTCACAATTAGCGCCTTATTAATTGCTGTAATAAGTGGCTTATTAATCTATGGGTACGGCTACATCGTTGTAACTGATAATTTCTTTTTAGCAATACTAAAAACAATTTTTTCTGTTAGTGGGTCGTTTGTTGGTAATAGTGATTATGATGAAATTGCCTCTGCTCCGCTTATGCAAGCCGGATGGATGCAAATCGTTTATATTCTTTCCAAATTATGCGCCCTCTATGCCACAGCAAGCGCGGTCATTAGTAAAATTGGCGTAGAAGCATTGAAGCGCTTCCGTCTTTGGTTCTCTTTCCGCAAAAACATCAATTTGATTTTCGGCACAAATGATGATGCTCTAAACTTGGGTAATGAATTATCACTAAAAAAAGATAGTGTTGTTATATTTGTTGATAACCACCCAAATCCTACCGCAGATGTTATAATTTCATCTATGGGATGCATATTACAAACAAATTACCACGCATTTATGGGTGATAAAAAATTCCTTCACAAAATCGGGTTTTACGGCGCAAAAAAACTAACACTATATGCATTAGACAAAAATTCTAACAGTAATATTCAATATGCTGCACGTCTATTAAAAACCTTTCGAGACATAAATATTTCGCCCGATAAAACTTCCCTCGTTTTGATTGCCCAGGAAGAAGTCGCGGTAAGCGAACTTCAAAACACACCGCAAAAGTACGGCTACGGATTTGTAACAGCAATAAACGAACCTCAAATGGCGGCAAGATTGTTGATTATGAAACATCCTCCTTGCAATACACTTTCCTTTGATGAAAATGCAATGGCAACAAAAAATTTTCACGGATTGCTAATAGGTTTTGGTCAGGTTGGGCAAGCTGTTTTAAAATCAATTGTTATGAATGGGCAGTTTGAAGGAAGTCATTTTAAGCTTGATGTTTTCGAGCCTAATATCGAAAGCATTGATGGAAATTTTCATTCTCAATTGGGTATTCTTCAACAACATTATGATATTTCTTTTTATAATTATGATGCGCGTAGTCGCCGTATGTATAAATATTTTGAAAAAAATATTCATAACTTGCGTTATATTGTAATATCAACGGGTTGTGAAGAAAATAATCACGAGCTTGCGGAAGAATTTATTTCATACTTTAACGGTATGGGTTATCATATTCCAATATATAAATGCTCCAAAAATGGTGTAGCCGCCTATAATGCTAATGGAACTGTTGAATACGAGTATAAATTATACTGTGCGGATTTAATTTGCAATAACAAATTAGACCAAAAGGCTATGATACTAAATCACAAATATCAATCCCCAACTAATAAAACGCCCTTGCAAAGTTGGATGGAATGTGATTATTTTAGTCGTTTAAGCTGTAGAGCGGCAACTGATTTTATACCAGCAATTCTTTGTGCAGCAAAAAAAGATTTTAATCAAGTTAGAGTTAATGGTTGGAATCTTACGAATGAACAGGTAGAAAATTTAAGCCGAACGGAGCACTTGCGTTGGTGTGCTTTCCATTATTGTATGGGATTTTCAACGATGGACGATGCGGAATTTGACGAAAGAGCGAATATTTATCAAAATCAAATACTTCAAGACGGCAAAGCCACTATCCGCATAGGAAAAAATATGATTTCCCGAACACATGCTTGTTTAATTTCTTGGGAAGAGCTTGATAAATTATCCAAAAAAGAATCAAGTATTGTAGGTAAAGAAATAAACTATAAAAAAATGGATACAAACAACATAATGTCGATTCCTCAAATTTTAAAAATCGATGAATGACAATTTTCTACACACAAAAAACATTAGAAATGCTTGACCTATTTGGTCAGGCATTTTTTATAGCGCCAACCCACAACACACACTTGCAAAAATATATTTATAAGAGTATACTAACGATAGTTACAATCTTTGGGAGGCAATGCAATGAAACACTCATACTGTGATGGAGCAATTATTTGTCAATGTTTATTTCACGAAAAGGTTAAGTATAATGTCTCTAATGAAAAAATCAGCGTTGTCTTTAACGGTAGCGGAGGCATAATTGGCTACGCCGAAGCGGACACAGCCGAGTATCTAAACAGGGGTTTTTGCAGTTGGTATGTTAACGGTCAGTTTATTGATGTGTTTTCCAAAAAAACTGTGAAAATGCTGGGCAGAAAACAGACGGTATCTATTGAAACACCGGTTGGAATTCTTTGTTCAGAGCTGTTTCTTGATAGCTCTCACGCCGGCGTATTTGCGGTGTATCAGGTGTTAGAGCGTAAGGGTGATGCAAATATCACCGTTGGCTGTACCTATGACAATATTCAAAAATTGCGACTTTTTTCGGATGGAAAAACCGAGATAGAATCCGACAACGGCTCTGTTTATTTTCACCTTCCTGTCGGTACCGATAAAATCACTGCTTATATTACCTTTGAGGAGCTCAGCGACTTTGACCTTGCAAAAGAATGCACCATAGCACAAAACGAATATATGCAAGAGATTGCTTCCATCTCTGTTCCCGAAGGGCTTAATGAAATGGAAAAAGCATTGTTTGTTAGTACCTATTTTTGTGCTCTTGAAAACTATAAGGTTAAGGGCGATTTCCGTTGTTTTATGGCAGGACACCGATATTTACTGCCTATGCGAACATATTATCGTGATTCTTATTATACGGTACTGCCTATGTACAACGGTAAAACCCATATGGTAAAAGAGCAAATACTGACGTTGTCAAAAGGCATCTCATCCGACGGCAACTGCCCCTCTGCAGTTAAAGCCGACTACAGCGCGTGGTGGGGCAACCATTATGACAGCCCATCCTTCCTTGCTATGATGCTGTATGACTATATTCACTACACAAAGGACACAGACTTTTTAAACACTCTTGTTGACGGCGTGACCGTATATGAAAAGGCGGCCGCCGCCATAAATAAGCTTTCTACCTTTGCTGATGACACGGGTCTGCTTTACAAAGACGGTCTATACAACAAACGTGATTGGGCGGATGAAGTCAATCGCAACGGCTATGTGACCTACAACGAAATTCTTTACGCACGAGCACTGTTTTGCCTATCTAAAATGGCGGCTATTTTAGGCAAAGATGCGGACGCTTCTATGTATGAAAGCTGGTTTCAAAGGGTTAAGAAAGCCATCAACCGTGAGCTTTGGGACGAAAATCTCGGTTATTATATTAACTATAAAAGTCTTGAGCACATAGAGCAAAATCTTTCTATTGATACGGTGTTTGCCTGCATCTTTGGTATTGCTGACGACAAAAAAGCTATACGAATGCTAAAAAATATGGAACTGCTTCTCGAAAGTAGAAATAATCCCGCCGTTAAGTGTAAAGACTTTGGTGTTATGTCGGTTTACCCGTTTTACACGGGGGCAAAAGCCGCCTGTAATAAATCTACCCAGCCATATAATTACCACAACGGTGCTAACTGGCCCTACCTATCTGCAATGTACGCCTATGCCAAACGCAAGTACGGTATGGAGTACAAGCACGCACTTGAAAGCTGGTTTGAATATAACATTGACAAAGGTAATTATACACCCATTGAATATTTTTCTCCCTTATGCGAGGACGGCTCGTTGCTGCAAGCGTGGTCTGGTGCCGCGGCTTTTGTTTTAGATGAAAAACTTAGCCTCGATTTTTGGGATTAAAGCAAAGCAAAAGCCTCCCTCTGGCGGGGGAGGTGGGAAAATGAAGTTTTGGCGGAGGGAGAAATTCTCTCCCCCAGCCACGGCTTTCGCCGTGTCAGCCCCCTCGTCAGAGGGGGCCTTTTCTCTAAAACAATGTCGTTATCCAATAAATAACCCCATAAATCACACTTGCCACTGTGCCGTACATAATTACAGAGCTTGCTATGGTGAATATTTTTGCACCTACGCATAAAATATTCCCCTCTACTCGTCGTCAAGTAGGACCTATTAGTTTTACAAGTTATTCCCATTGTAATTCCAAAAAATACGGATCTTCATTTCTGCCGCAGTCCATTGAATAACTTGCAATGTATCGTACTGCACCCATCTTCTCATTATAAGCAAATATTAAATAATAATAATCAATCTTTTCTTTTGCTTCACTAAAATCAAGGGTATCATCCGTAAAACTAAGGCAAATCCATTCACCCCACTGTTCTTGTTGTCTAGCACCTTCCGGATAATAGTTTTGGATGCGGTTTAGTTCTTCAGTGAATTCATCTTTTGGTAATACCCATTCGGCATAAACATTAAAGCTCGGGTCAACAGCATCTTGATAATAGTAATAGTATTTGGTGGTATCTAAAAATTTATCCGGAGGATACCATTTCGAACCCTCCGCTATAGCACTTCTAGGTATATTTGCGGGAAATAGTTTATAGATATCATTGCCGTACATTTTTACATAGTCACCCATTCTCAAATAGTTTTCGGGGTTATCTGTTTCTGAATAAATAGGCGGAATCAAAAACAAACTTGCCAATCCTACGGGTTGTATGCACACCAAAAGCGCTATTGCTAAAGCAATTCCTGCAATCCATCTGCGTTTTTTACGTTTCTTAGAACGAAACTGGTGTTTTCGATATAACAGTAGAACTACCACTGACAAAATGATAGGAATTAACACATACGCTATTCCAATATAATATTCAGGATATGCATAGAACCGAGGAAACGTAAAATCTTTGCGGTATATAATCAACATATCAATACCAAGCAAACCCCAGACAGCAAGAAAGATAATTGCCGGTATTCGCATTAACCATTTTTCCAATAATTCGCCTTTTGTTGCTTTTCTGTCTGCATCAGGCAGTGGTGTATTTTCGAGGCTTTCTTTGATTTTAGTGCAAATGCTTTCCATTGTCACAGATTCTTGCATAGGAAAATCTTTTAACGCTTCAACAATCTTTTGACCAGCAACCACAGATTCTTGCTTAGCGGTTAGATAGGCAATCAAAACTTCCTTTGCAGATTCTCCGCCCAATTTAAGTATCTTAATTTGTTCCAAAGAAAAATCCGCTTTGCGAAGTAATGCGATTTGCTCAAAGACTTCTACATCTGATTGAGTAAAATTATAATTGTTTCGCCCAGTATAAGATTTTTCATTATTAGGTGTCACCAAACCGTTTTCAATATACAAACGAATAGCACGGTCTGTCAGTCCTGTTTTGGCAATAACTTCCTTAATTTTCACAAAATCACCTCTTTGTAAAGTAATTATACCATTTTACCTAAGGTAAATGTCAACATAAATATAAAAAATTGTCAGTCCGTCAAAAGACGAACTGACAAAAATAATAAATTATTCCATAAACTACACTCGCTACTGTGCCGTACATAATCACAGAGCTTGCTATGGTAAATATTTTTGCACCTACGCATAAAATATTCCCCTCTGCTCGTAGTCAAGTAGGACCCATTCGTTTGTAAAAATATTTACATTAAATTGGCGGTGTGGTATAATTAAACAAAGTGAGATGTGGTAAATGAAAGCAAAAGCAATTTTATCTGCCATTACCGGATTCTTTTTTGGATTTATAACTTATTTCGTTTTACGGTACATTAAAGAACCTGATGCATTTTTGTTTTCAATTATCAGTGGTTTACTTTTTTACCTTTTACTGTTTCTCTTTTTGATCGTTTACGAAAAGGTCGTCAACAAGCGGTATGAGCGATTTGAAAAAGATATTTTATCACCCGTCTTTCTTAAGGTCAACGGCAATTTCTATTTAGGCGGTAGTGATGTCAAAAACGGAAACATCTATTTCTGCGAAGATGGAATTGTCTGCGTTTGTTTAGAGGACAAGCCATATACAAAGGATGAAATCTTGCTGCAAAACATCGATCACTTTCGATATACACCTACACAACTAAGTATTTTTACTAATGACGAGAGGATTTTTGTAATCACGCTAGCAAGAACAAATGAAATTATTGATATCTTGATACAAAAAGGGTGGATAGCACCGAGGGGATCTCTATGACAAAAGAAGAATTCTTTGAAGCAATAGAAAGTAAAAGCGTATCATCAAATCTTGTCCATTTTGAAAACTCCGTTGCAGATGGATATTATGTACTTAAAAACTATCATCGATGGGAAATCTTTTACCGCGAACGCGGAAAAGATTACGATTGTATAGGATTTCCGTCGGAAAGTGATGCATTAGAATATTTACTTAAAAAGTTAGTAAAGGCTTGACCAATTTGGTCAAGCCTTTTGCGTTAGAATAAGGTTGTTATCCAATAAATAACACCATAAATCACACTCGCTACTGTGCCGTACATAATTACAGGGCCTGCTATGGTGAATATTTTTGCGCCTACGCCTAAAATATATCCCTCGTTTTTAAATTCTATCGCTGGCGATACCACTGCATTTGCAAAGCCGGTTATCGGCACCAAGGTCCCAGCGCCTGCTCGGCGAGCTATCTTGTCAAAAAGACCCAAGCCCGTAAGCAGTGCCGCTAAAAATATAATTGACACAGGCACCGCCATTTTTACCACCTTTTCGGGTAGATCAAACGCGGTATAAAGTTCGTTTAAAAGCTGTCCTATAACACAAATGGCACCGCCCACTATATACGCCCAAACAAAGTCTTTTAATTTGGGTGATGGTGGCGATGCCTTTTTTGTCATCTCGTTATATTTTTTCTTGTCTGGCAACATATAATCCACTTCCCTTTCGGGAATATTGTTGCCTTAATCTATTCTTTTATACGGGTTATATTGTGTCAAAAATTCATTCCACTGCTCTTCGGTTAATGTTTCGCCGTCTTTTTTGCCGTATTGCTTATAAAGGCCGTTAACAAGCATATTATATAACTTGTTTGTCTTAACCTTGGCGCGAATAAGCACAAATAGCAATATTGCAGCAAACAAAACAAACACAATTGCAGGCACTAAATATTTCCAATAAAAACCGGCAACATACCCGATACCGTATACCGATATTGGCTCATATGCAAGCACTATAAACGGCTGAGTTATAATTGCTGCAGCAAGGCCTATAATCTTTTGTTTGCAAATAAATAAGATAGCCGCGGCTACCATAGCAACAGTACAAACAATGGTTGTAATAAAAACATTGCTGAACTTATTATAATCTAATTTGCCACCTTGAAAATTCATTGCAAAGCTTAAGATTGAAAGTGCCAGCATAATAAACGAATAAACCCACACAATTGAAGTAGCAGTGGTAAGGCCCTTTACAAGCTTACCGCCGTCAACCGCATACGAAATGCCGTATTTATATTTATATTTTTCAACATACTCTAAAATATTTGTGTTTTTTTTCATAATATCACCAAAAATTATTATACAATAAATGACTTTACTTGACAAGTGCTATTTAAAAATAATATAATAATTCACGGTGATTTTATGGCAAAAATAAATATAGTAATGGTGGAGCCCGAAATACCGCAAAACACGGGCAATGTTGCGCGCACCTGTGCCGCTACGGGCGCAAGGCTGCATCTTGTAAAGCCTATGGGTTTTACCCCTGATGACAAAAAGCTAAAGCACGCGGGGCTTGATTATTGGAAATATCTTGATATTACCTATTACGAAAACCTTGCTGACTTTTTTGAAAAGAACAAAGGTGGCAACTTCTTTTACTTTACAACCAAGGGGCGTCACACCCACTCTGACCACAATTACCCCGATAATTGTTTTTTGCTTTTTGGTAAAGAAAGTAAGGGCTTGCCCGAAGAACTTTTACTGCAAAACCCCGACTACTGCGCACGCATACCAATGCAGGGCGAAATACGCAGCCTTAATCTATCTAACTCGGTGGCTATTGCTGTTTACGAGGTATTGCGTCAGTGGGACTACCCTACTCTCGAAAATTTCGGTCAATTGCACAATTACAAATGGGAAGATAATATATAATTTTATATTTTTATATATTGAATTTTTAAAAAATTGTGTTAAAATATAATTGTGTATTTTTTAACAATGTAATAAAACCGAAAGGAAGTATTTTAAATGAACGCACTTAACAAAAAAACAGTTGACGACATTAATGTAAAAGGTCAAAAGGTTCTCGTTCGTTGCGACTTTAACGTTCCGCTTAAAAACGGCGTTATTACCGACGAAAACAGAATCAATGCCGCTCTTCCAACAATCAAAAAGCTTATTGCTGACGGCGGTCAGGTTATTCTTTGCTCACATCTCGGCAAACCTAAGGGCGAGCCTAAGCCAGAACTTTCTTTGGCACCCGTTGCCGCTTGCCTTTCTGAAAAGTTAGGTAAAGAGGTTGTTTTTGCTGCTGACGATAACGTTGTTGGTGAAAACGCAAAGGCTGCAGTTGCAGCTATGAAAGACGGCGATGTTGTACTTCTTGAGAATACTCGTTACCGCGCAGAAGAAACCAAAAACGGCGAGGCTTTCTCTGCTGAGCTTGGTTCACTCGCTGATATATTCGTAAACGATGCATTTGGTACTGCTCACCGTGCGCACTGCTCAACCGTTGGTGTTGTTGCTCACGTTAAGCAGGCTGTTGCAGGCTATCTTATCGGCAAAGAACTTAAATATCTTGGCAATGCAGTTGAAACACCTGTACGTCCCTTTGTTACCATTCTCGGTGGCGCAAAGGTTGACAGTAAGCTCCCTGTTATTGAAAATTTGCTTACCAAGGCTGATACACTTATTATTGGCGGCGGTATGGCTTATACCTTCCTCGCAGCAAAGGGTTACACCGTTGGTACATCACTTATTGATGAAACCAAGATTGACTACTGCCGCGATATGATGGCTAAAGCAGAAGAAAAAGGAGTTAAGATTCTTCTTCCTATCGACTGCACAATCACAAAGGATTTCCCCGACCCAATTGATGCTCCAATTGATGTTGAGGTTGTAGATGCTGACAAGATTCCTGCAGATATGATGAGCCTTGATATTGGCACCAAGACTGCTGAGCTTTATGCAAACGAAGTTAAGGGTGCTAAAACTGTTGTTTGGAACGGACCTATGGGTGTATTTGAAAACCCAATCTTGGCAAAAGGCACAATGGCTGTAGCTAAGGCTATGGCAGATACCGACGCTGTTACAGTTATCGGTGGTGGCGACTCTGCAGCCGCTGTTAACATCCTCGGTTTTGGCGACAAGATGACACACATCTCTACAGGCGGCGGAGCAAGCCTTGAATTCCTTGAAGGTAAGGAACTCCCAGGTATTGCAGCACTTAACGATAAATAATTAAAATAAATTTTAGGCGGCTCGGGTTTCCCCTGCCGCCAAATTTTAGGTATAGGAGAATTATTATGAACAAAGCAAAAAGACAGGCTATTATTGCCGGTAACTGGAAAATGAACAAAACCCCCGCTGAAACTACAGCGCTTATTAACGAGATGAAACCACTCGTAGCAGATGCAAACTGTGAAGTTGTACTTTGCGTACCTTTCATTGATATCGCTGCTGCTGTAGAAGCTGCAAAGGGCTCTAACATTAAAATCGGTGCTGAAAACGTACACTTTAAGGCTTCAGGCGCATACACAGGCGAAATAAGCGCCGAGATGCTTACCGCCGCTGGCGTTGAATACGTTGTAATCGGTCACAGCGAGCGTAGACAGTATTTTGGTGAAACAGACCAGACTGTTAACCTTCGCACACTTGCTGCTGTAAATGCAGGCCTTAAGGCAATCGTTTGCGTTGGTGAAACACTTGAACAACGCGAGCTTGGCTACACTGAAACACTTCTTAAATACCAGACCAAGATGGCTCTTACAAACGTAAGTGCTGAACAGCTTAAAAACATCGTTATCGCTTACGAGCCTGTTTGGGCAATCGGTACAGGTGTTACTGCTACTGCTGACCAGGCTGATGAGGGCAACGGATATGTTCGTGCCGCTATTGCTGAAGTTTATGGTGCAGAGGTTGCAGAAACCGTTACCATTCAGTACGGCGGTTCTATGAACGCAGGTAATGCTGACGAATTAGTTGCTAAGGTAAACGTTGACGGTGGTCTTATCGGCGGCGCATCACTTAAAGCACAGGATTTCTCAGTTATAGTTAAAGCAGCAAGCAAATAATTCCAAATCTTACGGACGTGCAATGCACGTCCGTACGTAACAAACATAAATTTATATCGTAGGGACGATCATTGGTCGTCCGTTTGAAATGTTAATATTTATTTCAGGAGAAATTATAATGAAAAAACCCGTTGTTTTATGTATAATGGACGGTTTTGGCATTCGTGACGTTAATGAAGGCAACGCGATTTACACCGCCAAAACCCCTAATCTTGATAAGTTTTTTAGCGAAAATCCTTTTACCACAATCGGTGCTTCAGGTCTTGACGTAGGTCTACCTGACGGTCAGATGGGTAACAGTGAGGTTGGTCACACCAACATTGGCGCAGGCCGTGTTGTTTACCAAATGCTTGTTAAGATTACAAAAGATATCGAAGACGGAAAATTCTTTGATATTGAAGTTCTTAAAAACGCTATTGAAAACTGCAAGAAAAATGATAGTGCGCTCCATCTTATAGGTCTGCTTTCAGACGGTGGTGTTCACAGCCATATTGAGCATCTTTACGGTCTACTCGAAATGGCTAAGAAAAACGGTCTTAAAAAAGTTTATGTTCACTGCCTTATGGACGGACGTGACGTTTCTACCACAAGTGGTATTGGCTTTATTAAGGATTTGCAAAACAAGATGTTAGAGCTTGGCGTTGGTAAAATTGCTACCGTTATGGGCCGTTACTACGCTATGGACCGTGACTTTGCTTGGGACCGTGTAGAAAGGGCTTATGCCGCTATGGTTTACGGCGAAGGCGTTCAAACAAATGATATACTTTCAACTATGACCGAGTCTTACTCAAACGATGTTACCGACGAGTTTATTGTTCCTACCGTTGTTGATAACGAGGGCATGATTAAGGCAAACGACAGCATTGTATCGTTTAACTTCCGCCCCGACCGCGCACGTCAGTTTACAAGAACATTTGTTGACCCTGACTTTACAGGTTTTGAGCGCAAAAACGGTTTCTTCCCTCTTTCATACGTTTGTATGACTCAGTATGACGAAACTATGCCGAACGTTGCTGTTGCTTACCCACCCGAAGAGCTTAAGATGACACTTGGTGAGTATCTTGCAAGCAAGAATATGACTCAGCTTCGTATAGCCGAAACACAAAAATATGCTCACGTTACCTTCTTCTTTAACGGTGGCGAGGAAAAGACGTTTGAGGGCGAAGACCGTGTTCTTATTCAATCCCCCGACGTTCCTACCTTTGACCTACAGCCTGAAATGAGTGCATACCCGGTTTGTGACGCTGTTTGCGATAAGATTCGTTCAGGCAATTACGATGCGGTTATTCTTAACTTTGCTAACTGCGATATGGTAGGTCACACAGGCGTGTTTGATGCCGCTGTAGCCGCTGTAGAGGCAGTTGATACATGCGTAGGTAAAGTGGTTGAAGCAACACGTGAAATGGGCGGCGCTGTAATTATTACAGCCGACCACGGTAATGCTGACTGTATGGTAGGTGAAGACGGTAATCCATTTACCCCACACACCACAAACCCCGTTCCTTTCTGCGTAGTGGGTTACGATTGTGAATTACGCGAAGGCGGCAGACTTGCTGACATTGCACCGTCAATGCTCAAAATCTTAGGTCTACCCCAACCTGCCGAAATGACCGGTGAATCGATTATAAAATAATCTAAATAAAAACTTTAACCCCCGTTCTTAATATAAAGAACGGGGGTTTTCTTGTATAACGAAAACACGGACTTATCGCTTTGATAAGTCCGTGTTTAATTGTGCGTTATGAATTATGCATTGTGCATTATTCTGTTACTGCTTCCTCTACCATTACGTCGGTTTCGATTGCTTCTACTTCTTCTGCAATTGGTTCGGGATTAATGTCGGGGTGCTTCATACCTGTACCTGCAGGAATAAGCTGACCGATAATAACATTTTCCTTAAGACCGAAGAGCGGGTCAACCTTGCCCTTAATTGCGGCTTCGGTAAGAACACGTGTAGTCTCTTGGAATGATGCTGCTGACATAAATGATTCGGTAGCAAGAGATGCCTTGGTAATACCAAGCAATGTTGCTTGATAGGTAGCCTTGCTAAGACCCTCTTCACCTGCATCAATGCGAGCCTGAACAGCCTTATTTGCATCGGAAATTTCCTTATACTCATAACTGCTGCCTGCAAGAAGCTCGGTAGAGCCTGAATCAATAATGCGAAGCTTACGCATCATTTGACGAACAATAACCTCAATGTGCTTATCGTTAATGTCAACACCTTGTGTGCGGTAAGCGTTTTGAATTTCAGCAATAATATATTCTTGAACAGCTTCTGGGCCCTGTGCCTCTAAAATATCTTGCGGATATTTAGCGCCAGGAATAAGCAGATCGCCTGCTTTTACATAATCGCCGTCATTAACGAGGGTTCGTGAGCCGTAAGGAATAACAACCTTTTCTTCTTGCATTGTTTCTTCGTTGTTGATTACAAGCACATTGCTACGCTTTTCTTCAACCATACGAACACGACCGTCAATCTTAGCGATAAGACCGCAAGCCTTAGGTCTGCGTGCTTCAAAGAGTTCTTCAACACGTGGAAGACCCTGTGTAACGTCGGCAACGTCACCACCCGCAACACCACCGGTATGGAAGGTACGCATCGTAAGCTGTGTACCAGGCTCACCGATAGACTGAGCTGCAACAATACCAACAGCCTCACCAACGGTAACAGGCTTATTGGTAGCAAGGTTAGCGCCGTAGCACTTCTGACATACGCCGTGATGGCTGTGACAGGTAAGAATTGAACGAATCTTAATACGCTCGATACCTGCGTCAACAATGCGTTTAGCATCTTCCTTAGTCATCATATGGTCATTGGTGCAAATAACCTCACCTGTTTCGGGGTGAACGGCATTTTCCAAAAGGAAACGACCAACAAGACGCTCTTCAAGTGATTCGAGGAGATGGTTACCGTCTTTAATATCAAATACTTCTAAGCCCTCTTCGGTGCCGCAGTCGATATCACGAACAATAACATCCTGTGAAACGTCAACAAGACGACGTGTAAGGTAACCCGAGTCAGCGGTACGAAGCGCTGTATCGGCAAGACCTTTACGAGCACCACGAGACGAAATGAAGTATTCCAAAATGTTAAGACCTTCACGGTAGTTAGCACGAATCGGAACCTCGATGACCTTACCTGCAGTATTGGCGATAAGACCACGCATACCTGCAAGCTGACGAATCTGGCTCATAGAACCACGGGCGCCTGAGTCTGCCATCATAAAGATGGGGTTAAACTCGTCAAGGTTGCCCTTAAGTGCGCCTGCAATATCTTCGGTAGCGTTGTTCCAAATTTCAATTACGTGGCGGCTACGCTCATCATCACTGATAAGACCGCGACGGTAGTTTTTGGTGATAGTGTCAATTTTCTTTTCAGCCTCAGCCAAAATTTCCTTCTTTTCGGGAGGAATAACCGCATCAATAACGGCAACGGTAATAGCGCCCTTTGTAGAGAACTTAAAGCCGGTTGCCTTAACCTTATCAAGCACAATTGATGACTCACTTGTGCCATGGGTATCAATGCAACGCTCAATAATTTTACCGAGTGCCTTTTTGCCAACCTTGTTTTGAATAATGTCATCATTTGATTCTACAAATTTCTTTGTTGCATCTTTAAGTGAGAAGCACCATTCAAGATTAAACTCATTATCAGGATTTGAGCGGTCAACAAAGCCTAAATCCTGAGGAATTGATTCGTTAAAGATAAGGAAACCAACTGTGCACCAAACGAGCGCTGATTTGCCCTCGTTATTGGTCATACGAACGCGGATAGGTGCGTGAAGACCAACAACACCGTCGTTATAAGCCATCATAGCCTCGTCTTTGTCACGGAATACCTTGTTTGTACCCGGTTCATCAGCCTTAACAAGAGTAAGGTAATAGCAACCCAAAACCATATCCTGTGTAGGAACAGCAACAGGTTTACCGTCAGCGGGTTTGAGAAGGTTGTTAGCCGCAAGCATCAAAAATCTTGCTTCGGCTTGTGCCTCTGCTGAAAGCGGCACATGAATAGCCATCTGGTCACCGTCGAAGTCGGCGTTATACGCAGTACAAACGAGTGGGTGAAGTTTAAGTGCCTTACCCTCTACAAGTACGGGCTCAAAAGCCTGAATACCAAGTCTGTGAAGTGTTGGAGCACGGTTTAAAAGAACGGGGTGTTCTTTAATAACGAGTTCCAAAGCATCCCAAACCTCAGCCGAAGCACGCTCAACCATCTTACGAGCAGTCTTGATATTTGTAACCGACTTGGTTTCTACCAAGCGTTTCATAATAAATGGTTTAAAGAGTTCAAGCGCCATTTCCTTTGGCACACCGCACTGATACATCTGAAGCTCAGGTCCTACAACGATAACCGAACGACCGGAGTAGTCAACACGTTTACCAAGAAGATTCTGACGGAAACGACCCTGCTTACCCTTAAGCATATCAGAAAGTGACTTGAGCGCACGGTTATTAGGTCCTGTAACGGGCTTGCCGCGACGACCGTTGTCAATAAGAGCGTCAACAGCCTCTTGAAGCATACGCTTTTCGTTGCGAACAATAATTTCAGGAGCGCCAAGCTCTAAAAGTCTTTTAAGACGGTTGTTACGGTTAATAACACGACGGTAAAGGTCGTTAAGGTCGCTTGTTGCAAAACGGCCACCGTCAAGCTGCACCATTGGGCGCAAATCGGGTGGAATAACCGGAATAACGTCAAGAATCATCCACTCAGGACGGTTGCCTGACTGACGGAATGCCTCAAGAACCTCAAGGCGCTTTAAAATACGAGCGCGCTTTTGACCGCTTGCCTCTTCAAGCTCTGCGCGAAGCTCTGCGCAGGTCTTTTCAAGGTCGATTTCAGCGAGCAATTCTTTAATTGTTTCAGCACCCATACCAGCCTTAAATGCGTCTTCATATTTTTCACGCATTTCGTGATACTGCTTTTCGTTAAGAATTTGCTTCTTTTCGAGAGGTGTATCACCCGGATCGGTTACGATATACTGTGAGAAATAAAGCACATGTTCGAGTGCTTTTGGTGATACATCAAGGGCAAGTCCCATACGTGAAGGGATTGTCTTGAAATACCAAATGTGTGAAACGGGGGCAGCAAGTTCAATTGTGCCCATACGCTCACGGCGAACCTTTGCGCGAGTTACCTCAACGCCGCAACGCTCGCAGACCTTGCCCTTATAACGAATTCTTTTATATTTACCGCAATGACACTCCCAGTCCTTTGTAGGTCCAAAAATGCGTTCGCAGAAAAGACCGCCTGTTTCGGGCTTTAAGGTACGGTAGTTAATGGTCTCAGGCTTGGTAACCTCACCGTAAGACCAGCTTCTGATTTGTTCGGGAGAAGCGAGACCGATTTTTATAGATTCAAATGATAAATTCTTTTCTTCTGACATAATCTCTCACCCTCCGTTATTATTCCTCTGACTCATCATAGTCAGAATATTCTGTTTCTTCGACAATGTCTTCACCATTCTCATCCTGAAGACCAAAGCCGTCAAAGTTGCCATCATTTACCAAGTCTTCGCTGAATGCCTCATCATCGGCAACAACCGGTTTTGAAAGACCGATATCATCATCGTCTTCAAAGGTTTGCTTAAGATCAACCTCAAAGCCTTCACCGTCAAGCACGCGAATATCGAGACCGAGTGACTGCAGTTCTTTAATAAGAACCTTAAATGACTCAGGCACACCTGCTTTTGGCACATTTTGACCCTTAACAATTGCTTCATAGGTCTTAACACGGCCAACAACGTCGTCAGACTTAACAGTAAGAATTTCTTGCAATGTGTAAGCTGCGCCGTAAGCCTCAAGTGCCCAAACTTCCATTTCACCGAAACGCTGACCACCAAACTGTGCTTTACCACCGAGTGGCTGCTGAGTAACGAGTGAGTATGGACCTGTTGAACGAGCGTGAATCTTATCGTCAACCAAGTGATGCAGTTTAAGATAATACATATAACCAACGGTTACCTTATTATCAAACGGCTCACCCGTACGACCGTCATAAAGCTGTACCTTACCGTCTTCTGACATACCTGCCATCTCAAAGCACTTACGAATATCAGACTCATGTGCACCGTCAAATACAGGAGTAGCAATGTTCCAACCCAAAGCCTTAGCAGCGTAACCAAGATGAACCTCGAGAACCTGACCGATGTTCATACGTGAAGGAACGCCCAACGGATTGAGTACTATATCAAGTGGAGTACCATCAGGTAAGAATGGCATATCTTCGCTTGGTAATATGCGAGAAACAACACCCTTGTTACCGTGACGACCAGCCATTTTATCGCCGACAGAAATCTTACGCTTTTGTGCAATATAGCAGCGAACAACAACATTAACACCTGGGCTTAACTCTGTTGAGTTTTCACGGGTAAATACCTTAACATCAACGATTGTGCCGTATTCACCGTGAGGCACACGCAAAGAAGTATCGCGAACCTCGCGAGCCTTTTCACCAAAGATTGCACGAAGAAGTCGCTCTTCTGCTGTAAGCTCGGTTTCACCCTTAGGTGTTACCTTACCAACAAGTATATCGCCTGCCTTAACCTCGGCACCAATACGGATAATACCACGCTCATCGAGATCTTTAAGCGCATCATCACCAACATTGGGGATGTCACGGGTAATTTCTTCGGGTCCGAGTTTAGTATCGCGGCATTCGATTTCATATTCTTCGATATGAATCGAGGTGTAAACGTCATCGCGAACAAGACGCTCGTTAAGGAGTACTGCGTCCTCGTAGTTATAACCTTCCCAAGTCATAAAGCCAATAAGAGCGTTACGACCGAGTGAGATTTCACCATTGCTGGTTGCAGGACCGTCTGCGATAACCTCTTTTTCTTCTACAGTGTCACCTACTGACACGATAGGCTTCTGGTTGATACAGGTGCCGTGGTTAGAACGCAAGAACTTAATGAGGTTATATTCATCAATCTCACCGTTCTTTGCACGGATTTTAATGATATCAGCGCTAACATAGGTTACAACGCCGGCGCGCTTTGCGAGCACTACAACGCCCGAGTCAACTGCCGCCTTATATTCCATACCGGTAGCAACAATCGGATTTTCGGGTTTAAGAAGCGGAACAGCCTGCTTCTGCATGTTAGAGCCCATCAAAGCACGGTTGGTATCGTCGTTTTCAAGGAATGGGATCATAGCGGTGGCTACAGACACAACCATCTTTGGTGATACGTCCATAAAGTCAGCGCGAGAAGCCTCAACCTCACTATAGTTATCACGAATACGCGCATTAACCTTTTTGTTAACAAAGAAACCGTTTTCGTCGAGCGGTTCGTTAGCCTGAGCTACTACAAACTCGTCTTCTTCGTCGGCTGTCATATAAACAACCTCATCAAGAACTTTGCCTGTAGCCTTATCTACACGGCGGAAAGGCGCCTCGATAAAACCGTATTTGTTAATCTTTGCATAGGTTGCAAGATAAGAGATAAGACCAATGTTAGGACCTTCAGGTGTCTCAATCGGGCACATACGTCCGTAGTGTGAGTAGTGAACGTCACGCACCTCGAACGATGCACGGTCACGAGAAAGACCACCAGGGCCCAAAGCCGACAAACGACGCTTATGGGTAAGCTCAGAAAGTGGGTTTGTTTGATCCATAAACTGTGAAAGCGGTGAAGAGCCAAAGAACTCTTTAATGGCCGCTACAACAGGACGGATGTTTATAAGTGACTGTGGTGTAATATTTTCAGGGTCTTGTGACTGAAGAGTCATCTTTTCGCGAACAACGCGCTCCATACGAGAGAAGCCAATTCGGAACTGGTTTTGCAAAAGCTCACCGACCGAGCGGATACGACGGTTACCAAGATGGTCAATATCATCAATGGTGCCAACCTCGTGAGGAAGACCGAGGAAATAGTTTACACTTGCGAATATATCGTCAAGGGTAATGTGGTTAGGAATAAGGGCAGTAACATTATCAATAAGGGCTTGCTTAAGCTCTTCCTTGTCGGTAAACTCTTCCATAATGCCCTTAAGAACTTCAAGGCTTACCTTTTCGTTAACGCCTGCTTTATCAAGCTCGTCAAGATCTTCGGCAGTTAAGTCAACAAAGTCGCTTAAATTAACCATACCGTTTGAAAGCACCTTAACCTCGGTTACCTTGCCTTCAAAATCCTGAACGTTAACATAAGCTTCGATAACGCCCTTTGCTTCTACCATATCAGCCATTTCGCGTGTGATAACGGTATCAGCCTCAACAAGTATTTCACCTGTTGTGGGGTCAACTATCGGGCGGGCAGCAACCTTGCCGCGAATACGTGAAGAAATGGCTAGCTTTTTATTATACTTATAACGGCCAACACGTGAAAGGTCGTAACGACGTGGGTCAAAGAATAACTGCTCAAGATATGTTCTTGCACCCTCAATTGTTACAGGCTCGCTTGGTCTTAGCTTTTTGTAAACCTCAACCAAAGCATCCTCTGTTGATTTTGTTTCGTCAACCTGAAGTGTCGCCTCAAAACGCTCGTCCTCACCGAGAAGCTGACGCATCTGCTCGTTGGTAGCAATACCCAAAGCACGAACAAAGGTAGTAACAGGGAGTTTTCTATTCTTATCAATACGAACATAAAGCACATCGTTAACGCTGGTTTCGTATTCTATCCAAGCGCCACGATTTGGAATAATGGTAGATGAAAATAACTTTTTACCGGTTTTTTCATCAACCTTTTTAGCAAAATAAACGCCGGGTGAACGAACAAGCTGAGATACAATAGCACGCTCAGCACCGTTGATTACAAAGGTACCGGACTCGGTCATAAGCGGAAAATCGCCCATGAAAACTTCGCTTTCTTTAATCTCACCTGTTTCATTGTTAAGCAGTCTTGCGGTTACTCTTAATGGTGCAGCGTATGTTGTATCACGCGATTTGCACTCGGTAACACTGTACTTTGGCTGCTCATCAATGCGGTAGTCGATGAAGCTGAGGACTAAGTTGCCGCTATAGTCGGTTATAGCTGACATATCCTTGAAAACTTCCATCAAACCTTCTGTGATGAACCAATTGTATGAATCCTTCTGAATTTCAATGAGGTTAGGCATATCAATAACTTCATTGATTTTAGAGAATGTCATACGAGTGTTTTTACCCATCTGGACAGGTTTTACCATTGAGTTAGGCTCCATAGGTTTTCAATCACTCCTACTTTAAAATCGCGATATTTCTTATGAAATATCTGCCAATAATTTGTGGGATTTTTACCTCAAAAACTTCATCCAATCCGTCAAAAAGGCGCAAATTCCCCCATCATTAGTAATTACATATTATAACTCCGACAAATTCAGTTGTCAAGCGCTTTTTTAAAAAAATGCAAAAAAATTACTGCAAAGGTATATTTTTCCTTTGCAGTAAAAATTTTTCATTAAATTAAATCACGGTAATATAAATTTCTTGTATAATCACCTGTTGGTTTTTTGCCGCTATAATACATGTCTATTATATCGCTTGCCTGCGATTGTGTTTCGTTTGTAAAATAAAGCAATAAATAGTCAACCGCGGGTATTTCATCTAATCGGTCACCCATATAAAGCGGTGCCGAATTAAGTAGCTCGCTATAGCCTTGCCTACACATAACGGGGAACTCTATACCCTTGCGGTCAACAAGTGTGCCCTTTTTATCGCATTCGGCACAAGTTTTGCCGTTTTTAATCGGGCAATTGCGTGTAAGCATTAGCGGTAGTCTGCCGTAAGCAAAGATACCGACAGGTGCCAGAGAACATATACCTTTAATTTCTTTAAGTGAAATTTCAGCCGACAACATTTGTATATCAACGCCAATTTCGTTAAAGGTTTTAATAGTTTCGTTATTGTTAGCGTTAAGCCCCATGGCACCGATAACCTTAAATCCCAATGATTTTGCCACAGCCACCGCAGAAAGATTACCGCAATAAGCGGCAGTTATACCCTGCTGTTTTAAACATTCAAGTCTTTTTATAACCGCAGCTTCGTTACCGATATATCTCGGCAGTTCGGCAATAATTTCTACCCCGTCAATATGTGGTATATCACATTCATAAGGCAGTATTATTGATTTGATATTATCTAATCTATCGGGGATTTGTTCTACATTTGCAAATCGTGCAATAAACTGCTTTTTACCATTTAGGCTATTCGTACCATCAAAATTGGGCACAGTATATTCGTTTAAGTTAACTTCAGCGCGCTTGTTATCAAGCTGCTTTATTGCATCGCGGCGAAGCGCGTTAAGAGCCGATGCCGCTACAAAAAGCCCGTCATCAAGCCCAACATTTATAACTTCACAATAATACGGTGTGTTGCCAAGCTTTGTAAGATTATCAATAACGGTTTGTTTTTCTAATGCTTTGGTTTTTGCCGCTTGAGGTATATCGCCACTAACCGTAACTGTATTTTTGTTATCACTTACAGTAAGCAGCATAGGCTTGTCAGCTAAAATTTGGGCATCCATTTTAATAGATACACTTTGTCTTTCAGCTCGATACAATTCGTGCAAATAGCTGTATGTATCCCCTGCCGCTATAACATCGTCTTTTGTACGAATACCAAACATATCTTTGCCTAAATTACCATTATAATAACCATCGGTAAAGCCGGAACGAGAAAATACGTCTTGTAACGTTTTGAATAGTTTTGCATCTATAAATCCGTTATCTACCGCCTGTCTGCAAGCGGCGGTTGCGGCCGAAACGTACTCAGGGCGTTTCATTCTACCCTCTATTTTAAGGGATGCCACGCCCATTTCTTTTAGTTCGTTTATATTTTCGTAAAGGCATAAATCTTTAAGACTTAAGTCATAACCTGTGCCGCCTTGGGCCTTAAACGGCAAGCGGCAAGGGCCTGCGCAAAGACCGCGATTTCCACTGCGAGCACCAAGCACCGATGATAAAAGGCACTGCCCCGATACACTCATACAAAGCGCACCGTGAACAAAGACTTCGACCTCAATGCCTTGTTTTTTTGCCATCGCACAAAAATCTTGCAATTCTTGCTTGCTCATTTCACGCGATACAACAACACGTGTAAAGCCTAATTCTTTTAACAATTTAAGGCACGCAGGTGAATGAACGGTCATTTGGGTAGATGCGTGTAGCTGTAAAGCGGGTATGTGTTTATGTATAAGAGCAGCCAAACCTAAATCAGAAATGATAATAGCATCCACACCGCATTTGTAGGCGGCAAGTGCCGTATCAAATGCCGCTTGAAGCTCTGACTGTTTTATCATTATATTAAGTGCAAGATACACCTTTACCCCACGAATGTGACAGTAACGGACAGTATCAATTATATCGTTATCGTCAAAGTTGTCGGCATTACGTCGTGCCGAAAACTGCTTAGCGCCAATATACACCGCATCTGCACCGCTACGCACAGCCGCAGCCAAAGACTCTGGACTGCCGACGGGCGACAAAACCTCGGGACTAAAAGACATACCTTTCACCTACCAAAAATAAAAAAATGGAGTAGGAATTGCCCTACTCCATTTATTATATATGAAACTTAGAAAAATTTAAAGTGTTTTTTAAAAGATGTTTTGTTATGTGTTTTGATCAATATACTTATTAAGATTGTCAACGCCCTTTTGAACTGCTGCTTTAGCAGCAGCCATTCTTGTAGGAATCTGAGCAGGGTCAACACTCATCAAAGCATAAACTTCTTTGTCGTCATCAATGCCCGAGATACCTTCGTTAAGGCTATAGGTTGTATAGTATGGGTTATAGTTATCGGTATTTATATATTCATCACAACATTTAAAGAAGAAGGCCTTTGCTTCTTCGCTAAGGAATGAGCGGTCGAGATCATAGTTGTTAACATCGAGATATTCTCTAAGGAACAATCCACCTACCAGAGCGGCTTTTGAGCCGGTTTGGGGGTTATCGTTACAGCCTTTAAAAATGCCCCAACCGCGCAAAGTACCTGTTACATAACGCTCGCCATCCTTTTCAAATGAGGGTAGGTAGTAAAAACCAAGGTCATTCCAATTTGGATGAGTCATTAAATTACCGTCGGTACGGAGTGACCAAAGGTGAGCCGTTGTAATAGAAACTGTACCGTTGATAAGACCCTGCGTACCGCCACTAACGAGGTAATTATCTTTTTTACTTTGAGAAATTTTTTGGATTATTGCAGTGGTCTGATTGTCAAGACCGTTAACAAGACGATTGTTAGCGTCTATTTTATAAACAGAACCGCCGGCCATATTAAGAAGACCGTCCAAAGAGTTGTAGGACGCACCGTTGCAGCCTTCGAGTGCAGCTGTTTTTTGACCAATCATAAGATATGAGTCAAATGTCCAGTTGCCAGCCTTGTCAAGCGCTTCAGGTGTGGGGCAGTTTGCCTTTGCAAGAAGGCTCTTTGAATACACAACAATGTCCATTTCAGT
Organism: Acutalibacteraceae bacterium; assembly: GCA_045539695.1. Classification (GTDB taxonomy): domain Bacteria; phylum Bacillota; class Clostridia; order Oscillospirales; family Acutalibacteraceae; genus UBA737. The sequence goes on from JAZQFX010000009.1 coordinate 29,944, forward strand.
CCAGAAATTACCAATTGTGTTACACAAATACGGTGAGCCATTATAGGTTGAAAGCTTGAACATACGCTGATCCCAAATAGGATCTGTATAGTCAATACCTGCAGCATCTAACGGCTGAAAATAGCCGACATATGACGGCGCGTCACCCTTTGAACAGCCAACTGTTGGTGCCATGCCCGCTGCAATAAAAGCCTGCATTTCAGCACAATAGTTTTCAAGTGTAGGGACAACAATTTCAACATTGATGCCATATTCACGCTCAAATTGCGACACTACATAGTCGGTGCCATCATCCTTAGGGTCTATAGTAGAGGCGAATATAATGGTTGTTCCTTCAAGTGATGTAGCAGGATCGAAAAGTCCGTTTAGGAATATATTGTGCATAATTTGTGCAACTTCGCATCTTAACGCATTACCGCCCGGAGCTATGTATTTACCATTTTCTTTGCCGCTTATTACGCCGTTTGTTATTGCCCAAACTATAGGGGCTTGAGCGTAGTCGGTTACTTTTTTATAGTCACTGTATTTGCTGTTAACTACACTCATTTGTTCCATTGTACAGCTTGTATCAAGTCCCTTATATTTCGCATATCTGTAAAGGAAGGTTACAAGCTGCTCGCGTGTAATTTTATCGCCGGTACCAAATTTACCGTTGTTATAGCCCGCTACAATGCCGTTTTGGGCGCCCCAGATTACTGCCGCTTTATAATAACAGTCGGTATTATTTGGTACATCGGGAAAGGGTGACATTTTGTTTGAATACTGTGTTAAATCTACTCCGTCAAAACGCGCTAATAATACTATAAAATCCTGACGCTGTATATTATCCGCTGTACCAAACTTGGTTGTACCGCCGTAGCCTGTCATTATACCGTTTTCGCTCACATATTTTACAGCATCGGTATACCACGCATTTGACGATACATCAGAAAATGATAAAGCTTTTCCAACCGCTGCCGCAGAGTTAAATGAGCCTATTGGTGCAACGCACAGCGTCAACGCCAAGACTAATACAAACGATAATGCTTTTTTAAACTTTTTCATCTTAATACTCCTCCTAAATAAAAAAGTGCGCAGCTTGACGCTACGCACCGAAAAATACATAGCCCCAATTTGCTGCGACACAAACTCACAAACCCGACAATACAACGAAGTTATGCGAACAAGAGCTTGCATTTTTACCGAAATAAAAATACAAACTTCGTTGATATTAGGGTATTATTAAGTTTTGAGTTTCTGTCGCAAAATTATTATACCATTTTTATGTAAAAAAGTAAAGCATAAAAAAATGAACCTCTGCTATAATTAACAGAGGCTTTGAATTTTTCCATTATAAATTAAGCACTTCTCCTCGAGGAGAAGCCTATTAATTCGCCAAAATAAAATCTGCAACCGTTTGTCCAAATCCGCCGTCACCATCTTGGGTTTCGGCTTCAACATAAGCGCAATGGTTGCCGTGCATAAGCTTGTATGTAATCTTGTCACCGTGACCAAAATGCTTTAGTGTTGTGATAAGTAGTTGCGTTTGCTCAAAGCGATTAAACATATCGTTATCTGACACGATAATCAGCATTGGTGGGTACTCATTATCGACGCCAACATAATATAGAGGTGCCGTTTCGTCAACAATAACACGCTTGCCGTCTATGCCGCTTTTTTGAAGCACGTTAAAGTGGGCTGTTGGCTGACCCGCGTCATGCACAAAGCCCGCGATGTCCATAACGTTTATATTATGGCGAGCTAAATATTCCTTATTAAAGCAAAGTAGCTGTGACATATAACCGCCTGCCGAAGAGCCACCAACGTATATACCGGTAGATTTGCCATACTTGTTAATATTATCAAATACCCAAGCAACCGACTCGGCAACATCTTCAATAAATTCAGGATATTTTGCCTGCGGGTACATACGATAGTTTACACTTACTGCCGCAATACCGCGATTTGCCAAATACTCGCAAAAGAATTTAACGTCAGACTTATCACCTGCCTGAATACCGCCGCCGTGAAAATAAACAAAGGTTTTAAACTGCTCAGTATCTGGCAGATAAATATCTAAACACTGTTTGGTTTCTTCACTGTAACAAACATCAAGAAATTTTTTCATTTTAAACACCTCTTAAATTCTTCGCCTAATTATATCATTTTGGCAAATAAATGTAAAGGAGTAAAACAAAAATCCCCTGCATTTGCAGAGGATTTTATTATTTTATCTTTCATTTGCAAGGAAAAAGAGAGCCAAAGTTCCGGGACCGGAATGTGAGCCGATTACGGGACCAACATAGGTTGTGATTTGCACCGTTGCGCCACTGTTTTCTTTTATCATATCAGCAAGTAAGTTTGCATCGTCAATGCAGTCACCGTGCGAGATAAACACAACTCCGTCTTTTTTATCAAGCGCCGTTTCCGCATATAAATCAGCAATTGCCTTAAGTGCCGCTTTGCGTCCGCGAACTTTAGACACGCTTATAAGCTTTCCGTTATTGTCCATCTTCATAACGGGCTTAATATTAAGCATACCACCCAAAAGCGCTGTGGTGGCGCTAATGCGACCGCCTGCTTTTAAATATTTAAGGTCATCTACCGTAAACCAGTGGCAAACCTTAAGCTTGGTATCTTCGGCAAAGCTTGCAAGCTCGTCAATACCCATACCGTTATTTTTGTTGTCTACCAAAAGTTTTAAAAGCAAGCCGTAACCTGCAGACGCGCAAAGAGAGTCAACAACAGTTATCTTGCAGCCTTCATACTGACTCATAATTTCCTCTGCCGCTTCGCGAGCAAAATTAACTGTAGCCGAAAGACCTGATGAAAATCCAAGATACAAAATATCATAGCCGTCCTTAACGATTTGCTCAAAGGCATCGCAAAACTTACCCATATTAGCAGCCGAGGTTTTAGGTTGAGCACCATTTCTCATTCGATTATAAAAATCAGCAGCGGGTATTTCGTAGTCGGAATATTCCTTTTGGTCATCACTAAAAGCAAGGCTTAAGCTGCAATATTTAACGCCCCACTCATTTAATAAATCGCACGAAATATCGCACGCAGAATCAACAAAAATTACATAATCACGCATAAAATAATTTGCTCCTTTAAAAATGCTCGGTGTGAAAATCACAACGCTGTAATTTTACTAAATAATTGACAAAAATACTATCTACCAAACAAAATTTAAATTCTACTAATAATTACCATCACTCCACCCACAGTAGAAACCGCCTGTTTATGCGGTGTTTGGAGCGTATAAAAACAAAAAACGGCGAGGAATAAATCCTCGCCATACTAATTATTGCTTGCCATATTTTATGTTCGCCTTTTGCTTTATTTTGTCCATGCAAGTGTGAACATTAAGGCATATTTCACTGTTTTTGTTATATTCATCAAGTCGTTTGCCGTTTATAAAATCACAAAGTGCCTCTGCCTCACAGCCCATAAGAGTTTCCTTTGACATCTCATCAAAAAGCGGTAATTTTTGACCGTCTTTAATAAGGTATGCATCTTGATAATAGACTGCCGTTTCCATTATAACCGAACCGCTGTCGCCTACTATTTCGGTGGGCGCAACGCTTTGTCCTGTTTTGCTGTAGGTAAGGCAGGCGGAAAAATTATCATATTCAAAAATTGCAACACCGCTGCCGTCGGCACCGTTTTGTAAAAAGCTTGCTGATGCCTTTATAGCTTTAGGCATACCAAATAAATCAACTGCGGCATAAACACAGTAAACGCCCAAATCCATAAGCGTGCCGGCGTGTAGTGACATATCAAAAATATTAATATGCTCTCCACGCATAAAACGGTCATAACGTGAAGAACGCTGACAGTAATCAATTTTTACCATAGCAATGTTGCCAATCTTATCTATCGCCGATTTTATACGATTGCGACTTGGATTGTAAAGCGGAATTATAGCCTCCATATAAATAAGGTCTTTTTGGTCGGCAATTGTTTTAAGGCGACTGTATTCGGCAGCGGATGTGGTAATGGGCTTTTCACAAATAATATGCTTGCCTGCATTAAGCAAAAGCTCGCACTGCTCGGCGTGAAACACATTAGGCGATGCAACATAAACCGCGTCAATATTCTTGTTGCTTGCAAGATCACGCAAGTCGGTATAAACCGTGTTGCAATCAAATTTTTGAGCAAAAGCAAGCCCTGTATTATATTTGCGCGAATACACCGCTGTGAGTTCTAATTTATCGGTGTCGTTGGCGCCTGTAACAAACTGCTCTGCAATAAAGCTTGTGCCAATGGTTGCATATTTTATCATATAATCACCCTACTTTTCATAACCGTATTCTACAACATTTTTTATGAAAATTCAATCAACGAATAGGCTTTAAGCATATATTTAAAAAAAACTTTCGTTTTTTTGCAAAAAACTATTTATTATGATTACAAAATATGCTATAATCATAAAAAATAACTTTTGAGGTGTTTTTATGAAAAAATTTTTAAACGAGTTTAAGGCATTTGCCCTTCGCGGCAATGTTATTGACTTGGCTGTCGGCGTTATCATCGGCGGTGCTTTTCAAGCCATTGTAAAATCCTTGGTAGACGATCTCATTATGCCATTTGTTGGTCTTGCAACAGGCGGCATTAACTTTACTGATCAGTTTTTAGTGTTAAAGCTTGCCGAAGGCGTTGACGCAGGCACAACCTATGCTTCACTCACTGCAGCAAAAGAGGCGGGCGCTACAGTATTTGCATACGGCTCATTCATCACCGCTGTAATCAATTTTATAATTATGGCAATCGTTATTTTCTTGTTTGTAAAGGCTATTAATAATCTTCACAAAATCGGCAAGAAAAAAGAGGAACCGGTTGAAGAGGCACCTACAACAAAAATTTGTCCTTTCTGCAAGAGCGAAATTGCAATTGAAGCAACACGTTGCGCACACTGTACCTCTAAACTTAAAGACTAATTAATACATAAATAAAAAAAGAGCGGTAATTCAACATTTTGAATTACCGCCGTTTTTTTAATTTAATAAGTATATTGCAAAATTCAAATAGCCCGCAAACGTCAGCCATAAAATATAAGGTATTTGCAACAGCCCCGCAGGTTTTGAAATTCTATAAAAGCTGACTATCATACCGAATGTGAATAACCACATAAGTATAAGCACTATAAACGCCAACAAAAACTGCCTGCCCACAAAAAATATCGGCGACCAAATAAAATTTAAAAATAGTTGTACACCAAAAAATATATAGGCGTTTCTCTTTGCTATATACCTCGCATTACTGTTCCAAACAAGATACAGCGATATACCCATTAATGTATAAAGTATTGACCACGCTACAGGAAAAAGCCAGCCGGGTGGCGACAATGGCGGATTTTTTATTTGAGAATACAAATCCATATCCCCTCTGGTAATAATTGCCGATAATCCGCCTACCAAAAGCGGAATTGCAATGCTTATTAAAAATCTTTTTAAATTAAACTTAAAAACCATAAATTTCACCCCATAACATTTTATGATGCTATGGGGTGATTTATTATTAATTTAATTGTTTTTCCGGTAAGCCCTTAATATTAAAAAGCACAGTCACCACGCCCGACAGTGCGCACGCGCTAAGCACACCCAACCAGTCAACCTCGGTAATGCCGATTGTATTGGTGCCTATTACCGCAAGTGCTGTTTCAGCCATAGTTTTGGCTACCTTAACACCTACCATTTTAAGCCAATTTAAAATCTTATTTTTCATTTATTCTTTTACCTCCAAACTTTTAATCTTCCGTGAGGAGTAACCTCTCTTATTCAATATAAATTTTAATAGCGTCAATTTCCTGACCGATAATACCCGCAAATCCGTTGTTACTGTCAGCGGTATTATATCCGCTTACAAACGGCAACCAGCGGTTACTGCGACGCAGATGCACGGCATACTTAATCTTTTTGCCTGTATCGGTGCGCATCATCAATGCATCAATAGGCTTGTTATAAAGTCCTGCATAATCCTCGCGGTTTTTAACCTCGGGCAACCATCTGCCACCCTTGGTATGCACCTTGTAAAAGATGTTGCCTTTAGTAAGACGAGCATACACCGCACATACATCGTGACCGAAAAGTCCCGCATAATCGGTAAGGTCAGTGACCTCAGGCAGCCACGCGTTACGCACGTCATCCCACACCTGATATTTAACCGATATTTTTTCGTTTGTCGGTGTCGCCGCAGGCTCATCACCGTTTAGATAACCGCCAACCGCATTTAAAAAATTATTCCAACCAAAGTCGCTGAGTATTCGGTGCGGGCAGTTTTTGCCGCTGTAGTCCTGATGCTTGGTAACCTTATCAACACCCCAACCGCGTTCCTTGAGTAACTGCGCTACAAGCTGCGCCGCGTTGTCAACAGAGGCAAGCCAACGCTCACCGCCCGATTTTGAATAACAAATCTCAACAGCGATGCCCTCGCGGTTGCCCTTACCGTTGCCGTCGCCAGCGTGCCAAGCGTTACGGTTAAGTTCGATACCCTGCACCGCTTGCTTATCGTCTACCGCAAAGTGAAAAGATGACTCTTTGTTGTTTGTGCGCATATAATTGATTTCGTTTTCTGCCGAAGCATCATTTGCCGTTTCGTGAACGACAATGCGTGTAGCAGTCATAGCAAAAGGACACTTAATGCCGTACTTTGATTTGTCTACTAAATTTTTAATTATATTCATAACAATTTACCTCTTTTCTGAATTCAAGATACAATTTCCCAATCTTTAATTTTTTCATAAATTTCATCTATAAATGAGTTACCACCAAGCGCTTTATATGCCTCATACAGAGCGACAAAGTTTTCATATTCATACTGCCTTATTTCGCTTAATTGGTGGTTATGATAGTATATGCGAAGCATTTCGCTGCGCAACTGACATTTTGTACCGTTGGCTATTCTTTTTATAGATATAATCACCGGCACTATTACGCCGATGAGCACACCTATCTCACCAATAAGGGTGACAATTGTTGTTAAATCCATATGTAATCACCCCTCTATTATAACGCAATCTTAAATACGCTTGCTGATGTAGTGGGTGTAAAATACACATCACCGTTGTTTACCGTAAATTGCAAGCCTTTAAATACATTTGGATTAAGTATCGAAAACGTACCTGTTTGACCCACAAAAAAGCACAATTTACTGTTTTCGGCAACCCCTGTACTTTCTTCAGGCATAATGAGTATGCAAAGTGACGCGGCTGGCAAATTATTACCATCACCGTCGACCAGCACAGCATTTGTTACGCTATTATAAAGAGTAATATCGGCATTGCCGCTGTTACTCTTTATAAAATACATTGCATTCCAATCAAAAGTGTACTTTCCGCTTGTGTGCAGTGAAGTTATTTTTTTACCATTCAATGCGTCTTGGTTATCGTTTATCATAGCAAGCAACGCCGTTGTGCCAAGCTGTAAGAAGTCGAGTGGTACCGGCTTTGCATTATAGGTCGTTGCGGCAAACCAATCTACACCCCACGCAAGATTTGGCATAGCCGCTATTGCTTTTTCGCCTTTAATATCCTCAATGTTTGTTATCTCTTGGTCGGTATATATATTTAATGTTTCCGCCGAAATACCGTTAAAGACTAAATCGGCAAAATTCAACATCACCGAATTTTTTATTTTGGTATCTTTAGAAAATCCAATAAGATAATTATTTATACTGCCATCATATTCGTAATGAACATTATTACCACAAACCGAGCAATTACTTATAGATATTCTTGTATTATCTACATTATTCGGTCTACCAAACATCAAACCGATACATTGATTTGGGATATTCTTTACACCCGTGTCTGTTTCGACGATATATTTACCGACTACACAACAATTAGTGATTACACACTTTTCTATCGATACCGTTCCACCGCCGCTATCGGCTATATTACCTGCTATAACACCTGCATACCAACCCGTTTTAAAATATGAGTTTTTAACTGTAAGGTTTTTAACTGTAGAATTTCCGCCTAATATGCCGAACAAACCGCTATAAGAGGTTTCTTTGATATACAATCCGTAAATTGTCGCGCCATTACCGTCAAAATGACCGTCAAAGGTATTTGGTGATGTATTGCCACGCCAAGTAGTACAATTATTGCTTTCAAAGTATATTTTTACCGCCGTTTCATTTGATAACGACGTAATATCCTTCGACTTATCGCTCGACTGTAAAACAATAGCACCTATACCGTCAGCAATCTTATAATATTTGCCCGTTGTATTGGTAGCCTTGTTTACCAGATAGTTAAGCTCTGAGGCTGTGGATATAATAATCGGATCGTCCTTAGTGCCTGCGGCTGTACTTGAAAACGAGGTTGCCACAGTTCCGTCCCAAATTAGTGTTATCGGCTCACTACCGTCACCCAATTTCAAAATAGGCGTTGGTAAATCATCATTGCCCTCAATAGACAGTGTTAATTCCTTTTTAATTTCAACGCTAACCGCATCATCAACATATTTCTTGTTTGCGCAATCAAGGTCTTTTATGGGTTCATTAGTCAACAAATTGCCATTTGGTTGTCTGCAAGGAATTTGACCGTAATCATAAGCATCCTCAAACATACCGTTATGCTCAACAGTAAGCATTATATCATCATACGCATTATCAATGTCACCAACGGCATAGACTTGACGTGTATGACCATTGCCTTTTACTTTTTTAACAAAACCACTAACATCGGGTGTATCGCCTTTGTCTCCCTTTTCGCCCTTAGATCCTCGAGGTCCAACATCGCCCTTTTCTCCCTTAAGGTCAACCTCGGTTGTGCCACTTGCCGAAGTCATCTTCAAAACAGTCCCATCAAACGAATGAGTTACCGAAACACCGTCAAATTCACCATTTTTAAGCTTTTCTTCTATTTGCGATGCAAAGGCTTGTAATTCTTTATTTGATTTTTCAGCAGCAAGTGCATTGCTTTTTGCCGATTCGACAAGAGATGTTACACTTTCATAGTTTTCACCGTCGTGATACGTACCTTCCGGGCGGTTTTTGAGACGCAACACTGCCGGAAAACTATAAAGTTCTATTTCAGTTTCACAATCTGGAGAAAGCACCGTAAACACTAAATATATGGTGACCTTACCACCGTGACGAGTATGTCGCTCCTCAAGTTCCATACTTAATGTATAATCCTCTAACTCTTTAGGCTCACTTGACCACATACCGCCTTCGCCATCATATACGTCAAATCGGTACATAGCCTTACCGTTTATTTCATTGGCATAATCGGTAATTGCGTCATTCAACAAATCATCAGTTACAAACTCAATCATTGTCACTTTATGATCGCCCTGTGTGCCGCCAAACTGTTCGGTTGCGGGTGTAATGCCCGCTAAATCTACTGTATATTCAATTGTTTTTATTGACATATTATTCCTCCTATTAAAAAAGCAAGTATCGAAAACTACGATACTTGCTTTATAAAAATTATTAATTTAAAAAAAGCAGGCTCATTATCCGAGTCTGCAAGTGTTCAGTCGCTGTTTTCTACCGGTAAATCATCTATTGCTACATATATTAACTGAGTAACATCAAATATTATCGAGCCTATACTGCCGGGGTCATATCGTAGTTAATAAAACAAATATTTTATAACTATAAATTACTTTAATTTTTAAATAAATTATCAAATCTATAGAACACCATAACCTTATCTCCTTGTTTCGGAAAATTAATCACAGCAATCGGATATAGCCCGATTGCTGTGATTAAAAATATAAAATATCGATATAACAACTCAATTGCTTTATCAATTTTTTGTTTCATATTTCAAAAGAATTTTCTATATATTCAGCCAAAGAATCTGCCGCTTTTTGCAACCCCTCATCATAACGGTATTTGTAATAAACCGCACCGTTTTCATGCTGCCACGCCAATACGCCATCAATACCAAGATTTTCAATAACATACATATCAGCAGGTGCTGTAGGATCGTATTTTTTTTCTTCTAAAGTCTCATATACAACACTTGCATATTTAAACATAGGATCGTTTTCAATTCCCAATAAATCCACACTAATAAGAAAAGCATTTCCAAACTCTAATAAGTATTTAATATAATCATCTGCAAATTTTACACCAAGTTCTTTCTGAGCTTGTTCCACCTGCTCTAAAGCAATCGGTTTCCCCGGACGAAAACCTTCTGCGTTTTTTACTACCTCAATAATGTCTTTACTCATAATTACCACCTTTAATTTCTGCGCGTATTTGCCAGTGTTTTTTCCTTTCTAAATTAAATATATTTCGAACTATTTCCGTCTGTTTTTTCGCAATATGAAGTACTCTATAGTTACCTTTTGAATGATGCTCGCGTTCAGTTAATTCTGCGAATGGACTGTATTGCTTTTGACCTATATGATGAAGTTCAACCTTTTCTCCATATATATTTATCGGTGATTTACCCAACATTATTAGTCCGCGATTTGTAACACCTTTTTCATTTTTTTGTTCTATGTCAATATCATCGCGAATCAAACATTTTCTACCGTTAATTTGCGCTTCTTTTAAATCAGCATCAATATATATTTGAGCCTCTTGCATAGAGCGAATACAATCAATTATTTCATCAGACCAACCCGTTTTTTCTTTTATTACCAGTTTTTCAGTGTTTGTTAGTTGTTCGCCATCTCCATTATATTGCTTATCTTCTACCGCGTCAAGAAAAACCTCATCGCTATTTTCGACATTTTTCTCATTCGAGTTTGATATAAAAAAAGCAGCCTCATTATCTGAGTCTGCAAGTGTTCTGTCACTGTTTTCTACCGGTAAACCGTCTATTGCTACAGGTATTAACTGACTTTTATCAAAAACAATAAATCCAATACTTCCTGGGTCTGCGTATTCGTTCATAAACGAGATACTGTCAAATCCCCTTTTCTTTAATATCCTAACTATGTGATTTGAAGCTTGACTGCCATACAATGCTTTTTCGCCCGAAAATTTTGATAAAATAAATCTATGCTGCGCATTTGTGATTACGCCTTCTTTGAACAGATATTCGGCAAATGCTTCGGGCGTCAAATTTTGAGGGTCAAACATAATGTGGTAAGGTTTTTTAACAATGGCATAATATTCTTCAAAAATTCCGCGATAGCGATATGTGGCATTTTCTTTATAAAAAACAGACATATCGTGAGCAGCATTAAGCGTGCTGACACGAAAACCGTACTCTCCATATTCAAATCTGCGGTCACCGCGATAATTGAAAGCAAACACCGAAAGCGGCCTGCCGTTATTATCTACGAGCTTACTTCCTTGCAAGAGCGACCTCTTATATTTACCAACAATTCTATCAGCAGTATCACTATTGGCAATGGGAATGCTTGACATATCGCGATTAAGAAGCGCATTTATTATTGCTCGGGCATTCCACACATCAAATTTGTTTTTTTCAAGCAAACCGCTATGACCGGCATTACGAATTTCTGCGTAATCTATTGTCGGTTCAACGTAGCACATTAAAACTTTTGTAAGCATTTGCAATTTTGTTGTGTTGTTGGTGCAAGGTAATACCTTGTTTTTTATTGATTCAATATCAGCAACCGCGGTTTTGTTTCTATCAATAATCATAGTTTTTATCTTATAGTTCTCGTTAATAACATCACTGACTTCATCATTCTGACTTATGTCGTTGTTATCAATAACTATACCATTTTTAGCTACAAGAATTATTTGATGTTCATTAAAGGGCATTACCTCATACTCGCCGGATTTTTTAACAAAAATTATGCTGTCATAACCCTTTATATCCATTCGTCTTCTGAGCATTAATTCGGGATTTTTATATTCGCCCGAAATCGCACTATAATATTCTTTTTTTGTTATTACCGCTTCTTCAAACAATCGTTTTGCTATTACCTCAGTAATCCATTCGTCAAGTTCAAAAATGATAGGCGCTACCGAATTTATATAAAACTCTTGTATGTATCCAAAATAAGCCGTCGGCAATTCTTCTTTTTTTGATATAAAGCTTCTTATTGCAAAATTCAAAGTTCCAAAGGTCTTACCCTTTTTCGTTGCTTGATATGGGTCTATTATATTTTTGTAATACGCAAAAAACGATATCAAATTACCCTCTTTATCTTTAAAGTATGTACCACCACATTTGTTTTTTATGCTTTGTCCAAAGCTTCTACCAGCGGTATCTTTACCTGTTAATTTAAGGTTAGATTTATCCGCAAGATTTTCTAGCAATGCATTGAAAGCATCTTTTTGACCGCCCTCAACACGCTCCATAAAATCACTGCTGCCTGCTTTTATTCGTTCATCGGGCATAGACCTTCTTGTTTTACTTTTATACAAATAATCTGAAGCAAACAGCTTTATGTTTTTAGCATTGTTGACTTTTTGAGCAACCTCTTCGGCCGACGCTAAATCAAAATAATCATCCGTTATTCCGTTACCCTGTTGCAACACACCATTTTCTGCAACCGTAACTATCTGGCTTTCATCAAAAATAACCACCGACATCGAACCCTTATCGGTAGTATCATTCCTATAAATAACACCGTCATAACCGGCAGCTTTTATATATTCTCTTATTATTTTGGTTACATATCCGTTATAACTCGCTTCTTTTAAAACTCTTCGTGAATTTATCAATTCTACATATCGATTATATGTTAGAATTCCCCGTTCAACCAAGTCGTGCAAACCATATATGGAATCTTCAAATGGTGTATAGTCAAGAACCAAAGGATTTTTCATATCTACAAATATTTCTTGTACATAAACAACATGCTTTGACGAACGATTTTCATTGTACTCGTTATATAACTGCATAACCGACTCTAATGTTCCGGCAACCAAACCTAATTTTGAATTTTTAAATCCGCCTCTTCCCGGCATTTTTAGCATATAAAGTGAAATAAGCTGAGCTTGTTCATTCTTCAAGAATGTGTCCTTGAATTTTTCTAATAACCAATCACTCAACACGCGCCCGACTGTATCAAACCGCTGTAACGGTTTTTGAGATAACTCTTTTATTCTCTCTTGATTAAATTGTTCAGCAGCCAACTTTGCACTATCGGCAACATCCGAAATTAAATCATCGCTTCCGGCCTTAATGTTTAAATGTTCAGTTACTTTATATCTATTAATAGTTCTGGACATTTTTAAAAAATGCCTTAATTTATTAGAATTTTTGTTTTTTTGTAACGCCGTTTCAAAGAAGTTTGTGTCGCCTGGAATATTATTATTTTTACTTTGTATATTATCAAAAGTTTTAAAGTTTTCTAGTTCGACATTTTCGTTTTCATCTTGCTCAATAGCTTGCACATCATCTAAATTTGATTCTAACTCTTGCTCAAAATGGTTGTCAGTAGCTTTCTTAAGATTTGAATATTCCTTTGCTGTAATGGGATTACCGTTTTCATCAAACACAACAACATCATTACTCATAAACGGTTGATACAGCATTTTATTCCGTATTACTTTAAGTCCTTTACCACTTTTTATGAAGGCATCTTTTCTCCTTTGCCTATTACCAACCATCTTTACAATATAATTGTCATATGTATTATCATAAACCTCTTGAGCAGTTAAATTTCTACCCAAAAATTCAGAATACGGCATTTTGCCATAAGCTTCATATTCTTGCCAAGTATCAAGCGTATATTTAGTTGTGGCCCCTTCAATATGCAAAATTGCTCTTTGTAATGCTTCTAACAAAATAGCCGTTGTTTCGTGTGTTTTGTTTTGCATATAATCCTCGCAAACCTGAGTACTTATGTACAGAGTGTTATTTGCGGGAACAAATTTAATATCATTTCCTGCTAAAGTTGATTTTTGTACTATAACCCTTAAATTTTTCAGTCTTGGATATCTTTCAAATAAAGGTTTGTATGTAATAAAATCCTTTAATGTGCCCTCTATAACCCCATTATAATGTTTGAGCTTAGAATTCATTATATGACTGTTGGTTGAAGCATTGCCTTGTGGATAAAAACTGAATTTAGCAGTATCCAGCTCCATCAACCACTCGCCAAATACATTTTTAATAACCTTAAGTTTTTCAAAAATTGTTAAACTATTTTGACCCTCTGACTCCATCTGCTCGGCTGCTTCAATAGTCTCATTATCATTGCAAATAGCAAAGCAATATTTAATATCACTATTTTCGCCTGAATAGTCAGAGTTTTCTTGCGATAAACCTTGTTCTGTTGCAGCATCTACTAATAATTTATTAAAATCACGCTCTAATGCCTCAAGTTGTAGTCGTGTAAAGCCAATGTCACCTAATTTCTTCTTAATCCAAGATATAAAGTCAAGCACAAACTGTATAACAGCATTTCTTTGCTTCGTGTCCAAATCACTTGCCAAAGCCGCCATACCGCTACCGTTTTCGGTAAATAACATATCACCAACAAAATCAGCTATCATTTCGGCCTCTGCTTTGGGATCCGCCGCACCGTATATATCACTGTGCGCGTTTGCTACCGCTTGTTTATATTTGTATTCCGCAATCCTTAGGTCACTTTCGCCTGTTTTTTCAGTAATCCATTTTTTGTATAACTTGCTTTTCTTAACAGCATCAACAAACTCAACATATCTGCTTGATTTTTCACCAAAATGCGTAAGCTCGTGCTTAAGAATAAAGCCTATTGGGTTTTCGGCATACAAATTAAGATGAATTATTTCTTTGTCTTTTTCGATATATCCATCGGGCGATAATATCTCGCCCTTATGTACCATCTCTCGCAGATCTTCAAATACAATACCTATGCCAAATTTGTTACATATCTTTTCGATTTCTTGTTTTTCCCAACTGCTTATCGGCTTGATTATATCTCGGTGCTTACCTATAGACATTGAAAAAGCAGACTCTTTTAAGTCTGCTTCATTACCTAATAGGTATGTATTTAAATAATTGCTGGTGGCTATTCCTCCCACCATTCCTCCGGTATTGTTTGCTTGTGAATCATTGCTTTGAATTACGGATTTTTCATCCAATCCTTTGTTCGATATGGATTTCTCTTGCGCGGATAATGTGGCACGAACTCCTGTTCCCAAAAGTTTTCCTTTGTTTTCGCTTCCTTCATTAGAAATTGCAGCTCGGCTATCGGGTCCGCCGTTGAGTAATACAGTTCGCCATCCTCTATCGCCCAGTGTGTCAAAATTGTTTCTTTTGTAGCCGCCGAACTCATTAATTCCTCCAATGTTATTCCAGACTCTTTGCACTCCCGATATATCACCTCGGCTATCCATATAGCCATTTCTCCATTTGTAAACACTTGTAATACCAACCTTTTTAAGAAAACTTTTTATTTCATTATCATTATAACCCAAGAGTTTTAGCATTGTAAAGAATTTATTTTCTTCCGTTTTAAAACTTACAATATTACCGTCAATAATAGGCTCAACCATTTGCAAAAGATTTTCATCATACTCACGGTATTGTGATACTTGTCTTGCCTCTATTTCACCGTAAATTTTCAAATATGATTTATAGGCTAGTTCTTCCAAACTGTTAGCATCAAATAACTTAAGTGCTATATTACACAAGTAATCAAACTTTTCTTCCTTAGTCGCAAGACTATTAAACTCTTCGCTCCTGCTAACCATATCATACGCGGTATTTATTGCATAATAAAATCCTGTTTTTTGGTTGACACCTCTAACGCCCATGTTTTTTTCAACGATTATATCACTATCTACACTTGAACCTCTACCACTTATTCCACCCAAGGGGGAAATGCTGCTTCGAATTCCTCTTCCATCATTTCGGGCTCCTCCTTCATCCATCCTTCTAACAGCATCAGTTCTGCGCTTGGAGCTAAAGATATTTGGCTTTCCCAATCTTTCATCCGATTTTGCTCTATCAATTCCACTTCTTTTCTCAATATTGCCAACGCTTCTCGATTCGTCATCTTGCTCACCTCCAAAGAAGTTCATTATTTCTTTTTCAGTATAACCCATCTCGATAAAGTTTTCAATAAATTTTATACTTTCATCGGTAACATCAACAACGTTACCTGATACATCGGGCATTGCAAAACGCAAAAGTTCCTCATCAAAAAGACGATTTCGTGTGACCTGACGGGCTTCCACTTCACCATAAATAGCTCTATATGCTTTATATTGCAACTCGTCAGGATTTTGAGCATCAAATATTCTTTGAGCTGCCGATAAAAGATAATAATATTTCTCTTCTTTAGTTTTTAACATATTAAACTCAGATGTGTTTTTCGCCTCATCGTATGCCATATTCATTGCATAAACAAAACCAAAATTTTTGTTTCCGCCTCGTGCAAATCCTTCAATGTATTGTATTGCATGCTGTATCTCGTGAACAAGAGTATCTTTTATTTTTTCACCATTGCTTTTTAACTTAGCGTTTAAAACAATTTCATTTTTATCTAATAAGAATTTGCCTCTTTTAGTTTGTCCCATGTCTTCAAAGCAAATGTTTAGTTTTCTAAGTTCCGGATACGCTGCAAACAACTTATCGTGTTTTATCACATCACCAAATAGCGCTGTTTTCTCACCCGATTTTACAAAAGCACTAAGACGGTCAATATTAAGCTCATTATCTGGTATATAATACCTCCATTTGCCATCACGCCCTTTATACCATCCAGTATCGCGTCGGATGCTTTCACTATCTTCACCCTTATAATCACGCAACTTCGCTTCAAAAAGCAAACTGTGATTTGCCGTTTGTGATTTTTCTCCGGCAATACTAAAACTAATATTACTATCTTTAGCAACATATTCTATTTGTTTTGCATCAGACAATAATTCGTTAAATCTATCTTCCATTCTTGAAAGTTCAAATGTCGTTGCATCTATTCCGCTTAACTTCTTTTTAAGGAAAGATATAAAATCAAGCACAAACTGTATAACAGCATTTCTTTGCTTCGTGTCTAAATCACTTGTCAAAGCAACCATACCACTACCGTTTTCGGTAAATAACATTTCACCAACAAAGTCGGCTATCATTTCGGCCTCTGCTTTTGGGTCCGCCGCACCGTATATATCGCTGTGTGTGTTTGCTACTGCCTGTTTATACTTATATTCTGCAATCCTTAGGTCACTTTCGCCTGTTTTTTCAGTAATCCATTTTTTGTATAACTTGCTTTTCTTAACAGCATCAACAAACTCAACATATCTGCTTGATTTTTCACCAAAATGCGTAAGCTCATGCTTAAGAATAAAACCTACTGGGTTTTCGGAATATAAGTTCAAATGAATTATTCCTTTATCTTTTTCGATATATCCGTCAGGTGATAATATTTCACCCTTATGTACCATCTCTCGCAGATCTTCAAATACAATACCTATGCCAAACTTGTTACATATCTTTTCAATTTCTTGTTTTTCCCAACTATTTATTGGCTTGCTTGTATCTCGGTCACTTACAAATGCAGGGTCACGTTGGCTGAATAGCACTTTATCGGAATACGCTCCGTCGGGATTTCGTGTTTGCCCCAATCTTGACAAAACGTCGTCAGATAAAATACTTTGATGCGTATCATTGACAATCGTGAGTAAATCTGCTATACTGATGGTGGTAGCCTTGATAGGGTAAACTCCCTGTGACTTTGTGTCAACCTGGCTACCGTTTTTTTGTCTGCCGCTAACGGCATGAGCCACATCATACAATTCAAAACTGTCGATATTGTTCGTGTGCTGCTCAACAGTAACAACAGCAATAAATTCTCTGTTCTGATTATCGCGGCAGTACGCAACCATTGCATATGTACCCTCGGCTTTTGCCGAGGTATTTTTTAACGCATTTATAGGTATTGCATTTTGCACAACGGAACCTATAACCGATGCTATTCGTGCATTAGTCAAATGTCTGTTATATGTGCCACTCAGTCCGTGCTTTATTGTACTGTTATCAATGCGCAATTCGCGATTTGTGTATAAATTTTTTACATAAGTTTTGCCATTTTTTTCAATACCCACCGACAAAATGTTCTTTTTACCTTCAGATAATACTTTTGCGTCGTCTATTTTGCCTTTGGTGTTTGCCAATGTTCCCGTTGCAGGTAACGTGACTGCTTTCATATCCTTTTGAGAAACCAGAAAATCATAAGTATAAATAATGCTTTCGCTATAATAATCGGACGCATTACGATTTTTGTACGAATAGTCTCTTTCGCTAAATCTTACAACACTGTCACTCTCAGCGGTGTTTTTTTGTGCCTCACCAATTTCCGCATACTGCCCTTCGTCGCCGTTAATCCAGGCAACATCGGTCAGCGGTATGGTTTTTGAGTACACCCTGCCCTTTTCGGTAAACAGCATTTCACCAACAAAGTCGGCTATCATTTCGGCTTCTGTTTTGGGGTCCGCAGCACCGTATATATCGCTGTGCGCGTTTGCTACCGCTTGTTTATATTTGTATTCCGCAATCCTTAGGTCACTTTCGCCTGTTTTTTCAGTAATCCATTTTTTGTATAACTTGCTTTTCTTAACAGCGCCAACAAAGTCAATATATCTACTCGATTTTTCACCAAAATGCGTAAGCTCGTGCTTAAGAATAAAGCCTATTGGGTTTTCAGCATACGTGTTAATATGTATCACGCCATCCGAGCCAATATATCCATCAGGAGATAATATCTCACCCTTATATTTAATTTCACGTAAATCCTCAAACACAACCTGACATCCAAGCTGATTGCATACTCTTTGTATATACTCTTTCTCACGAACATTTAGTTCTTTCAACCCATCAAACGTGTCAACATTTGTGGAATAATTATTATTGACAACCCCACCGTTCTGTGATAGAATCTCATCAATGAATTCAATGTTTGCGGCAAGGCTACGAAGGTTATTCGTCACACCTACCGTATCATTGAATTCATTTTTGTTTTTTAAATAAACCGTTGCATCGCTTGGTAACGCTTCAAGCATTGAGTTAACATCAATTTGCAAATGTATACTTGTCGCTTTGTGCACTCTATCACCATCAAAATCAACATCTTGTAAAAAAGAAATCAAAACAGGATATCCATCTTGCTTTATATTTGTTAAAAAAACAAAAGAATTTCTTTCTGAATTTTTGATTACAATATCAGCATTTCTAATTCCATTTTGTAGTTTTATAATATTTTCTTGTTTTATGGAATGAGACCGGTCTTTTCCGTTGGTTGCTTTTGTCACAACACTTAAAGGAATTGCCAATGGCAAATTTTTAATTCCGTCAAGACGCAAGTACAAAGGTGTTTCTGTTTCTACAACTAATGTATCGCTTCTGATAATTTGTCCATTTTTATTATACAGACCGTATATTTGATGAATCCAATCCATATTTTTTGTTTTACTAATACTAAATTTATAATCATCACTTTTGTCTATATTATTTGTTTTATTATCAAGCAACTCATCCAATATGTCAGTTTTTGTCGAGTAATTATTATTGACAACATTCGCATTTTTAGTTATACTATTTTTAGAGTAGTTCTCTTTAACGTCTTGGACGTACGCCTTGCGGATTTCATTTAAATCAGCGAGATATTGAGAACTACTCATTTTTTTCTTTATTACATTATTTCTCTTGACATTTTCTTTATGATTGGATATATTAATATTGTAGTGAGGCTGATACACGCTTTGGGCGTATACCTCGTGGACTTTTTTTAAGTCAGCGAGAAATTCAGCTTCACTTTCTTTTTTATTAATAGCGTCAACAAAACCTTTTAGATTTGGAATATCCTCTATTCCTGTTTTTATCATCTGTTTATTTACTAATAATGGCTCATTACCATATATGGTGGTAACTTGTTCAAGAAAGTATATTAACCCATCTTCATTAACTTTTACATATATAATTCCTGTTTTACCTTTTTCTCTTCTAATAACAAAAACCTTATCATAGTTTTGAACTATCCAAGGAATTAGTTTTATATCATCGATCGTAACAGGATATTTTTCATTTGTTTCTTCACCGTGCGAATTTTTAATATGCCTAATATCATTATCGCGCAATGCATGCACATAATCGGAAATATCAATTTCATCAGATACATCATTTATTAATTTTTCTGTAGGTATAGCATATTTTTTATAGTCTTCTGTGTTTTCCTTAGCATAGGCCGCATCTACATAATCATCTATATCATTTTGTGTAACACCAAAACTATACTTAACTTCTCCTTGCTTTTGTCTATTCAATCTTTTGCTATCGCGTGAGTTATAAACCCTTGTAAGCAGACTTTCCATATACTCAAGGTCGGTTACTACACTCTTCACCTGCGGAATTCCACGCAGCTTATCTATAACATCCTTAATCCACTGCACAACCTGCTCCAATAGAGTGGGTTCTTTTTGTTGCAGTTCCATCAGCGCCGCTTCGCTACTTATTTCATCACCTATACCAACAAGTGATTCCCCGTCAGCATTTTCGAGTGCCTCAATTATTCTCGCACGGTACTGCTTACCCTGGAATAATATTTGTGCAAAGAAATCTGCAATAATCTCTTCCCTTGCCATTTCCATTGTCAATGCGTCACGGTCTATTTTCGGTATACCCTCAGCATTTTTATACTGCTCATACTTATACTTGGTATAGTTTTCAAGCACACTATCACGTGGCGCAATATCTACATTGTAATCAACACCCGCGCTTTTAAGCTCAGCACGTACATACTGCTCAAACGCTTTACTTTTCTTAAAGCAGAAGTTAAAAAACTTGCTATAAAGCGCCTTTGTTTCAAGCCTGTGCATAAACTCATGCTTAAACACTTCTATATACATCTGCACTGCATTAAGGTTAGATTTTATAAGAATTTTATTCTGACTTCTTATAAACTTACCGTTAATCTTGCCTTTTTCATCAATCTTATTAACAAACTCTACAGTTATATTTGGAAATAGTTTTTTACAAATATCTACTATATGCCGCTGTATGTTTGTTTTCTGCTTGCCGGTTATGGCTTCCTCTATCGCTTCCTCAGCCGTAGGCGCACGTGCTATATCTTTTAGTGCAGGCTCACTCAACTGTAAATCATTTGAGTTTTCGCTGTCAACGGCTTCTCCTTGAGGAGAGGCTCCGCCTTCGGCGGTGGTGAGGTGTGCTACATTATCATATTCATCGCCGCCATGGGCGATGTCATCACCTGACGGATCACCAAAATATTTATCCGCACTACCATCATCAAAGTATTGCTTACCATCAGCATCTTCAACAACACTGGGTGCCGCCGGTGAATCAACTTGTCCGCCCTGCTGCATAGCCATACTGTCGGTATTATTACTTTGAACAACTCCAGCTTCAACTGCAGTATCACTATCAACCACACCATTTGCACTCGACTGCAAAACCTTGCCTTGTTCAGTAACAGAATTATTATCCGTCGAATTATTGATACGGCTGTTTTTTATTGCATCCTTCCAAACGGTATTGGCTCTATCTGCTGATAGTTCTTTCACAACCTGTACCGCTATCGCACTATTGTTAAGCGTCGAGTGTTCTGCCGAACTAAGTTTTTCACCAAACACCGCCTTCGCAACTATAGGTGACAGTTCTTTAGCCGACTTTTTATCAACACCAAGCTCACTTAGTCGCGCTTCACTCTTGGTCTCAATCTCACTTTCAATCGCCGTAGCAAGATTATATAGCGCCGTACCCGACAAGCTCTTACCACTCTTAAGCTTAACTTCTGACTTAACTGCCAGCTTATAAGCCTCACTATTTTTTGGCATCGCCAAACCGTTTTCTACAAGTGCATTAATGCTTGTCGGCGACGAACCGTAATAATACTTACCATATACAGAGGCATTTATTGATTCACCGACTTTATTAATCGCAATATTTCCGCCTCCTAAAGTCCAACCTGCTAACGCGCCAATAGAACCTTCAACTGCCATTTCTTCAGGTTTAAATACTTGCACATCGTCATCATATAATACGTTAGATACACTTCTGTCCACAAAACCCTGCAAAAATTCCTCTGCTCCTTCTTGTCCGCCTGACATTAACCAATCATACAGAAGTTTTGTGTTACCATTTTTTATTGATTGTGTCAAACCTTGAATACCGCTTTGTCCGTCAAGACCTATTTCAACACCTGAGTTAACAAGCGATATTAAGGTTGCACCTAATATTGCGACTTCATCGCTTGCGCCTAATTCTTTTGCCGCCTCGTAATCGTATCCGTATGTTGTAGCAAATGTTGTCCAAAACTGCGGATTTTTAGCCATATTTTGCAATATTACGCCTGCCTTTGCGGCATTGCTTCCTGTTGCCATTGTTGCCTGCGAAGAAAGCGTAGCACTCGATGTCGTTGAATAGCCACTTGTCAGCCAAGCCGCTATTGCATAAGGGATTGCACCTGCAAGACCTTTTATAACCTCGCCGCCATAATACAGTCCATTACCGCCACCCATTTCCTTTGCGTAAAAATCCGCATTAAACAAAGTGTCTTCGAGAGCATCGGCACTCATTTCTCTTAATTTTGAAACAGGATTATTTTTCCAACCTAATGCCTGCAGTGTCTTTCCAAGAGTTAAATCCGCTGTTGCATACAAGCCGTCAGTAACAGAACTCAACCCTGCCCAAGCCTCATTGCCCACCCACCTAAAAAATTGCTTTGCATTTATATTAGAGTCGCCTGTCAACACAGAGTATATACTGTTAAAGTCATAACCTGCCTTTTCAACTTGTGCTTTAACAATTTTTTTCCTTGTCTTTTTCTCTTTTCCGTCTTCCATTTCTGCAAGTTTATTCAACGCTTCTAAAACAGTAATTTCTTCGTTTTCCATTTTGACCGTTGACAAATCATTTGCAGCTCTCTCATAGAATTTTTGATTAGCGAGGGAGTTGTAATAAATTTGATCGGTATTGTCGGTTGCTTCGCCTTGTTTGATTTTTAGTTCATCATATGTAAGGTCTGCTGCATTTCCGTATTTCTCAAATATCCTATTAGCCTCTACGAGTTTTGTTCTCTCGTCTTCAAGTCTTTTGGTATTGTCTGATAACTTATCCTCAATCCACCCAATAGGGTCAGTGGATTGCCAAAACTTTTCTTTTCCCGATGTAGTTTTCGCAAGTTTGGCATCTATTTCTGCAATTCTAATTTTATTTTTTTCATAAATGCTTTGTCTTATATCGGGCGATATACCTTGCATATAGTTCATTGCATAGTTTAAATCATCTATAGACAATATATCTTCCGACACCATTTTTCCTTTGGTCAGTTCATTAAATCCTTGAGTTTTCTTGTAACTCTCCGCATCCTTATAATCAGCAAATGCATCCTTACTGCTATTAACAAATTCTTTCAGACTTTTAAGTGAATCAACATATTGTTTTCTTTCATTTTGAGGCAAATGATTAAAATACCCTAACTCATTAAGCGTAATATAATTATTGACATACTTGTTGGTTTTATCACTGTACTTTTTCATAGTATCAGCGTCCTGCCACTCTCCCGAGCTTAAGGTTTTAATAATACCGTCAAGTTCGCTTGCATCGGTATTCTTAATTTGGTTTTCAATTTTCTTAACAGCCACACTACTCAAATTCTTTGCATAATCGCTATCGTAAGTAGCACCTGCTGTGAAAGGAGCACCGGACGGAGCAGCACCAGGTTTTATTATTTTAATTCCACCAGAAGCTTCATACATCTCGGGATATTTAGCCTTATAATTAACCTCGTCTATAGCATCTATGAAACCTTTGCTCTGCGCCACAATATCTTTATTAACAGTAAGTCTACCATTTTCAACCTTTGGTGCCGAAAGTATTATATCATTTCGTAATGTTTTTTGGTAATCCTCTTCTAATTTCACAGGCACCACACTAAGCACTCTACCAGCAAATCTGCTTTTTTCACCATTATTTGTATCTGTTACAGAAAAAGATTTACCAGCAAATCTACTTTTAGGCATATTATTCCTCCTTGAATTTCCATTCGCCATCTGTTTTTATAACCTCAGCATAATTATTTATTACGGCATCCCACACCCAATAATGCGTGCCATTAACTATATCCATCGTTTTAAAAATGTTAAAAGCAATTCCATCAGTATCTTCGGGTTTAGTTTTTCCTACTACTTCAACCATTTTTCCATAATATTTACCGTTTAAGTAAACACCTTTAGGTTGATAACCATTATCATATGCACCATATCTTTTAACTGCTTTGGCTGCTTCGCTATTGCCATTGATATTATCTGCGCCTGTATATGGATTTTTACCGTATGCAATTGTTGTTTGTTTTCCTGAGTTGTTATCTGTGTATGTGACCGATAAAATATTACCTTCTCCATCATAGTTATATACAGTATCAACACCATTTTCTTTTAGTGTCCCATAATAACTGCGTGATAATAATCCATCTTTTGTCTTTAAAATGTAATTATTATCATAAGTTCCACCCGCACCATATGAAACATTTGGTTTTTTACCAGCCGCCTCAATCACTGCCTTTTGAACCTCTGCTGCCGCATCCGCTTCAGCTTTAACCGCATCAACATACTGATCACCCATATCACTAAGTTGACCTGCAATCGAATTAAGTTGAGCATTATACGTATTTTGCGCCTGATTTTCTGAATATGATTTCCAATTGTTCTCAATATCTCTTATACCACTCGCCTTTTGGTTTTGTAGCGTCGTTATAGCATCAGTCATAGCAAGCGTTAAATTATCAAGTGCGCTCTGCCGCGCCAAATCAATCTTACCCTTTTGATTAGCATAACCAAGCTGCGCCGCCGTCTGCTGTGTGCGGTTAAGTCCCGAATCGGTAAGGCCTAAATTGGCATTTGTTTCAGCAATCTTTTTTTCATTTATAAGCTTCTGAACCGCATTTTTTTGATATTCACTGTCATACGCTATTTTTTCATCGGCTATTTTCTTATCATAAAAAGCCTGTGTATTATTAATTTGCGAATCATATCCCGAACTAAAAGTGTCAACATCCGCTTTCTTATTCGCGGCATCCTTTTCCAGTTGAGCCTTCAATATCGAATCGTAATTCACCGCATCATACTGATTTTTAAGAGCGTTGTATTGCTTTAAAATTTCCTGACTTCCCATCACTTAACTCCCCCTAACATTCTATATTGTAACGATAGTCCGTCTATAATAAGCGGACCCTCACATTCTATATTTATACCAAATGTGCGCACCGCGCGCGCTGATACATAAAAATTCTTAACTGCCACAAACGCCGCATCACGCTCATCTATAGAGCTTCCGGCAAGTGTTACGACATCATTTTCACTGCCTTTATCGGTTAAAAAGCCTACCTTTATCGGCTCACCGCCATTGTTGCCAAAGGCAATACTTACTCGATCAATGTTTTTTAAATATCCTGCCGCCGAAAAATCGAATAGCTTTGTCTTTAGTTTAGAATTTATTTTCTTTTCGATAATTTCTAATTCATTATTTTGATTAAAAATTAAAATATTATCATTCGCTGTGTTTTCATCTGCAGAAAGCGTTGAAAACGTTAGCATCACACCATCACTTGTATCGTAACTATTCATCACCATCAGTTTGTTTTTAATTTCAAAAATCTTACCGACAAGTCCTGTGTTATCAATTTCCCATATATACCACGGTATTTGTATGTTGCTATCTTCATTTTTAGAAAAAGACGATGCATACTGATAGCCGTAGCTGTTATAATCCATAACGTAAATTTTGTTTCCAACAGCTAATAAATAATGACCTTCAAAATCGCAGGAAATTGCGTTTTTAAGGTCATTTTCTTTTTTTAGTATTGAATTTATCATATCCGATATCTTATATATCGTTCGCTCGCTGTATTGATTATTTGAATATAGCGTATATACATTTCCGTCGCTATTCGCCCAAACCAATCGGTTACGGCACAGCTGCACAGTGTCCGGGCAGTCACAACCAATATTTGCATTTAACTGAATCATTGGAAAAATCACGCTGTTTGCCTCATAGTCTACCACAGTTTGATTAATTAAATCATCAGCCGTTATATTATCATTAATGTTATAATACGAATAATAGGTTGATCTTTCCTTAAAGATTATAAGGTTTTCACCCTGCTGACCAAAAGCGGTTACCGCTTGCGATTTATCACCCACGTATGCGTAATTATTTTCAGGGAAATAAAGCGGATTATTAAGGCTGGACCATACAACAAGCGACTTTTCTTTATCGTTTGTATTTCCGCAAAGAAACAACCTCGAACCGTCGTTAATTCCATTTGCCGCGCCGCCAAACCAAGTGCTTCGTGTCATACCGAAAACCTTTTTAAGATCATCATCAGACATATCATATTGTGCTGTTATTACAACATTATCTTCAATGCAACCATATTTTTTTACCAATGCATCAGTTCTTAGCAACGCTACAAAAGGATTATCTCTATCATAATCATCTAATAAAAAACCAACATAGTTATATCTTATAAAAAGGAGCAATCCATCTGTCGTATTTTCATTTGGAGATTCTATTTCAATATCACCTTTTTTTATTTCTGCACCTCGCTTATCATCATAGTTAATTCTATGAGTTACAGTAATCGCTTCATCTTTATCACTATCATAAAATGTGATATCAACACTAACATAACCACTGTCTGCCAATTCTTGACCCAACACATACCTCATTGGATGCGATGCGTCGCTATCAGCCTCATTATATGCCGAATACACCATTTTATAACTATTACCTATAAGATTATATCCTTCAAACTGCGTACCTTTAAAATCATCCCAACCGGTTCTTTGGCAGTGCGTATAAACGGTCGGCACATATGTTTCAGCTAGTGATATCTCTTCCCAATTGGTTGCGCCATTTATAAGGTCAAGTTTATATATGTAAAATTTCTCACCGTCTGTGGCATAGCAATATACATCACCGTCATTTGCTACTACAAAATACGAGCATTTATCCATAAATGCTGCTAATGCATCTTCGTTTTCGATGCCAACACCACCCCAATGAATAACTACGGTATCTATCTCCTTGATATTCGTTTCATCACACCACATAAAATCAATACAGGAACGCCATTGATTACCGTATTCACCGCTAAAGCACCAACAACTCGCAAGAACCGAATTGCCGTTTCTTATCTCATTGTGCACGATAATATTTTTATGTTTCATTGCGGTATCGCTACTGTTTATTTTAAATGACATTCTATCATTCGTCACAAACCCCGGTCTAGTGCGCAGCATTCCTTCCTTATACCACATATTAACGCAATCGGTCATCTGGTTGTCTCGCACACCCGTCAGACTATCATGTAAATTTAAACCGCCGCTAAGTTGCGGTACATTAACCTCTCGGCGCGGCTGTCTATTTATCATTGGATATTTCATTCCCTTATCCTTTCTATCTAAATTTACTTATAAGGCTCACCTTGTTTGTTTCAAGGGGAGCTGTCAGTAAACACTGACTGAGGGGATAATGTCTCCTAATTCTCTGGGAATGGTATTGCATTCTTTACCCTCACATAATTTGTCAGTCCTGCACGTTTAGCATTATATAAATGTGCAAAGTACTGCTGTTGGTCACCGTCATTTTCACTGCGGGCTATATGCATCGCAAGACCGTATAAAAAGCACTCATCAGTAGCCTTTGGGGGCAACACAATTTCATCATCAAGGCTTTTTATTGGTTCAAAAACTTCACGGCTTGCCGTTTTCCATAAATCGCTATAAACCAAATTTACAGTCACAATAGCGCTGTTTCTAATTCTTGTGGTCAACTCCGCGTTGCCGTCAGCGTTAGTGTAACCAAGCATTTTTAGCGCATTATTCAAAAGTTCCTTTGCTTTCATTATAGGTCACCTACCATATTTTCATTTTGCGCGGACGCACTGCCCGTATTATTTCTCATCATAGCCATCGCTCTCTGCTGATCCTCAGGCGATAAACTCATCAATCTTTCATAAACCTCAGGATTAGTTTGTCTCATATACTCTAACACTTCCCCATCACCTATCTGGTCGGGTGTCACGTTTGGTTGTGCAGCTGCCTGTTGTTGCATCATAGCCTGTTGCTGTGCTGCCACTTGCGCCTGTTGTTCTTGCTGCTTTCTCGCATTTATAAGTCCACTCACATTGGGAATAAGTCCCTTCGGTATTCTTTCGAGATACTCAATAAAGCTAATTTGTTGCGCTGTCAGCAAATTACCAAGGTTAGATATCGATACCGCCTCACTCCAAAGAGTAGAAGCACCCACGTCAATCTTTGCCGTGATTACCAAATCCTTATAACGCTCGGCATCAAACACCATATATCTTACACTGCCGCCGTCATTAATTTTAATAGAACGCCTACCATACATCGTAATCCAAAAATCCGCCCAAATACGCGCCACATCCTCGTTTGCGCTATAAAATCGGTTTTGATACATCTGCATCGGCGCAATAGCCGCCTCACGCGCCTGAACAATAGCGGTTGCATTATCAGGTCTGAAATTACCAAGCGCCGCATCATTAGCACCGTTGTCTGACAAAACATTTTGAGCAAATGCATCGGTGAAATTTATAAACGCTGCTCCATAGTTAGGTGGCGCTATATATCTGATAGCACTTACCATATCCTCTGCGCTGCCATAAATCTTCACCACCTCAGCAGGATCATTTGATATTCCGTCAGGTATAAGATCACCGTTAATAACCGTTTTTGGCATGCCGGTATTCTGCATTGCCCATACCGAAATAGAGTGTGCTTGATTAAGCGCGATTTGGTTGGGTATTTGGTAGGTTATCTCGCTGTCGCCATAAGCGCAACTACGTCTGCGTTCCCAAATAAATTTTGCAATCGGATATCTATGTATAAGCAAATTCCATTCAGGCCTGATTACTGCAGTTTCGGTAACGGTTTTGCCCCAAACAGTGCAGTTGCCCTGATCGTCATACTTTTTATATAATTTTGTAATAACAGTCACACGTTTCGAGTCAGCAGGCTCGTCTTCGCCTCGGTCGCCTGAGTTACGGTAATAGCCGTAAGCTCCGTCAGGCACAATATCATCGGTCGCTTGACCGTATTTTTCGGCCTCGCGACGCACCGCATCAACATCTAATCGACGGGCAATAATAATATATGGTTGACTCTCAACTTCCTCATTATTTGGATCACCAAATACCACATTTTCAATATCAAGCACCTCACAGTTGATATCGCCCATTATGGCCATTGTTCTGCCCTCATCAGCATATAGCCCCGTTTTGATAGAGCTATCCCAATATGTATATAAAATACCTGTGCCCGAAATATATGCGTTTCTAAGCAGCTGGTCCTTTTTATCATCGTATTTAAGTCTTTCGGCTGTAATCTTAAAATAATCAGTAAGCGCATTCATCACTACCGAAATTTCAACATCACTTGCGTCACCTTGCGGCACCTCTCCGCCCATCATTTGAGTTCTTATTGCACCGCTTGCGCTAATATCCGTCGTGTCTGGCACACCCTCTGCGCTATAGTTTACAGCAATCGGTGCGCTGCCAATGGTCGCCATTTTATATTCACCGATTCGCTTTATAATATTGCGGCGTGTAAGTGGCTTTTCATTGCCGGCATTTACACCGTGCCACTGGTCACCGACAAAAAATCTTTCATTAATTCTAGCTTGATCGTGAATACCCTTGTCACCAATACTATTTTTGTATTGCTGACCTGCTTCATATTCCGACCAGATAGATTTTGTTTCAAGTTTTATCATTGTCATACCTCCTAAAAAAAGCAGACAGTTGCCTTATAACAACTGTCTGCAATCAAATTATTTAATTTTTTTATCCTACATTCTTCTCACGATATACAATCAAATACAAGTAAACACACCGAACCATATCTTGTGTTATTATATTTCGTCAAGACAAGGAACCGTCCCCTGTCTTTTAGGATCTCCATCTTAATCAATTGTTGAACAGCACAAAAGACAGGGCACTACACCCTGTCTTTGTCACCTGTCTTTACATATCATAAAAGGCTAGCAATCCACCATTTGTCATATCATTAATTTCGTTAGAAAGTGTTTCCATAAAATCAAAATCCGGATCTTCAAGACCGCTATGTTCAATATCTTCAGGAATTCTCAAAATATAATCTATTATGCTACCATCACCATAACTTTTTCTTTTTTTAACTCCTAGTGTGGCTAAAAACAATTCACCCCAATAAAACCAACTATACATAATTGTATCTATTGTAATACCTAATACTCTTTGAATTTCCTCACTCTTTTCTTCAAAAAATATGCAACAATTAGCAATAACATCCAAATGCTCGTCTGGCTTAACTGTTTCTATATCGACATACAATTCGTAACCAGTTTTTTCCATCATTTCTGCAATCACATGCGTATCCTTTATTACTCTCATAACTACTCCTTTTATTCTGGATAAAATTTTACAATTATATCTATGTTGTTTTCCATAAATAATCTACTAATTTGTTCTACTGCTTTTTCATTTGATATAAGCCATTCAACCTTATATCCTACCGAATTTGCTGCCTCCGTTTGTCTTATTGCCTGGTTCAAAACACATCTTTTTGCAAAATCCCCTCTATCATAAACAAAATAAAATGACTTTTTACTCATTACAAGTTTACCGTCTTGTAATATACCATCCTTCATATTTTCAAACTGGACATATCGTCCATCGGGATGTTTTATATGATATCCTTCTTTGTTTGGATTAATTTTATTCTCATAAGCTTCGACTCTTGGATTGTGTTGTATAATTTTCTTAGTATAATAGCCTGCGCCTTCTGGCCTAGCTAGAAGCTTTTTGAATATAGACCAACTTATTGTTGTAGTGTATTTACCCGGCACTGAACTATTGTTCTCTTCTATTATACCATTTCTGTCAACATTTTCAACACTTTCCAACTGACTTTTTTCGACAGTATTTTTAGGGTTATTCGGAGAGTTCTCCCAAAGCCCTTCAACAAACGCATCGTCGTTATGTAGTTTTTCAAAATCTTTTAAAGAATTATTGCTCTTTAAGTCACCATTTATCTTTTTCTTAATTTCATTTGCAACACTTGCTCTGGGCGCCACAGCATCCATCGTTGTAGATAATTTACCAACTAAATAATTAAATCTATCTCTGCTTATTTCTTCTGCATTTACAAGCTCGTTATATGTATCTGTTATACTTTTAGAAAATTCTATACCGCTTTTCGTTAATCTATCATACTGTCTTATAAGATTATATACTTCATATCTATTATTTTGATTTAATTGCTCACCTATTTTTGTATATACAAATTCCTGTGACGCCCGGCTTTGTTCCATACCATCAATCATCATATCTGCTATCGCAATATCGGTTTTATCGCCATTTAAAACCTTATCTGCAGAACGATTCAAATCACTATTCTCACCGTTTGATATCTCTTTCAAATATAACGCCACATTTTCTGTATTTATATTCGAATCGTTAAATACTTTGTTATAATAAGCACCTATCGTTTTCTTTTGATTTATATTATCTATAGAATTATTACCAAATGTTCCTGTAGAAACACAAGCAGATGAAAATCCTACAAGTCCATCATACAGTGCATTTTTCATTGCGCTGAATTGCTCGGTACGATTAGATGATAAAATAGAAATGGTATCTACTCCCAAAATCAATTTTTGTAAAAAAGGAGATAATAGTCCTTGCATCGTTTCTTCAAAAAACTCACCCGTACCATTCGATAATAATTTTGCTCCACCAATCAAAAATTTATTTGAAATATTTTTTGTTAAAGATTTAAACATTGATTCGGTAAATTTGCTAGCATTATTAAAAACACTTGTATCACCACTTAAGAGCTTTTGCATACATACTTCTGTTGTGGTATTCATACCGGCATACAAAAAATATTGCCATTCCTCTGCTTCAGGTGCCAATTCTACGGCTTCAGTATACGAACTTCCAAAAACAGACAAACCCGTCGCTATCATCGAGGCACCTCCGCTTACACCGCTTAGGAGCATTGGTATCGCGTTATTTGCTAAACTTACCGTTGTGTCTTGAACGAACTTGCTTAATTTCATATCGTTACGCGTAAAATATTCTCCGACAGTATTGTTAGCAATTTCATATTTGCCCTTAGGAATTCTTTTAAGCACATCCGATGCTTGATCGTCACTAATCCCCATTATGTGTGCACTTTCAGTTGAAAGAATAGTTGCAGTGTTTATAGTATCTTGAAGATATTTTGTAAAACCGGTATTGGTATAAAGTTGCATTTGAGAAAATACTTTATCCACACCTTTTCCATATATAGCATCGTTATATAAATTCACAGCGGCCATGGTATTTATATTTTCAGCGTTTTCCTTAATATCATTTTCTAAGGTATATTTATCTTTGACTATGCTTTTTTTAATATAATGACGTGCTAAATAATTTGATATATCTGCTTTTT
The DNA here is from genome assembly GCA_045539695.1 of Acutalibacteraceae bacterium. GTDB lineage: Bacteria > Bacillota > Clostridia > Oscillospirales > Acutalibacteraceae > UBA737. The sequence continues at coordinate 62,257 of JAZQFX010000009.1, forward strand.
CTTGATTTGAGAGTTCTTCCCCTCTTTTTTCTTTTTCTACAGCATATTTAAAATTACTGTATGCAGATATGTTTTCAGGATTATCATTTGCCAAAAAATCTATAGTCTTATATGTATTACCATTGGTAAAATTTTCTCCACCATTTTCAGTCAAAAGCAATAACTCATTAAAACTAATTTCCTCACCACTGTTAAACTTAGCTACAGCGTTATTAATTGCCTTGGCTTTTTCTATATTTTCAACAATTTCATTACTGTCGATATTTCCTTTAAACCATCTTTGTGTTGTTTCTGCTTCTATTTCTCTATTGGTCAAGGCAATACCTTTAGACCGCTTTTCTTGTGCCTTAAATGCATCTTTATTATCAATTTTATATTGCAAACTATGTAGATAAGCATCTCGCTCCTGTGCTTGCTGTACTGCCTTTTTCCCTTCGTCATTAAGCGGTGTATAATTCTTTGACAGCATATTTGGTTCATATTTATACCCGCCTAACACAGCATATAAATTCGGATTTTCCTTTATATAATTCTGTCGCTCAACCTCATTTTCAAATCCGTACAACCTTACCGCCGGATCTACTTTCAATTTTCCGTTTTCAACTTTTACTAGAGATGTATTTACCTTATTCGCCTTTTTAGTTTGTTTTTCTTTTTTATACTGTAAAGTCTTTTCATTATTATTCGCTTTTTCTTCACCTTTATCTGTTACAGCGTTTTTTATCGTTCTAAAAACATCACCAAATTGATATCCATCCTCAAACTCTCCTGTTTGATACCATTTTTTCTTCTCTTTTCCCATTACTCCATATCTCCACCCTCTCTAAAATAAGCCTTCTCCTCAAGGAGAAGGAGGACCGCGTCATCGGTAGATGAGGTGTCATTGCAATTCGCGTAGTCACGCGACAATCCGTAATCCCCTCTTTATATCCGTTCGCCCACGGCGAACACAATAATCATTCATTTTTCATTCTTCATTTAAAAAGAGGCTGCTCAACCGAGCAACCTCTTTTGTCCTTATTAAGCGCCTATCGCAAAAACAAGACGTTTCTTGTTATCCATAACAAAGCAGTCATAATAAAGTCTGAAATTAATTTTATACGCATCCATATCCTGAACCAAATCGGGTGTATAAACATCTACCTTATCTACCTTCTTAACAAGGCTTGCAGCAGACTTAGGCAACACAATCGCCTTAATGTTACCCGCATCAGCGGCCGCCTCAAAACCTGTTTCAGTAAACACATATTCAGTTCTCATTCGGTCAGCCGCAACTGGAATAATTGCGCAACCGTTAATGCACTTAACCTTAAGATCAACATTACCCTGCTCAAAATCGCTTACTGTAATGTTGTGCTGCAGCTTATCGCTTGTCATAAGCGCCGCATACATAACAGGGTCTACAAAAGCCACCATCTGTTCGTTTGTATAGCCGCTTGCTGCTTCAGCCTTGTTAATGCAATCAAGCATTAGTTCAACTGCCTTACCGTCAACAAAGACTTCAACATTACCCTCGTCGTTTGCGATGCCATAAAGCTTTGACAGCACATAAGCATCAATTTCAGGATTAACCTTTGTTCTGGTGTATTCACCCACAATCTTGCCCGCAAGCGAAGAAATACCCGTTTCATCCGCGTCCTGCGCATCAATCACAAGCTGCTTGCTACGCTCCTTTGTAAGTTCATAAGACTTATAGTTAAAGTTGGTGCCACCCTTAGAGTAGCCCTCCACGCGATTATAATCACCCAAACCGTCGAAATCAATCTGCGGAATATTAACAATCTTAGCGCCCTTAAATCTCGCCTTAAATTTACCGTCGGCCATAAAGCCGGTTTTAGATTCCTGAACAATCATCTTGTCAAGTTCGTTTGCATATTTATTTGCATGTTCAAATACATTTGCCATATTTTTTTACCTTCCTTTTCGTAAATATTATTTACTCCAAAGTCCCGATAAAAAGCTCCTTTCAGCTGAAGTTATATCATCTGCGCTGTTTTGTCCCATTTTACCGGAACTTGCAGTGTTTGCCGCATTTTGTGTATTTTTAGCGGCATCAATTTTCATTTTTTCTTTGTGTAAATAGCACAGATATGCAGAATACAAATCTCTTTTGCCTTCTGCGGCTTCTATAATCACCGAATCGGGTAGATCGCTATATTCAGGCGCATTTGGCATTTCTTCTTTCAAATTTATATATTCATCCGCAAGGCGTGAATTAACACTCTTAATTTCAGCTTCTCTTTCAATACTGTTTTCACTCTCACGCATTAATTTCTTATATTCATTTGATTGCCTTTCTCTATATATAGCCATACCGATTTCAACATCAGCACTCTCTTTTCCATACATTTCTTCCAAGTGCATACGATATGCCTTTTCGGGCGCCGTTACAATTGATTCAACAAGTGAATTAACATCTGTTCCCTGCTTTTTTGCCAAATATTCTAATTTTGCCCGCAAAGTTTCAGTATGCATTCCCTTTTGAATAAAATTTATAGCTTCTTCTTTTGTAAAATCCCGATTTTTGTGATTATATTGCACCGAAACAAATGGTTCCGACACATTTTCTGATGCAGATCTCTGTGCAACTCTGCCTTCCGCATCTCGCATAACATCTTCGTCCGACAAGTCTCTATCGTTTGGTGTAACAATATCATTCTCATCGCTTTCAATGCCCGTTGTTTCTTCCATTGATATTTCAGGTATGGTGTCCGTGGTATCAATAGCTTGAACGTCAAAATTTTCGCTCATATCTTCTCTCCTTTTTATATAAAATTCCTATGGTAAAGGAAATTATAATTCTTGTTTTATTCGTGCCCTATAGGTACACTGCCATCATATTCCAAAAATTTTTTCCAATCCTTTTTGGCTTTCTTTTCCTTATCACTTTCTTTAATTTCAGCCAGCTGCTTTCTCTTTAAGATTCGGTTATCCTCACTTTTATAACCAATCAAAAAACCTATTGCAAAAACAGCAAAGGCTATTAGCATAAAAATTAGAACAATAAAAATTGTCAAATATATTAAAATTAATTTATCCATTCTATCTCCTTTATCTAAAACCAATGTCTTGTAGCTTAATTCCGTGCTTTTGTATATAATTTTCTTCACTTGTCGGCTTTCTTTTTGGTGTATTGGGGTCAACGGGTCTAAAATACCTCACGTCATAAAATGCGTAACGCATAGCATCCATTAAATGATTGTTTTTGTCTTCCGGCGCGTTAAGTCCATTTTCGCCGCTATCCTTTTTCCAACAATAACCGTTAAGCTCAGCAAGGGTATTTTTACATTTCGGGTGCACAAAAATTTTATACTCTTGTATCTGTGCAATACCGTTAAGTATCGAATCCTTCCCCTTAACCGACGGCATTATTCGCGATATGCCAAGCCTACGCAAATCTTCGTTAGATTTAGGCTCAGCACAGTCGGCTCTGATGCGTTCCTTTGCAAAACCTTTCCGTTTTATCATTTCAGCAATATCGCTGTTTAGCATCTTAATTTCATAATGTTCGTCATATATGTATATCTCTTTAGCAATAGGATTTACCGCAAAAGCAATAAACGCCGTCGGGTCATTTGTATAACCGTAATCAAGCCCAAAAAAGTGCTTTAGTTTCCAAAAATCTATTACATAGGGATTTATGCCCACATCGACCCGTAAATTTCCTTTTTCGTCAAACTCAAAATCAAGCATCTCAAAATTTTCATATACAAGCCCGTCAGCCACACCCCATTCACCAAGTCCGGCTACCGCATACCGTCGATAATTAGTTTGTTTCATCCTTTCAAACACAGTGCGGTCGGTATCATCTAAAAACTCATTGCAAAGGTAATTTGTCGAGTACACGCTTACATCATCAGCGTGTTTATCGAAAAATCGTTTCTTAAGCCAGTGTGCCTCACTCCATGGGTTAAAGGTAAGCGTCGTTTGCTTAAATAGATGAGTAGGTATATTACCACGTGGCACCGATAGGTCTAACTTTTCAAAATCGTTTTCGCTATCAATCTCAAAAGCTTCCTCAATCCAAACCCAACACAAATATCCGTGCGACACTGTTGTAGACGCAAGCTTTAGTACATCGTCAAAACCTCTGAATAAAATTCTTTGACCTGTGGGCTTATATACCATTTCCATAGGTGACACGGTGTTTTGCCATAGGTGCGCCACACCCAATTTTTGTTGTGCCCATTTAAGCTGCGCAAAGGTACTGTCACGATGTGTGTTAAACACCGCGCGTACCACAAGCAAATTACTGTCTGAGTATTTCATAAGCCGGTATATAAGATTCAACGCCGTTGTTGTACTCTTTTTACTACCCTTGCCACCCTTGAGCACACGATAGCGGTTTTGGTCATACCAAAATTCGCCGTACCCCTTGCCCACTATATCGGGCAAATAACAAATATCACTTTTCAATTTTATCTTCACCCGATATAAATACTACTCCACCCGATTCAGCATTTTTATTCTGCAAGTTTTTAAGATCAAAAAACAGTTTAAGTGCCTGCGGACTTCCTTTTTTTGCAGTTTCAATTATTGCCTTCCAAATTTCAAAAAGCTCGGTTTCAGTATATCTGTCGATAAGAAAATTTATGTACTGTTTAAATTCCTTTTTATCATACCAACGGTAAAAGGTTGACCGCGCAATATTAAGTTCTTCACAAAGCTTGCTTATATTACCGTCAAATTCAGAGCTTATAAGCTTTTCGGCGCATTTTCTCATCTTAGCCGTTATAGCAAAGCCGTCATCGTTTTTCTTACGCATCATCAGCACCTCCTTCAAATCATAATATTACTTGCCACGCTGATATCCTATCACAGCTTTTACTGACATTCACTGACACATCTTAATTTATATCAGGTAAGTTTATTAACGCCTTTTTATATATCCTATAAATTTGTCGCTCACTGTAACAAAGTATTTTCGATATCTCCGAAAAACTAAAGCGTGTTCTATCACCATATTCATCTATTTCGCCCAAATACAGCAATCTCAACAATCTTTGCTGTGTCAAGTCGAATAGAGAATTAATAGCGTTTTCAATTTTTATGCGTAAATCGTAAAATATTTCCAATTCTTGTCTTATAAGCTTGTCCCAATCCTCCGCCCTTTTCTCAACAGTAATTTCAACAATCGAGCCCTTGTCCTTACTACCCTTAATTTTTTCCTCAAATTCAGGACTGTGATAACTATCGCAAAGCTTGCTACTTTCCTTTGCTCTGCGCAGCTGCTCAATTCTATCATCTATTTCGCCGTACTTTTTTAACAACTGCTTTTTTTGCTCTATCGTCAACCTCTTTTTTCCTCCTGTATATTAAGTCCAACAATAATACAAATTGCCCGTACGATTTATATAAATTATGCGTTTTATTATAATCATCTCTAAATTTTTCTACTATTGCTATACTCTTACTACGTTTTGCTCTAAGTAAATAAATACATTCATCGCACAGGCCATACCTTACAGCTTTATTTCCACAAATACAAAATTTATCATTTCTCATTATCAACCATTAAACCTCATAAGCATTTTTTCTAAATCATATTCAGTCGACATATCAAACAGCTCAGACTGAATATCACTTTCTAAAAAGTCATACATTTCACAAATTTTCTCAACTATAATATCTACAGCATCGTTTAAATCATTGTTATTTATATTAATTCCAAAAATATCTCTAATGGAATTAATATATCTGTTTATGTACATAAGAGCCGGTAATAACGCCTCCATCATTTCATATTTATCAATCAAAACATCAACTTTTTCAAAATCCCTGCCTTTACAATAAGGACAAATTGCCACCCTCTCGTATGGTGGAGAATCAAGACCGTGCCTTTCTTCATAAAAAATTGGTTCATCAAAATATTTATTACATTCCGTACAATAAAATCTTTCACTACCCATCAATATCAAATTCTCCGCATTTTAATTTAAGTAAAAAGTTTTTTCTCAACAGCAAGCTGAGCTTTATGTCTTTATTACGCAACTGTGCTTCAAGTGAAGTGATTTTCTTATCAGACCATACAACACACAAAAGGCTCACTAACAATACTGTCAATAATAAAACAACCAAAATAACCGCAATCCATAAACCAATTCCTTCTAAAATAATACAATTCATATATCATCCTCCTTTTTGTATCTTTTAAAGATACACATATAGCAAAAAAATATAAATATTCGCCTCCTTACACAAAACAGTTAAGTGCGTATCTTTTTGAGATACACTAATATTACCACCGTTTTTTTCATTTGTCAAGCATTTTGTATCTTTTTTTTAGCATTTTAAAAATTTCCTTGACAAATGAATGCTTTTAAGATACAATTGTTGCAGAAAGGACTTGATAATATGAATACAGGTGCCAAAATTAAAAAGCTCCGTAATGAATACGGGTACTCGCAAGAACAACTCGGTTCTATGTTAGGTGTTCAACGTGCTGCCGTTCAAAAATGGGAAAGCGGCGCAGTTAAAAATCTTAAAAAAGAAACAATCATTAAATTGTCTGAAATATTTAATGTTCCCTCGTCTTATTTTTTTGATGAGGATTATATGAATTACGATAATATAATTTCATTTCCAAAAATGAATCGTATTCCCCTTGTTGGCACAATAGCATGTGGCACACCAATTCTCGCTACCGAAAATCTTGATGGTGAAGTAACAGTCCCTGAAGATATAAACGCTGACTTTGCACTTCGTTGCAAAGGCGACAGTATGATTGATGCCCGCATTTACAATGGCGATATTGTATATATTCGTCAACAACCAACCGTCGAAAACGGTGAAATTGCCGCCGTGCTCATTGATGACGAGGCAACGCTAAAGCGCGTATATATTACCGATAACACAATAACACTCGTCGCCTGTAATTCAAAATATCAACCATTTGTCTACACAGGCGAACAGCTAAATGAAATCCGTATTCTTGGCAAAGCAGTCGGCTTTACCAGTACATTGATATAAAAAATCGGCTCACTAAAAAGTGAGCCGATTTTAATTTTAATCTATTATCTCTGAACACGACCGGAACCGTCGCCGCCTGCAAGCTTTTCAACCTCAGAAACGCTAACGCGGTTGTAGTCACCCTCAATTGAGTGCTTGAGTGCAGATGCTGCAACAGCAAACTCAATAGCCTCTTGTGTTGACTTGCCTGTAAGAATCGAATAGATAAGTCCGCCACCGAATGAGTCACCGCCGCCTACACGGTCAACAATGTGCAAATGATATGATTTAGAGAAGCAATAGTTCTCGCCGTCATAAAGCATACCTGCCCAATCGTTATCGCTAGCAGAAATAGATGAACGAAGAGTAATAGCTACCTTTTCAAAGCCGAATTTGTCAGCAAGCTGCTTTGCAACCGACTTATAACCCTCATGGTTAAGCTTACCGCCGTAAATATCGGTACCTTCTGCTTCAATTCCAAATACGTCTTTTGCATCCTCTTCGTTAGAAATGCAAACATCAACGTACTGACAAAGATCAGTCATTGCAGCGCGTGCTTCATCACGGGTCCAAAGCTTGCCGCGATAGTTAAGGTCACAAGAAATCTTAACGCCTTTAGCCTTTGCAGCAATACAAGCCTCGCGGCAAATCTCTACAACATTGGGGCCTAAAGCCGGTGTGATTCCTGTAAAATGGAACCAGTCAGCGCCTTCAAAAATCTTATCCCAATCAAAATCTTCCTTTGTAGCCTGCTGAATTGCAGAATACTTACGGTCATAAATACAAACCGAACCACGCTGTGAAGCGCCTTTTTCGAGGTAATAAATACCAACACGCTCGCCACCACGGGTAATATTTGAGGTGTCAACACCAAATGATCGAAGCGAGTCAACAGCAGCCTGACCGATGGCATGCTTTGGTAACTTTGTTACATAAGCGCTGTCCATACCGTAGTTTGCAAGTGACACAGCCACATTTGCTTCACCGCCGCCAAAGGTTGCTTGCATCTGGTCGTTTTGGAAGAAACGGTAATAACCGTTAGGTGCCAAACGAAGCATAATTTCACCAAAAGTAATAATTCTTGCCATTATCCTCTAATCTCCTTTAAAAGTTCTACAGCCTCGCGTGTAAGCTTTTCAATTTCATCAAATTTGCCGTCGGTAATCATATCGCCCGGAACCATCCAGCTACCACCGCAAGCAAAAATTGCCTTGCAGTTTAAGTATTCGGCAAGATTCTTAGGTCCTATACCACCTGTAGGCATAAATTTAACCTTTGTATATGGAGCAGCCATAGCCTTTATCATCTTAACGCCGCCTGCTGCTTCTGCCGGGAAGAACTTAAGATAAGTAAGACCTAATGACATACCCTGCTCTACTTCGCTTGGTGTGCAAACACCCGGTATAATTGGATAACCCTTTTCAATACAGTGTTTAACAACTATTGGATTAAGACCCGGGCTTACAATAAATGATGCACCGGCTGCCATTGCGGCGTCAGCCTGCTTTGGTGTAAGAACTGTACCTGCCGCTACAAGAAAATCGGGATATTCTTGAGCAATAAGTCTGATTGCCTCTTCAGCAGCGTCGGTTCTGAAGGTTACCTCCGCACAGCAAAGACCGCCTTTTTTAAGCGCGGCTGCGAGCGGCACTGCATCTTTTGCATTGTCAATCTTGATAACAGGTACTACGCCTATTTCACTGATTTGTTTAATTAAATTTTCCATATTTTTCTCCTACCTTTAAAAGAAAATACTTACTATATAATTTTACCACATTACTTAATATTGTCAACAAATAATTAAAATAATTTATTCGGCAGCAGTTTCACTGCTTGTTTCCTCATTATCTTCAGCCTTTTCAGCTTCTACCTTTGGCGAATCAAGAGCAGTTCCTTCGTGGTTTTCACACACACTCGGCACATTGTTTTTCTTATACCAACCAACCGCTTTTGATGGGCAGCCGTCTGTTGCAAGAAGTCCTGTCTCGGTACAATAAAACCTATCAAGCGCATAACTGCTGTCACTAAATTGCTTAGGCTCAAGTCCTGTGTGTATTTTTGACATAACCGCGCCCCACATCTTCATAGCGATAGCACTGTCAGAAATAGTTTGCTGTGAGTCATATCCACACCAACAAGATGCCACATAATAGGGCGTGCCGCCTACAAACCAAAGGTCGTTAGAATTATTAGAGGTACCGGTCTTTGCATATATCTTCATATCTTTAATATATCCTGCTGCACCCTTACCTGTACCGTTAGAGCCATATACAACGTTTTGAAGCAGCTTGTTCATAACAGTAGCTGTGTCCTCACTGATTGCTGTGTGAGGCTTTGCATCTGCGTGTGATAAAACCATATCGTTATGTTGATCATATACTGCATAGTAAAGTGTCGGCTCATAATATTGACCGCCATTACCAAAAATTGCGTATGCAGCGGCAGATTCCTTTGTGGTTATACCGCCATTTGTACCGCCCATACCTAATGGAGACAGGTCAATATCATTTTCATTAAGTGTGGTTATACCCAAATCCTTGGTTAAAAAGTCATAACAGTTTTGCGGACCTAATTTATTTACAAGATAAACAGGAATTGTGTTAATAGAGCGTTCAAGCGCATACTGCGTAGTTACTCCACCCCAATAAGAATTATACCAGTTTTTCGGTGTCCAACCGTTATAATTGGTGGCAGTATCATTAAGAATAGACGAATAATGTATAATACCGTTTTCAATAGCAGGCGCATATGCCGCAATCGGCTTCATCGTAGAGCCCGGCTGACGCTTTGCATCGGTTGCGCGGTTAAAGCCCGAAAGGCCCAAATTCACCGTCTTTTCACCTATACCGCCGGCAAGTCCCCTTACCCTGCCTTTATAGTCCATAACTGTAAACGCACCCTGCAATTGCGCGCCATCTTTTCCCTTAATACCGTACTTTTCAGCGTTTGAAAAAACCTCATCTACCGTAGCCTGTATTTCAGGGTCAAGTGTTGTGTATATCTTATATCCGCCGCTGTAAAAATTCTCAGATGCATGTGCCTTGTCCCAACCGTATTTATCCATCAAATCATTTGTAACATTAACAATCAAAGCGTCCACAAAATAATTATTTACTTCGGTTTCATTAAGGTTTTCACGCGATGCTACAAGATTAAGCTCTTCCTTTAAAACGGCCTCGTGCTGTTCTTTGGTAATATAGCCCTGCTCAAGCATAAAATCGAGCACTGTTTCGCGTCTTTGTTTATTGTTTTCAGGATTATCTTCAGGGTCATAAATTGACGGCCCTTTGGTAATAGCAGCAAGTGATGCACACTCAAGCAACGTCAACTCATCAACACTCTTACCAAAATAATAGTTAGCCGCAACCTCAACTCCGTAGAGTCCGTGACCCAATGGAATAGTATTCAGATAACACTCAAGTATAGTAGATTTGCTATACTCGCTTTCAAGATGACGCGCCCTCATAATTTCACGAACCTTACGCATCGCGCTTTGGTCACGGTCATTAGTTAAATTTTTTACTAACTGCTGTGTTATTGTAGAACCACCCTGCTTTGACGAGTAAATAGGAATAACCGTATTTATTACTGCGCCAAAGGTACGCTTCCAGTCGACACCATAGTGTGTATGAAAACGCTTGTCCTCAATAGCTACAAAAGCGTCAACCAACTGCTGCGGAATACCGTCATACTCAGCGTTATCGGTTTTCTTTGCTTCGGTTTCGTTATAAGGCACCCAAATTCTATTGAATTCACCGTGCAAGCGCTGATACTCAACAAACTCTCCGCTCGCCTTATCCTCAACATAAATAGCTGTGGTAAAATTAAGCTCAAGATCATTAAGGTCTACATCCATTGTGCCGTCAACCATCGTAAAGGCATATACCAAAAACGAGCCGGCTACAATGCTAACCGTTATAATACCAACAAGCATAACGGTCAAAAACATCTTTAAAAATCTTTGCTTGCCACGCTTTTTCTTTGTGCGTTCACGTCTTGCGCTGTCTACCGCGCCCGAAGAAAAGCTATTTAAGTCAAGCGACTCATTGTTTTGTTCTTCAGGTTCACTAAAACTGAATATATCCTTATCATCCATCATAAACACCTCCGCCAAAAATGGACATAATTATCATTATACAAATACATTATACACCAAAATTTTCATTTTGGGTAGTTACAATTTTTTAACTAATATTAACAAATTATTAAGGGCATACTAAATTACAGTAAATATGAGGTGATTTAATGCAGTTTTTTATTAAAAGAGTTCTATTCCCCACTTTAATTTTTATATCCGTGTTTATCTTAATTTTGTTTTTCATTAGCGATTATCAGAATACAGAAGACAGCACCGCCTATATGCTCAAATCCTACAGAAACACAGTAGCACTATATAAAAACGACCAACTGATTCAAACCTACGACCATATAGTCCTCAATACCTTGCCTGAAAAAGATATACAAAGTTTCAACAGCGGCATATCGGTCACAACCCAAACCGCTGCCGAAGCCTACCTTGAAGACTTTGACTGATAAAAAAGCGGCATCACCCGATGCCGCTTTAATTATTTAACAATCTCCCACAAATCATCACGCGTTATCCCTGCACGCTCAGCCGCTCTTTCAAGCTTTGCGTGCGAGCCTATAAACATAGACGGCTCGTGTGCATCAGAGCCAAAGTGGAATTTGCATCCGCATTCCTTTGCTACCCGCAACATTTTTATATATATAGGTGACAAACCCTCATCGTCAAGTTCTACTGTATTTCGGTAAACGCAAGCGTGAATTTCGATACTTTTATTATTTTCGGCCGCCAATGTATAGCACTCTCTCAAGGTTTCGTCGCTTATACCGTCAAGTACTTCCTGCTGCCACGGCGCGCATATCGGATAAAGCGGGTGCGCAAAGCCCGTAGGCATCCCAAAATCCAATTTGCACGCTACCTTAAAATTTTCAATCATTATCTTCCGCGCCTTGTCAGGCGTAGACAAATCAAAATCACGATACCTATCCCTAAAATTAAAAATATGACTCGGCGCTAGCAATACGTAGTCAAAATTATGTGCCATTTCACAAGTTAAATACAGCTCTTTACCGTAAAAAATTTCAGCTTCACAGCCCACAAGAAATTGGATATCCGTTTGATTGCGCAACTTATCAATTTCGTGCTTTATCTGTAGGGTGCGATCAACGCCACCCCAATCATACAAATGATTTGATACCCCTAAAAGTTCAACACCCTCAGCCTCGCAAAGTGACAGATAAGACTCCACCGCGGTAGTTTTAGGTGCGCAACAAGATAAATTTGTATGTAAATGCAAATCGGACTTGCATAATTTATCAACAATCATTGATTCGCCTTTTTCTCTTTTGAACGGTAATAAAAATAAAGTATTAGGTCGGTAGTTACCATAACAAAATTAAGTATATAAACCGCCAAACCAAAATAGAAAATCCACGGTTTATCTCCGCCGGCAGCAAGAGTAATAAACTTGCTTGCAATACCCGCTACATAACCTGTATCAATGAGCAGTAAAAACAAAAGGCTTTTTCCCTTGGTCGATTTGTTTTGTAATGTCTTCATAATATTGTTAGGCCACGAAAAACCAAACAAAGCAATCATTGCAGTTTCTAAAATAAGTGCTAAAGTTTCCATAAAATTTATTCTCCTTTAATTACGGTATCAACCGCATTTTTTATTATATCGATAAAATTTTTATCTTCACATATTTCAGGCGCAAACAAAACGTTATTCGCCTTTCCGTCAAACAACTTGCAATACCATGTAAGCGCCGCCGCATATCTGCCATAACCAAGTGTCAAATGAAAACCGTCGCGGTTAAGTGAAAGCCCGCCGTTTTTATAATCAAATTCCTTTGTATTATCACGCAGATACTGTATTACATCACCGCTTGGAATAATTTCGGCATCAATACTATTAGCCGCTTGCTTATATGCGTCACACAAGCTCTCGTACATATAATTTTGATCGTTATTATAGTTTTCAAAAGCATTGTTTACAAAATCACTTTCATAAGCCCATGTCTTATGTATATAAAACTTTGCATTTGGGCACGCCTCTTTAACTACCTTATGCAAGTCACATAAAAAGGGCTGATATGTTTCATATTTTCCACAATTAGGGCTTGCCTGTTGAAATGTTATTATATTCCAATCTTCTGCCCTGAGTGCCTCCGCAAGTGAGATTTTGCGTGTAGGCTCACCCTTTATCTCATAATCATACGCCGCTTGATCATTAACATAAAAATTCCAATGACCGTAAAGCGCACAACCCCCATAATAAAGGTTTGTATTATAAATTTCTTCACCCGCACTCTTGCACACATCATAAAGCCACTTGTGCGCATCCTGTGAAAAGCTGTTGCCAATACTTAATATTTTCATCATAAACTTCTTTCCTTTAAGTCATTCACTATCTCAACATAAAACTCTCTAACATCAAAGCCGTCTATATTCTCACGAGACAAATCTATAATATCCGCATGAGAAACACCTTTTTTATGTTCATTGGTTATTAATGTGTAATTTTCGCTCCATTTAAATGACTGCTCACTTACAAGTCCATCGTTTTGACCGTCAAAGAATTTTGCAAGGTGATAGGTAAAATTAAGAGGAAAACTTCCACTGCTACCCTTTTTCATAACAGAACCTATACTTTGACAATAAACCCCATCAGGCAAAGGTGTTTCATCATCAAATTTTCGACAAAATTCATCGGTTAGATTATTTACTGCCGACAAAAAGTCAGGATTCTTATCCCCTAATTTTTTTAGTGCTCTATTATATGTAGCTGCTACCTTATTTTTAAAATCGTCATCAATTTTTTCAAGTAAATAATCAGCAAACATGCACCCTCTATGCGGTGTGTTAACCGTGGTAAGAGATGCCACGAACTGTGATACATTCAACTTGTCAAGCGCATACCTACAATCAAGACCGCCCTTTGAATGTGCAATTATATTTAGTTTCTCACATCCTGTTTCTTCAACTATTTGCTTTATACGCTCAGCAAGTTCATTTGCACTGTCTGCTACTGATGCCGCCGATTGATGATTACCGTAAAAAATCACAGCACCGTTTCTTATAAGCTCTTTAGGTATCCTTCCCCAGTAGTTAAAAAACTTATTATCCCTAAAAAACACTCCATGCACCAAAAGCAGAGGATACCTCGTTTTGCAAAGTTGCTTTGCTTCACGCGCCATATTTACCTGCTCTTTTTCGTATTCAATTTCAACCTCTAAAAGCACGGTCTTTATAATTTTGCGTAAAACAATCAAATTAACTATCGGTATCATTCCACACAACGCGCCTATTACACGTTGCTTAATTCCCATTTGATATGACGTCAAATAAACACAAATAATACCGTTCCAAAACAAAACCGACTGTATGCATATACACACAACTGCACTCCATACAAGTGTCATATAATCGTCTGGTATAGTAACAATCGCAATAACAATATGATATATTACCGAAATTATAACCGTTGGCACAAAAAAAGACAACATCACGGCCCCGTGATAGCATATCTTTAATCGTACAGATTTAACCTTTATGCAAAAAACACCGGCAAATAAATTTATAAAAGCAAAAATAGGTAACAAAAAAAACAGAAAATTTATATTATTTTTTACCAATATATAACTGTTCGCAATTATGCTAAAAAACAAAATATAGATAATATTTGCAAGAAAAAACAATCT
>JAZQFX010000010.1:0-23665 GCA_045539695.1 Acutalibacteraceae bacterium
TCGCATACTTTCGGGATCGGTGCGTTCAATACAAATATAAGAAACTTTGTTACCAAAAACATTTTTGCTATTTCCCCTTGTAGCAAGCGTAACATCGTGACCTTGCGCAAGTAAGGCATTAACGGTGTGAATACCGAAAAACCTAGTTCCCCCAATAACCAAAACTCGCATATCTGTCTCTCCTCATTAATATCTTTCCAATTTAACTTATGTATGACAAAAGTCATACTTCTATATAAAAAATCATACCATACTTTTCCTTGTTTTACAAGGATACATTAAAGTGTGGTATGACAGTTATTCCTGCCTTGCCTTATAAATTTGATGAAAAAGGCAAGGATATATAATTATTTGTCCCTATTGTAGCACAAGCATAGCATAAAAGCAGTGAAAAATCAATGCGAAGCATTGTATATCATCAAATCCGCAAGGAATTGCATATCATCAAAACGAAGTTTTGTATATCATCATTGCGAAAGTGTTTTTGATACACGCTAAATCGTGATGATATACAGTCCTAACGGACTGATGAGATACAACGAAAGCATTGCTATCGTTGATGATATGCCATTGCTTTCGCAATGGATAAAAAAAACTCTCGTTCTTTTGAACGAAAGTTTTTTGGAGGCACCACCCAGAATCGAACTGGGGATAAGGGCTTTGCAGGCCCCTGCCTTACCGCTTGGCCATGGTGCCATATTCAATTTGTTTGGGGTTAAATAAAGGGCGCTTACTTTGAAGCGCCCCTTTGGAGCGGATTACGAGGCTCGAACTCGCTACCTCCACCTTGGCAAGGTGGCGCTCTACCAGATGAGCTAAATCCGCATAATAATGGTGCCTCCGGTCGGAATCGAACCAACGACACGGGGATTTTCAGTCCCCTGCTCTACCGACTGAGCTACAGAGGCAAATGGCGACCTGGATGGGGCTCGAACCCACGACCTCTAGCGTGACAGGCTAGCGTTCTAACCAACTGAACTACCAGGCCAAATGGTGGGAACAACAGGGCTCGAACCTGTGACCCTCTGCTTGTAAGGCAGATGCTCTCCCAGCTGAGCTATGCTCCCACGAAACGCTGGCTCTGTTAATCGCAACTCACCGGCGACGAACACTATAATAGCATAACGCCCACCCAATGTCAAGCATTTTTTTGAAAAAATTTAAAAATTTTTATTTTTTCAAAAATGACCTGATTTCATCACTTGTAAAGGAGTAAACGCTGCCGCAAAACTGACATACGGTTTCGGCTTTTTCCATTTCATCTGCCATCTCTGTAAGCTCTTCTCGGTTTAAAGATTTAAGTGCGCTTTCAAATCTTTCTCTCGAACAATTACATTTATATGCGGCAGACTGCTCCTCTAGAACCTCAACCTCAAAGCCTTGGAGCGCAAGCTTTACAATATCAAGTATATCCTTACCCTCGTCAAGAAGCGTAGTAATCGGCTTCATAACCTTTATGTTAGCCTCTAACTTATCAATAACCTCGTCATATCCGTACGCTGCAGGAAGAAGTTGAATAATATAACCGCCTGCAACGCGCACTGTAAGGTCGGGGTTTACAAGAACGCCCAATGCACACACGGTAGGAATTTGCTCGCTTACGGCATAGTACGCGGCAATGTCCTCGGCAATTTCGCCCGTAGCAATCGGCACAAATCCGTTATAAGGCTCTTTCATTCCTAAATCCTTTATTACATATAAAGTGCCATCACGACCAACCGCACCGCTAACATCAAGCTTGCCGTTTTCTTTAAGCGGAATTTCTACTACAGGGTTTACGGCGTAACCGCGCACATCACCACGGCTGTCAGCCACAGCTATTATTGCGCCGCTTGGTCCGTTACCGTCAATTTTTACGGTTATTGTGCTGTCATCGCCCTTTAATGCATTGCCCATCAAAGACGTGGCAGTGAGCAATCTACCCAAAGCGGCTGTCACCACTGCAGATGTCTTGTGTAGGCTCTCGGCCTTGGCTACAATATCGGTGCTGTCAAGCGCCGTTGCCATAACGAGTCCATCAGAGGTTATACATCTTATTAATTTTCCCATTTTTTAGTTCACTTTCCTTGTAACGTAAATCACACGCTCGGTTGTGTCGGTAGGTGCGTTTTGGCTCATATCGTCAAAAGCCGCCTCAATTTTAAGCCCCGCCTTTTCAAGCGCATTTTCTATTTCATTTTTGGTATAAGCACGTTCACAAAAGCTTTCACCCGTGCGATAATACGCATCACCTTGTGGGGTGAAAAAATCAAGGTTTATCTCAACTATATTATTTTCTTTATATTCGTTTTGCCACACACAATAAACGTCGTCGGTATCAATAACAAAAGTATTATTACCCAAAACCTCGCTGTGTTTATACTCGGTGTTGAGGTCGAATATAAAAAGTCGGTCTTTTTCAAGAAATAACGACACACGCTCTATCGCCTTGCAAAAATTTTCATAATCGGTTATATGATTTAGCGAATCAAGGCAACATATAGCACCGTCAACCGTGCCGTATAAGTCGAGCTGCGTCGCATCCTGACAAAGATATAAAACATCATTGCCGGCATCAAATGATTTTTCGCGAGCGATAGCCAGCATATCATACGATATATCAACGCCTATTACCGAAACATCTTTCTCGGCAAAACGGTTGCTGAATTCACCCGTACCGCAAGCAAGATCAAGCATTAGTGTTGGCATACGGTCAAACGCATTAAAAAGAGAACAGAGATATTCCGTTCTCTTTTTATAATCAACATCTTGCATCAATGAGTCATACGAATAAGCAAAATCGCTATACATATTTTAATCCTTCAAGCGCTCAAGAACAATTTTTGTGCCCTTGCTCATAGTACGATTAACTCGGCTGATGGTGGCGGTTGACGCGCCCGTTTCTTCAACTATGTCGTTATAAATTCTGCCTTCGCTAAGCATTTTTGCCACAGCAAAACGCTGCGCTATAGATTTTATCTCTTTTGGTGTGCACAAATCTTCAAAAAGATGTTGGCACTCCTCTTCAGATTTTAGTGTCATTACCGCGCTGTAGAGAAGCTTTGAAAAATCCTTTTCCGCCATTTTTATATCCTCTTTCACTTAATATTCATAAACGCCGTCAAAAACTTTTGTAGCGGGCCCACGCATAAATACCGTGCCGTCATTTTTGTAGGTTATAAATAAATCCCCACCAACCAGATGAACGGTAATTTCGGTATCGTGCTTGCAGTAGCCGTTTTCTACCGCCGCCACAGCCGCCGCGCATGCGCCCGTACCGCAAGCAAAGGTTTCACCGCTGCCACGCTCCCAAACGCGCATTTGCAAGGTCTTTTCATCAATCACACAAATAAACTCGGTATTGACGCCTTGAGGGAACATTTCGTGATGCTCAAAGTGGGGGCCTATTTTTTCAAGATTAAGACTGTCTATCTCATCACAAAAGGTAACCGCGTGCGGATTGCCCATAGAAACCGCAGTGATGTTATAATCTTTGCTGTCTACGGTTATTGCGGTATCAATTATTGTATCGCAATCAGCAATTGCAGGAATTTTTTCGGGTGACAACTCCGCTTTGCCCATATCTACCGTTATTGTTTCTGCCGCACCGTCTTTATCGGTAATGTAAAGCGTTTTTATGCCGCTTAGGGTTTCAACTATTACCGTATCTTTGTGAGCAATATTATTATCATAAACAAACTTGCCCACACAACGAATACCGTTGCCGCACATTTTACCCTCACTGCCGTCAAGGTTAAACATACGCATTTTAGCGTCTGCCACTTTAGACGGACAAATTAAAATCACACCGTCAGCGCCAACGCTAAAACGACGCGGTGACATTATTTTGGCAAGCTCGTTTGGATTATCTACCTGCTCGGTAAAACAATTTATATACACGTAATCGTTACCTATGCCGTGCATTTTGGTGAAGTTTATTTTTGGCATAATTCACCGCCTAAAAAATAATGATTGGCTACTTCGCCAATCATTATTATAAGATATATAAAATTTATTGTCAATTAAAACTTTCACGCTTTAAAGACATAAACTTTAAATTTGTTTTGGCATTTCGGGCAAATAGTAGTGTGCTTGCCCTTGCGGCGAGGAAGTCGAAGCACCGCCTTGCAACGCGGACATTTTTTATATACATGTGTATAGTCGGCTTTGCGCTGACGGCGCACATTGTGCTTTTCTCTTATTTTAAATGCAATATGCATAACCGCGCTGTTCTCTCGTCTGCGCGCCGCAATATTGCGTGATAAAGCTCTATAAAAAGCGTATACCAATACAGCGTCTATTATAAGCTGAATAATAATAGATCTCGCAAAAACATTAACGACAAACAGCACCGCAGCAACACCAAAGAGCACATAAAACAACGCATCTACACCGTAACGTCCACTCATAAATCGCATAAGTTTATATCTAAAATTCATAAAACCTACCTCTTTTCGTTTACATTATACTGCCGATAAAAAAATAATTTGTTACCAAAAGATTAAACTTTTTGCATTATTGCACAAAATATGTTAAAATATAGAAAAATTTAAACAAAGGTTATGTGTATATGTTTTCAATAGTAAACAGCGTAGGAATTTTTGGCCTTAATTCTTATATGCTTGGTATTGAGGCCGATGTTTCGGGGGGCTTGCCTGCCTTTGATGTGGTGGGTCTGCCCGACACTGCAGTAAAAGAGTCGCGCGATCGTGTGCGCGCCGCTATAAAAAACTGTGGATATAAATTTCCAACAGGCAGAATAACCGTAAACCTTGCCCCCGCTGACAAGAAAAAGGAGGGCGCTGTTTATGACCTACCTATACTTATTTCCATTCTCACCGCATCTAAACAGCTCGATGCAAATACCCAAAGCTGCGCGTTTTTAGGCGAGGTATCGCTCGACGGTCAGGTGCGCAGTATAAACGGCGTGCTCGCTATGGTAATAACCGCCAAGCAAAGCGGAATAAGCGACATATTTGTTCCGCTTGACAACGCAAGTGAAGGCGCCGCCGTTGAGGGCATCAATGTTTATGGTGTTAAAAGCGTAAAGGAGCTTGTTGATCATCTTACAGGCTTTACACCGCTTACCCCTGCCTCACCTGTGCCACCGCAAGAAAGCACTCTTGCCGCTGCCCTCGATTTTTGCGAGGTCAAAGGTCAGATTATGGCAAAAAAGGCTCTCGAAGTAGCCGCTGCAGGCGGACATAATATACTGCTTATTGGTCCTCCGGGGTCGGGCAAAAGTATGCTTGCAAAGCGTATGCCCACTATATTGCCGCCAATGACCTTTGACGAGTCAATAGAAACCACAAAAATTCATTCGGTTGCAGGAATGCTTGATAAAAATAATCCCATCGTGACAACAAGGCCTTTCCGCTCACCCCATCACACAATTTCTTCGGTTGGTCTTTCGGGCGGCGGCACTGTGCCAAAACCGGGCGAAATTTCTATGGCGCACAACGGTGTGCTGTTTTTAGACGAGTTGCCCGAATTTAAGCGTGACGCTATGGAGGCTTTGCGTCAACCGCTTGAAGACGGCACAGTTACCGTAACGCGCGCGTCGGGTAGCGTTACATACCCCAGCAACATAATTCTTATCGCCGCAATGAACCCCTGCCCTTGCGGATACTACGGTCACCCGTCAAAGCCTTGCACTTGCTCTGCAAACGCTGTGCATAAATATTTAAACAAAATATCGGGGCCACTGCTTGACCGATTAGATTTACATATTGAGGTGCCGCCGGTTGATTATAAGGCGCTATCAGATAAAGCGCAGGGCGAAAGCTCAGCTCAAATTCGCGAACGTGTAAATCGTGCCAGAGCAATTCAAGTCGAGAGATACAATGGCACCGGTATTACCTGCAACGCGCAGCTTACACCATCGCTTTTGCGCAAGCATTGCGTTATGACCGATGATGCCTCTAATTATTTAAGCCGCAGTTTTGATGCTATGGGGCTGTCAGCCCGCGCTTATGACCGAATACTCAAGGTCGCAAGAACGGTTGCCGACCTTAAAGGCAATAAAATCATACAAAAAGAGGATATCGGCGCGGCACTTCGTTTCAGAAGCCTTGACCGAAAATATTGGGAATAGCAAAAAGAACCTGCTAATTAGCAGGTTCTTTTAAATTTATTCTTGGATTTCTTTCGGCTCATATTCTTGTTGGTATTCTTTGCTTTTCCTATTAACGTATTCTCTAAACATTACGTACAGTACCGAACAAATCGGCACGCTAAACAGCATTCCCATTACACCAAAGAGTCCGCCGCCTATTGTTACGGCTGCAAGCACCCAAATGCCCGGCAAACCCACCGATTTGCCAACAACCCTTGGATATATGAGGTTGCCCTCAAGCTGCTGCAATATAATTATAAATATCACAAACCAAATGGCCTTGAGCGGATTTTCAAGCAATATCAAAAATGCACCAATGCCTGTGCCTATGAACGCGCCGAATATTGGAATAAGCGCGGTAAAGCCTACCAAAATAGAAATAATACCGGCATAAGGCATTCCAAAAATCAACATACCTATAAAGCAAAGAACACCTATTATGCACGCTTCGGTAAGCTGACCTGTTACAAATTTAGTGAAAACACTGTTTGTAAGCGAAGAAAAATCAACTATTTTTTTAGCGCGCTCTTCACCAAAAATTGCACGAATGGATTTTTTTGTTTGGCGGCCTAAATTTTCTTTTTGTGCAAGCAAATATATTGCAAAAACAATACCCAAAACAATATCAACCACAGCCGATACTATAGATGCGGTAACATTAACCGTTGTGTCAAGCACATTGTCGCCATAATTACTTATCACATCTTTAGCTATTTCAGTTATCTTGGCAGTATCAAGTGAAATTTCGGGCAACGTAAAATTGTACTTTGCAAGAAAGTCTACAAAGCCATAATACCAACCCTCTACCGTTTTGGCGTATTGCGGCACCTTGTTTGCAAACGAAACAACCGTTTCTTTAAGGGCTGGGATTATCATAAATACTATAGCAAATATGACCCCAAGCACCACTAAAAAACTAACCGTTAAGCAAAGCGGTCTTTTGATTTTGGTTATAAGCTTTTGTTTTTTGCATTTGTGCCATATCCACATCCAAAAGCGCTCAAGCGGACGAAGCAGCAGATTAACAACATAAGCCATACAAAAACCTAAAATAAACGGTGAGAGCAGTCCTACCAATCCGCCTATTACAGTTAATATCTTTTGTGGCTGTGTAACCGCGGTGTAAGCCACGGCAACAATAACGACAATAGCAAAAACATATTTTAACAGTCGCTTGCTCAGTGGAAGTGAAAGCTGTATTTTGTCTTGGCTTTTGTCGGGAGTTTTTTTATCTTTCATCATTATTCCTTTTCTTCTTCGGGCAAATCTTGTTTTTCTACCTTTATGGTAGCTGCGCGGTGCGAATCGGTTTCGGTAACGGTAACAACAAGATTTTCAAAAGTAAAGCTGTCATTAACATCGGGAATATTGCCTATTTGTTCGGCAACCCAACCGCCTACCGATACGCTGTCAGACTCGGTTTCTATTTCGAATTCTTCACAAAAATCGTCAAGGTTCATATTACAGTCAATTATGAAGTTGTTTTCATCAAGCTCTTTAAATTCCTCGACAACCTCGTCGTGCTCATCCCAAATTTCACCAACAAGCTCTTCAAGTATATCCTCCATAGTAACAATACCCAAGGTGCCGCCGTATTCGTCAACAACTACGGCAATATGCGCCTTT
This sequence comes from Acutalibacteraceae bacterium, assembly GCA_045539695.1. Lineage (GTDB taxonomy): Bacteria > Bacillota > Clostridia > Oscillospirales > Acutalibacteraceae > UBA737. The sequence goes on from JAZQFX010000010.1 coordinate 7,721, forward strand.
TCTTTTTGCAGCTTTTTAAGCAGGTCATCAATATTTTCAGACTGGTGAATAAACAACACGGGTGAAATAATATCTTTAATAGCCGCAGTTGTAACACCGGTGCCAACATAAAAATCTTTTTGATGAATTACACCAACGATATTATCTATATTATCCTCATAGATAGGAATACGCGAAAAACGGGTTTCGGTAAATTTTTGAGCGATTTCTTTTTTTGCTGCATCAATAGGCAATGCCTCAAGGTCAACACGATGGGTTAAAATATCTTCAGCCTTAAGGTCAGAAAATTCGATCGCATTACGCAATAGGTCACCCTCGTCGGTGTCAATGTCACCCTCTTGCTCGGCTTCTTCCACCATCATAAGCAGCTCTTCTTGAGCCATATTATCCTCTTGCTCAACCTTAAATAGTTTGCCTATAAGTTTTTTCCAAAGAGAAAAAATAAAGTTGAGCGGCATAAGCAACCATATAAGCAGGCGAATAAAGGGCGCCGAAAACATTGCGAATTTTTCAGGAAAATCGTTAGCAATGCTTTTAGGTGTGATTTCGCCAAAAATAAGAACCGCTACGGTCACTACCGCAGTAGAAATTGCCGCGCCGCTTGGAAGCTTTAACTCCTCTACGAAAACCAAGGTTCCAACAGAGGCTAAAAGAATGTTAACAATATTGTTGCCTATAAGTATTGTAGAAATAAGTCTGTCATACTTATCGGCAAGGTTTACCGCAAGCTCAGCTTTTTTGTTGCCTTTTTCAGCCAATGCGCGAAGTCGTGTTTTATTTGCGCACGAAAATGCCGTTTCGGTTGCCGAAAAATATGCTGAACCGATAAGACATATGACCATTATTATAATGTATGTTGTCATTTTAATCTTTTACTCCTTAAAATATATGTGTGTTGTTTGATTTTGACATTTTTATCAACTCAAAACCCTTTTTAGACGCAAAAAGGCATACCTCTGCCCCCAAGAGAGCATAGGTACGCCGTTATATATATTTGTCATATAATTAGTATCGCCGTTATCGTCGCTACTGTCGCTACTGTCCATTTAGACAATAACCCTCCTAAAAAATATTTCATTAAGTAAGACACATTATATCAAACACACGCACTTAAGTCAAGTACTATTTAGAGTATGCTTTCGCGGTCATAACTCCAAGGTGTGCTTAAATGCACTCCGCGTTCTTTACCATACATCCATGCGCGATAGGTGCGTTCGATATTTGACCACTCGTCAAGGCGTGAAATATTATGCGCGCGAAGATCAGTAAAAAATTGATTTATCTTTTGTGCATTATAGTTACCGCTTAAAACCTCGTTCCAGAAAATATCGACAAATCTTATTGAAAGTCGTGCCTTCTGCACGCGCGAAAGGCGTATGCCATCACCTGCTACTGCCTTTTCCGCCTTGTCAAACAAGTCATTATATCTTACCAGCAATTCTTCGCTTAAATAGTCGGGGCGCTTTGTGTCTTGTATATAAAGATGATAATTTTCTTTTTCAACATAATCACACAGCATATTAAGATATTTGTCTAAGTACGGTGCGGCTTCGCCATAGTAGTATTCCATAAACTCCTTGCGGTGAGCATCTATATCACAATCAGGATTCCACATAAGCTTGCAAAGCAAATAGGTGCGAAGCTCGTTAAAATCAACGCCGCCGTTTGCCGCACAATTTGCTTCTTCAAAAACACCCTTTACGTTGTATTTTGCCATTGTCTGCAAATTTGGTTGCAAAACACGCCAATTGGCAAAAGGCATAGGATAAAGCGGGAAATTAGAGGTGTAATCCCACACATAAAGTCGGTTGCAAACCTTACTCCATTCGATAAGGTCGTCAATAAACACGGTTGTTTTGCCGTTAGGATGCTTAACTGCGCGCGAGCGATCATCACACTTATCATAAGGATGAGCAAAGCAGGTTGAGCTTGCACACAAGCGCACACATACGTTATGTCGTGTTTGTGTTTTTCTTGAAGCCGGTCTTGTATAATGATATGCAAGTATATCAAACGTAACATCAGGAAATTCGGGCTCTAAAATTTCGGCAACGCGATTAACAAATTTTATAAGTGTGCCAACGGGAGAGCCCTCTTCTGCATCAGATTTAAGGCAGTTTTCACACTGGCAGTTATAAGGATTATCGTTTTGTGAAATAGAAAGTATCTTTTTGTCAGGGTTTGCCTTTAATATTTCACGGGCATTTTTTACCACTATATCAACAAGGTCGGGATTAGTAAGGCATAGCTGCCAATGATCGTTTTCAACGTTTTGACGGCGACCGTTATAAAAAGAAAAATATTCGGGATGTGTATCGCGATATTCGTGGTGTGGTACAAGCCACGCGAAGCTATGCGCACCAAGGGCATATCTTATGCTGCCGCCAAGCATTTCGGGCACGTCGTTCCACCTGCCGTTAACGCGACACTGTGTTGCAAATTTTAAATAATGCGTAACACTGCCGTAATCAGTATCACGAAATTCAAATATCGGCTTTTCTCGTTTGTTTATATCGTCTATTTCAAGCTTTGTAATGGTGGGTATCTTTTCACAGTCGGGTGTAAAAAAACGACAACCTATAATTTCAAGCAGTTCGTATCCGCCGTAAATTACACCACGTTTACCACCTTTTATATAAAGACTTCCGTTTTCGGTATTTATCGAAAACTCATCGTCGGAATAATTTTTATCAAAGCTTATGTATATACCGTTATCGCCATCGTTTACCTTAATTTCAAATGGCGCTGTGGTTATTCTTGCAAGATAATAACGAAGCTGTGTTGCTATAAACCACACCTGCGAATCGCTGTTTTCAAAATCTTTTTCACTTACGTATATCGCGCCAAAAGGCACTCTGTTTTTTGCTAATAACATAGGTAAAACCTCCTTTGCTTGCTGATTTATATTATAATGTTTAAATTTTCTTTTGTAAACTGCATTTTCACTTGAAAACAAAACTACTTTATGTTAAAGTAAGGTTGTTAAAAATTATCCGAAAGGATTGGTGTTATGACTTTTGATATTCAACTTAAAAATCTTATGAAACAGATAAACGATTTTAAAGCAAGCGAGGACAACAGCCTGCCTCAAAACACGTTTTATTTAAACGAAAATCAAATTTTATGTTGCGAGCGTGATTACGGCGTTTCGCGTTTTGCGTACGACGCAAACGGTCTTGTTGTTTGGGCGCGCAGCAGCGGTCATATTGACGCCTATGAGTCAACCTTTACCATCTTCCGCGAGCTTAACAATTTTGAAGATGCATCTATTGCCTTTATGGGCGGTTTAAAGCAAGAAAATGGTGAATATTTCCCCGTTTCACTTTTTGAGTGCCATCGTCAGCTTTTTGAAAATATTGATATTAAGCGTTATGTGGTTTACTCTTTCCGCTATGCTTATTACATAGCAGATACCTCTGACGTTACCTTTGCGGTGCGTGTGCATGCCGATATGAACAAGCACATTCACTTTGCTTTTACCGCAATTAACAAAAGCGACAAGCCACAAAGCATTTATATGATGTCTTGTATGGACGCGTGGCTGTTCTACCGCAACAACGGTGGCATTTATGACATAATGAACCGTTTTGGCAAACGTTACCAAAACGGCAACTATCTGCTTCGTTCTTACGGTGACAGTATGACCGTAGGTCGCGCGGCGGTTGGAAAGGCTCCCGATGCAGAATACCTTACCACACAAAAATCGGCAGTATTAGGCCCCGTTGGCAGACTTATGACCAATGCTGCAAGCCTTAAAAGCGGCGTGTTTGCCAATGATTCAGCTGCCGCAAACTCGGTTGACGTGCCTGTTTGTGCCGACAGTGCTCACTATACTTTAGACGCAGGCGAATCGGTACGCCGCGAATATGAGCTTCAGTATTTCCACACAATAGAAGAAGCCGAGGCGGTTATAAATTACAAGCCTGATATAGAAAAAATTGACACCATTCTTGCCGCCGACGAAGAGCTTGCTCTTTCTAAATTTGCTACAATGCAAACACATTTTGAAAACTATAGTGGTGACTTTAACGCCAAGGTGCTCAATAAGTTTGTTCGCAATATTCAAAAGCAAATTTCTTTCTGCGCTTTGGGTAAAAACTACTTTGGTCCTATGATGGGTGTTCGCGACGTTATGCAACAGCTTGAATCGTCGCTTATCTGGCAACCCGAAGAAAGCCGCGCGCAGTTTGTAAACGCGCTTAATCATATTCTTGAAGACGGTAGACCTCCACGTCAGTTCTCTAACCAAGAGAGTGACGATCAGCTACCGGTGTTTGACCTTCGCAAATTTATTGACCAAGGCGTATGGATTATTACAACACTTCATACATATCTTGCATATACAAACGACTGGTCAATCCTTGACGAAAAGTGCGGTTATTATGTTGCCGCGCCCGACAATAGCCGTCTTATCGCTAAAAGCGAAATTGTTGATACAGTGCTTGACCATATTGTAAAAATTATGGACTTTTTGTGCAGTAATATTGACGAAGATACAGGTTGCTTGCATTCTCTTTTTGGTGACTGGAACGATGCGCTCGACGGTCTAGGCAAAACAACCGATAAGACACGTGAATACGGCACCGGTGTTAGCGTAATGTGCTCATTGCAGCTTTATCAAAACTGCACCGAAATCTGCGAGATTTTAGAGGCTGTTAGTAAATACGCTGACAAGGTAGAAAAATATAAGGCTGTCGCAGAAACACTTAAAAACGGCCTTGCAAAATATGCTGTTGATACAAACGATAGTGGCGAGCGTCGCATTGTGCACGGCTGGGGCGACAACCGCTCTTACAAAATCGGTTCTTGGTGCGACCCCGACGGACTTGCTCGTTATAGCTCTACCGCAAACGCGTTCTGGGCAATTTCGGGTATGATTAAAAACGACCCCTCTATGAAAGAAGCCGTAATGCAAGCGTTTAAGACTCTTGATTCAAAATATGGCATTATGACCTTTGACAAGGCATTTCCGCTTGATATGCAAAAGTACGTGGGTCGAATTGCACGTATTTCGGCAGGTACATACGAAAACGCAGGCACATACGTTCACGCAACAATGTTTGCGGTATCTGCTCTATTCTTAATGGGCGAATCACAAGAGGCTTGGCGTCAGTTTGATTTGGGCACAGTACTTTCACATGCAGACTGCTCAAAATCACCCTTTGCTATGCCTAACTCATACTTCAGAAATGAAGAGCTTGGCATTGACGGTCAGTCCTTTGCCGACTGGTACACAGGCAGCGGTACCGTGTTTATTAAAAACCTTGTTAAATTTGGCTTTGGTGTTTGCCCAACACTTGATGGTCTCGTTATTCAAACAGCAGGTTATATGCCAACGACCGATGCATCAATAGACGTTATTGTTAAAGGTCACCCAATAACCGTTAAATATCAAAACAAGGGTAACGGCAGCCGTAAGTTCTTTATAAACGGTAAAGAAATGGGCGGCAACTTTGACGAGCTTATGAACACCAAGAAAATATTTATTCCTACAGCTGACATTACCGACGGTATGATAATTGAGGTTATCGACTAATAATCGCTTGACAAAAACACATAAAAGTGATATACTCACGATATACTTTTAAAAGCATTGATGAAGAAAAGTAACGGTATAAACGGTGCTTAGTGAGTGGCAGATAGTGTAAATGCCGCCATACGCATACCGCGAAGAACACTTTGGAGCTGCAAACCCAAAAGCTAATCACTTAGTAGGGGCGCCGTAGGCGGCACGTTAAAGCCGATAACAGTTTTTGCTGTGAGCGACCGTGGCAACACGGTAATACGGGTGGCACCGCGAGTAGTATTTAATGCGCTATTCGTCCCTGATTTTTTCAGAGGATGAATAGCGCTTATTTTATTTTGCATATTAACTTATGGAGTGATAAATTATGAAACACATTGACATTATTGACATTATGAAGGGCGACTATATTGGCAAGTCGGTTACCGTTTGTGGTTGGGTGCGTACCTCTCGCGACTCTAAAAATATGGCATTTTTAGAGCTTAACGACGGCACAACTCTTAAACACCTGCAAATAGTAATCGATAAGGCTGTTATGAGCGATATTTCCGAGTTTATGAAGCTTGGCACCTCGCTTAAGGTTGAAGGCACCGTTGTAAAATCGGTTGTAGCCGAAGATTCAGTTGAAATAAACGCCGAAAGCATTACAGTGCTTGGTGTTTGCCCACCTGAATACCCATTACAAAAAAAGCGTCACACACTTGAATACTTACGTACAATCCCTGCGCTTCGTGTGCGTACCAACACATTTAACGCAGTGCTTCGTGTGCGCTCGGTAATCTCGGCTTGTATTCACGAGTTTTTCCAAGACAGACATTACACATACATCCACACCCCACTTATCACAGGTAGTGACTGTGAGGGTGCAGGCGAAATGTTTAAGGTAACTACCCTTCCCTTTGACCACGGCTTTAAAACCGAGGAAGAAGCAGATGCCGCTGACTTTTTTGGTCGCCGCGCAGCACTTTCTGTATCGGGTCAGCTTGAGGGTGAGGTTGCCGCTATGGCACTTGGTAAGATTTATACCTTTGGCCCGTCTTTCCGCGCTGAAAAGAGCAACACCCCACGCCACGTTGCAGAGTTCTGGCACGTAGAGCCAGAGGTTGCTTTTGCAGAGCTGCCCGACATTATTGAAATTGCCGAGGACCTAATTAAGCACATCATTAATACTGTTCTTGAAAAATGCCCCGAAGAGCTTAAATTCTTTAACGCTCATTTTGAAAAGGGACTTATCGAGAAGCTACAAAATGTTGTAGCAAATGACTTTGCCGTTATGACCTACACCGAGGCTATTGAGGCACTCAAGGCAAGCGGTAAAGAGTTCCTGTACCCAGTCGAGTGGGGCTGCGACCTTATGACCGAGCACGAGCGCTACATTGCAGAAGAAATTTGCAAGCGCCCTGTATTCCTTACAAATTATCCAAAAGAAATCAAATCTTTCTATATGAAGCAAAACGCCGACGGCAAAACCGTTGCCGCAACCGATTTGCTTGTTCCAACCGTTGGTGAAATTATTGGTTGTAGCGAGCGTGAGGCTGACCTTGACAAGTTGCTCGAAGCTATGAATATTCGCGGTATGAATATAGACGATTACACCGACTATATCTCACTTCGTAAATTTGGCTCGGTTCCACACAGTGGATTTGGTCTTGGTCTTGAGCGAATTATTATGTATGTTACAGGTGTTCAGAATATTCGTGACGTTATTCTCTACCCACGTACAGTAGGCACTATTTCTTAATCGGAAGTGATTTTATGTATAAATCAAAATTAAACGTGCTCGAAACACAGGGCATTATACGTTCTTTGCGCCACAAGTTTGAAGAGCATCTTTGCGATGCACTTAACCTTCGCCGCGTATCAGCGCCGCTTTTTGTAAAACGCGGCAGCGGATTAAACGATGACCTTAACGGCGTTGAACGCCCCGTATCTTTCGACATTTTACAGTCTGGCGAGGTTGTAGAGGTTGTTCACTCGCTTGCTAAATGGAAGCGTATGGCGCTCGCAAAATATGGTTTTGCCACACATACAGGCCTTTACACTGATATGAACGCTATTCGTCGCGACGAGATGTGTGATAATATTCACTCCCTCTACGTTGACCAGTGGGACTGGGAAAAGGTTATTACCGATAGCGACCGCACGGTAGAATTTTTACAAGATACCGTAAGGCGAATCTATGCCGCAATTCTGCTTACAGCCGACTTTGTCGAGCGCAGACACCCAGAGCTTCAAAACTATCTACCCCGCGAGATTAAATTTATAACATCGCAAGAATTGCTTGACAAATACCCCACCCTTACCGCAAAAGAGCGTGAAAACGCTATTACCAAAGAGTATGGCGCTGTATTTTTAATGCAGATAGGCGGCTGCCTTTCAAATGGTGAAAAGCACGACGGCCGAGCACCCGACTATGACGATTGGGCGCTTAACGGCGACCTGCTTGTATATAACCGTGTACTTGACTCGGCGCTCGAGCTTTCAAGTATGGGTATTCGCGTAGATAAAGCAACACTTATAAAACAGCTCACCGCCGAAAACAAGCTTGACCGCTTAGAGCTACCTTTCCATAAGTCGCTTATAAATGACGAGCTGCCCCTTACCATCGGTGGTGGTATCGGTCAGTCGAGACTATGTATGCAACTATTACAAAAAGCACACATTGGCGAGGTTCACGCTTCAGTCTGGCCCGAAGAAGAAATTAAAAAATGTGAAGAACTTGGAATAAAGCTCTTATAATTCACAATTCACAATGCATAATGCACGATTAATAAAACTAAAAGACACTGCTTAAAAACAAAGCAGTGTCTTTATGTTTTTTTGTAGGGAACGACCTATGTGTCGTTCCGCATTCATCTTTCTGGATATTTTAAATCTTTCGGCAACCCTAAAATATAGTCAGCAGATACACCGTAATACAGACAAAGGGATTTTAAGTCTTGTAAATTGGGTTCAGTTATTCCTTGCTCAATAAAAGATAATTTTCTTTGTGTTATTCCACATTTTTTGCCGACCTCACTTTGTGATGGTTTTGGTTCACAATCCTCTCTTAAATCTTTTAAAATTTCATTATATGATTTCATAGATAACACCTCTATGTGCATTTTAACATAGTTAAAAAATAACTATTGACAAATAGTTAGAAATTATCTAAAATATAATTATATTAAATTTATAGAGGTTTGTTTAATGAAAAAGATTAACCCCAAAAAAATGACTGAATTAGAAAATTATATATTAGAATTAAGTTGCATAGCATATTTGCAGTCGGTTATACAGTATGATAATTGCGCTTTTGACGATGACTTGACCGAAATGTACAATGAGGCAAAAAGCTTTTTGGTAGAAAAGGAAGTTGAAACAGTGGTGAAATTAAAAGAATTATTTTACAGCAAAGATTTTGCTGTTAGTATTGAATAAAACAAAGCCACTACTTTAGTTTTAAGCAGTGGCTGTAGTTTAAGATAATTGTGCATTGTGAATTATGAATTGTGCATTAATATCTCGTCAGTCTTTTGCTCGGCAAAGCGCGTTAGCGCTTGAAAATCCATAGCATCTATATAATATTTTTCTAACCTGTCGTGAACACTTTTGGCCTTGCCAAGTATATCAATTGCGCCAAGCAACAACTCACGCGCTGTGCGGCGGTTGAAAACGCATCTGCCCCGAACGGTGCGCATCATATTTATATCAGTGAAACGTCGTGCGTGTATGCGGCGGTGCTGCTCGCCAAAATGCATATATTCGTACTCTCGCACAAAGGCTAACGACAATTCAGGTATAAGTATATGGTCAATTATCTTTGACGGCAAAAACGGATTTTTAACGGTAATTATTTCATAGCCGTGGGATAGCGCTACACGGCGCACGGCGTGCATAATCTCGTTTGATGCGGCGCCGTATTTATCGTCGATTACAACTATGTTTTTATAAAATTTTTCTACTGTGCCGCTATAAGCTATAATACCTTTGGGTGTTATTCCGCCTAAAAAACGTACCCATTCGCGCGGAGCTTGTTTCTTTCTTTTTGTTATTACCCGACTCGCTATTTTTGCGCCAAACTGTTCGGCTTTTTTTAGATTTGTGAATTGTTTTGACAATTTAAAATTGTCATATATAAGTTCACCCGCCGCCGATATATAAGCCGCAGCCGTATTGTGCAGCTTTTTATTTTGGTTAGTTACCTCTATAATTCGCGATGCTTTTTCATATAGTTCGCCACTGTTCCAAAATTGCCCTAAATTTATAATCTCTTCACAAACACCGGGGAATATCGGTTCTACTATATGGGGCGCAGTGCCGTCGAGTATTACCGTTTTTATCTCTTTTATAATAACGCCGTCAAGACTGTCGGGGTCTGACGAGCATGGGCACAGCTCTATATCATATCCGCGTTCTTGCGCTTTAGCGGTAACATATTTCATAAATGACGATTTGCCCGTGCCCGGTCCGCCCTTTATTATGTAAGCGCGCCATCCGTCTGCGTAGTTATAGCAATCACTAAAATATGAAACAAATCCTTCTCCTGAATTTGCTGCTAAAAAGCATTTAGAAAACTCATTTTTCATATCAAAAATCCCCCGTTTAAAGCAAAAACATTTCTTTTACATAATATTCTTTGTTTAAACTTTTGACACAGAGCAATTTTTATGCTAAAATACTCTCGCGAGTTGGTTACGCGGTTGCGCACGATTTTGTGTGAGGAAAGTCCGAGCCCCACAGGGCAGAATAACAGCTAACGGCTGCCGAGGGTGACCTTAGGGAAAGTGCAACAGAGATATACCGCCGTAATGGCTTGGGGCAACCCTTGAACCTTTGCTTTGCAAAGTAGCTGTTGCGGTAAGGGTGGAAAGGCGAGGTAAGAGCTCACCTGCCGTGTGGAGACACAACGGCACTGTAAACCCTATTTGGAGCAACGCTGACTGTGGCTATACATTGGCCCGATGTGCCACGAAAAGCGGCTTGAGCGCGCAGGCGACTGTGCGTCGAGATAGATGACCGCGCACGACAGAACTCGGCTTATAGACCAAGTCGCATAAAAAGACCGCTAATGCGGTCTTTTTTTATTCCTTCGCCTTATACCCGCCCCAATCTTTGTCAACAACCTTGCGATTTTCTTGGCGCGGTAGTCCCTGCGCTATTTTGGGAAAATCGTTATCGCTGTCAGCAGTTGGTTGTATCTCATATGTTCCGTATTTATTAAGCAGTTCATAAACCGTTTCGGGCTGAGAAGCTACATAATCTTTTTTAGTTATTTTGTTTTTTTCTTTCATATTATCACCTGTAATATTTTTAACAAAAAATTCACTGTTATTCCCTTTGACATATATAAATATATATGTTATAATGCAAGGTACGATAATATACTCTGGAGGAGTAAAAATGTTAGACATCAAATTTATTTGTGAAAATCCTGAGCTTGTAAAGGAAAACATTAAACGCAAGTTTAAGGATAATAAATTACCTCTTGTTGACGAGGTTATTGCGCTTTATAACGAAAAGAAGGATGCAAACAACCGTGCAAACGAGCTTCGTGCAAACCGCAATAAAATAAGCAAGCAAATCGGTATGCTTATGGCACAGGGCAAACGTGGCGAGGCAGAAGAAACCAAAAAGCTTGTTACTCAGCAGGCCGAAGAGCTTAAGGCACTTGAGGAAAAAGAGGCTGAGCTTGAAGTTAAGGTTCGCGAGATTGTTATGAAGATACCTAACATTGTAGACAGCAGTGTTCCTGTAGGTAAGGACGACAGCGAAAATGTAGAGGTTCAGCAATATGGCGAAAAGACAGTTGTTGATTTTGAAATACCTTACCACACCGACATTATGGCGCTGTTTGACGGTATTGATAAAGAAGCTGCAGGTCGCGTTGCAGGCGAAGGCTTTTACTACCTCATGGGTGATATTGCACGTCTTCATTCGGCAGTTACCGCTTATGCTCGTGATTTTATGATTGATAAGGGCTTTACCTATTGCATACCACCCTTTATGATTCGTAGCCACGTGGTATCGGGTGTTATGAGCTTTGAAGAAATGGATGCTATGATGTACAAGATCGAGGGCGAAGACCTTTATCTTATCGGCACATCAGAGCACTCTATGATTGGCAAGTTCATTGACACAATCACTCCCGAAGAAAAGCTTCCGCTTACACTTACCAGCTATTCACCCTGCTTCCGCAAAGAGAAAGGTGCTCACGGTATTGAGGAGCGCGGTATTTACCGTATCCACCAGTTTGAAAAGCAGGAAATGATAGTTGTTTGTAAGCCTGAGGAGAGCATGGAATGGTTCAATAAAATGTGGAGCTATTCTGTAGAGCTTTTCCGCAGTCTTGATATACCTGTTCGCACACTTGAGTGCTGCACAGGCGACCTTGCCGACCTTAAGGTTAAATCTTATGACGTTGAGGCTTGGAGCCCCAAGCAACAAAAGTATTTCGAAGTTTGCTCTTGCTCAAATCTTGGCGATGCACAAGCGCGCCGACTCGGTATTCGCGTAAAGGGTGAAGACGGCAAAAAGTATCTTGCACATACTCTCAACAACACCGTTGTTGCTCCACCGCGTATGCTTATTGCATTTCTTGAAAACAACCTTACCTTTGACGGTGAATATTATACCGTTAAAATTCCTGAGGCACTTAGAGCATATATGGGCGGCAAAACCGAAATAAAAGCCATTAAAAAATATAATGGCTAATCTTTAACGAGGTGACATTATGGAAGAATATATCCCAAAACATTCAAACACTCCTCCACGTGATAGCAAAAAAACCAACAAAATAATTTATTATGTGGCTATTGCTGTTGCCGCAGCATTATTGCTCGCAGCAATAATCATTCTTTGCGTTAAATTTTTTGGTGGCAGAGAGGATTTCGGCGATTACAAAAACAACACATCTACCTCATCTACAGTTTCAACTGTTTTGCCTGCAAACCCTATAGACTTTAAAGCAATTCAGGCAGAAAATCCCGATGTTTGCGCTTGGATACAGTTACCCGGCATTGAGGTTATTGACTACCCAATTTTGCAAAGCGCGCCCGAGGCTGATGATAATTTTTATCTCGACCATGACATAAACGGTAATCAAAAACGTGCGGGCTCAATCTATATTCAAAAGCTCAACTATAAAGATTTTAGTGATCCTGCTACACTTATTTACGGTCACAATATGCTAAACGGCACAATGTTTGGTCAGCTTAAAAAGTTCCGCAACAAAACATTTTTTGAAGAAAATCGTGAAATATTTATTTACACACCCGGTCACATCTTAAAGTATGAGATTATATCTGCATTCATTTATGATGACAGACATATCATTAACTCATTTAATTTTGAGATTGAAGACGAGCGTCAGCAGTTCTTTAACGAATGTGTAAATCCCACCAGCTTTACTAAAAATGTTGTTGATGGCGCTACACTTGATAGCGACGATAATATTATTGTGCTGAGCACCTGCACCTCAAACGACAGTGAGCGTTACTTGGTTGTTGGCAAGCTTGTAAGCGACACCGAAACCACAAAATGATGTTATAACACTTAAAAAGCGTTGATGAAAAATTCATCAACGCTTTTTGTTTTATTCTTTTATTTTTTCTATATCATACGGTGTGGTTTGATACACAAAATAGTTAAGCCAGTTGCTATAAAGCAAATTAGCGTGTGAACGCCAAGTAACAAGCGGCTCTTTTTCGGGGTTATCATCGGGGAAATAGTTTTCGGGCACTTTAATGGGCAGTCCTGCATTCAAATCACGCAAATACTCGTTTTTAAGGGTATCGGCGTCGTATTCGCTGTGTCCTGTTATAAAAATTTGCTTACCGCCTTCGGTGGCTATGGCATAGATTCCACACTTTTCGTTAGATGCAAGTATTTTAAGCTCGGGCACCGCCGCTACATCCTCGGTTTTTAAGGTGGTGTGACGAGATTGCGGCACCATAAACACATCATCAAAGCCGCGCAAAAGCATAGACTTTTTATAATCTGCTTTGTGTGGGAATATGCCAAAAAGCTTTTCAGGTAGCGGATATTTATTTACACCATAGTGATAATAAAGACCTGCCTGTGCGCCCCAACAAATATGAAACGTGCTGTGAACGTGGGTTTTGGTCCACTCCATTATCTCGCAAAGCTCATCCCAATATTCAACCTCTTCAAATGGCATCTGCTCAACAGGCGCCCCCGTAATAATCATACCGTCAAATGTTTTGTCTTTTACATCATCAAAGGTTTTATAAAAGGTAAAAAGATGCTCGGCAGATGTGTTTTTTGAAACGTGGCTTTTTGTGTGTATAAACTCAAAATCCACCTGAAGCGGTGAGTTGCCCAAAAGACGCGAAAGCTGTGTTTCGGTTTCAATCTTTTTAGGCATAAGGTTAAGCAATAAAATTTTAAGCGGACGAATGTCCTGTGTAATGGCGCGAGTTTCGGTCATTACGAAAATGTTTTCATCATTTAAAATCTTTACCGCAGGTAAATCGTTAGGTATTTTAATGGGCATTTTTATGCTCCTTATAATTTTATTTAATTAAATATTATCGAGTGCTTGTTTTATGTCGGCGATTAGGTCGTCGGCGCTTTCAATACCGCAAGAAAAACGAACAAGGTCGGCTGAAATTCCGGCAGCTTCAAGCTCGGCATCATTCATCTGACGGTGTGTAGCACTTGCAGGGTGCAAGCAACAGCTACGCGCATCGGCAACGTGGGTTTCAATTGCGGCAAGCTTCAAGTTTTTCATAAAGCTTTCGGCTGCCTTTCTGCCGCCCTTTACACCAAAGCTAACAACACCGCAACCACCGTTTGGTAGATATTTTTTGGCAAGGTCATAATACTTGTCGCCTTCAAGATTTGGGTATGTTACCCAAGCAATACGATCGTCATTATTAAGGAATTTCGCTACTGCCAAACCGTTTTCACAATGCTTTTTAATGCGAAGGTGCAAGCTTTCAAGTCCAAGGTTTAAAAGAAATGCATTTTGTGGTGACTGGATTGAGCCAAAGTCACGCATAAGCTGTGCGGTTGCCTTGGTAATATATGCACCCTCAAGGCCAAAACGCTCGGTGTAGGTGACACCATGATAGCTGTCATCGGGTGTGCAAAGACCAGGGAATTTGTCGGGGTATTTTGTCCAGTCAAATTTACCGCTATCTACAATACAACCGCCAACGCCTGCGCCGTGACCATCCATATACTTAGTAGTAGAATGGGTTACGATATCTGCGCCCCACTCAAAAGGACGGCAGTTTACAGGAGTAGCAAAGGTATTATCAATAATTAGTGGCACACCGTGTGCGTGAGCCGCATTTGCAAAACGCTCAATGTCAAGAACGGTAAGTGCAGGGTTTGCTATTGTTTCGCCAAATACAGCCTTGGTGTTTGGGCGGAAAGCCGCCTCGAGTTCCTCATCAGAACAGTCGGGGCTTACAAAGGTAAAGTCAATGCCCATACGCTTCATAGTAACGGCAAAAAGATTGTAAGTGCCACCGTAAATGGTAGAGCTTGATACAACGTGGTCGCCACAAGAGGCAATGTTGAATATTGAGTAGAAAGACGCTGCTTGACCGCTGGACGTAAGCATAGCGGCGGTGCCGCCCTCCATCTCACAAATTTTTGCAGCTACCGAGTCATTGGTTGGATTTTGAAGACGCGTGTAAAAATAGCCCGATGCTTCCAAATCAAAAAGCTTACCCATATCTTCACTTGTAGCATATTTAAAGGTTGTGCTTTGTATAATCGGTATCTGGCGCGGCTCACCGTTACCGGGGGTATAGCCACCCTGAACACATTTGGTTTCTATATTATAGTTGCTCATAATCGTTTCTCCTTTTTATATAATATTAGCCGAGTATTGCTTTTAATTCTTCGGTTTTATCGGTCTTTTCCCAGGTAAAGTCCTGATCCTCACGACCGAGGTGACCGTAGTTTGAAGTCTTGCGATAAATAGGTCTGCGTAATTGTAGCTTGTCAATTATCGCCGCAGGGCGAAGGTCAAACACCTTTTGCACTGCATCGGCAATAACAACATCGTTATACTTACCCGTACCAAATGTATCAACCATAATTGAAACAGGCTTTGCCACGCCAATTGCGTAGGCTAACTGCACTTCGCATTTTGAGGCAATACCTGCGGCTACAATATTTTTTGCAACGTAACGTGCAGCGTAAGCGGCACTGCGGTCAACCTTTGTAGGATCCTTACCCGAGAAGGCTCCGCCTCCGTGAGCGGCATATCCGCCGTATGTATCAACGATTATCTTGCGACCCGTAAGGCCTGTGTCACCTGCAGGTCCGCCGATGACGAATCTGCCTGTGGGGTTTACGTATATCTTTGTTTCCGCATCCATGAATTCAGCGGGAATTATTGCATTGATAACGTGCTCGATGATGTCCGCGCGGATCTGCTCGTTTGTAACCTCGGGGGAATGCTG
>JAZQFX010000011.1:0-30984 GCA_045539695.1 Acutalibacteraceae bacterium
TTGTCTCGTGTTAGTCCTACTACATTAAAAAAGAACCTAGCGTTGATCAACGCTAGGCCCAAAAAAGTTTTAGGTTTCAAAAAACCAGTTGATTTATTTGAACTTTCTTTATCTAAGTGTTGCACTTAGTTTGACAATTCATTCATAAGTTTTTTAATGGCTGAATATAATTTACTAAAAAGCATTTTGGAGTGTGTATATAATGGAGCAAAAAAATCTTAAAACAAGCGTTTTTAGCCTTGATACAGTTTTTAGTGAATCGGCAGAGCAGCCTATTGACATTGATTTTACTCTACCCGATTATTATGCCGATATTTCAAAAATTTTAAAATGTCGAGCGGTATCGCGTATTTCTTCTAAAAGCATAAACGGCGGCGGTATTTCGGTAGAGGGATGCGTTACCGTGACGGTAATATATTGCGGAAGTGATAACTGCATTAGTTCTTATGAATATCAATACCCGTTTTCGAAGTCCTTTGATACGGGACTCAATACCGACGGCTGTCTGCTTTTTGCAAAAACAAAATGCGAATACATAAACTGCCGTGCGGTTACAGGTAGAAAAATTGATATACACGGTGCCGCAGGAATATATGTAACGCTTAAAAAAAGAAAATTAACCGATGTAATATCTGATTGCGATGACTGTAATATAGAGCTGCTTCGAGGCAGTGTACCTGCGACGGTGCCAATGGGTTGCGCCGATAAGTATCTGATTATAGAAGAAGAAATAGAATTGGGTGCAGGTCAGCCCGATATTCGTTGCATCATCAGGTATGACGCCGAAGCCTCAATTACCGACAGTAAAATTCTTGCGGGAAAATCGGTGGTAAAGGGCGAAATGACGGTAAAGCTTTTGTATGCGCCCGAGGGTGAAGCTTCACCTCAAACTGTGTGTTACGGACTGCCGTTTAGTCAGCTTGTCGAAATAGACGGAATAACTGACGAGTGCGAATGTGAGTCAAAAGTAAGCATTGCCCATCTTGAAATAAAACCCAGAGTTTCGGCAACAGGTGAATGTAGACATTTGATGCTGACGGCAAAGCTACTTATTACAAGTGAATGCTGTTGCAACAATGATGTTGCGGTAATTCTTGATGCATATTCCCGAAAGTATGAAGCCGATATTTGCAAAAACGAGGTTTGCTTTAACAAAATTTGTGAAAACATAAACCAAAGCTTTAGCTGTAAAAAAAGTCTTGATTTTGCCCAAGGGTCGCTTGCATCGGTTGTGGATATGTGGTGCGAGGTAAAAACAAATTCGGTAAAATTCAGCGACAATGCAATGCTTGTATGCGGTACCGTAACTGCTTATATAATAGCAAAGGATAGCGACTTAACGCCGACATTTTATGAAAAGACAATAGACTTTGAATACATACATCCAATGAATACTGCGGGAGAATTTAAATGCACGCCCGAAATAACGGTTAAAAACACTAATTACACGTTGACGGGCGAACATAATATGGAGCTAAGAATAGAGCTTAATATCAGCGCTTCAATTTATAAATGCAGCAGCTTGCCGCTGATTACAGACATATCCTTGAATGACAGCAAGACACAGCTCAAACAAAAACACAGCGCAATGACTATATACTTTGCTTCTTCAGGCGAGGAAATATGGAATATTGCAAAGCGTTATTTTGCTGATGTGGACGAATTAAAGCAAATTAACGAAATAGATGATGATGTACTCACAAACGACAAAATGATTTTAATACCTAACAACTAAAATAAAAGCCGTATTTGCAGTTTTGCAAATACGGCTTTTTATGTGCCTTGACAGTTTAAGAATTTTGTTGTAAAATTATTGTGTATTATTGTGTAGAGAGGTATAGTATGAGAGAAAATAAAAAATTAAAATTTTCTATCAGTCGTGGCAGTGTTGCTAAAGTATTATTACTTGTGTACGATGCGTTTGTAGTTAATTTTTCTTATTTCCTCGCACTTTGGTTTAGATTTGATTGTAAAATAAATGTTTTGCTTGAGGATGCGCCCGAATATTTAGAGGCGTGGCTTAAATTCGCACCGATAAATACGTTTTTATGCTTGATTATCTTTTCGGCTTTTAAGCTTTATCGCAGTGTGTGGACATTTGCTTCGTACCGTGAGTTTTTTAATGTCGCGTACGCAACGGTGTGTACAATTATGACGCATACCGTCGGTATAACTGCGTTAATAAATTTTACTGATATGAAAGATATAAACAGAATGCCTTATACATATTATGTTTTTGGCATTATGCTGCAGTTTATGTTTGTGCTGCTTGTTCGCTTTTCGTATAGATTTATTTTGCTTGAACGCAGCCGCCGTGCTGTTGCGCGTTCAAAAAAATCATCACGTGTTATGCTGGTGGGAGCAGGTGCAGCAGGTAGAATGATTTTGCACGATATGAATATGGCAACCGATTCTAACGATAAGGTTGTTTGTCTTATTGATGATAACCCGCATAAAATCGGCAAATATATTGATGGACTGTGCATTTCGGGTAACCGCTATGATATTCCAAGTATGGTAGAAAAATTCAATGTTGACAAAATATATATTACTATTCCAACCATTAAGCCTCTTGATAAAAAAGAGATACTTGAAATATGCAAGGAAACCGATTGCGAACTAAAAATACTGCCCGATATTTTTAAACTTGAGGACGACAAGGTTGGAAAAAATACACTTGTTGACGTTGATATTGAGGATTTATTGGGTCGTGACCCAATTGTTGTTGATATGGGCGAGATATTCACCTTTTTGCAGGATAAAACAATTCTTGTAACGGGTGGCGGCGGTTCAATCGGTAGTGAGCTATGCCGTCAGATAGCCGAACACAACCCGTGCAAGCTTATTATTTTTGATATTTATGAAAATAATGCCTATGATATACAGCAAGAGCTTCGCGAAAATTACCCTGAGCTTGACTTGGTTGTTCTTATAGGCTCTGTGCGTGACAGCCGTAAAATTTTTGATGTTTTTGCGCAGTATAAGCCGCAGGTTGTGTATCACGCGGCGGCTCATAAGCACGTACCTTTAATGGAGCATAGTCCGCAAGAAGCAATAAAAAACAACGTGCTTGGCACCTATAAAACGGCATACGCGGCAGCACTTAACGGTTGTGAGCGATTTGTGCTTATCAGTACCGATAAGGCTGTTAATCCAACCAATATAATGGGTGCCAGCAAACGCCTTTGTGAAATGATTGTGCAGTCCTTTGATAAACTTATTAAAGAAGGTAAATTTGGTAAGTTATATCCTCTTTATGAGCACGATGACAGCAAGGTTGACGATAGGTTTGTAAAGGGCTGCGATGAGGTTAAAACCGATTTTGTTGCCGTGCGGTTCGGCAATGTGCTCGGCTCAAACGGATCGGTAATACCGCTGTTTAAAAAGCAAATAGCAAAGGGCGGACCCGTTCGCGTTACCCACCCTGATATTATACGCTATTTTATGACTATTCCTGAGGCTGTAAGTCTTGTGTTGCAAGCCGGCACCTATGCCGCAGGCGGTGAGATTTTTGTGCTTGATATGGGTGTTCCTGTAAAGATTGACTCGCTTGCGCGAAATCTTATAAGGCTTTCAGGTCTTAAGCCGGATGTTGACATTAAAATCGAATACACAGGTCTTCGTCCGGGCGAAAAGCTTTATGAAGAGCGTCTTATGGAAACAGAAGGCTTGCGAACTACACCGAATAAGCTTATCAATATATGTAATCCTACAGACTTTGATGCAGATGATTTGTTTAATAACATTGAAGAGCTTATGCATATATGCTATGAAAAACCCGAAAAGGTAAAAGATTTTGTAGAAAGAATTGTTCCTACATATCATCCAGCGGGCGAGCACGGCACAACCGAAAAGCCAAAGGCTTATGAAGAGCAAATTGCCGCTATGGCAACAGCGTCAGAATAAAAGCAAAACCACAAACCATATGGTTTGTGGTTTTTAATTTAATCAAAAAAATCTTTAATTTTGTCAAAGAAAGATTTTTGTTTTTTATAGTTTTTATCATCGGTGCTTTTATCAAATTCTTTTAATTTTTCTTTTTGAGCCTTTGACAAATCACGTGGAACCTCAACTATAATTTTAACATATTGGTCGCCCTTGCCTACATAGTTAAGGCGCTGTATTCCTTTACCCTTAAGCTTAAATTCATCACCGGGCTGTGTGCCTTCGTGAATGGTGAATTTAACCTTGCCATCAAGTGTGGGCACGGTTATCTCGTCACCCAAAGCTGCTTGCGCAAAGGTGATAGGAATTTCACAGTAAACATCAAATCCGTCGCGTTCAAAAATTGGGTGTGGACGAACATTTACGCTAACGCGCAAATTGCCCGAAGGACCGCCGTTTACACCTGCATCACCGCCACCGCGAACAGAAATAATTTGTCCGTCATCAATGCCTGCGGGTATTTCTACGGTTTTTTCTACTGTGTGTCGAATTCTACCCTTGCCGGCACAGGTGTGACAGGGCTTGTCAATAACCTTGCCTGAGCCGTGACAGTGGTTACAAACGGTTTGTGTTTGTATTTGACCGAACGGTGTGCGCTGAACAGAGCTTACCTGACCGCTGCCGTGACAAACAGGGCAGGTTTTGGCACTGCTGTCTTTTTCACAACCTGTGCCACCGCAATCCGAGCAGTTATCTATTTTGGTAACCTTAATGGTTTTTTTACATCCCTTAGCCGCTTCTTCAAAACTGATGTTTACCGAAGCAGAGGCATCGTTACCGCGACGCGGCGCGTTGGGGTTAGACTGCTGTCTGCCACCGCCAAAGCCTCCAAAACCGCCGCCGAACATACTACCTAAAATGTCACCGAGGTCGCCGAAATCGCCAAAACCTCCAAAACCGCCACCGTAAGCACCACCGCCGGCATTAAAGTTGGGGTCAACGCCTGCGTGACCAAATTGGTCATAGCGGGCGCGCTTTTCTTTGTCGGACAGAATTTCATAGGCTTCGTTAACCTCTTTAAAATTCTTTTCGGCAACCTTATCGTCGGGGTTAAGGTCAGGGTGATATTTTTTAGCAAGCTTTCTGTATGCTTTTTTTAGCTCGTCGTCAGATGCTGATTTATCAACACCCAAGACTTCGTAATAATCTCTTTTATCTTCTGCCACAGATATTCTCCTATGAAACAACTTTAAAAAGTTGTTTAAAGTAATATGTAATAAGTAATAGTGAATAAGTAAGGTGTGTCGCTTTGCGACACGATATAAAATCGTTTGCGAAGCAAACACCAAACCTATTCACTTTTCACTATTACTTTTTCATTCAAATAATTGTTACGAGTAACAATTATTTGTTTTCGTCAACGTCGGTGAAGTCTGCTTCGTAAACGTTATCATCGGGTTGTGCACCGGCAGCATCTGCACCGCCTTGAGCCGCAGCCTGAGCCTCGGCAGCTGCCTTATAAACCTTTTCGCTTACAGCAAAAATTTCTTTTTGCAATTCTTCTTGACGAGCCTTTATAGCGTCAATGTCTTCACCCTTAAGAGCTTCTTTAAGAGCCTCTTTAGCGGTGTCAATCTTACTCTTTTCTTCATCAGAGAGCTTGTCGCCAAAGTCTGCAACAGTTTTTTCTGTTTGATAAATCATCTGGTCAGCATTGTTGCGAACATCAACTGCTTCGCGACGCTTTTTGTCCTCTGCAGCATACTCTTCAGCTTCTTTTACTGCCTTGTCAATATCTTCTTTAGACATATTTGTGTTAGAGGTGATTGTAATATCATTTTCTTTACCGGTACCCAAGTCTTTTGCCGATACGTGAACGATACCGTTAGCGTCTATATCAAATGTAACCTCAATTTGTGGAATACCACGTGGTGCTGCGGCAATGCCGTCAAGGTGGAATACACCGAGAGTTTTGTTGTCACGAGCAAATTCACGCTCGCCTTGTAATACATGCACTTCAACAGAAGGCTGATTGTCAACAGCGGTTGAGAATATCTGACTCTTTTTGGTAGGAATGGTGGTGTTACGCTCAATTACCTTTGTTGAGATACCGCCCATTGTTTCAATACCGAGTGAAAGGGGAGTAACATCAAGCAAAAGAAGTCCTTTAACGTCGCCACCCAAAACACCTGCTTGAAGTGAAGCGCCAAGCGCTACGCATTCATCGGGGTTGATGCCCTTAAATGGCACTTTACCCATAAAGTTTTTAACGGCTTCTTGCACTGCAGGAATTCTTGAAGAACCGCCAACCATAAGCACCTTGTTGATTTCGCTCTTATCAAGACCTGAGTCGGCAATAGCCTGACGAACAGGGCCCATTGTTGATTCTACCAAGTCGGCGGTAAGCTCGTTGAATTTTGCGCGGGTGAGTGTTGTTTCAAAGTGCTTAGGACCTGTAGAGTCAGCTGTGATGAAGGGGAGATTGATATCAGCAGTTGTCATACCTGAAAGGTCAATTTTTGCCTTTTCAGCAGCCTCTTTAACGCGCTGCATAGCCATTTTATCGCTTGAAAGGTCAATGCCTTGCTCTGCTTTGAATGTGCTTACGATGTAGTCCATAACACGCTTGTCAAAGTCGTCACCGCCAAGCTTGTTGTTACCGGCCGTAGCAAGAACCTCTTGAACGCCGTCGCCCATTTCAATGATAGATACGTCAAATGTACCGCCGCCAAGGTCATATACCATAACCTTTTGGTCGTCTTCTTTATCAATGCTGTAAGCCAAAGCCGCAGCGGTAGGCTCGTTTATAATACGCTTAACCTCAAGACCTGCAATTTTGCCTGCGTCCTTGGTTGCTTGGCGCTGTGCGTCGGTAAAGTATGCAGGAACTGTGATAACAGCCTCGGTTACGGGCTGACCCAAATAACTTTCGGCATCTGCTTTAAGCTTTTGCAAAATAATTGCAGAAACCTCTTGAGGTGTGTATTTTTTGCCGTCGATTTCTACGGTGTAGTCAGCGCCCATTTCACGCTTGATAGAGCTGATGGTTCTGTCGGGGTTGGTAATAGCCTGACGCTTTGCAACCTGACCTACCATACGCTCGCCTGTTTTTGAAAATGCAACTACTGAAGGGGTTGTACGAGCACCCTCTGCATTTGCAATAACTACCGGCTCGCCGCCTTCCATAACGGCTACGCAAGAGTTTGTAGTACCTAAGTCAATACCAATAATTTTTCCCATTGTAAAAATCCTCCTAAAATATATGTGTTTTGTATGTGTTTATTTAATTTGCAACCTTTACCATTGCGGCTCGGATTACAGTGTCACCAATTTTATAACCTTTTTGAAGAACCTGAGCAATAACATTTTCACCAAGAGTTTCATCCTCAATGTGCATTACAGCTTCGTGAAAATTAGGGTCAAACGTATCGCCCTCTTTAGCAATTTCTTCAATGTTAAGGTTTGAAGCAATTGCCTCGAACTGCTTTACGATCATTTCAATACCTTTAATATAGTCGGCGCTGTCGTGATCTGCTGCTGCAGCGCGGTCTATGTTGTCAAGTATAGGCAAAAGCTGTTTTATAAGCCCCGCCTTTGCAAATTCGGCAACCGACGCTTTTTCACGCTCGGTACGCTTTTTAAAGTTGTCAAACTCGGCAGCGGTGCGCATAAGCTGGTCTTCTTTTGCGGCGAGCTCTGCCTTTAACGCTTCAAGCTCGGCATCCTTTTTACTCTTTTTCTTTTCTTTTTTTTCAGTTTCAGGTGTAGCGGTTTTTTCCTGTTTAATTTCTTCGCTCACTTTATACCCTCCCAAAAATGTAGGTTTGACTTTCCCTAACCTTTGTTTTGTAATGCTATTATAACCCAAATTTTTCAAATGTCAATAGTTTTTGTAAAAAAAGTTTGACTTTCACTGACCTTTTACATTTTGTTCACATTTGCCTTTGTTTTTAAATTGTGCTTGAATATATTTGAAATGCAATATATAATATAATAAATACACAAATATTAGGAGTAGAGTTATGAGAAAAACATTTGCATTAATTATTGCACTTGCGATGGTTTTGTGTGTTTGCGGTTGCAAAAACACCGATACCGACAATCTTTCAAGCGACAGCGTAGAGGTAGAATATCAAGAAATTATTGTTGATGAAACGGGTAGCACCATTACTCAAACAAATGATAGCAGCACGCAATCTGATAATAATTCAAGCGTGGTTGAAACTCCAAGTCAAAGCACACCTTCATCTAATGTCACAAGCAAAACCCCTGCTATTACCATAGACTATAATACTGTAGTTGAGGTAGATATATGCGATGATATTATACGCGGCTATCTTGATGCTAAGGATGCCACAAACCAATATTTTTGGCTTAGTACCTATAGCGGTCAAAAATTAGATCATCAGTCTCTTTCGCTTGATTGGTATCGCGACGGAAGTATGAGCTATACAATATATTTTTCTGAAAATGCTGATTTCAGCAATGCAATGACTATTACAACCAATTATTCCGATATAGAAGGCACCACTCTTATACCGGGTAAAACATATTACTGGAAGGTAATAGGTACGCTCACCGCCGATGCATTGGGCGGGGGCAAAATCAAGGTTAAGGATGCCCCTGTTCGCTGGATAGATATCGACGGTGTTGGTAATGTGCGCGATATGGGTGGTTGGAAAACAGCAAGCGGCAAAACAGTTAAATACGGTATGCTTTATCGCGGTCGCAGACTTGAGGATGTTACGGCTGAAGGTATTGCAACCATAAAACAGTTAGGTTTTAAAACCGAGCTTGATTTGCGTTACGCCGATCAAAAGTTTCAAACACCCGGTACCGGTATGAATTATCAGTTTATTGAAACACCCGGGCAGTATGACAGCGTTTTAAAGAATGAACCCGTAATTTTTAAGGCAAGCTATAAAAAAATATTTGAGCTTTTATCTGATAAAAACAACTATCCGTTCTATTCGCACTGCAATGCAGGCGCTGACCGCACAGGCACCTTTGCCTTTATTGTAAATGGGCTTTTGGGGGTATCTTATGAAGATTTAACCCGTGATTTTGAGCTTACATCATTTTCACCAACCGGCAAGCGCTGGCGAGGCAAAGGAACGGGCGGCACATTTGCTGCAGGTGACGATGTTATGCAAGAGAACAGTAGCAACACTGTTGCTTGGGGAAGACTCTATAAGACAATGATGGCGTACGGCGCCGAAAACGGTTGCACAACGCTTCAGTCATCTATAGAGCATTGGCTTTTGAATTACATAGGTGTGCCACAGTCACAAATTGATTCTTTTAAATCAATTATGTTGGGATAAGCACATAAAAAACGAACCAAGTCATAACGACTTGGTTCGTTTTTTGGTGCGGGTGACAGGACTTGAACCTGCACATCGGTGACACTAGCTCCTAAGGCTAGCGCGTCTGCCAATTCCGCCACACCCGCATATTTGAAGTAATGGGCAATAGGTGTTAAGTGCCTAAACCTCGTATATTTTACTTCAAAAAAAAAGAAAAGTCAAGATGTTTTATAAAAAGCCTCTTGGTTTGATGCTATTTATCGCTTATTCCTTTTCAAAACCTATCAGCACTCCGCCCTTTTCGGCGTAAAAACTGCATAACCCACGACATTCATAAATGTCGATATCTATATTGCCAAATTCTTTTGTGAGCGCCTCTTTTATTGTGCCTGCAAATTCGTGATTTTGACAGTGCGCTATTCTCACCTTACCGCCCCAATAGCCTTCCTCACGCATACGGTTTATGATGGTGCAGCGGGATTTTTGCTCGCCGCGAACTTTATCAAGAGGCTGTAGGTCACCCTTGTCACTTGCTTTGCCGATAACCCGAATACCTAAAAGTCCTGCTGCTTTAGCGGTAAGATGACTTACCCTGCCATTGTTGGCAAGATTTTTCATTGACTCTAACATAAACAGCAGACCGGTTTTATTCATATATAAATTTATTTCATTACAAATTTCTTCATAATTTTTACCCTCTGCAATCAAATTTGAAAGTTTTTCGATAATAAGCTTCATTTCGGGACCTGTCGATAGCGTGTTGATTACATAAACCTTGCGGTCGGGGTACTGCTCTTCATATATTTGCTTGGCAGCGCACGCGGCATTGTAGCAGCCCGAAAGCGTGGCTGTTATTGTTACACAAAAAATATATTGTGCGTCACCAAATGCCGCGAGCCATTCATCTATGTTGGGGCATGAGGTAGACGATCTACCTTTATAGCTTAAAAGGTCATCAACCATATTGCTTACATTAAGATTTTGGTCGTCGGTGTATTCTTTATCTGTGGTCACTATTTTAAGCGGCGCTACAGCAAATGGTGTACTGTCAAGGTTTAATATATCAGATGATGAGTCGGTAACAATTTTAAAATTCATAACATAATCTCCTTGCAAAAAAACGATATGCTAATTATATGAGCAGAGTAGCAAAAAAGGCAATCTACAAGCAAATTTACCCACTCTACCAATAAAAAATCGCACTCTACTGAGAAAAGAGTCGGCAAAAACACACAAAATTATTGCCTTTATCCATATTTTAGGGTATAATATTATGATGATAAAATATGAGGCGGTGAGAAGTATTATGAATATAAATGTAGGAGACGTTATACAAATGAAAAAAGGACATCCATGCGGCTCAAATACCTTTACGGTGCGACGAATTGGTATGGATTTTAAAATCATGTGCAACGGCTGCGGTCATGAGGTAATGCTTCCGCGAAAGACCGTCGAAAAAAGCATAAAGAAAATTATTACTTCTAACGGAGAGAACACATAATGTTTGAAAAACTTTCTGCGGTAGAAAACCGCTATGAACAAATCGGGGTAGAGCTTACGCGCCCTGAGGTCGCAAGCGATAATGCACTCTTTACCAAGCTTATGAAAGAGCATAGCGAACTCACCCCAATAGTTGAAAAATATCGTGAATACTGCTCGGCTGTAACGGCTGAAAAAGAAGCGCTCGAAATGCTTGAGGCAGGCGGTCTTGATAAAGATTTTAAAGAGCTTGTTGAGGAAGAGCTTGCCGAGGCAAAAGAAAAAATTACAACAAGCGCTGACGAACTTAAAATTTTGCTTTTGCCCAAAGACCCTAATGACGATAAAAACGTTATTGTCGAAATACGCGGTGGTGCCGGTGGTGAAGAGGCGGCACTTTTTGCGGGCTCGCTTTTTAGAATGTATTCAATGTATGCCGAGTCTAAACGCTGGCATATTGATATTACCAACGCAAACGAAACCGAGCTTGGCGGCTATAAGGAAATCAGTTTTATGATTGAGGGCGCCGGTGCATATTCTCGTTTTAAATATGAAAGCGGTGTTCACCGTGTTCAGCGCGTGCCCGACACCGAAACACAGGGCCGTATTCACACCTCTACCGTAACGGTTGCAGTGCTACCCGAGGCTGATGAGGTAGAGTTTAATCTTAACCCTGCCGACCTTAAAATCGATACATTTCGCTCATCCGGCGCGGGCGGTCAGCACATTAACAAAACCTCATCTGCTATTCGTGTAACACATTTGCCCACAGGTACTGTGGTTGAATGTCAGGATGAGCGTAGTCAGTTCAAAAACAAAGAAAAGGCTCTAAAAGTGCTTCGAGCACGTCTTTATGATGCCGAAAAAGAAAAAGCCGATGCCGCAATTGCATCCGACCGTAAGGCACAGGTTGGTACGGGTGACCGCAGTGAGCGTATTCGTACCTATAACTATCCGCAAGGTCGTGTTACCGATCACCGTATAGGGCTTACTCTTTATAAAATTGACAGCATTTTAAACGGCGATATTGATGAGATTGTAGACGGTCTTACAACCTACTATCGCGCCGAGGCTTTAAAAGCGCAGGAGAATTCATAAAAATGGAAACTAAAAAATTAGATGCTATAAACGATTATGATAATTCTATAAATGTAGCGTCTGATATACTCAAAAAAGGCGGTATCGTTGCCGTTCCCACCGAAACGGTGTATGGTCTGGCGGCTTCCGCTTACAGTGATGATGCAATAAAGGCTGTATTTACCGCCAAGGGCAGACCGCAGGACAACCCACTTATAGTTCATATATCAAGTCTTGATATGCTGCGAGAGGTTGCACGAGATATACCAAAAGCGGCATTTGAGTGCGCAAAACAGTTCTGGCCAGGACCTTTTACTATGGTGCTGCCTAAAGGCGAGAAAATAGCAAACAGTGTATCGGCAGGTCTTGATACAGTGGCAGTAAGATTTCCAAGTGAAAAAACCATTTGCGATATTATTGAGGCAAGCGGTTTGCCGCTTGCGGCACCAAGCGCCAACACTTCGGGTAAGCCCAGTCCCACATCGGCATCCCACGTAATAGATGACCTTGACGGTAAAATTGACGCGGTGGTTTGCGGCGGTGACAGCGTGGTTGGCGTTGAGTCAACAGTTGTGTCGCTTGTGAGCGACAAACCTCGTCTTTTGCGCCCGGGCGCTGTAACACCCAAGCAGCTACGTCGTGTGCTGCCCGATTTGGTAATTGACGATGCAGTTCTTGAACAGCTCAAAGAGGGTGAAAAAGCGGCATCCCCAGGTATGAAATACAAGCACTACGCCCCTAAAACTGAGGCGTTTTTGGTTGAGGGTTGCAGTAATAGCTTTGTGCGGTTTGTAAATGAAAAAACCGATTGTGCTGCTGTGTGTTTTGATGAAGAATATTACAGTATAAATGCTCCTAAAATTTCTTACGGCAGTAAGCACGATGAAAGCACACTTGCTCAAAAGGTGTTTTCGGTGCTACGCGATATTGACACTTTAGGCGTAAAACAGGTTTACATACACGCGCCAAGTAAAGACGGTGTTGGGCTTGCTGTTTACAATCGTTTAATCCGCGCTTGCGCGTTTAGGGTGATAAATTTATGAGTTTTGTAATAGGTCTTACGGGTCCCACAGGGGCGGGTAAAAGCAGTGTAACTGCCGTAGCCGAAAACATAGGCTTTAAGGTTATTGACTGTGACCGTTTTGCGCGAATTGCTGTAGAAAAGGGCAGTGACGGATTAAATGCTGTTGTAAATGCATTTGGCAGCGAGGTTTTAAATGCTGATGGCACACTTAACCGAAAGGCATTAGCCAAGTTAGCATTTGCAACACCTCAAAAAACTGAACTTTTAAACAAAACACTTCTGCCGCATATTGTAAAGCTTATAACAGCCGAGCTTGATGCGCCGCTCGTTTTGCTTGACGCGCCAACCCTTTTTGAAAGCGGCGCCGATAGCCTTTGTAATGAAACGTTAGTCATACTCTGTGACGAAAAAACGCGAAAGCAACGCATTATGCAACGTGACGGTATTGATGAGGCGGCAGCCGAGCTTCGAATAAAAGCGGGAAAACCCGATGAATTTTATATAGAAAAAACAAATAATATAGTGTATAATGATTGTGAACTATCGGTTCTTAATTTAAAAATACAAAAACTTTTAAATAAACTTTTGGAGGAATATAACAATGGCTGATGTAGTTAAAGAACTCAAAGAAAAGCTTTTTTATGAAAAAAAGAACGGTCTTTTAAAGGTTGACGATGCGGTTCTTGGTAAAATGCAGGACTATTGCGAGGGCTATAAGGCATATCTTGATGCTGCTAAAACCGAGCGTGAGGCGGTAACAGCCGCTATTGCATTGGCAGAGGCAAAGGGCTTTGAGCCGTTTGTAATCGGTAAAAAATATAACGTAGGTGACCGCGTTTACTTTAACAACCGCGGCAAAACCGTTGCTTTTGCGGTAATCGGTAAAGACATGGCTGATAAGGGTGTAAACATTACAGCGGCTCATGTTGACTCACCCCGTCTTGACCTTAAACCAAATCCACTTTATGAAGAGCTTGAGCTTGCACTCTTTAAAACCCACTACTACGGCGGTATTAAAAAATATCAATGGACTGCATTGCCATTGGCATTACACGGCGTATTTGCTAAAAAAGACGGCAGTGTTGTTGAGGTTAATATCGGAGAAGACGATGCTGACCCCAAGTTTGTAATCAACGATTTGTTACCCCATTTAGCAAGAGAGCAAAGCAAGCGCACACTCTCTGACGGTATCCGCGGTGAAGAGCTTAACGTTCTTATTGGCAGTATGCCATTTAAGAGCGATGAGGGTAGTGAGCTTGTAAAGCTTAATATCTTAAAGCTTTTAAACGAAAAATACGGTATTACCGAAGAGGATTTCTTGTCGGCTGAGCTTGAGCTTGTACCAGCTGCAAAGGCTTGTGATATTGGTTTTGACCGTTCACTTGTGGGCGCCTACGGTCAGGATGACCGCGTTTGCGCTTACCCTGCGCTTACCGCAATTCTTGAGGTAGATGCACCTCAAAAAACCGCTGTTGCAATCCTTACCGATAAGGAAGAAATCGGCTCAATGGGTAACACAGGCTTGCAGTCTGATTTCTTAAGTCACGTAATTCACGATATTTGTGTAATGCAGGGTTGTGATGAAACGGTTGCAATGCGTAATTCAAAATGCCTTTCAGCCGATGTTAACGCCGGAACCGATCCCACTTTTCAGGATGTTATGGAGCGCCGCAACGCAAGCTTTTTAAACTATGGCGTTGTTGTTACTAAATACACAGGTGGCGGCGGCAAAAGCGGCACATCTGACGCATCGGCAGAATACGTTGCCGAAATTCGTGCAATGTTAGACCGCGCTGGAATTATTTGGCAGACTGGTGAGCTTGGCCGCATTGATGCAGGCGGCGGCGGCACCGTTGCTATGTATGTGGCAAACCTTGGCATAGATGTAATCGACCTTGGTGTTCCCGTGCTTTCAATGCACGCGCCTTATGAAACCACAGCAAAGCTCGATGTATATATGTGCTACCGAGCTATGTATGAGTTTATGAAATAACGCGGAATTAGATGAATAAATAAAACCTCTGCTTTAACCTTTAAAGCAGAGGTTTTAAATTTGCAATTTTAAAATAAATTTTCTCCTTTTTCGTGTTGACAAAACATATACATAAATAGTAAAATTAAAATGATATGGTTTTGTTTGAAAGTTGGTGAAAATATTGGTTTTTTCAAGTCTGTTTTTTCTTTATTTATTCTTACCGCTTAATCTTGTTGTTTACTATTTTGCTAAGACAACAAAGGCAAGAAATATTGTAATGCTTATATTTTCACTTGTCTTTTACGCGTGGGGCGAGCCGCTTTATGTGCTGCTGTTGCTTTTTATGGCGGCGAGCGACTGGCTTATATCACTTTATATTGAAAAACAAACTCCGCACAGCGCAAGGGCAAAACTTGGTCTTGTTATGATGGCGGTTGTTAATTTAGGGCTTTTAGGCTTTTTTAAATACGGTTCTTTTGTGCTTGAAAATATAGGCTACATAACGGGTAAATCACTGGGCAGTCTCGACATAATACTGCCTATCGGTATTTCTTTTTACACCTTTCAGTTAATATCTTATGTGGTAGATGTCTACCGCGGAGATGTGCCTGCGCAAAAGAATTTCGCAACACTGCTTTTGTATGTTAGTCTTTTTCACCAATGTATAGCAGGCCCCATTGTAAGATACAAGGATATTTGCGCCGAGCTTGACTCTCGTCGTGCTACTGCACAGGATGTTGCAGATGGCATATGGCGCTTTTGTTTTGGCCTTGCCAAAAAGGCTATTCTTGCAAATGCGATGGGCAATATTGCCGATACACTTCTTACGAGCGGAGACGCTTTAAAAAGCAGCAGTGTGTTAGCGCTTTGGATTGGTGTATTGGCTTATAGCTTGCAGATATATCTTGATTTTTCGGCCTATTCAGATATGGCTATCGGTATGGGCAGAATGATCGGTATACACTATCGCGAAAACTTTGATTACCCCTATATTTCGCGCTCGGTTACAGAATTTTGGCGCAGATGGCATATTTCGCTCGGTAGCTTTTTCCGCGACTATGTTTACATACCGCTTGGTGGTAATCGCAAGGGTAGATTGCGCACATATATAAACCTGTTTGTTGTGTGGTTTTTAACAGGACTCTGGCACGGTGCAAGTTGGAACTTTGTGCTGTGGGGACTTTATTTCTTTGTGTTTATATTTATTGAAAAGGTGTTTTTGATGCGTGCGCTTTCAAAAGACCGAATAGTTTCACATATTTATCTTATACTTATTGTATATTTTGGGTGGATACTTTTCCGCTTTGATGATATGGGTGATATATTTACCGTTCTTCGTGGTATGTTTGCGCTTAACGGCAACGCATTTACCAATTTCGAAACCACTACACTGGTGTCTTCAAATGCCTTTATTCTTGCGTTCTGCGCGGTAGTTTCTACACCAATAGTTCGTAAAATCGGCAGTCTTGTAAGATATACTTATATGGATAAAAAGGCAGTATCGGTATTATACGCCGTTGGCAGAATAGCAATACCGTTAATACTTTTGCTGCTTTCAACCGCTGCGCTTGTGGGTGACAGCTATAACCCGTTTTTATATTTCCAATTCTAAAAATTTTTAAAATCTGACAGAAGGGAGGAATACTCAGTATGGCAATTAGAGAAATTACAGTTATAGATAAAAGCGAAGAAGAACGTAATCTTGACGATAATATGAAATTGCTTAAAAATTTGCGCACGCAGCATATTGTAGACATTAATATGCTACGCATTTTTATAGTTGTTTGGATAGCGGCCGCAATACTTGCTATACTACCCGTGTTCCGCCCATCTTATTCCGAGGTAGAGAAGCGCGACCTTAAAAAATTTCCCAAGTTTTCATTTAATGCGCTCGTGTCGGGCGACTATTTCGATGAAATAAGTCTTTGGTTCTCTGACACATTTCCTCTTCGTGACGGTTTTGTTGCGCTCAATACAAAAGTAACAAATACTTTTGGTATTAATACAGTTCAGGTGCACGGCGAGGTAACACAGGGTGATGAAATACCTGATATAACCTCGTCAGAGCAAACGGCGGCAACCGATTCTTCGCAAACGGAGTCCACAACGGAGTCACAACCACAATCGCAACCCGAATCACAACCGCAGCCACAACTACCTGCGGTCGAGCAGCTCGGCGCTATGCTTATTGTAGATAATGCGGCGTATGAATATTATAACTTTAATCAGGCAACTGCCGACAACTATGCCGCAACTGTAAACCGCGCAGCACAGATACTTGAGGGTAAATCACAGGTGTATGATATGATAATCCCTACAAGTATGGCAATAACATTACCCGAGAGTTTTAATGGTAGCACAAATTCGTCTGACCAGAAAAAAGCGATTGATTATATGTATTCGCTGATATCGCCTAATGTTAGAAAAATCGATATTTACAGCACGCTTTTAGCACATAAAGACGAGTACATCTATTTTAGAACAGACCACCATTGGACGTCGTTAGGTGCGTATTATGCTTATCGTGATTTAATGGCGGCAAAGGGTACAATACCGGCCGAGCTTACCGCATTTAAAGAGCATAGGTTTGAGGGCTTTTTAGGTTCGTTCTATGCCGAATCAGGTCAAAAGGCAAGCCTTGGCAATACACCCGACTATGTAATGGCTTACGAGCCTACGCAACTGCAAAAAATACACACCTATACAAAAACGGGTGAGATTGATTACAGTATAGTGTCTGATGGTAATAAGCTAAGCGCCGCAAATAAATATTTATCATTTGTATGCGGTGACCACCCATACGGTATTATGACCAATCCAACAATAACCGACGGTTCATCTTGTCTTGTCATTAAAGAATCCTTTGGTAACGCAATGGTGGCGTATCTCACCCAAAACTATCAAAACGTTTATGTGGTTGACTACCGATATATAAATCAAGTGTTTCCCGGCACGTTGCGTCAATTTGTTGATGAACGCGGTATACAGGATGTTATGTTTATAAACAATGTTTCAGCCACCCGTAGCCCCGCGCTTGTTAATGCAATGAGTGCGTTTGTAGGGCAGTAAAAAGAGGTTTATACTATGGTAGATGAAAAAATTATAACAACAAAAGAATTTGCTACTGCTTGTCGCAAGGCTATACCTGAAGGTATTGTTTTGCTTGAAAACGATGGGGCACTTCCACTTGCAAAAAATGAAAATGTGGCTCTTTTTGGTCGCGGCCAGTTTGAATATTTAAAAAGCGGTAGCGGCTCTGGTGGACGTGTTAATTGCCCATACGTTACAAACATTTATGACGAAATAAAAAATCGTGTTACGCTTGATGATACGGTTACACAGTTTTATCGTGGATTTGTAGAGCAAAATCCTTATGACACAGGTGACGGTTGGAAGCCTTGTTTTTGTCAGAATGATGCTGTACCAAGTGAAGAATTGGTGCGCAATGCGGCAGCTCGCAGCGATAAGGCAATCTATGTAATCTGCCGTAACGTAGGGGAAAGCTTTGACTATGAAAAGACTCCCGGAAACTGGTATCTTTCTGATGAAGAAGATAAAACCATAAACCTTTTATCACAGCATTTTAAAAACGTTATTGTACTTTTAAATAGCGGTAACATTATGGATATGAGCTGGGTCAAAAGGTATAATATCGGTGCTGTGGCATACATTTGGCAAGGCGGTCAAGAGGGAGGAGCCGGCACGGTGGACGCGCTTATGGGTGACGTAGCCCCCAGTGGCCGACTAACCGATACTGTAGCTATCACCCCCGAGGATTACCCATGCGACGATTGTTTTGGTGACCTTGCCCAAAATATACATAAAGAAGATATTTACGTAGGCTATCGCTATTTTGAAACCTTTGCGAAGGACAAGGTTTTATATCCGTTTGGTTTTGGTCTTGGTTATAGTAAATTTAGTCAAACCGTTACCGGTGTCGCTAAAGACGGGGATATCGTTACAATTTCGGTTATCGTAGAAAATATCGGTG
Organism: Acutalibacteraceae bacterium; assembly: GCA_045539695.1. Lineage (GTDB taxonomy): Bacteria > Bacillota > Clostridia > Oscillospirales > Acutalibacteraceae > UBA737. The sequence continues at coordinate 18,738 of JAZQFX010000011.1, forward strand.
ATTATAGCGGCAAAGACGTTGTGCAGGTGTATTTTAGTGCGCCACAGGGTAAGCTTGGCAAGCCTGCACGTGAGCTTATAGCCTTTAAAAAGACCGACGCCTTAAACGCAGGCGAGTCGCAGGAAATTAATATTGCTATTAACATAAGTGATATGGCGTGCTACGATGACTCGGGTAAAACGGGTTACGCTTTTGCCTGGGTGCTTGAAAGCGGCGAATATAATATTTATGTTGGTCAAAACGTTCGTGATGCAAAGCAGTGTTTTGCTTTCACTTTAGACGAAACAAGACTTGTAAAGCAGTGTGTACAGGCATTAGCTCCCGTAGAAGAATTTGACCGTATGATTAATCAGAACGGTCAGATTGGCTTTGAAAAAGCAACACTTAAGCAATATGATTTATCAGAACGCATTAAAGCAAACTTGCCACAGCCACTTGAAATTACAGGCGATAAAGGCATAATGCTACAAGATGTTGCATCAGGTAAGAATACGCTCGATGAGTTTGTGGCACAGTTTGATGCAAAGGCGCTTAGTGAAATCGTTCGCGGCGAGGGCTTTGCCAGTCCAAAGGCAACCTATCAGGGCACCGCAAGCTGTTTTGCCGGCATTACGAAATCGTGGAGCGAAAAGGGAGTACCGGTGGTTACCACCTGCGATGGTCCAAGCGGTATCCGTATGGAAAGCAGCGCACTGGCTACCTGCATTCCTGTAGGAGCGCTTTTGGCATCTGCATGGGCTCCCGAACTATTTGAGGAAATATATGATTGCCTTGCACAAGAGATGAAGCACTATGACGTTGATGTTTTGTTAGGACCCGGTATGAACATTCACCGCAGTGGTCTTTGCGGTAGAAATTTTGAATATTTTTCGGAAGACCCGTATATTACCGGTGTTTGTGCCGACAAAATATCGAGTTATTTAACTAAAAACGGCGTTTATGCCACCATTAAGCATTTTGCTGTTAATTCACAGGAACTTAACCGCAAGGATGAAAACGAGGTGCTTAGCGAACGCGCATTGCGTGAAATTTACCTAAAGCCTTTTGAAATTGCTGTAAAGGGTGGTTCGGTTAATGCGATAATGACGTCTTATAATCGTATTAACGGTATTCACACATCGGGTAACTATGACCTTACTACAACCATTTTGCGTGATGATTGGGGTTACACAGGCTTCGTTATGACCGACTGGGGCACTACAATGGATGACCCTAATAACGGTACCGACACAAACACAAACCTTGCCACAATGGTCAAAGCTCAAAATGATATTTATAAGGTAAAGGGTGACTCTGCACTTTGTGATGACGACCAGCAAGAAGCACTAAAAAATGGTTATTTAACCATTGGTGAATTGCAACGCTGCGCTAAAAATCTTTTAAGCTTTACACTTAAAACACACGCTTTTAGAACAGGCAAAATAACAAATGTTAACGAACTGTCTGATGCGCACGAGTGTGTGTATCACAAAAATCTTCTTGATGTAGAGCTAAAAATTTGTACCGACCATTTAAAAATTTATCAGCATACGCCAAGAAGACGCATACAATTAGACTTGCAAGAAAGCGGTATGTATTGTGGTGAGATTTTATATAACTTAAAGGGCAACCAATTAGAACAAAAAGATATACTCATCTACGTTGATAATTGTCAGGGAATACGTATGGTGGGTATTGTAACCGACAAGCAAGAAAAACAGCGTTTTAGAATATATGTTGATAAGAATTCAAAACTGTATTTCCAGGATGGAATAGAGGAATTTAACCTTTACAAGCTTTAAAACGCTTGACAACAATCAATAAAATCAATATAATAAATAAGCCGCCTATCGCGGCGGCTTATTGTATGGAGATGTATCGAAGTGGTCGTAACGAGAACGATTCGAAATCGTTTTGTCCTTAACCGGGCACGTGGGTTCGAATCCCACCATCTCCGCCAAGAACTCCTTGAAGATGTTATCATTCAAGGGGTTTTCTCTTTTTTATTGAAACCTTTTAGTTTTAGTAGTATAATATATTTATCACTGGATTCGGTTTAGAGTATTTTGCTCAGCCAGTGAACCGCAAGGGGCAGGTTTACGAGCGCGTTAACGCAGTTCCGAGTTACTGGTGCGCGGAGCCGGCCTGCTTTTTATTGTTGTGTTGTACAATCGTGGTCTGAAGATTACGGTTGTTTTATTTTTATTTCAAGGCTGAGCCATTTGTCATCAGGTAATATTTTTATGTGTATTTAAAACACATATGTGTTTATATGATTACACTAAAGTAAAAAGTTATAAAACTTTAAATATTTATTTAAAAGTTACTTGTTTTTGGTTTTTTGGTGTGTTATATTTACATAAAATAAAATGAACGATTTTTTGAGAGGAATATATCTATGAAGGTTTTATTTATTAACGGTAGTCCGCGTGCAAACGGAAACACAAGTATCGCCCTTGCTGAAATGGAGAAGGTTTTTTTAAAAAACGGCATTGAAACCGAAACAGTACAAATCGGCAACCGTGAAATTCGCGGTTGTATGGCGTGTGGATATTGCTTTAAAAACGGCAAATGCGCGATAGACGATATTGTAAATCAAGAGCTTGCCGCAAAGTTTGAGGAAAGCGATGGTTTGGTTGTTGGTAGTCCTGTGTTTTATGCATCGGCAAACGGCAGCCTCATTTCATTGCTTGACAGGCTTTTTTATAGCACCGCATTTAACAAAACTATGAAGGTTGGCGCAGCAGTTGCTGTTGCTCGTCGAGGTGGCTGCACTGCCACGTTTGACCAACTGAATAAATATTTTACCATATCCGGTATGCCTGTGGCATCGGGTCAGTATTGGAACAGTGTTCACGGTCGCAAGGTTGGCGAGGCCATAGGGGACGAAGAGGGATTACAAGGCATGAGAACACTTGCAGAAAATATGTCCTTCTTAATTAAGAGTATCGCTCTTGGCAAAGAGAAATATGGCATTCCTGAAAAAGAAAAGTGGAAGATGACGAATTTTATAAGATAGAAAAAATAACCCTCTGCTCTAATTTGGAGCAGAGGGTTATTTTTAAATTTAATTATCAATTTAAAATATCATTTTTAAATATGTTAAACATAATCTGTGCAACCTCGCAGCGAAGTGCATTGCCGCTAGGTACTATTGTGGTTGGGGTTTTGCCGTTTATTACGCTGTTTGTTACCGCCCAGATTACAGGGTCTTGCGCGTAATCGGTTACATTTTTGTAGTCGGTGTAGGTGTTTTTAACCTTGTTCTTTTGGGTTGTTGTGTAGCTTGTGTTAAGACCTTTATAATTTGCATATCTGTAAAGGAAGGTTACAAGCTGTTCACGGGTGATTTTATCGCCCGTGCCAAATTTACCGTTTTGGTAACCGCTTACTATTCCTTTTTCTGAGCCCCAGTTTACTGCCGCTTCATAGTAGCTGCCCTCGGGCACATCGGGGAAAGCGCTCTTTTTGTTGCCGTAGCTTGTAAGGTCTACTCCGTCAAGTCGAGCCAGAATTACCAAAAAGTCTTGACGCTGAATGTTATCTCCTGGTCCAAAATCGCTTGTACCACCATAACCGGAGATTATACCTGCGCCTACTGAATAGGTCACTGCGTCGTTATACCAACTGTCTGCGCTTGTGTCGGGGAATATGGTAACGGCTTTATTGACAAAACTCCACTTTAAATCATCAGTTTGGCCATATTCTTTATTAAACACTATTGTATATGTCTGTCCCGCAACCAGTGGCCAGCCGTGTTTTGACCCATTGTATACAACTATGTTACCATTTTTATCAGATACGGTTATGGTATTTTCGTTAAAGCCGCTAAATACTTCGCTAGGTTTTATAGAATATACACCTGTTTTATCACGGCTGATTTGCCACTCTTTACGGACAAAACCGCATACATCGCAGGTAGTATCACTGTTATCGTAATATGTATGAAGTTCCGTGCCAATGCAACTATTATAATACAAAGTAACTTTTTTTAAATCCGGGCTATAAAAGCCCAAATCAATATTACTCTGTACATCATTACCGCCTCTATAATATATAGTTTCAAGAATATAACAATGAGAAAACGCCCAATCACCTATACTTGTAAGACTATCAGGAAGAGTAATGCTTTTAAGGCTTTCACAATTGGCAAATACATCGCTTCCAAGCCTTGTAACGCCATCCGGAATAACAATATCCGTAAGGTTAGAGCAATTCATAAAAGCACCATTATGTATATTTGTAACACTGTTAGGAATAAAAACACGCGTTATGTTTTCACATCCACCGAACGCATAATCTGCAATGGTTTTTGTGCCATCTTTAACTGTATATTCACCCGAGATGGTGTCTTTTGCTTCAATTAAATGGTTGTTTATATATAAAACGCCGTCTTTCCAATTGTTAATATCATTATAATACGCCGTGTCATAAAATGCCATGCCATCTATACTTGTAACACTATCGGGAATGGTAATATTTGCAAGCCTGTAGCAATTATAAAACGCACTGACATCTATCTCTATAACGCTATCGGGGATTATTATTGAAGTAATGTTATAGCATTCGTAAAAAGCATGGGCACCTATAGTGACAACATCACAACCTCCTAATGCAGCCGGAATTATTACATCGCCGCTAATTGCTGCGCTGACATTGGTTATAGTCACATTACCGTTTGATACCGTATAGGTATAATAACCGTCGGTATATACTGTCTCCGCACTTGCGGTAAAGCCGAACGGAATAACCGATATCAATAATATCATTGACAATAAAATCGATAATATTTTTTTCATTTTTGTTTTTCCTCCCAGATAAAAAAGTGCGCAGTCAAAGACTACGCACCGAAAAACACATAGCCCTAACTGTCGCCAAACAAAATTTCAACATTCGCTACAACGCACGAGTATGCAGAAATAGAGCATTAGTATTTTTACCGAAAGATAAAAATACTCACGCATGTAGCAAATTAGAAAAATTAAATTTTGTTTGGCTGATATTAGTATACCACATTTTTCATTAAAGTGCAATAATAAAGTTAAAAAACATAGCACCCACCATATGACTATGATGAGTGCATAAAAGTAAATTTTAATTGTGCATTATGCATTGTGAATTTTGAATTGATTAAGCCTTGCCAACCGAGCCGAAAAGCTCCATCTTTTCTTTTACAGTAGCCTTAATAGCCTCAAAGCCTGGGGCTAAGAGCTTGCGTGGGTCAAAGCCCTTGCCCTGAAGGTCTTTACCCTCTTCAATATATTTGCGGGTAGCATCAGCAAATGCTAACTGACATTCAGTGTTAACGTTAATTTTTGAAACACCCAAAGAAATTGCCTTCTGAATCATTTCAGCAGGGATACCTGTGCCGCCGTGAAGATCAAGTGGCATATCACCTGTGAGCTGCTGAATAGCGTCGAGTGTGTCGAAGCTAAGGCCTGCCCAATTTTCAGGATATTTGCCGTGAATGTTACCAATACCAGCGGCAAGCATTGTAATACCAAGGTCGGCAATCATTTTGCACTCATTGGGGTCTGCACATTCGCCTGCGCCAACAACGCCGTCTTCTTCACCGCCGATAGAGCCAACTTCAGCTTCAAGTGAAAGACCGAGTTCATTACAGGTAGCAACCAATTCTTTTGTTTTTTCAATGTTTTCTTCGATCGGGTAGTGTGTGCCGTCAAACATTACAGATGAAAAACCTGCTGCGATGCACTTTTTAGCGCCTTCATAGCTACCATGATCAAGGTGAAGAGCAACAGGCACTGTGATGCCAAGCTCATCAATCATAGCCTTAACCATATCTGCAACGGTTTTATAACCGCACATATATTTACCTGCGCCCTCAGATACGCCAAGAATTACCGGTGAATTCTGCTCTTGCGCGGTAAGAAGAATAGCCTTGGTCCATTCAAGGTTATTGATATTAAACTGACCTACGGCATATTTGCCTGCCTTTGCTTTTGTAAGCATTTCTTTTGCTGATACTAACATTTAAGTTATCCTCCGTTTGTTAAAAATTTACCAATATATTTTATACCAACTATGTACTAAAATCAAGTATAAAACTTATAAATTTACAACTTATTAATCATTTGTGTCTTGAGGTGGCACTTCGAGTAATTCGGGATTACGCAAATATGCGCGCATTTTGCGGAAAGCAAGTGCAAAATAACTGCCCGATGCAATTCTTTCATCCATAGTAACGCCTATTGGCATACATTTTTCAAAAACTATTTCATCGCCCTTGCGCTTTGGAACCTCGCGGGTGTTACCCATAGCCATAAATACGCTGGTTGTGCCAAACTCATAACAGTGGTGATAAATATGATTTGTTCTTATAGATGCCAGATTTGTTATGCCGCAGCTCATATGGAACGGCGACATATCAATAATTGCTTTTGGCAGTAAGCCGTGTTTATCCATCCACTTAAAAAGACCAACGCCAACGGGCAAAACACCAGGTACGCTAAGCAAAAACTTAATGATTTTTTCGGTACCGTTGTTTTCAGGAGCCTCGCGATTTTCGGTGACATATTTATCTATAATATCGTTAACCTCAAAAATTGTATTATTTTCATTAAAATACATTTTTGACATTGTGCCGTGGCCCATTTCACCTGGTTTTAACACAACCATACCAACCGCAAGCTCATTACGCTGATAGATCTTTTTATTAACAACAAAGCGATTAAGCTCGGGGAACTCTTTAACGGTGCGAATATATGCTGCAAGCACCACACCCATATGACTCATAGTTATTCCCTGCTTGCGCTTTTCGTTGAGATATTCCTTGATAGGCTCTACAGGGATATCAATAGTAATCATATTCATAGAGTCGACACGCTTATCCATAATATAAGCGGCAACAGTGTACATAGGGTCGGCATTTTTAATTCTTTTGCCGTCTGCTCTCATATGTTATCCACCTTTCAAACACATATATGCTATAATAACACATTTTGAACAAAATTACAACATTTTTTTAATAAACTATGAACGGTGGGCACTTACAAAAGCGGAAATTTGTTTTTGAATATTGTCTGTATCAACCAAAAAACTGATACCGTGATCGGCTTCGTCCACCAAACAGATATGCTTTTCGGCGCGTGCCGCTTTGTGAGACTGTTCGGTCATTTCACAAGGTACAAATCCATCTTTTTTGCCGTGAATAAAAAAGATAGGAATATCAGATTCACTCAGCGATTTTATGGTTGTTGTTTCATAAAGACTGAAGTTACCAAACAATTTGCACATCAAATTTAAAACAGGTAAAATAGGGGTTGCATTGATTTTAAAGGCTTGGTGCGCCACCTTTTTAATAATGTCGGGCGCCGCAGTAAAACCGCAGTCGGCAATAATGCCCCTTACATTTTGAGGTAATTCAAGATTTGCTGCCATCATAACTGTGGTAGCGCCCATAGATACACCGCTTAAAAATATATTTTTAGGACAGTATTTTTCATTTATATAATTACTCCAGGTCACAGCATCACGGCGTTCCTTAATGCCAAACGTAATAAGCCTACCCTCGCTTTCACCGTTAGCTCGTTGATCTACAACCAAAACGTTTAATCCCATTTCAATATAATATTTCACAGCGCAAGCAAAATCAAATCTGCCGTCAGAACGGTAACCGTGAAACAGCAAAATTGTGGTGTCGGAATTATTGTTGTTATAATAACTACCCGCCAAGCGAAGCCCATCAAAGCTTTGCGTATATAACCTTTCGCTTTGAAGTGAGTCGAGATATTCAAAACTTTTCTTAAAAACATCTTTGTATTTCGCGAGTGGACCTGATTCAAAGCTTATAAGGCGCACGTCACTGCGCATAAAAGCGGTTTTAAATGCCCAGTACAAAACACCTAAAATCAAAACAAAAAACAATATAAAAAATAACCAAACCCAAGTCATATAAGCACCTCTAAGATATTGTTCACTATATAATATCACATTTTTTCATTATTATAAACATAATTTTTAAATTTATTTAATTGACAGTTAATTGCTTATATGATAAAATTCATTAGAACAAAATGAAAGGAGAATTTTAAAAAATGAATAGTGTTTTTATATCTAATTCTCCTGCTGACACTAAAAAAATTGCCGCTGATTTAGCCGCTACTTTAAGCGGTGGTGAAGTAATTGCCTTTTATGGTGATTTAGGTATGGGTAAAACCTGCTTTGTGACAGGTCTTGCCGATGGACTTGACTTTAAAGGCGAGGTTTCATCCCCTACTTTTGCAATAATTAATGAATATTTGGGCGGCAGACTCGATTTATATCATTTTGATATGTATCGCGTCAGCGGTTGGGACGACCTTTATTCTACCGGCTATTTCGAATATATGGAATCGGGCGGCGTTTTGGCTGTTGAGTGGAGTGAAAATATTGAATCTGCTCTACCCGAAGATGTTATTAGAGTAACAATCAAACGGCTTGATGAAACCAAACGTGAAATTAGTATTGACCGAGGTGATGCAGTATGAAAATTTTAAGTATAGAATGTTCTGCTACACCCGCATCATGCGCAATTATTGATGATGGTAAAATCAAAGCAAGCTCTTTTATAAACGCCAAGCTTACCCATTCTCAGACACTTGTGCAAATGATTATTAATACTCTTGACAATTCTGCAACGAAGCTATGTGATATAGATAGCATAGCCGTAGCTGTGGGACCCGGCTCATTCACGGGGCTGCGTATAGGTATAAGCGCTGTAAAAGGACTTGCCGCACCCAGTAATATACCGTGTATTCCGGTTTCAACACTCGACGGTATGGCACAGGCATTTATTGACCGCGACTGTATTGTATGTGCTGTTATGGATGCAAGATGTAATCAGTTTTATAACGCATTGTTTGCGATAAACGACGGTGTTATTACAAGACTATGCGAAGACCGCGCATTAATGGCTGATGAGCTTAAAAATGAAATTTTAAATATATCACACGAAAAACAAATTATTATATGCGGTGACGGCGCAGATTTATTTTATAAAACTGTTTCTGATATTAAAAACATTATCCTCGCACCCGAGCATTTAAAATTTCAAAATGCTGTTGGCATTGGCTTTTACGCATATAAAAACAGCAATACTGACAATGCAGTATCACCTGAAAATTTATTACCTGTATATCTTCGCCTGCCACAAGCAGAACGCGAATTAAAAGCAAAAACGGAGGACAAAAAATGAAAATAGTAATTGGTTGTGACCACGGCGGTTTTGAACACAAAAACGCTATAGCCGAACATCTCAAAAACAGAGGTTTTGAGGTTTTTGACTGTGGTATATACGAAAACAAATCGGTTGACTACCCCGATATTGCCGTAAAGGTTTGCGAGCAAATAACAAACGGCAATTGCCAGCGCGGTATTTTAGTTTGTGGTACCGGTATTGGTATGTCACTTGCAGCAAATAAGGTTAAAGGTATCCGCGCCGCTTGCTGCAGTGAGCATTTTAGCGCTAAATATACAAGACTTCACAACGACTCTAACATTCTTTGCCTTGGTGGTAGAGTAATTGGTGTGGGCACCGCTATTGAGCTTGTAGATTTGTTTGTTGATACCGAATTTGAAGGCGGCAGACATCAAACAAGAGTAGATAAAATAACAGCTATAGAAAATAAATAATGTGGAGGTTTTAAAATGAAGGATAACGTATTTGTAATGGACCATCCCCTTATTCAGCATAAGCTTACAATTTTGCGCGACGAACGCACTGGAACAAAGCAATTTCGCGAGCTCGTCAGTGAAATCGCAATGTTAATGTGCTATGAGTCAACACGCGATTTACCACTTAAAGAGGTATCAACAAAAACCCCTATGATGACCGCAACAACCAAGGTGCTTGCAGGTAGAAAAATGGCTTTTGTGCCAATACTTCGCGCAGGGCTTGGTATGGTAGACGGTGTACTTAGCCTTATACCGTCTGCAAAAGTAGGTCATATTGGTATGTACCGCGACCCCGAAACACATCAGCCGATTGATTACTATTGTAAATTACCTGCCGATTTATCAGAACGTGATGTGTTTGTGCTTGACCCAATGCTTGCTACCGGTGGTAGCGCTATTGACGCAGTATCACGCATTAAAGAATTTAATCCGAAAAGAATTAAGTTTATGTGCATTATTGCGGCACCCGAAGGCATTGAAGCATTTACAAAAGCTCACCCCGATGTTCCTGTATATTGCGCAGGACTTGACGATTGCTTAAACGACCACGCATACATTCTACCGGGTCTTGGTGACGCGGGCGACCGTATTTTTGGTACAAAATAGTTAAAATTTAACACTGTAAGGTTAATTCCTTACAGTGTTTGTTTTATCTTATAATAGATAACGCTTCTTTTATGTTTTTTACACCGATTAGCTCGATACCGTCAGGCTTTTTGGTGATTTGTTTTATACAGCTTTTGGGTAGCACACAATGTGTAAAGCCAAGACGCGCCGCCTCGTTTACACGTGCTTGCACACGCGATACACTGCGTATTTCGCCCGAAAGTCCAACCTCGCCAAATGCAATTAGCTTTTCGTCAAGCGGAGTATCGCGAAGTCCTGATACAAGCGCCATACATACAGCCAAATCACACGCAGGCTCGTCAAGTCGCATACCACCGACAACGTTTAAGTAGGTATCAAGATTCGAAAAATAAAGCCCTTGTCGCTTTTCAAGAATTGCAAGTAAAAGATTAAGACGGTTATAATCAAAGCCGTTTGACATACGACGTGGATTACCAAAACCCGTTGTGGTAACGAGTGCTTGAACCTCAGAAAGTATAGGTCTTGTACCCTCTATAACGCAGGTAATGCACGCACCCGATACGTTGCTCATTCTGCCGGACAGCAGCATGGCCGACGGATTTTCAACCTCACATAGTCCCGTGTCGCGCATTTCAAAAACACCGATTTCATTAGTAGAGCCAAAACGATTTTTAATAGCACGTAATATACGGTACGACTGATTGCGTTCACCCTCAAAATAAAGCACGGTATCAACAATGTGCTCTAACACCTTTGGTCCTGCAATATCGCCGCCCTTGTTTACATGGCCTACAATAAATATTGGAATACCAAGCGATTTACCCGTGCGTAGCAGCATATTGGTAGATTCTCTAACCTGAACTATACTACCTGCCGAAGAAGATAGCTCACTGATTTGTAGCGTTTGAATAGAGTCAATCATTACAAGGTCGGGCTTCTCTGCCATAACATACTCGCAAATGGCCTGTGTATCGGTTTCGCTCATTATGGTAACATTGTCGCCCTCAACGCCCAAACGCTTTGCACGAAGCTTTATCTGCACTGCAGATTCCTCGCCTGAAACATATAATATTTTTAAGTCATCACGCATACTCTCACATATTTGTAACAGTATGGTTGATTTACCAATACCGGGGTCGCCGCTAAGCAGCACCACCGAGCCTTTTACAATACCGCCACCAAGCACGCGGTCAAGCTCGCTGATTTTTGTTGTGTAGCGTTGTTCATCGGTTATATTTATTTGAGAAAGTGTTTTAGCGCCAGATATAACCTTTTTAACCGCTGTTGATGTCATTGTTCCAACTGCGACTTTTTTATCGGCAATAATCTCCTCTTCAAGTGTGTTCCACTCGTTACAATTAGGACATTGCCCCATCCATTTGGGTGATTCATATCCGCATTCTTGACATACATAAACCGTTTTTATTTTTCCTGCCATATATTTTTAACCTTCCATAAAATTTAATATTCCAACACAAATAGCAAAAGCCATCTGTGACTGATAATCGTCTGATTTTAACTTTTCTAAGTCCTGTTTGTTACTTAAAAAACCACACTCTACAATAATTGCAGGTACGGCCGCATTTTTTAGCAAATATGTACTGTCTGTACCCTGCTTAACAACCCGCGTGTTTTCGGGTTGAATAAGCGATGTTATGCTTTGCTGAACCGATTGCGCTACCATCTGGGCTTCTTTGTAGTTTTTTGTATAAAACACCTGCGCGCCGCTTGCCGCCGAGGTTGTAAACTTGTTAAGATGCACGCTTACAAAAATAGCATCGGGATTATCCTTCATTATCTGCAGTCGATTTACAAGATCGCTCTTTTTTCGCTTTGGAATTGATTGAGATTCATCGTCCTCGGTGCCTGTATCACTGTCGCGTGTCATAATAACGTCATAACCGTAAAAGCGCAACAGCGAACAAAGCTTTTGCGAAATGCAAAGATTTATATCTTTCTCCACAGTCCCGTCCGATGCCGATGCCCCACCATCAAAGCCGCCGTG
>JAZQFX010000012.1:0-49185 GCA_045539695.1 Acutalibacteraceae bacterium
TTTTTCGGTATTCACACCGTTAATGCCTTACTTGCGCAAGGTCACGATGTTACGCTTGCTACAAGGGGAAATAGCAAAAATGTTTTTGGTAACAAAGTTTCTTATATTTGTATTGAACGCACCGATCCCGAAAGTATGCGAAACGCCCTTGCTGGACACCATTTTGATATTGTAATAGATAAACTTGCTTATTGTTCTAACGATATAAAGTATGCTCTTGATGCTCTCGATTGCGACAAATATATTCAGATGTCTTCTACCGCAATTTACGAGCCTAAACATATCGATACGAAAGAAAACGATTTTAATCCTTTATCTAAACAACTTATATGGTGTGGAAGATTTGATTTTCCTTATGATGAGATAAAGCGTCAGGCAGAATGTGCGTTATGGCAAAAATATAATCACAAAAACTTTATTGCTGTTCGTTATCCGTTTGTTATTGGAATAGACGATTACACAAAAAGATTGCTTTTTTATATTGAGCATACAATTAATGGTATTCCTATGAATATTGACAACATTGATTGTCAAATGGGTTATATTGAATCAAAAGAAGCGGGAGAATTTATGGCTTTTCTTGTTGAATCAGATTATACTGGAGCAATTAATGGTTGTTCTAATGGCACAATTTCTCTCAAAGAAGTTATAGAGTATGTAGAAAAGAAATGTAATGTAAAAGCTGTTTTATCAGCGGACGGTGACAAAGGTACATATAATGGAGAGGTTGAATACAGTATAAATACTGATTTGGCCAAATCAATAGGATATAATTTTAGCAATTTGAATGATTGGATTTACGATTTAATAGATTATTATATCCGATTAATTTATAAAAATTGAAAATGCAGATATTTTGTCCCCAATTTGACACAAGCATATAATATACCCAAGGCGGTGATGAAATGAAGAAAAGATTTTTTCAACCAATATGGAAATTTGAAGAAATAGAAAAACAACTTACTGCTTTAGAGGAAAGTGGTTGGCGATTAAATAAAATTAAAGGTTTGCGTTGTTTTGAGTTTGTTAAATCGAAGCCAAAAACGGTGCAGTATTTTTTAACATATTCTATTACAAGAGAAAAACTGAATATGAATATAATTGAAAATTCATTAGTTCAAAACTTTGGTGCCAATCAAATAAAAGGAACTCTTTTAGAGGGTTTGAGCGGAACAAGTGTATTCAGAATTACAAAACAAGAAGAACTTACTGAGCAATCTGACAACAGAGATATTATTATACAACATTATCTTTTCAAAAAAGTTGTTTTTGGAATCATTCTTTTCTTTCTTTTGTTCGCACCATTAGCTATTGGTGCTGTAATTAATATAGAAAGGTTTTTAGAAGATTTAAATATTTTCTATATGGTACTTTTAAGTTTTTGTTTTTTATCTATCATTTGTTATTTGGTTTATAATTTAGTTGGATTGGTATATCAAAATAAAAAACTCAAAAATAAATAATCATATTAAGAATATCAAATTTTCAGGCACGTTATATTCGTGTCATTAAGTTCAAAACACCCAAAAGCAAAGGACACGCGAAAGCGTGTCCTTTGCTTTTGGAGCCACTATCTGTGAATCTTCGCTCCCGCGAAATTCTGTGGTGGTTATATACTTGCCCATTAGTTGCCTTTATGCTATAATACCCTTAAAGCAAATATATTTTAAGGTGGCAAAGGCAATGGTAAAACATATAATTTTATGGCAATTAAAGCCCGAACACAATAACGACGCTGTAAAAGACGGAATAAAAAACGGTCTTGAGGACCTTTTGGGTAAAATACCCGGTCTTATCGAAATTGAGGTGCAAACTGTAGGTCTTGCATCGTCTAATGCCGATGTTATGCTCTACTCGGTTTTTGAAGACGAGGCTTCTTTAAAGGGCTATTCCACCCACCCCGAGCACGTGCACGTTGCCGATACCTTTGTGCGACCTTTTACCCAAACAAGATTGTGCCTTGATTTTGAGGCTTAAAAAAAGGAGACTAAACTTATGAAAACCATCATACTGCGCGAATGGGGCATTTTACCCAAAACCGATATCACGCTCGCGCTTTATAAGTTGTTTATAGAAAATCCCCAAGATACCGAGTTTGTATTTGAGGCGGATGAATATTATTTTTCACCACATGAGGAAATGCGATATGACTATCGCATTTCAAATTCTGACCCTCAACCGTACAGAACGCTTGCACTATGGCTAAAGGGTATGAAAAACTGTGTTTTGCGCGGTTGCGGCGCCAAATTTTTATTAGAGGGGCACATGCAGGTTTTTACACTGGACGAGTGCGAAAACGTTACACTTGATGGCTTTTACGTTGATTGGAAATACCCACTTGCCGCCGAGGGTAAGGTGCTTTCGTGCGACGAGGTAGGTGCAGAGATTTTTGTTGACCCCGATGCTTTTCCTCACCGCATTGCAGATAACACGTTTGAATTTTACGTTGGCGCCGGCGAGTGGTACAAATCCACCAATAATGCCATAGCCTTTGAAAGCGAAAAATTTACCGTTCGTAAAAACACGGGCGACATTTACTATAACTCGGTAACACCGCTGGGAAATAGTGTGTATCGACTTGAGTTTAAAGAGCCTAAAAAGCTCGTGGCAGGCGACCTATTAAACATTAGGCACAACGTGCGCATACACGCAGGCGTTTTTTGTGAGCGATGTCGCGATATAACCGTAAAAAACACAACCTTTTATTCTTGTGGAGGACTGGGCTGCCTTGCACAGTTTTGCCATAACTTAACATACCAAAGTGTTGACTTTTTGCCAAACAATCAGTGCGGTCGCTTTGTTTCAAGCGGACGTGACGACGGCATGCACATAACAAACGTATCGGGTCACGTGGTTATAAAGGACTGTAAATTCCACGCACTTATGGACGACCCGATAAACGTGCATAGCTGTTGCGTTATCTTATCAGAGGTTATAGATAATAAAACCGTGCTTTGCACCTATGGTCATCGTCAGGCGTGTGGTTTTCATTATTGGGCAAAGCAGGGCGATGATATAGTCTTTATAAAGCGCGGCAATATGAGCGGCGCGTGTCACGTTAAGGCAAATGAATATAAACTTCAAACCGATAAGACCTTTATACTCACTTTTGAAGAGGAAATTCCCGATGAGATTCTTGACGCTATAAACAGCGGCGAAGAATTTGCGCTCGATAATCTTACTAATACTGCAAGCTTTGAGTGCACGGGCAACTATTTTGGTAGCTGCCGCGCGCGCGGACTGCTTATTTCCACACCAAAAAAGGTGCTGATAAAGGGTAACTATTTCGAGTCCTCGGGCTCGGCCATTTTGGTAGCGGGCGACTCTAACGGTTGGTTTGAATCGGGTGAGTGCCACGATGTAGAAATTACCGAAAACACCTTTGGTAAGGAATGTATGAGCTCTATGTATCAGTTTTGCAACGGGGTGATAAGTATCTGCCCCGTAGTGCTAAAGCCCGAAACAGAGCAACCATATCATAAAAACATTAAGATACACAAAAATAAGTTTACAGTGTCGGATCAGACGGTAATTTATGCATATTCTTGTAAAAATCTTGAGTTTTATGATAACGAAATAATCCGTGACAATACCGATTGTGCGGTGGCAGACGTCATCCTTTCGTATTGTGTAGATGCTAATATAAAGGGCGAAATATTGGTTGACGGTAAACAAACTCCGCTAAAAATAGAAGCAAGTAATTGCAGATAGGACCCTTTTATGAGTGAACATTTAAATAAAATACCTAAAGAAACGTTGACAATTCAAAACATTAAGCAAGATATTAAAGAATTATATAAGCCAAGTGTTTTCGCGTTTTTTATATTGGTTATTATGGGCGCAATTCTTTTGTTGCTTGCGGGCGAATTTTGGGATGAGCTCAAAATAATGACGATATTTTTGGTTGTAATGGGAATTTCAGGTGTAGTGGGCGGAATATATGCGCTTTTTATACCGATAATAGGCCGGAAAATAACAAGTAAAAATTTGGTAATAGTTGAAGATTGGTTGGTAGAAATAAAAGAAAAAATTGAGCACACCGGCAAACATTCACATGCTTATTACGAATTTTGTTTTGCTAAAGGCGGAAAGTATAGAATATATATTCGTACGATTGATTCTTTTGAGAACAGGCATTACAAATGGAGTAAAATGTACAATATGAGCACGCAGGGTATATACAACTACTCTCATATTGACGATGATTTTTATTTGGTGTTTTCAAACGATAAAAAGAATAACTTGCTTTTGATATATAATAAAAAGCTTTTTGATTTAAAAGAAAATTAATACAACACATCCTTTCGGGCATAATAATTCCGAAAGGATGTGTTTTTTATGGTAGAGCAAGATACAATAAAGCTGCTTCGCGAGTGTGATGCGGGCATAAAAATGGGTGTAAAATCTATTCACGACGTGTATGACCACGTAAAATCCAATAAAATGCGTGAGTGTCTTAATGCTTGCAAGGACGAGCACGACGAGCTTGATAAAGAATTGCAACAGCTTTTAGGTAAATATCACGACGAGGGCAAGGACCCAAACCCAATGGCAAAGGGTATGTCTTGGATGAAAACCACAATGAAGCTTGGTATGGACGATTCCGACAATACGATAGCCGACCTTATGACCGATGGCTGCGATATGGGTATTAAATCGCTCAACCGATATCTAAACGAATATAAAGCGGCCGACGAGGTCTCAAAAGATATTTGCAAGCGACTTATAAAATTAGAAGAAAAATTGCGCAAACAAATGCAAGAGTATTTGTAAACCAAAAAGAGTATCAACCGTTTGGCTGATACTCTTTTAATGTTATTTTTCGTCTTTAAATACTTTTTTAACCGCCTCTAAATACCCGTAACCGTTTACATTGTCGGGCAGCAGATAGCTGCTTTCGGTCCATTCATTCCAGCTGTTAATAGTGATAAGTGAAACGCCTGTTTTGTCGGCAAAATCCTTTGCCTCGCGCAAAGCCTTTTCAAAATTTTCGGGTGTATTGTTCTTACAAACGCCAAAGCTATAATCTTTAAAACGAGGGTTATTGTCCCAACCGATTGAAACGTGAGGAAAATATGGAACATCATATATTTCGGCAACCGTTTCCCATTCTTTTTTAACATCAGGTAAAAGCTCTAAATAGTCGCGGTCAATAGGTGTAAAGTGAACGAACTGATAATGTGTAAGTGAAGAGAAACCAAGCTCACTGATAAGGTCGTTGGTGGTTTCAATAGTGCCTCCGTCAACGCCCGATATGTTCTCGCTCTTGCCGTTCCAACGCACAAACTGAAAATGCACGCCGCCAAAGCCCTCTTTTTTGCATTCGTCATCAAGCCACTGCATAGCCTTGCGTGTGTTTTCAAGACTGCCAAAGCCCTTTACAAAGTTTTTAAGAGCATAAATGCTAATAACAGGTTTGTTGTCTATTTTATAATAGTTTTCACATTTAAAATATTGGTCAATCCATCTGCGACCAATTTTATAAAACTGGTCTATTGTTACGTCACCGCGCCATATAGTATCCCACAGCTTGCCTGCATTTCTGCGATCCCAGGTGTAGTTAGCGTCGTGGTTTGCCCACATAATGTAAAATTTTATATCCTTGCAGTTTTTTGCCTTTAAAAATCCGTCGTTTAGGCACTGCTCAAGGAATGGACGGTCGTCGTACCAATACCAGTCGTATATAAATACATTTACACCGTGGTCGAGAGCCAGTTTAATTTGTTGCTCCATAACCGTGGGGTCCGCCTCGTTTTGAAAGCCTAAAAGCGGCTTGCGATTCCACACATAGCCGTTATCTTTTACATAACCGTACGCATCGCGAACCGTTTGCCATTCGCCTATATTTTCGGGCCAAAAGAGTTTGGTGCGTGGTTCGTCACCTGTGTATGCCGGCCAAATGTACGCGGCAATATCGTATTTTTTCATAAAAACACCGCCTTTAAAAACAGTATAACTAAAACAAAAAAGTAAGTCAATGTTTTTGCATAAATGCATTTATTGAATTTAGTAAAAAATTGTGATATTATATCTTTAAAAGGTTGCTGTGTTTATGGCAATGCGCTTATATCAAGTTTTATGGGGAATTTATATGTTGAGTGAAAAAACAAAATCCGATTTTTTATCTATTTTAAAAGAAGAGTTAATTCCCGCCATGGGTTGTACCGAGCCTATAGCACTGGCATTTGCCTCGTCGCGTGCGCGCGAGGTGCTGGGTGCGCTGCCTGAACAAATCACCGCCTATTGCAGTGGCAATATTATTAAAAATGTTCGATGTGTGGCAATACCCAATTCGGAGGGTCTTACAGGCATTGAGCCTGCCTGCGCCTTAGGTGCCTTTGGCGGTGATGCGCGCAGACTTATGGAGGTGTTAGAATCGGTAACCCCTGACACCCGTGCCGCCGCAAATAAGTTTTTAGCAGAAAACAGATGCCGTGTTGAGTATCTCGACTCTGAAATACCACTGCATTTTATAATAGAAGCAAGGTCGGGTAGCAACACCGTTACGGTTGAGGTGCGATACGACCACATAAATATTGTTCACATTACCAAAAACGGTGAGGATGTATTTAAAAGCGATGTTATAGACGGCGAGCCCGCTGTTGCCGACCGATCGGAACTCAGTGTTGAAAATATAAAGGAATTTGCCGATACGGTAGATGTTTCGCTTATAAAACCAATATTTGACCGTGTTATACAGTGCAATATGGATATTGCTTATGAGGGTATGGCAGGCGACTATGGTGTTGGCATTGGCAGGGTAATTCGCGAAGCCTACCCTGAAGATGTTGTTACCCGTATGCGCGCATACGCGGCGGCAGCAAGTGAAGCTCGAATGGACGGCTGTGATATGCCGGTTATTATAAATTCGGGTAGCGGAAATCAGGGTATTGCGTCAAGCGTGCCTGTTATTGTTTATGCACGTGAAAAATCAATATCTCAAGAAAAGCTTTACCGCGCGCTTGTGTTTTCCGGACTGCTTACAGTTTATCAAAAAGAATTTATAGGCAAGCTTTCAGCCTTTTGCGGTGCAATTTCGGCTTCCTGCGCGGCAGGCGCATCCATTACATACATCGTAGGCGGTAGCGTTACACAAATAAAAAACACGATTGATAATACGCTTGCAAATATACCCGGCGTTATTTGCGACGGTGCCAAGACCTCTTGCGCGGCAAAAATCGCATCAGCGCTTGATGCGGCAATGCTGGCTCACGCCCTTGCCATGCGCGATAAAAACTATGACGCCTTTACCGGTGTTTTGAAAGAGGACGCGGGCGAGACCATCAGTTGCGTAGGCTACATAGGCAAGGTTGGTATGAAGCAGACCGACAAAGAAATTGTGCGACTTATGCTTAAAGAAAAATAATTTTTAAAAAAATCAAGTGATTACTATTGACAATCGCTTGACCATATGATATTATAATGGTGCAAACACCAAAAGGGGTGAGCGTATGGCTACATATCCGGGTACCACCATAGAGGTGCTTGAATTAAAAAAAGGAAGTTCGAAAGTATTATTTAACGGCATTTTTGCGGCAGGGGGAATAACCTTATCGCAGCTTTGTTCAATGACAGGGCTCGAGCCTTATGTTGTGCAAAACTGGGTAAAACGCAAATTTGTGGCTTCTCCTGTTAAAAAACTGTATTCAAAACAACAGTTTGCAAGAATAGTAATCATCAATATGCTGCGTGAAACATTGCAAATAGATGCTATTTGCGGTCTTATAAACATTATTGGAGGCGAAATCGACGATACTACCGACGATCTTATCGGTGATGATGAGTTGTATCACATATATGTTGATATGATAGCGGGTAAAAGCATAGATATTTCTAAAAGTGATGCGGTTAAAAGCGTTGTAAAAGATGCTGTAAAGGATTTTGTGCCAAGAGTACCCGGTGACAAAAGGCGTCTTGAACATATTTTGCAGGTTATGCTGTATGCGCATACTGCCTCAAAGCTTCGCGATAACGCAAAAGAAATTTTGGCAGCACTTGATTAATTAAGGGGGAAAATATATGTCATTTATTGAATGGTGGAACGCATTAAGCCTTTCGGCTCAGATTTTTTACTGTATAGCAATTCCCGCAACACTGGTGCTTGTTATTCAAACCGTACTTATGTTTTTTGGTTTTGATGACGGAGATGCCGATGTCGACCTTGATGCTGATTTTGATACCGATACCGACCTCGATTTTGAAGCTGATGCCCAAGCGGATATATATGACGGCATATATGGCGACGAAATTGCCGATGCGGCAGAATTGGCTGACGCGGCGGGCTTTGACAGCCTGCGCATATTTACCGTGCGAGGCATTATATCATTTTTGGTTATGTTTGGCTGGGTTGGCGTTGTAATGACCGAGGCAAATATCAATTTGGTTATAACATTGCTTACCTCAACTGCTTGCGGCTTTGCAATTATGGTGCTTGTGGCATATTTGTTTAAGGCTATAATGAAGCTACGTAGCAGCGGCACCGCCGATAATCGCAATGCATTAGGCTGCGCAGGTAAGGTATATCTTGCAGTGCCTGCTTCCCGTAAGGGTGAAGGTAAGGTAAATGTTATGCTACAGGGCTCTTATGTAGAGCGAAACGCCGTTACCGACGAGTGTGAGGCTATTCCCACCGGCAGCGAGATAATAGTTGTTGGTGTAAGCGGACAGACAACACTTGTCGTTAAACGTAAATAAAAATTATATTTTGGAGGAGAACTTATGCAACCAGGAATCATCTTTTTAATTTGTGTAGCGGTAATTATTCTTATATCCTTTTTCATTTGGATATGCTCACGCTACAAAAAATGTCCGTCAGACAAAATTATGGTAGTTTACGGCTCTATCGGCAAAAATACCGACGGCTCTAACCGTAGTTCAAAGTGTATTCACGGTGGCGCTGAATTTGTTGTGCCCGTGTTCCAGTCTTATGCATACCTTGATTTGACACCAATATCAATTCAGGTTGACTTAAAAAACGCATTGTCAAGGCAAAATATCCGTATCAATGTTCCCTCAAGCTTTACGGTAGGTATCTCTACCGAGCCGGGTATTATGCAAAATGCGGCTGAACGCCTTTTAGGCTTGCAGCGCAACGAAATTCAAGAGCTTTCAAAGGATATTATTTTCGGTCAGTTGCGTCTTATTATTGCTACAATGGATATTGAAGAAATCAATACCAACCGTGATAAATTCTTGGCTGCTGTCAGTGAAAACGTTGAAAGCGAGCTTAAAAAGATTGGTCTTCGACTAATCAACGTTAACGTAACCGACATAAGTGATGAATCGGGTTACATAGAGGCTCTTGGTAAAGAGGCCGCCGCAAAGGCTATCAACGATGCAAAACGTAATGTTGCCGAGCAGGATCGTGAGGGTTCTATCGGTCAGGCAAACGCCCAAAAGGAACAGCGTATTGAGGTGTCTCGTGCGGATTCTTTGGCCATTGAGGGTGAAAATGAAGCCAAGATGAAGATTGCAATGAGTGAGGCGGCTCTTAAAGAAAAAGAAGCCGAAGCATTAAAAATTGCAACAACTGCTGAAAAAACTCAAGCCGCAAAGGCTTTGGAAGAATCATATGCTGCAGAGCAGGCCGCTGAAAAAGCGAGACGCGATAAAGAGCAGGCAACACTTGAAGCCGATGTTATCGTTCGTGCCGAGGCTAAAAAGAAAGAGCTTGAGCTTGCTGCCGAGGCTGAGGCTGAACAAATTCGCCGCAAGGCAAAGGGTGAGGCTGATGCTATCTTTGCTAAAATGCAGGCAGAAGCGCTCGGTGCTGAAGAAATACTTAAAAAGCAGGCTGCAGGTTTTGCGGAAATTGTTAAATCAGCAGGTGGCGACGCCGAAGCAGCGCTTAAATTACTTATTGCTGATAAGCTTGAAGACCTTATGCGTGTTCAGGTTGATGCAATTAAAAATATTAAGATTGACAAGGTTACTGTTTGGGACGGCGGTCAAGGCGGTGATGGAAAAACCTCTACCGCAAACTTTATTTCAGGTATGATGAAATCGGTACCCCCTCTTGACGAGGTATTTGCAATGGCCGGTATGGAGCTTCCTTCGCTTCTTGGCAAAAAGATAGAAGAAAACGAAACCAAAGAGGACGAAACGATTGAAACCGTAGAAGCCGAAAAGGTAACTGTAGAAGAGAAATAAAATTTTTCACTAAAAGAGGGCTTATCTAAAATGATAGGCTCTCTTTTTTGCTTTTTGTTGACTATTAAAATTCACTGTGTTATAATCAATATGAATAATAAATATGTGTTATTGTTCGTATATTTTGGAAAAATTCTCCAAAAAATTGTCGAAAGAGGAATTATTATGGACGAAAAGAAGACTTTGTTCAAGCAAACAAAAAAAGCTTACAAAGAGGCAAAACGCAAAGCACTCGGTCTTTGGAAGACGCTCGCAATTATTTGCTTGGTATTAACTATTATTTTAGTTCCGGCAAACATTGCTCTCGGCATATTTGACAACACCATTGTTGCTCTTGCCGGCGGCAGCTTCTGGGAGCTTCAAAACGAAGACGAAAACGCAAAATATTTTGAAAGTGATTTTTCTTCAGATGAAGAAATGTATAAATACGGCGACCAGATTTGCTATCAGGTAGAGGCTGAGGGCGCTGCACTGTTACTTAATAAAGACGGCGCATTGCCACTATCCGAGGGTGCTAAGGTGAGCACACTTTCTTCAAGCTCGGTAAATCTTGTTTACGGCGGCACAGGCTCGGGTAATGTTGATGCCTCTAAAGCTGATGATTTTAAAACAGCGCTCGAAAAATCGGGTCTTAAAGTTAATCAGACCTTGTGGGATTTTTATAAAACAGGTGCAGGCGCGGCTTATGACCGCAGCGCATCAGCAGGCGAAAGCGCTGTGCTTGCAGGTCAGGCATCTATTGCAGAAGTGCCTATGGATGTTTATACCGATGATGTTAAAAAATCTATTATCGAATACGGCGATGCTGCTATCATCACCTTCTCACGTGTTGGCGGTGAGGGCTACGATTTGGCATTTAAAGAATACAACTACTTAGCACTTGATGAAAACGAAAAGGCTTTACTAAAATATGCTTCTGACCTTAAAACGGACGGTAAAATCAAAAAGGTTATCGTTCTTATAAATTCATCAAATGCTTTACAGGTTGATTTCTTAAAGGATGACGCCTATGCTATTGACGCTTGCCTTTGGATAGGCGGTGTTGGTATCAGCGGCACAAACGCTGTAACCGATATATTGGCAGGTAAGGTTAACCCATCGGGTAGCCTTGTTGATACCTATTGCTACGACAACTATTCTTCACCTGCTATGCAAAACTTTGTACCTACTATATATGAGGGTTATGACGAAGATTCCGACGAAAACCCAATTCCAAAAGAAGCTCGTAGTTATATGATTTACCAAGAGGGTATTTATGTAGGCTATAAGTATTATGAAACCCATTATGAAGATTTTGTTATGGGTACAGGTAACGCAGGCGACTATAAATACGGCGACAAGGTCGCTTTCCCATTTGGTTACGGTCTAAGCTTCACACAGTTTGATTATTCAAATATGAGTGTTAAATACAATGCCGAAACCGATCAGTTCGAAGTTAGCGTAAATGTAACTAATATCGGCAATATGGCAGGCAAAGAAACCGTACAGGTTTATTCACAGTCACCCTATACCGAATACGATAAGGAAAACAAGGTTGAAAAGGCGTCTGTAGCTCTTTGCGGCTTTGGTAAAACAAAGGTGTTAGAGCCCGGCCACAGTGAGATTATCACAATTAAGGTTGACAAGCGCGACCTTGCTTCTTACGATGCTTACGGCGCAAAAACCTATATTTTAGATGCAGGCGATTATTATCTTACCGTTGCTACCGATGCTCACGCTGCTGTTAACAACACACTTGCGGCGAAGGGCTACACCGTAGCAAACACAGAAGGTAAAATGGATGCCGACGGTAATGCCGCTCTCGCTTATAAGTGGACTCAGGATGCATTTGACGCTGAGACATATTCAAAATCATTAAATGGTACTGAAATCACAAATCAGCTGTCAGATTCTGACCTTAACCTCTATGAAGGAAACGAAGACAAGATTACATATTTGTCACGCTCTGATTGGCAGGCTACATGGCCCAGTAAAGAAATTTATAAAATTGCTCTTACAAAGCAGATGATAGCTGAGCTTCAGGATGTGCAGTATGATGCTAAAAACTATGATAAGGTAGATATGCCAACCTTGGGTGCCGATAACGGACTTACACTTTATGATATGATAGGCAAGGATTACGATGATCCTGATTGGGATAAATTGCTTGATCAGCTCACCTTCGATGAGATGGTATCACTTATTGGTGACTCGTTCCACTGGAGAATGCCGGCCGAATCGGTAAATGCACCTGGTGCCCGTGACGAAAACGGCCCGCAGGGTCTTACCGCTGCAATATTCGGCGCAGGTCTTGGTGATATCGAGCCTACCGCATTTACATCTGAAGACGTAATGGCCGCAACCTTTAATACCGAGCTTATGTATGAGGTTGGTAAGGTTATTGGCAACAACTGCCTCGCAGCTGATGTTGTAGCGCTTTACGGCCCTGGTAGCAACACCCACCGCACACCTTACGGTGGCAGAAACTTTGAATACTATTCAGAGGACGGCTTCTTGGCAGGTGAAATAGGCGGTGCCGAAATTCAGGCTATTCAAGACAAGGGCGTAGATGTAGTTATCAAGCACTTTGCGCTTAACGACTGCGAACAAGAGCGTTTGGGTCAAGCGGCATGGATTGGCGAGCAGGCAGCGCGCGAAATCTATCTTAAAGCGTTCCAAAAGCCTCTTGAAGAATGTGATGCAAACGGCGTTATGACAGCATACACCCGTTGGGGTACAAGATGGTCGGGTAGCAACAAGAACCTTATGACAGGTATTATGCGTAATGAGTGGGGCAATCGCGGTATGTCAATTACCGATAACGTGCTCGTTAACTATTGCAACGGCGTTGATGCGCTGATGGCAGGCGGTGTTACCACCTTTGACGCTATGCTTCCATTCATTGTAAATCAGCTTCCTAACTATGAAAATGACGCTGTAATTGTTACCGCTATGAAGGAAGCTTGTCACCACAACCTCTATGCTATGGCTAATTCATCGGGTATGAACGGTGTAGGTAAAGATACAGTGGTTAAGGCTATAACTCCTCAAATTTTAGTAATACTTAAAATTGCTGCAATTGTAGCAGGCGTTTTAGCGGTTGCCTTTGTAGTGCTTTGGATTTTCGGTAGCAAAAAGCTCCAAAAAACCGAAGAGTATGCAGCCTTTAAGCAAGCCCAAAAAGATAAAAAGGCAAAGGCTTAATATAAAAAAATAATTTGGGAAGCGTCCTTTTGGGCGCTTCCCTGCAAATCGTTTTAAAAGGAAAGAATTTTATGAGAAAAACACACCTGCTCAATAGTGACTGGGTATTTACTTATTTTGACGGAAGCAAAACTCCAATAAATATTCCGCACACATGGAATAATATTGACGGAGCTGACGGCGGCAACGATTACCGTCGCGGCACCTGTATTTATGAAAAAGAGTTTGTTGCGCCCGAATACATCGACAATGAATGTGTATATCTTGAATTTGCAGGTGTAAACGCCTCGGCAAAGGTGATTTTAAACGACAGTGAAATTATGACACACGACGGCGGATATTCAACCTTTCGCTGCGATATAACCGAGTATCTAAAGCCGCAAAATCATCTTAAAGTAGAGGTTGATAATTCGGTAAATGACCGCGTTTATCCTCAAAAAGCCGATTTTACCTTTTATGGCGGCATCTACCGAGATGTTCGTCTTATTGTTCTAAATAAGCAGCATTTTGATATGGACTTTTTTGGTGGCAGCGGCTTGGCGGTTTCTGCCGAGGTTGACGGTGCCGATGCAAACGTTTGGGTTCGCACATGGCATAATGCAGAAAATGCTGCTGTTAATATTAAAATCTTTGACGATTTAGGAGTCGAGGTAGCATCGGGCAGCGGTGATGATACTCACATAACTGTATATGACGCACACCTTTGGCAAGGCATTGAGGACCCGTATCTCTATTCTTGCGAAGCTGAGCTTATAATAGACGGCACAGTAGTAGATAGGGTTAGCGCAAGCTTTGGTGTAAGAACATTTTATGTTGATTCTCAAAAAGGCTTTTTCTTAAACGGCAAGCCGTATGCATTGCGAGGTGTATGCCGTCATCAAGACCGCAAGGGGCTTGGTAACGCGTTAAGCCGTGAGCATCACGAGCAAGATATTGATATGATTCGTGAAATAGGCGCTAACACCATTCGCCTTGCCCACTATCAGCACGACCAATATTTTTATGACCTTTGTGATAAATACGGCTTTGTTGTTTGGGCAGAAATACCCTATATTTCAGAGCATATGGTTAATGGCCGTGAGAATACAATTTCACAAATGAAAGAGCTTATTGTTCAAAACTATAATCACGCGTCAATTTGTTTTTGGGGACTTAGTAATGAGATTACCATTTCTACCAAAAATAAAAAGGATATGTTAGATAATCATCACGTGCTTAATGATTTGGTGCACGAAATGGATCCAAGCAGACCTACAACTCTTGCTTGCTATGCGGTGTGTGGACCGTTTAATCCCGTGGCACACATCTCGGATATAGTTAGTTGGAACTTGTACCTTGGCTGGTACACGCCGTTTTTGTGGCTTAACGATTTGTGGGTAGACTTTTTCCATTTTGTTTACCCTAACCGAGCTCTCGGATATTCAGAATATGGATGCGAGGCAATGACAAACCTGCACTCAAGTCACCCATACCGCGGCGATCAAACCGAAGAATACCAATGTGTTTATCACGAATATATGCTTCGTTTTTTTGAAAAACGTCCGTTTATGTGGGCAACGCATTTATGGAATATGTTTGATTTTGCTGCCGATGCGCGTAATCAGGGCGGCGAGCCGGGTATGAACCACAAGGGCCTTGTAACCTTTGACAGAGAAATCAAAAAAGACAGTTTTTATCTTTATAAAGCCTACTGGTCTGACGAAAAATTCGTGCACATCTGCGGTAGGCGATATATTGACCGAGTTGAAAGTATAACCGATGTTAAGGTTTATTCAAACTGCGACGAGGTAACACTTTACGCAAACGGCGAAAAGGTTGCTACCAAAAAAGGTAACAAGGTGTTTAAATTCAGGGTTATGATAACCCCCGAAACCGAAATAAAGGCGGTAGCAGGCGATTGTAGCGATACCGCAATAATCCGTCACGTTAATGCTCCAAATCGTTCTTATAAATTAAAGAAAGACGGCGGCAACGGCGGAAACTGGACCTAAAGGAGAATAAATATGAGTCAAAATCAAGGCACTAACCGTGCCAAGCTATATCAATTGGCGCTGTTTCCAATGAATAATGGCGCAACAAATGTTTATTTTGTGCTTATTTTAAGCTACATTGCAACCTTTGGTAACAAGGTTTTAGGTCTTGCTATGGTGTTTGCATCCTTTATGGTTACGGGTATGCGCGTGTTTGATGCCATTACCGACCCAATTATTGGTGCGTTGATGGACAAAACCAACGGCAAATTTGGTAAATTCAGACCATTTATGGTTATTGGTAACGTTACAATGGCGGTATCGGTAATACTGCTTTATATGGTTACGCCGATAATTCCCAAAGATGTAATGTGGTTGCGCTATACCGTGTTTATTGTGCTATACGCAATATGGGTTTTGGGCTACACCTTCCAGACCTCTGTTACTCGTTCGGCGCAGCCTGTACTTACTAATGACCCCAAGCAAAGACCGTTGTTTACCATTTTTAACACAATAGGCTCACTTGTTGGTATGGGCGTTATGCAGTTCGTAGGCCCTATTCTTGCGGGCGACGGCTTTGCGGGCGACTATAATGCAAGCTGGTTCCGTATTATGACACCGATAGGCGTTGCAGTTTCGATTATTCTTACAATACTTGCAATCGTTGGTATCTGGGAAAAGGATAATGAAAAATATTTTGGTCTTGGCGGCAAGCAAGAAAAGGTTAAGGTTTCTGAATATATTTCAATTATCAAAGCAAATAAACCGCTTCAGCGCCTTATGGTAGCGGGTGGCGGCTGCAAACTGGCACTTGCAATTGCTACAAATGTAACCGTGCTTATAATGCTGTATTCTTGTCTTATGGGCAATTATGACGGTTTGTATTTGCCTATGATGGTATTGGGTTATGTGTTCTCGGCACCGTTCTTCTTGCTTACTGTTCGCACCTCACAAAAGCATGGTCAAAAGCGCTCTCTTATGACCTATGTTGCAGTAGCGCTTATTTGCTATGTTGGCGTACTTGCCCTATTACTTATGTGGAAACAGGGTAATCCCGCATTCAACTTAACACTTATGGCTGACGGTAAGCTGTCGATAAATCTTTACACAATTTTGTTTATACTGTTCTTTGGCGTGGGCTACGGCGCATATTATTCGACTGCCGATATGCCGATTCCTATGGTTGCTGACTGCGCAGACTACGAAACCTACCGTTCGGGTAAATTTATACCAGGCATTATGGGTACGCTCTTTAGTCTTGTAGATAAGCTTGTTTCATCACTTTCGGCTACTGTAGTAAGTCTTGCGTTGCTGTTTATAAACGTTCGTGATCTACCCACAAAAGAAACCGCTTATGTTGACGGTATGAACTGGGTGGTAATAGCGCTGTTTTGCATAGTTCCTATGGTGGCGTGGTTGCTCACCCTTTGGGCTATGAAGGGCTACGAGCTTGACGGCAAGCGCGTTAAAACCATTCAAGCGGTTAACGCCGCGCGTAAGGCTGCGATAGCTGACGGTATGAGCCTTGAAGATGCTATGTCAACCATAACCGACGAAACGGTAAATCAATCAAAAAAATAGAGGAATTACAAAAATGTCAAAAGCAAAAAAAGAAACAACACAGGGTAAAGAAAACAATTTAGTAGTGGCAATTGTTGTCGCATTGGTTTTATGTGTATTTGTGGGTATTTTTATCTGGGCAGGCAAATCAAAAAATGATTACACATCTACTGCCGATAAAGGACAAAACTCCACAATATCTTCGACAGAGAGCGACACCCAACAGCAAGAGGGATTACTTGATACCTCGCTTACCTATTATGCAGATATAAAGGTTGAGGATTACGGCACCGTTACCGTAAAGCTTGACCCGTCATCAGCGCCCATTACCTGCGCAAATTTTGTGGGCCTTGTAAACGATAAGTTTTATGACGGACTCACCTTCCATAGAATTATAGAGAATTTTATGATACAAGGCGGTGACCCCAAGGGCAACGGTACGGGCGGCTCTGATAAAAATATTGTGGGTGAGTTTGCCTCTAACGGTTATAACAACACTCTTTCTCACACACGCGGCGCAATATCGATGGCGCGTTCGGGCAACCCCAACAGCGCAAGCTCACAATTTTTTATTGTGCATAAAGACAGTCCCCATCTCGACGGTGACTATGCTGTTTTTGGTTATGTAACCGAGGGAATTGATGTTGTAGATAAGGTTTGCGCCGATGCAAAGCCCATTGACGGCAACGGCACAATCCCCGCAAGTGCGCAACCAACAATAACATCAATTACAATAAGAACTGAATAATTTAAGCCGCAGCTTGTAAAAAAGCTGCTACTTTTTTGTCTTGCAATATTTTTTCAATGTGCTAAAATAATATTTAAATTAGTTGTGGTGGTGATTTTATGACCGAAAAACAAAAACGTGATGCAGGGCAGCTTTATAACCCTAATTATGATAAGGAATTAGGAATTGAAATAATGTCTTGCAAAGAAAAATGCCATAAATATAACCTTTTAAATCCAACCGATTTTGAGGGCAAATCGCAATTGCTTGATGAAATTTTAGGCTCGCACGGAAAAAACATAACAATTTTTTCACCGTTTTGGTGTGATTACGGATATAACATTGAGGTTGGCGAAAACTTTTTTGCAAATCATAATTGTGTGATTTTAGACGGCGCAAAGGTAAAGTTTGGAAGCAATGTTTTTATAGCGCCCGACTGCGCCTTTTATACTGCAGGTCACCCGTTTAATATTGCTCAGCGTAATGAGGGCCTCGAATATGCAAAGCCAATTACGGTAGGCGATAACGTTTGGATTGGCGGCGGCACCCGCGTAATGCCGGGTGTTACAATAGGCAATAATGTAACAATAGGTGCAGGCAGCATTGTTACCAAGGATATACCCGACGGCGTTGTTGCAATGGGTAATCCTTGTCGCGTTTATAGAAAATTAACAGAAGAAGAGATGAAATAAAGGTGTCGGCAAAGACCATTTCAAAAGATTTTACCACAGGACCGATAGCTCGGCAAATGTTTTTCTTTATGCTACCGTTTATGCTGTCAAATGCTATGCAGGTGCTTTACAGCACAATAGATATGATAATAGTCGGTCATTTTGTTGGCACGGCGGGCATATCGGCGGTGGGGCAGAGCAGTCAGATAGTCAATTTTGCCACAATGGTGTGTTTGGGTTTCTCTAATGCGGGGCAGGTGCTTTTAGCACAGGCGCTGGGCGCTAACAAGCGCAAAGAAATGAATAGCATTATAGGTACGCTGTTTAGCCTTATACTTATATTGTCGTTAGCGTTATCGGTTATAATTCTTATCTTTAAGGGCGCTATTCTTGACATAATGAACATACCGGTCGAGTCGTATGATATGGCAATGCAGTATATGGTAATTTGCGCCGTAGGACTAATTTTTACTGCAGGGTATAATATGGTGTCTGCTGTACTTCGCGGTATGGGTGACGCCAAAAGACCTTTTTTGTTTATTGCTATAGCATCGGTAACAAATTTGGTGTTAGACCTGTTGTTTACGGGGCTTTTGGGCTGGGGAGTTGCAGGTGCGGCTTATGCCACCATCATAGGACAAGCCGTTTCGTTTGTATTTTCAATTTATTATCTTATAAAACGTAAAGATGCGTTTGGATTTGATTTTAAAAAAGAAAGCTTTAAAATTAATCCGCAATATGCCAAAATGATTGGTTCTATCGGTACCCCAATGGCAATACAGTCAGGCTGCATTAATATATCAATGCTGTTTGTAAATTCGATGATAAATGACGTTGGTGTGGTGGCTTCGGCAACCTTTAGCGCAGGCGTTAAGATAGATGATATTATAAACAAAATATCACAGGGCATTCACCACGCGGCAATGCCTATGATAAGCCAGAATATAGGCGCAGATAAACCCGACCGCGCAAAACGTATAGTCTACAGCGCTTGGATATTTTCAGGCATTTGGACAGTTGTGTTTATAGCGCTTTACATATTCTTTGGCAAGCAGATGTTTATGCTGTTTTCGTCTGACCCTGCCGTTCACGAAATGTCGGCAACATTTATAAAAGCTATTCTTTGGATGTTCCCCGCCCTCGCGCTAATGCGCGGCACGGGCGCGCTTATACAAGGTATTGGCAACGCAAAGCTTTCTATGGTGTTAGCACTTTTAGACGGCGTTATACTGCGAATAGGTCTTAGCTGGTTGTTTGGCATATATCTTGATTGGGGCTTTTATGGCTTTGTGTTGGGCTATGGACTGGCGCCATACGGATTTGCGATTCCCGGTGTTATATACTTTTTATCAGGACTATGGCGGCGACACAAGGTTTTAGCAAAGGATATTTAATATACAAAAAGGAGTTTTATTATGCCAAAGGTTTTTCCCGAACTTAAATCATCGCCCGTTATTAAGCGATACGAGGGTAACCCAATTCTTTCTATGAAGGACATTCCCTACGAGGCTACCTGTATATATAATGCAGGTATTACGAAGTGGGGCGGCAAATATATTATGGTTTTTCGTAACGACGTTCGTACAAACGGTTACGGAACTATGCCTCTATCGAGAATTGATTTAGGCCTTGCTACAAGCGACGACGGTATTCATTGGACAGTAAGTGACAAGCCGTTTATACCGCAGTCGGCTATAGAAACCGAAGAAATAGAGCGCATTTATGACCCGCGTCTTACCGTAATTGATGGGGTTTTACATATGTGCTTTGCGGTTGACACCAAGCACGGTGTACACGGCGGTGTTGGCATAATTCACGACCTTGAGCGACTTGAGATTATGAGTATATCGGCGCCTGATAATCGCAATATGGTGCTTTTCCCCGAAAAGATAAACGGATTATATACCCGTCTTGAAAGACCCTTTCCTGTTTATTCACGAGGCGGGGTAGACCGTTTTGATATATGGTTTGCGCAGTCGCCCGATCTTAAATTTTGGGGTAATAACAAACTTGTTATGGGCGTAGAGCACGTACCTTATGCTAATGATAAAATTGGTCCTGCAGCACCACCCATAAAAACCGAAAAGGGTTGGCTTACAACCTTTCACTCGGTAGATATTGACCACACACGTGGCAAAAACGGTTGGGAAGACACTTGGAAAAAGCGTTACTGCGCGGGAATTATGTTGCTTGATTTAGAGGACCCGTCAAAAGTAATAGGTATGAGCAAGCTGCCACTTATAGCACCCGAAACCGATTATGAGGTAGATGAGGGACTGCGCCAAAACGTTATATTCCCCGGTGGTATGATACTTGAAGATGATGGCGAGGTAAAAATTTATTACGGCGCATCCGACACGGTAGAGTGTTTGGCAACGGCAAATGTTGATGATTTGATTAAGCTTTGTGTGGATGAAAAATAGATAAAAAGTCGCAGGGATTATGCTCTTAAGAGCAGGTCGCTATATAGAATATGAAATGGTTTAATTGTATAAATAAAACTTGACTTGAGATAAAAATATATTATAATAACATAGGGTGATAAAATGTATAAATATGAAACGCATCTCCATACCTCTCCTGTTAGTGGTTGTGCGATCGCAGGTGTGGAGGAAACATTACAGTATTATAAAGAGTTGGGATATGATGGCATCTTTATTACTAACCATTTTACTCCTGACATAGATCATAGTGAACGAACCTATGAAGAAAAGATAGATTTTTATTTTTCGGATTATGAAAAAGCATTAGAGTTAAGCCAAACTATTGGAATTAAGGTTTTTTGCGGTGTTGAAACTACTTATGGCGGTACCGATTTTTTGGTTTATGGACTTGATAAAGAATGGTTCCTTAATCATCCCGAAATTATGGATATGAGGCAAAGCGATAAGCTTACATTTATGAGAGAAAATGGTGCACTTGTAATTCAGGCTCATCCTTTCCGTGATTCATGGTATATTGACCATATTAGACTTTTTCAAAAAAACACTGACGGTGTTGAAATAATGAACGCTAATAGACCAGACGAGGAAAATGATTTTGCAAAAATGTATTGTGAACATTATGGGCTTATTAAATTTGCAGGTTCAGATAATCATTCGGCTTCAAAACAAAACAAACTATTTGGAGTATGTTTTGAAGAGCCCATCTGCAGCGTAGAAGATTTTATAGAAAAATCTAAAAATCACAAAGCAGAAGTTTTTGCAATCACAAACAAATAATATTTTTTTGCTTGTTACGATATGAGACAAAATTAAAAGCTGTGTAGAAATTTTCTTCACAGCTTTTTTCGTTGCACAAGAAAAAAGCAAGGCAAAGCCTTGCATATATATTTGTGCCGTATGTCCACCGGACATTTAGAATTGGCTATCGCCAACCGTGCTTTTCGAATCTCGTACTCAAAGTAAAAGAAAAAACGCAGACACCCAAAAGGGTATCTGCATTTTTTTGGTGACCCGTACGAGATTCGCTCGACGGCATCGCCGCCGACACGCACCCGCACTTTCTAAATGTCCACCGGACATTTAGAATTGGCTATTGCCAACCGTGCTTTTCGAATCTCGTACTCAAAGTAAAAGAAAAAACGCAGACACCCAAAAGGGTATCTGCATTTTTTTGGTGACCCGTACGAGATTCGAACTCGTGTTACCGCCGTGAAAGGGCGGTGTCTTAGGCCTCTTGACCAACGGGCCGAAATGGTGGCTGTAATTGGATTCGAACCAATGACACTGCGGGTATGAACCGCATGCTCTAGCCAACTGAGCTATACAGCCATGTGTATCGGTTTTTTACCGTGCCAAAACATTATATATTCTATAAGGCAATTTGTCAAGAAAAATTTTCAAAAAAATACGGACAAATTTAATTTGCCCGTATTTTAAGTGTTTATTTAATTAAATATCGGTGCTATTAGTTACTAAATTGCAATAAATCATATTATAACCAAATGCCGAATTTTCATTTTCAACAAAGAGCGAAACCGCCTTTTGTGGCTTGCCTGCGGCATCATGATCGTTTACTGTTACATCACTTACAACAGTGAAACTGCCGTCCTCGTTTTTCTCTACCGATACAATTGTGTGATTGTAGCTTGTGTAGCCTCGAGGAATAATATAAACAAAACCGTCAAGCTGCGGGCAATCGGCGTTAAGACCTGACATATCAGTAATATCGATGCCGTACATATCGCTTACAAAGCCTTTGACATAGGTGTCGGCAATAAACTCTTCGTTTTCGCTGTCGCGCAAATCAAGAAGCGCTAAAACCGAATTGTTAACAACTGTGTCAGCATTATCAAAATCGCTGCCGTACACAAAGTTATGGTTAAGCATATTAAGAAAACGTGCTTCGTTAGCGTTTGTTTTGATTTCTTCGGCGGTAGCGGCGCTAACCTGAGTGCTGTCGCTCACCATTGGAGCAATAAGTGACGAGCACACTGCGAGCATTACAAGGCATATAACCAAACTTAAAACTTTTTTCATCACTTACAACTCCTTTCTTATTATCGACCTTATATATTATACATATAAAGCACCAAAAAATTAAGCAACAATTTGGTTACAAATGTTTTCAGTTTTGTAACCTTTTAGGCCCTAAAGGTTACAAAAAGTTACAATTTGTGAGTTTTAGACAAAAAATATTAAGACTTTTAAAAAATTTAGTTGTAATTGCTATACAATTGTGCTATAATATTTCGGTAATTAGAACTCCAAGGGGAGTTCGACAAGGGAGGATACACTTTATGAAAAACTATTCAGCTGACAAAATTAAAAACATTGCCTTTTTAGGCCACGGAAATTCGGGTAAATCCACACTTGCAAGTAGTGTTCTTTACCATTCCAAAGCAATTGAGCGAATAGGTAATACTTCAGAGGGTACCTCGGTTTTTGATTTTGATGCAGAAGAGAAAAAACGCGGCTGTTCGGTTTCTACCTCAGTCTACGCATTAGAAAAGGGCGACGTTAAGTTAAATCTTATTGATGCGCCGGGGCTTTTTGACTTTGCGGGTGGCGTGAGCGAGGCTTTGGCTGCAGCCGATAGCGTTATTGTTACAATTTCGGGTAAATCAGGTCTTACCGTAGGTGCCAAGCAATCTTTTGAAAAGGCTCGCGCAGCAGGTAAGGCAGTGGGATTTTTTGTTGGTAAGCTTAATTCTACACACGCTCATTTTTACCGCGTAATTTCAGCGCTTGTTGCCAACTACGGCGCAGTTGTTTGCCCTGTTGTTGTTCCTTACATAGTTGATGACGTTGTACAGTGCTATGTTGACTTGGTTGCTAACAAGGCTTATTGTGCAGACGGTGTCAATCTTACCGAAACCGCAATGCCTGACAGCAATGAAGTAAACAGTATGCGTGAAATGCTTATTGAGGCAGTAGCATCTACCGATGAAGAGCTTATGGAAAAATACTTTGGCGGCGAAGAGCTTACTGCTGACGAAATAAATACAGGGCTTAAAATTGGTGTAAAATCGGGTGAAATTTGCCCCGTATATTGCGGTGTGCAGATAGACGGCGCGGCTATACCGCTTTTTGCTGACAGTATTGCAGATATTATGCCTTCTGCTGCCGACAGCACCGTTACGCTTACAAGCGGTGATAAGGTAACACCAAATGCCGACGGCGAAAATGCTTTGTTTATTTTTAAAACAATCGCCGACCCATTTGTTGGTAAGCTTTCGTACTTTAAGGTTATTTCGGGTAAAGTTACAGGTGATATGAAGCTCAAGAATAACCGCACAGGTGAAGAAGAACGTCTTTCAAAGGTTATGTGGCTTAAAGGCGGCAAGCAAGAAGACGCAAACGAAATTGCTGCGGGTGACATAGGTTCGGTATCTAAGCTTGGCGCTACCATAACAGGCGATACACTGTCGGCAAGCGGCAATGTGGCTGTTGCGGCTATAGACTTCCCATATCCTAACCTAAAAACTGCTATCTACCCCGCAAAGAAGGGTGACGAAGAAAAGATTAGCTCAGGTCTTAACAGAATAATGGAAGAGGATCCTACCTTAAAGGTAGCAAACGACACCGAAACACGCGAACTTGTTATGAGCACACTTGGTGAACAGCATACCGATATTGTTGTTTCTAAGCTTAAAGCAAAATTTGGTTGCGATGTTGTATTACAGAAACCAAAGATTGCTTACCGCGAAACAATTCAAAAGCCTGTTAAGGCGCAGGGTAGACATAAGAAGCAATCAGGCGGTCACGGTCAGTTTGGTGATGTGTGGATCGAATTTGAGCCTTGCGATAGCACAGAACTCGTGTTTGAAGAAAAGGTATTCGGCGGCGCCGTACCCAAAAACTTCTTCCCGGCAGTTGAAAAGGGTCTTCGTGACTCAACGCTCAAGGGCGTATTGGCCGGCTATCCAATGGTTGGCATTAAGGCAACATTGGTAGATGGCTCATACCATCCTGTTGACTCGTCTGAAATGGCATTTAAGATGGCAGCGTCTATTGCATTTAAAGAGGGTATCAGTAAAGCAAGCCCTGTGCTGCTTGAACCTATCAGCACACTTAAGGTTTTGGTTCCCGATGATATGCTCGGCGATGTTATAGGTGACATAAACAAACGCCGCGGCAGAATTATTGGTATGAATCCTGTAGAAAACAAAATGCAAGAGATTATCGGTGAGGTTCCTACCGCCGAAATGTCAGATTTTTCTACTGCTATGCGTTCGCTCACACAGGGTACCGCAACCTTTACGCTTGAATTTGCAAGATACGAAACCGTGCCTGCAAATATTGCTCAAAAGGTTATTGATGAAGCAAATAAAGAATAATTTTAAAAAGGCGAGATTTTCTCGCCTTTTTTGTTGC
Organism: Acutalibacteraceae bacterium; assembly: GCA_045539695.1. Classification (GTDB taxonomy): domain Bacteria; phylum Bacillota; class Clostridia; order Oscillospirales; family Acutalibacteraceae; genus UBA737. Next base: position 25,079 of record JAZQFX010000012.1, read on the forward strand.
AAAAAATTTTCAATGTGTTAAAATGACATTTGGGTGATGTACATGAAAAAAACAAAAAATATAAGCGCATATCTATTTGTGATTTTAGCGGCAATACTGCTCGCGTTTACCTATCAGTTATTTATTGTTAAAAACAATTTTGCCCCTGCCGGTATTAACGGTATTGCCACAATGGTGCAGTACAAAACCGGCTTTAGCATTGGTTATATGTCGCTTATTATAAATGTGCCTCTTTGTATTCTTGCCTACTTTTTCGTAAACCGCGATTTTGCTAAAAAATCCTTGCTGTTTTGCTTGGTGTATTCATTTGTTTATCTCGGGCTACAACAGGCAGATGCTTTTTCAAGTTTTCAGTATGATGCGGGCGGTCACGATACCATTTACCCTGTTATTATAAGCGGAACCTTAGGTGGCTTGGTTTACGGAATGTGCGCGCGCCACAATGCATCCACGGGCGGCACCGATATAATATCGAAATACATAAGCGTAAAGCGCCCTTATCTTAACTTTTTTTGGGTAACGCTTACCCTTAATGCGATAGTGGCTGTAATATCGTTTTTTGTATATGCAAAACCCGGCGCATCAGGTGGTATGAGCTATGATTACAAGCCCGTCTGCCTATGCATAATATATTGTTTTATTTCTACTTTCTTGGGTAACGTAATAATTCAAGGTTCAAAGCAGGCATATAAATTTACGGTTATTACCACCCATGCCGATGAAATAAGCGAAGAGGTTTTACACACTCTACATCACGGTGCTACAAAAATGAGCGCAGTTGGCGCATATCAACATCAGCAAAAAGATGTGCTTATTTGTGTTGTTAACAAACACCAGATAGTTGATTTTCAAAATATTCTCAAAAAATATGACAACACCTTCTCTTTTGTAGAAAATGTCGGCAACACCTTTGGCAACTTTGCAAGGGTAAAATAAATTGTGAAAATTTAAAGGAGCAAACCAACACTTTGGTTTGCTCCTGTTTTATATTCTTACTATCGAGGGTAATATTCCGTTGTCGCGTATATCTATTACGGCATAACTATTGCCGCCGTCGCGTGAGCGTGCGCACGAGCCGGGATTCACAACATACAAGCCATCTTCATATTTTATATTGGGTATGTGGGTGTGTCCGTATAACGCGATAGTACACTCCGACTGTCTTGCTGCCCTGATCAGCCCGCCAAGGCCGCCTTTAACGCCTAAGGTATGGCCGTGGCACATAAAAATATTAATGCCGCCTATACTTGCTACACTGCTGTACGGAAAAGACGGAAATCGGTCGCAGTTACCACTTACTATATAAAACTTTTTATCGGTATATTCATAGGTGAAGTCTTCTATATCGTTTGTAACATCACCTAAAAATATAATGACGTCAGCATCTTTTTCGCGGCGAATTATTCTGTCAACAACCAAACCCTGCCCGTGTGAGTCAGATATAACGGCTATTCGCATAAACGCACCTGCCTTTAACATACATTTACATATATAATACTTTATTTTTGGGGGAAAATCAAATGAATAATGATTTTAGCAAAATAGACAAAAATACAATCAACGCTGCGCGACGCGGTGACGCTGAGGCTTTAATGTCAAATTTAAGTGAAGATGACCGCAAAAAAATAAATGAAGTTATTGCCGATAAAGATAAACTAAAGCAAATTTTAAGCTCTGATGCTGCAAAAAATCTTATGAAAATTTTAGGCGGAAACAAAAATGGATGATATAAGCGAAAAATTAGCAGAATTACTTAATGACCCCGACAGTCTTAACCGCGTGCGTGAAATGGCAGAAAACATATTGGGTGGCGATAACAAAAAGCAGGAAAAATCGCCGCCCGCTGCAGATTTTGGTTCGCTTTTTGGAAATATGGATATTGACCCTATGCAGATAGGTAAAATAATGTCGGTTATGTCGCGGCTTAAAACAGGGCAGAGTGACAGTCGCTCAAATTTATTATTAGCGTTAAAGCCGCACCTTAGTGCGCCCCGACAAGAAAAGGTTGACACCGCCATAAAATTACTTAAAATTATCGACCTGTTACCGCTCATACAAGATAGTGGCATATTTGATTTTTAAGGAGTGCATAATTATTGAACGATATGCATAACTTTTCGCAGGCCAAACAAACCGCTATAGAACAGCTACGTGAAATGAACAAAAAAGCCGCTAAGTCCGAGCAAAGCCCCAGGCAAAATTGGCATAATCCGCCCCAAAAATCACCAAACAATTTTATTGCGTTAGGTTCAAATGACGATATGCTCATTATGGGATTAATTTTGATTTTAGCGGGAGATTGCCATGATAAGTGGCTTTTTTTGGCGCTTTTGTATATATTAATGTGATAAGGGTATTTTACTAAAAAAATCAAGTTACAAAATTGTTACAATTTTTATGGAAATTTTTGCATTTTTTAGCATTATGTAAACCAAAACAACCTAAAAAGTTTTTCACTTTATTCACCGAGAAATTCACCGTTTTAAAGGTGAAATAGCGGTTTGATGGCAATTTTCGACACGATTTTGGTGGAAAACTCGGTTAAAAAGTGGGATAAAGCAGTATGAAAACATAAACTGAATAAAATATTTATGTAAAATAAAATTTAAAAAATTTACATCTCATTTTATGTATTTAAATTCAAAATTCGACATATTTTCAATATTTTCTTGAACACCGCCAAATATGGTGATATAATATAAGAGCAATAATGTCCGTTATAATATAGAAGGAGGTTTAATATATGTATCCTTTACTACTTAAAGCACCGTTAAAAGATTATCTTTGGGGCGGCACAAGGCTTATAGATGAATTTGGTTTTGAAAGTGACAGTGAAAAGGCGGCAGAGGCGTGGATGCTTTCGTGCCACAAGGACGGCAACAGCATTGTTAAAAACGGCAAATATGCAGGACTTACCTTGCAGCAGGCTATTGAACTGTTAGGCGCCGACACTTTGGGTAAAAAAGCGGCAGACTTCACATATTTCCCAATTCTTATAAAGCTTATAGATGCAAAGGACAGGCTGTCGGTTCAGGTGCATCCTAATGATGAATACGCCCTTGCTAACGAAGGTGAATACGGCAAAACAGAAATGTGGTATGTTGTTGACTGTGATGATGATGCAAAGCTTATTTATGGCTTTAATCAAGATATAACACAGGGCGAATTTTTAGAAAGAATAAACAATAACAATTTATCGCCCGTTTGCAACTATGTTCCCGTTAAAAAGGGTGATGTGTTCTTTATAGAAGCGGGCACTATGCACGCCATAGGCAAGGGTATTCTTATTGCCGAGGTGCAGCAAAACTCTAACACTACATATCGCGTATCAGATTACGGCAGACTTGGTGCTGACGGCAAACCGCGTCAGCTTCATATAAAGCAGGCGGTTGAGGTTACTAAAACTCAAAAACCCACAAGGCCTTACGGCGCAGTTGGCGATGTAACGCTATATCCCTTTGGCACGGTAAGAGAGCTTGCAAAATGCGAGTATTTTACAACCGAGCTCATACACCTTGACGGTAATGTAGGTATTTATGATAACGATAGCTTTATATCGTTGCTTGTTTTAGACGGTGAGGTTAGTCTTTCATACACAGGTGGTATGATGCGACTTAAAAAGGGTGACAGCGTGTTTATACCCGCCACATTAAAAACAAGACTTTGCGGCACGGCAGAGATACTTTATTCGCATTTATAATTTAATAATGACATTTACAAATCCGCAGAACCGATTTTTCGGCTCTGCGGATTTTAACATACCGTTAACCTAAACTGACTTTTGCAGTTAACATATACTGTTGTAAAATGCAGGAGAGCTCAAAAAGCAGAATTTAAAAAAGGAGAAATACAAATGAAAAAATTAGTTAGCGTTTTAGTTAGTTTATGTATGGTTGTTTTGGTTATGGCAGGCTGCGGTCAGAGTAATGCAAATGACAGTATGGTATCAACCGATGGCTCAACCTCGATGGAAAAGGTAATAGGTTTCTTGAGTGAGGCGTATATGCAAGAAAACAACGGAGTTAAGGTGAGTTACAACCCTACAGGTTCAAGTGCAGGCATTCAGGCGGTGGAGTCGGGTCGCTGTGACATAGGTCTTTCAAGTCGAGATCTTAAAGAAACGGAAACAAAAAATCTTGAAGGCACAGTAGTTGCGATTGACGGCATTGCGGTTATTGTTAACCCTGAAAACACGGTTAACAACCTATCAATTGAGCAAATCGCAAAGCTTTATACAGGTGAAATTACCAACTGGAAAGAATTAGGCGGTTCAGATGCACCGATAGTGCTTATAGGACGCGAGGCGGCAAGCGGTACCCGTGACGGCTTTGAAACCATTACCGATACCGAAGATAAATGTAAGTATTCGCAAGAGCTTACCTCTACAGGTGATGTTGTTCAGACAGTAGCCTCTAATCCAAATGCCATAGGCTATGCATCACTTGCTTCCGTTAAAAATACCGTTAAAGCAGTTGAAGTGGATGGCGTTAAACCGACGATCCAAACAATACAAAACGGCAGTTATAAAATTCAGCGAAACTTTGTATTCGTAACCCGAAAGGATACCGAGCTTAAAGGCGCAGCAAAGGATTTCTTCGACTTTGCAACATCGGCTGAGGCTGACAGCTTGATTGAGCAGGCAGGTGCGGTTCCTATAGCAAGATAATAAAGAAAATATGGGAGGGCACCCCCTCCCATACATATAGTTATGGGAGTAAATGATGAAAAAAGTTAAAATAGCACAAAGACTTTTTGAAAAAACAATGAATATGGTGTTTACCGCTTGTGGCTTTTTTGCAGTAGCTTTTGTAATAGTTATTACACTTTTTTTGATTATTAATGGAATACCAGCTATGAGCAAGATAGGTCTTAAAGAGTTTTTGTTTGGAACTCAATGGAAACCAACTGCAAATGAAACCTCGTACGGAATATTACCTTTCATTTTAACCTCGGTCTACGGCACATTCGGCGCGGTGCTCATAGGAGTTCCATTAGGAGTTTTGTGTGCAGTTTTTATTGCAAAAATCGCAAATCCCCGAATGGCGCGTGTTGTAAGCGCTGCGGTTGATTTGCTTTCGGGTATTCCGTCGGTGGTCTATGGACTTGTGGGTATGATAATAATAGTGCCGCTTGTTCGAAGAATATTTAACCTGCCTGACGGCGCAAATCTGTTTTCAGCAATGCTTGTTCTTTTTATTATGATATTGCCGTCGGTAATATCGATATCACAAACGGCTATTTGTGCAGTCCCAAAGGAGTATGAAGAGGCTTCATTAGCGCTTGGTGCCACGAAAATTGAAACGGTTTTTAAGGTAGTAATGCCGGCTGCCAAAAGTGGAATATTTACTTCTATAGTACTTGGAGTCGGTCGAAGCATAGGTGAAGCGATGGCGGTTATGATGGTGGCAGGTAATGTTGCCAATATGCCGCGGCTTTTTAAAAGCGTACGTTTTCTTACAACGGCAATTGCAAGCGAAATGTCCTATTCGTCAGGGCTACAGCGCGAGGCGCTCTTTTCGATAGCACTTGTACTGTTCGTATTTATATTGGTTATAAACCTTATACTAAATTTATTTATAAAAAAGGATAAGGATTAACTTATGAATGAAAAAATTTCTAAAAGCCGAAAAATAAAATGCGGATTTCTCAATGCCTTGATGTATCTTTCGGCAGGCGTTATTTGCTTTATACTTGTTGGAATTATAGGTTACATATTATATCGTGGAATTCCAAATATAACGCTCGATTTTTTGACAAGTAAACCAAGCCTACTGCACGGAACAGTCGGCATATTGCCAAACATTTTAAACACACTCTATTTGATACTTATAACACTTGTTATTGTGCTGCCGATAGGGGTGGGTGCGGCAATTTATCTTAATGAGTATGCAAAAAACAAAAAAGTGGTTAGGTTAATTGAGCTTGCCACGGAAACGCTGTCAGGTATACCATCAATAATTTACGGTCTTGTGGGTATGCTCATATTTGTTCAGTTTTGTTCATTGGGCACAAGCCTTATCGCCGGCGCATTAACGCTTGTGATTATGACATTGCCAACAATTATTAGAACAACACAGGAAAGCTTAAAAACTGTACCTATGGGATATAGAGAAGGTTCATATGCCTTGGGTGCGGGTAAGTGGTATATGGTGCGTACAGTGGTGCTGCCATCGGCAATAGACGGCATTGTTACGGGGTGTATCTTATCAATAGGCAAAATAGTGGGCGAGAGTGCAGCGCTGCTTTATACCGCAGGTATGGCTAACGAAATACTTGAAATTATTGATGCAGTAAAGCCCCAAAATGCAGGGTCTTCGCTTGCTGTAGCGCTTTATATGTATGCAAAAGAGCGTGGCGAATTTGAAATTGCTTTTGCTATAGCATCAATACTTCTTATACTCACTTTTGCGATAAATATATCGGCAAAGCTTACTGTAAAATTATTAAAGAAAAGAGGTAGCGAATAATGGGGATAATAACGGCCCAAAATCTCAACCTATGGTATGGCACAAATCAAGCTTTGAAAAACATAAGCGTTACGCTTCCACAAAAGCAGATTACAGCGCTTATTGGACCGTCAGGCTGTGGTAAATCTACATTTTTAAAGACTATTAACCGAATGAACGATTTGGTAGATGGCTGTAAAATAACGGGCAGTATATACCTAGATGACACCGATATATACAATAATATGGATGTAAATATTTTGCGCAAAAAGGTCGGTATGGTATTTCAAAAGCCTAATCCATTTGCGATGAGTATTTATGATAACATAGCTTATGGGCCGCGAATACACGGGGTTAAATCTAAGGTTCGATTAGACGAGATTGTAGAACGCTCTTTGCGACAGGCAGCAATTTGGGATGAGTGTAAGGACCGACTCAAAAAAAGCGCTCTTGGAATGAGTGGTGGACAGCAGCAACGTTTATGTATAGCACGGGCATTAGCCGTTGAGCCGGATGTGCTGCTTATGGATGAACCCACAAGTGCACTTGACCCGATATCTACCTCAAAAATCGAGGATTTGGTGCTTGAGCTTAAAGAAAAATATACAATTATAATGGTAACTCACAATATGCAGCAGGCTGCTCGCATTGCTGATAAAACTGCTTTTTTCTTATTGGGTGAAATTGTTGAGTTTGATAAAACAGATAAAATATTTTCTCAGCCAAATGACCAAAGAACAGAAAACTATATCACAGGAAGGTTTGGATAATATGCGAAATCGCTTTGATGAACAACTGAATGAATTAAATAATGAACTTATAACAATGGGTGCGCTTTGTGAAGAAGCAATTTCTGATGTGGTAAAACTGCTCGCGTTTGATGGTAATATTACAAAAGAAATTGTATTTGAAACCGATAAGCAAATAGACCGTAAAGAAAAAGAGATAGAAACCCTTTGTATGAGACTGTTGCTTCATCAGCAACCTGTAGCAAGTGATTTACGAATAGTATCTTCTGCTCTTAAAATGATTTCTGATATGGAACGCATAGGCGATCAGGCATCTGATATTGCTGAAATGGCAAAATATGCGGCTGATAGCAGTTTGCAAAGTAAAATACATATAACAGATATGGCAAATGCTACAATTAAAATGGTAAGTGAAAGTGTTGATTCGTTTGTTAAAAAGGATGTGGCTTTGGCCCGTTCGGTAATTGAGCGTGACAACACGGTAGATGCTTTGTTTGACAGTGTAAAGGGCGAGCTTATAACCGCTGTTCAGCAGCGTACGGCAAACGCTGAAACACTTATTGACTTGCTTATGATTGCAAAATATTTTGAACGCATAGGCGATCACGCTGAAAATATTGCCGAATGGGTTATATATTCCATTACGGGCGAGCACGCATAATGTTGAAATTTTTAAAATTTTAATTTATAATAAAAACGAGGTGACAACCTATGATTTATTTTGTTGAAGATGATGCTAATATTCGCAAGCTTGTGTGCTATGCGCTTGCAAAAGAGGGGTTTGAGGTCGAGGGCTTTGAGCACCCAAATAATTTTTGGGTTGCTTTATCCGCAAAAACACCAAGCCTTATTTTGCTTGACATAATGCTGCCTGGCGAAGACGGACTTTCAATTTTAGGCAAATTAAGGTCTTCGGACGCTCACAAAAATATCCCCGTTATTATGCTCACGGCTCGCGACAGCGAATACGACAAGGTTACGGGGCTTGATGCAGGCGCCGATGATTATGTTGCAAAGCCTTTTGGTATGACCGAGCTTCTGTCTCGCATACGCGCGGTGCTGCGCCGTTACGAAAAAACAACCCCAAAAATTCAGGAATATAAAATAGATAATTTGTATGTAAATCCCGAAAAGCATATTGTGGCAGTTGACGGAAGTGAGGTTGCGCTTTCCTTTAAAGAATATTCGTTATTGCTTATGCTGCTTGAAGCAGGCGGCAAGGTTGTTCCGCGTGATACACTGCTCACACAGGTGTGGGGCGATTTTTATGAAGAATCGCGCACGCTGGATGTTCATATACGCAAGCTGCGTGTAAAGCTGGGAGCTGCCGGCGAGCTTATACATACCGTTAAAAATGTTGGATATAAAATAGAGGGCGGCGCAAATGGATAAAAAGATTTTTAATTCTAACTTTTTTACATCACTTTTTATACTGCTTATCAGTTTTATACTTACATTTGTTGTGCTTTTCAGCCACTCGCAAAAGCAACTGCTAAGCGAGCTTGAAAGCGAGGCGGGGTATATTGCCCTTGCTGTAGAAAACGAGGGTGTTGAATACATAAAAAATTTTGAGGGTGACGATAAGCGTATTACCCTTATAGCCGATGACGGCACGGTTTTAATTGATACTTTGGCCGACGAATCAAAACTTGATAACCACGCCGACCGACAGGAAATTAAAGATGCGTTGATAAACGGCAGCGGCACAAGCACCCGTTTTTCTGATACTATGATGAAACGCACCGTTTATTATGCCGTTCGTTTGTCTGATGGCGCGGTGCTTCGTGTATCGGCAATGCAGGATTCGGTTTTTGTGCTGCTGATCAGCCTTGTTTACCCACTTAGCATAATTATCATAATAGCGCTTATTTTATCGCTTATTATTTCACACAAGGTTTCAAAATCAATTATCAAGCCTATAAATGAGCTTGACCTTGATAATCCTGCAGGTAATGAAGCATACGAAGAATTGACCCCTTTGCTTAAAAAAATTTCAGCTCAAAAGCGGACTATAGAAAAGCAGGTGCGTATAGCTCGTCAGCGGCAAGAGGAGTTTAACCTTATAACCGAAAATATGAGTGAGGGTCTATTGGTTATTGACAGTAACGCCAATGTTTTGTCACACAACAAAGCGGCGGCACAGCTGCTTGAAATAGAAAACCTTAAAAACGGTGGTAGCGCACTGCTTTTTAACCGAACAAAAAATTTCCGCGAGCTTATTGAGCAGGTGCTTTTAGGTTCTCGCGCCGAAAAAGAAATTGATCACGATGATAGCGTATATAGCCTTATTGCAAATCCTGTTTTCGAGGGCGAGGAGGTAATAGGCGCGGTAATCGTTATTATCGACGTTACCGAAAGTGTACGTCGCGAGCAGCTGCGACGCGAGTTTACCTCGAATGTGTCACATGAGCTTAAAACTCCACTTACCTCTATTTCAGGCTTTGCCGAAATAATGAAATCCGGCGGCACACCCGATGCTACCGTGGTTGATTTTTCAAGCTCTATATATGATGAGGCGCAGCGACTTATTACACTTGTTAGTGATATCATTAAAATATCCGAGCTTGATGAAAATCCCTCTTTATTTGAAAAACAAGAACTTGACCTATATGAACTGTCGCAAAATGTCATAAAAAGCCTAAAGCCCTTGGCAGACAAGCAAAACATTTCACTTGATTTAATAGGTGAAAAAGCCTGTGTTTTTGGCACGCCTAAAATCATTGACGAAATGATTTATAACCTTTGTGACAATGCTATAAAATACAATAAACCAAACGGCAGGGTTGACATTATAATAAACTCTACCGAAGCAAAGGTAAACCTTACGGTGCGAGATACGGGAATCGGTATTCCAAAGGGTGAACAGTCACGTGTTTTTGAGCGCTTTTACCGTGTTGATAAAAGTCATTCTAAACAGGTTGGCGGCACGGGACTCGGTCTTGCTATTGTGAAGCACGCCGCGGCTTATACGGGCGCCGAAATTATGCTTGACAGTCAGGAAAAAGTAGGTACATCTGTTACGGTAAGTTTTGATAAAATTAAATAATTTAAAGCCTCTGGTTACCAGAGGCTTTAAATTATTATTTGCGCTAATATTATACCACAAACTGCCGGCAGACCAAATATTCCGCTGCCGCCGACGGTGTACCAATTTAGCGGTATATGTACACCCGTAAATTTTTGAGTCAGGTTTATTATGGCAATTGCCGCAAAGCCAAGCAGAGCATTTAAAAATATTGATTTAATCATTTTATGGCTTTTTATATGTAAAACAAGCAGTGTGAGTCCACCAAGCGACAGCCATATTATTGTAATTATTCCAAGCGTTTTCAAAAAACCACCCCATATAAATATATATGTGTGTTTTAGCAAAAAATTCTTTGTTAATTTTTTGTTTTTTTATAGACTTATTATGCAATTTGTGGTAAAATGAATTAAATTGGGTAAGAATTGGATTGTGTTTAATGAAAGTAGATAAAACCGTAATAAAAGAAACTAAATATATAGCTTCATTTGTTTTGATATTAAGCGTTTTAATGCAAGCTGTGTTTTTAATGATTTCAAAATGGGATTACACTGTGTTGATTGGTAATCTTTGGGGAATTATAATTGCAGTGGGCAACTTTTTTGTGATGGGGCTTTTTGTTCAAAAGGCCGTAACGCAGGACGAAAAGGAAGCTCGTCAAACCGTAAGAGCATCGCAAAGCTTGCGAATGGCTGGAATTTTTGTTTTGGCGGCGGTTGGTTTAATCATATTTAAACAGACCCCCACGCGTGTGGCAATAGTGATTCCGCTCATTTTTCCGCGTATAGCAATAATGATAAGACCTTTGATAGACAAGAATAAATAGTTTATAAAAAAGATTAAGGAGGTGTTGCTTTACGAATTCAAAAAAAAGAGTTGGCTTTATAATTGGTGACATACTGCTGTTAGCGGGGGCTATTCTGCCACTTGTAGCAGGTATGCTTCTTAAAATTCTTTTTAACCCCGCAAGTGAGGGTATTACCATTTCGGGCGCATTGGTGTATTTTACAATTCCTATGCCGTTACAAAATTTGCCTATAACCGAATCACAGGTTAATTCAGCGCTTGTTATAATTACAATTTTCTTTTTGTGCCTTTATTTTACACATGGACTTTCTGTTAAGGCGAATTTAAAGCGTCAGTTAATTGCTGAATGGATAGTAAAGCAGACGCAATCTTTGGTAAAAACAAATATGAGCGATTATTTCGCCGGCTTTGCACCGTTTGTGGCAGCAATAATGGGGCTTTCAGCGTTTTCAAGTCTTTTGGCGCTAATAGGTATGTATGCCCCCACATCAGACATTAATATTGTAGGCGGTTGGGCAATACTTGTATTCATACTTATAACATATTATAAGATGAAGTGCGGTCCAATTCACTATATAAAAAGCTTTGGCGATCCTGTGCCGTTGCTTTCGCCGCTTAATATCATAAGCGAGGTTGCAACACCTATTTCAATGGCGTTTCGTCATTACGGCAATGTGCTCTCGGGCGCGGTTATTTCAGTGCTTGTTGCAACGGGATTGCAGGGGTTATCAAATATGCTGCTTGGTTGGTTGCCGGGATTCTTGGGTGAAATACCGTTTTTACAGGTGGGTATACCTGCCGTGCTGTCGGTTTATTTCGACTTGTTCAGCGGTTGCTTGCAGGCATTTATATTTGCAATGCTTACCATGCTTTATGTAGCAAGTGGTTTTCCTGAGGAAGACTACTTTGCTCGCAAAGCGAAAAAATTAGCAAAGTCTAAAAAATAAAAATTTATATAAAACGGAGGAAATTTATTATGGAACTCGCAATTGGTATTATTTTAGGTTGCTGCGCATTGGGCGCAGGTGTAGCAATGATCGCAGGTGTAGGCCCCGGTATCGGTGAAGGTAATGCTGTAGCTTCTGCTTGTGAAGCAATCGGTCGTCAGCCCGAATGCAAGGGCTCGGTTACAACCACAATGCTTATGGGCTGCGCTATCGCAGAAACCACAGGTCTTTATGCGCTTGTTATTGCAATTTTGTTGATATTCGTTGCGCCCAATATGCTGGTAAATATTTTGCTTAACGCAGTAAAATAATTCGGGGGAGCTTTAAATGCAAAATCTGGATATAATATCCGTAAATTTGTGGCAGATACTCATATCCCTTGCAAACCTTGTAATTTTGTTTTTTATTCTTAAAAAGTTTTTGCATAAACCGGTTACAAAAATGTTAGAAGCGCGCCGCGCCGAAATTGATGGGCAATATTCCGATGCTGAGAACGCAAAGAATAGTGCCGAAGCGAAAGATGCCGAGCTCACCGAGCGTTTGGTAGGTGCAAAGGCAGAGGCCGAGGGCATTGTAAAAGAAGCGGCCGATATTGCAAAGGCGCGTGGTGATAAAATTGTTGAGGAAGCAAGGGCTACTGCTGACGGTATTATTCGTCAAGCAGAAGAGGATGCCGAACTTGAGCGCAAGCGCGTGGGCGAAACCATAAAAGAACAGATTGTAGACGTTTCTACCGCTTTGGCAGAAAAAATGCTTGAGCGTGAGGTTAATGCCGATGATCACAAGGCGCTTATTGATGATTTTATTAGTAAAATAGGTGACGAATAATGGCAGCGACAGGTAATAACTATGCCGAGGCGCTGTTTATGTTGGCGCGCGAAGAAAATTTAATAGACGAATTTTATAAGGATTTAAAATTTGTAGAAGATATTTTCAAAGATAGTCCTGAATATCTACAATTTTTATCAACCCCCAGCATTCCAAAAAGCGAGCGCACAACGGCACTGGCCGCTGCATTTGAGGGTAGGGTTAATATGCATATTTTATCCTTTTTGCAGTTAATGTGTGAGCAGTCAAGGGCCGAGCAGTTTTTTGAAAGTGCAAGTGAGTTTTACCGACTTCGCGAGTGGGCAAGCGGTACGGCCGTAGCCGTTGTAAAAACAGCGGTCGAGCTTACCGACACACAAAAATCCGATCTTACCAAAGCACTCGAAAAGCGCACGGGTAAAAAGATTACGCTTAATTGCGTTATTGACAGTACGGTAATTGGCGGTATAGCGGTCGAGCTTGACGGACAGCTGCTTGATGGCAGCGTTAAATCCAACTTAAAACGCGCAAGGGAAGTGATTAGCGTATGAGCGAAAAACAACAAGAAATTAGTTATATTATAAAAGAGCAGATAAAAAATTATCGCTCGCAAATCGAAATGAAAGAAACCGGCAGAGTAATTCTTGTCGGTGACGGTATTGCACGCGTTTATGGCCTTACAAACTGTATGGCAAATGAGCTGCTCGAATTTGAAGACGGCTCGGCAGGTCTTGCTCAAAACCTTGAGGAAGATACCGTATCGGTTGCAGTTCTTTCAGACGATAATAACATCCGTGAGGGCACGGTTGTTCGTCGCACAGGCAAGGTTTTATCGGTGCCTGTTGGCGAAAAAATGCTCGGTCGTGTTGTAAATGCACTTGGTGAGCCTATCGACGGAAAAGGTCCTATTGAGTATAGCGGATGGGGTCCAATTGAAGCCGAGGCTCCCGGTATTATTGAGCGCAAGAGCGTATCGGTACCATTGCAAACAGGTATTAAGGCTATCGACAGTATGATACCTATCGGTCGCGGTCAGCGTGAGCTTATAATTGGCGACCGTCAGACAGGTAAAACCGAAATTGCGATTGATACAATTATAAATCAAAAGAACACCGATGTTATATGCATTTACGTTGCAATCGGTCAAAAGAACACCTCGGTTGTAAGCCTTGTAAACAATCTTACAAAAGCAGGTGCTATGGACTACACAATTGTAGTATCGGCATCGGCTTCCGAGAGTGCTCCTTTGCAGTATATCGCACCGTATTCAGGTTGTGCTATGGCTGAATATTTCAGAGCGCAGGGTAAGGATGTTCTTATAATATATGACGATTTAAGTAAGCACGCAGTGGCATACCGTGCGCTGTCGCTTCTTATTCGCCGCCCACCCGGCCGTGAGGCATACCCCGGTGACGTATTCTATCTTCATTCGCGTTTGCTCGAGCGCGCTGCTTGCGTGGCGCCCGAATACGGCGGCGGTTCAATTACGGCACTACCTATAATTGAAACACAAGCGGGTGACGTTTCGGCATATATTCCTACAAATGTTATATCTATTACAGACGGTCAAATATTCCTTGAAACCGAGCTTTTTCATGCGGGCGTTATGCCGGCTATAAACCCCGGTATTTCGGTAAGCCGTGTTGGTGGCTCTGCTCAGAAAAAGAGTATGAAAAAGGTTTCAGGTGAGCTTAAGCTTTTATATTCACAGTATCGTGAGCTTCAGGCGTTTGCTCAGTTTGGTAGTGACCTTGACAGCGATACAAAGGCGCGTCTTGCGCTTGGTGAGCGTATAGTTGAAGTCCTAAAACAAAACCGCAACAACCCAATCTCAGTTGGTTGTCAGGTTGCAATAATTTACGCCGTTACAAAGGGTTGGCTTGATACAATCCCTGTTAATAAGGTAAAGGATTTCGAAGAGCGTTTATACGAAAAATTACAAAACCAGAAACCAGAGTTGCTAAAGCGTTTTGAAGAGGGTTATTTTGAGGATGAAGATATAGCATCACTCGAAGAAACACTTCGTGAAATGACGAGGTGACGATAGATGTCAGGAAACACCAAAACGCTCAAGCTGCGTATAAAAAGTGTTGACTCAACGCTACATTTGACAAAGGCGATGGGTCTTGTGGCATCTTCCAAAATGCGCAAGGCAAATCTTGCAATGGCGGCCGGTCGTCAATATGAAAAGGCCGTGCAAAACGTAGTTGATTTGCTAACCGCTGTTCCCGATTGTCAAAGCAGTCCGTTTATGCGTGAGTATAAAGACGGTGGTAAGACCCGACTTATAGTGATTGCGGGAGACAGAGGCTTGGCGGGTGGTTATAATGCCAACATTTTCCGTACCGTTCGTGATTTTGGCAATGCCGAAATTATACCTATTGGTAAACGTGCTTGCGAACGATATGGTAAGCCGATAATATCCAGCGAAAAGTTCTATGCTGCTGATGCTTTCCGCCTTGCTAAAGAGCTTTGCGAACAGTTTGCAAACGGTGAATTTGACCGCCTTGGTATAGTTACTACAAACTATATTTCAATGATGACGCAAACGCCCGATATTAAATGGGTTTTACCGCTCACAAAAAGTGAGAGTACGCAAAACACTGCCGCGATTTTTGAGCCGGATGAACGCACAATACTTGATATAGCAGTGCCTGAATACCTTTCGGGTATGATTGTATCTTGTGTTCGTGAAAGCTTTGCAAGTGAGGTTGCCGCACGCCGTATGGCAATGGATTCTGCGGGTAAAAACGCGCAACAGATGATCGACGAACTACAGCTTGAGTATAACCGCGCACGTCAGGGTGCGATTACACAAGAAATTACTGAAATTGTTGCCGGTGCAGGCAACTGATAACTTCTTAAGGAGTTGAATTTAATGTCCAACAAAACTACCGGTACAGTATCACAGGTTATGGGACCTGTTGTTGACGTGCGCTTTGATGAAGGCGCACTACCGGCAATTTATAACGCGCTTACAATGCCTATTGGTGAGCGCACACTTACGGTCGAGGTAGCACAGCACATAGGTGACAACGTTGCTCGTTGTATCGCTATGGCATCTACTGACGGCTTACAACGTGGCACTTCAGTTACTGACACAGGCAAGGCAATCAGCGTGCCCGTAGGTCGCGAAACATTGGGTAGAATATTTAATGTTTTAGGTGAGCCTGTTGATAATATCAAGGCTCCCGAAACAGAAGAGCGATGGAATATTCATAGACCTGCTCCCGAATATGATGAGCTTTCAACCAGTACCGAAATACTTGAAACCGGTATTAAGGTTATCGACCTTATCTGCCCCTATTCAAAGGGTGGTAAAATCGGCCTTTTTGGCGGCGCAGGTGTTGGCAAAACCGTTCTTATTATGGAACTTATCAACAATATCGCCAAAGAGCACGGCGGTCTTTCTGTATTTACCGGCGTTGGCGAGCGTACCCGTGAGGGTAATGACCTTTATAACGAAATGAAAGAGTCGGGCGTTTTAGAAAAAACCGCTCTCGTATATGGTCAAATGAACGAACCGCCCGGTGCACGTATGCGTGTTGGCCTTTCGGGTCTTACGATGGCTGAATATTTCCGTGACCAAGAAAATCAAGACGTGCTTCTCTTTATAGATAACATTTTCCGTTTCACACAGGCGGGTTCAGAGGTTTCGGCGCTTCTTGGTCGTATGCCTTCGGCCGTTGGCTATCAGCCAACACTTGCTACCGAAATGGGTGCTTTGCAGGAGCGTATCACCTCGACAAAGAAGGGCTCTATTACCTCTATTCAGGCGGTTTACGTACCTGCCGATGACCTTACCGACCCGGCACCTGCTACCACCTTCGCTCATTTGGATGCTACAACCGTTTTGTCACGTAGCATAGCTTCGCAAGGTATTTACCCTGCAGTTGACCCGCTAGAGTCAACTAGCCGTATTTTGTCGGCTGAGGTCTTGGGCGAAGAGCATTACTATGTAGCACGTGAGGTTCAGCGAATTTTGCAGCGCTATAACGAGCTTATGGATATTATCGCCATTATGGGTATGGACGAATTATCTGACGACGATAAGCTACTTGTTGGCCGTGCTCGTAAGATTCAGCGTTTCTTGTCGCAGCCCTTCCACGTTTCTGAAAAGTTTATCGGTATTGAGGGTACCTATGTGCCTGTAAGCGAAACAATACGCGGCTTTAAAGAGATTATTGAAGGCAAGCATGACGATTTACCCGAGTCTGCATTCTTGTTTGTTGGTACGATAGACGAGGCAGTAGCAAAGGCAAAAAAAGGTGATAAATAATGAACACCTATAATCTTGTTATTTCTACCCCCGACGGCAGTGTGCTTGACCAACAGGCAATAGTTCTTATTGTGCGTGGCAGTGAGGGTGAGCTTGCTGTAATGGCAGGGCACATACCATTTATCACCGCGGTAAAACCCGGCGAGTGTAAAATAGTTTTGTCTGACGACAGCGAAAAGACAGCCCAAATCGGTGGCGGAATCTTGACTGTTCAAAACGATAAAACCACGCTGCTTTGCAGTGATTTTAAATGGAATTAAAACTTACCCCGCGAATTGTAAAATCGCGGGGGTTTGATTTATATATGTCGTTGCAATAACGGTAGGAGTATGCTATAATACGTATGTATTATAATAGATATTGTCGGACACCGTAAAAAAGGAGTAAATTAATGAAATTGTTTAAAGCTTTTGTCAGTGTTGCGCTTGCGCTTGCAATTTCTATGGGAGCGTTGTTTACCGCCGAAAAAGGCATAAATATTAAGACAAAAGCGGCATCGGATGTGCGAGCTTCACAGCCGTCTTATTGGAGCGGCAGTGCGGCAGGCAGCTTTGCGGGCGGTAGCGGCGCAAAGGATGACCCCTATATAATAGAAACTGCCGACCAGCTTTATCGAGCCTTGACTCAAATTACCGACACTACCGAGGGTGTTGAAAATTCTGAGAGTGTTGCCGGCGGTTATCAAAGCGACAAAATATTAAAACAAAGCTCAACAGATGTATACGTTCCGGTTTATACGCCATATTATTACAAGGTTGCTGACGGCGTTAGCGAAATTTATCTTAACGATATTTCCGGCAATGAATCACTTGAAGGTATCAAGAGTTTTGTTGCAAATTCTGCTAAAAAAGATTGGAAACCCGGTAAAGTATTCGTGGGTAATCTTGACGGCAACGGTGTTACCATTTACGGTATGTATTGCTCTACGGGTCAGGGCTTAGTTTACAAGCTTGACGGCAGCGCTACTGTTAAAAATTTTAACTTTGATTCTTGCTATTCGAGCGGTAGCGGTAATTCTGCTTTAGTTACCACCAATTTAGGTTCATATACCAATGATTCTACAATTCATAATATTGCAGGCATTTCTGTTCGCAATTCGTATATTGTGTCTACTCGTGACATTAATCTTTCTCAGAGATCCGATAACGGATTATATCAGTATAACTCCGGTGCCGCAGGTATTGTTTCAACACAAAGCACATGTGAAAATCTTATTATAAGCAACTGCTTTTATGACGGCTATTCTTGCGAGAGAATTGTTAATTCAAGCGTAGACCGCGTAACAGCCAATATGATAGGTGCTATTATAAGTGGCGGACACGGTATGAATAATGTCGAAATCAACTCTTGTGTTGCCTTGGGTGCTCCAATTGTTGATGAAGTATGTGTTGAAGGTAAAGAGGTATTTTATAATCGATACGATAAAAATCAAGGCTTTCAGGTGTACTTTTTCAATTCCTATAGCGATATATCTTCACAAATTCCGTTAAAATACCCCAACAAGTATGATAAGTTACTTGATATTGTTCGTGTTGAAGCCAAAAATGAATATACCGTATACGATATGCCGGGACTTAATTGGAAAAATAATTGGCAGCTCGTTACGGTTTACAATGGCGCAACCAAGCGCTTAATACCAATGCCAATGACAAGCTTAAGTGCTGATAGTTCAAATTCTACATATACATCTTTAATTGCCGGGCAGCTAAACAATGGCGGTGCCTATAATTTGTTTGGTGGCGCAAATGTTCGCGGAACTTATGGTATGAATCACAAAATTATGGGTTCGGGAACTCAAGATGATCCATATTTAATTTCAAACGCTTTTGAGCTTGCTCGCGCGATAGCATCGGGCGGTATGAACGTTTTTAACCGACTCTATTACAAGTTAACCTGTGATATTGATGCATCCCAGGCTGTATGGATTACACAGGATACGCTTGGTAGTGCTACAAATGCTACATATAAATATGTTCCGTTTGGCGGCATTTTAGACGGTGACGGATATGCGGTTACAAATCTTTATGTGGGCGACGATCAATCGGTTGGTCTTATACCCGTTTTGGCAGAAAACGGAGTTGTTAAAAACATTCATATACGTAACAGCTCTTTTATCTCGGGTTCAGGATATGCGGGCGCCATTGCGGGTGAAGTAAAGTCGGGCGCTACAATTAGTGGTTGCTCGGTAGAAAACTGCTTGGTAGCAAGCTATGCTGCCGACTCTCATATTGTTGGCATCAGCAAAAACGCTGTTATTGAAAACAGTTATTATATTGCCGGCGACAATTCTACGTCCGCCACAAAAACTGTATACTACAACAACAAAGGCGCGATAGGAACTATTGATGTAGCTAAAAACCAAGATGTATGGTATATGGGCGGCGCTGACGGCAGCAAACCAAGGTTAAAGAACTTTGCTGCAGCGCGCAATTTAGCTGATATCGACGGCGATGGCAATACCGACGAG
Organism: Acutalibacteraceae bacterium; assembly: GCA_045539695.1. GTDB lineage: Bacteria > Bacillota > Clostridia > Oscillospirales > Acutalibacteraceae > UBA737. The sequence goes on from JAZQFX010000012.1 coordinate 44,606, forward strand.
TACACAGCAATCGATATTGTAACATTGCGTCGCGCAATACTTGAGGCACCTGGTTACGAAAATGTTTATGGTGATGTTAACCGCGACGGTCAAATAAATATCAGTGACCTTGCTGCTCTAAGCCGTAGCATAGTGGGCGATTTTGATAAGCTATATGACGGCTTCTGGCGAAACGCAAATCTTGGTAAAATTAAGATATATTACGGTGAAAACGACAACTATGATGCTGCTCGCCGCTTAGAGATTTATCTTGAGCAAGAGCTTGAGGGCGTTGATATACAAAAGGTTGTAAGCGCTAAAAAAACTGTTTCGGGCGCAAACAGCGACAGTAGCGCAGTGTATGTTCACGCAAATGACATTAAGGGCACACCTACAGGTATGCTTGAAATTATAGTGGGCGATATTTCAAACTATGATAAATATTCCGATAATAATCACAATACAAACGATTACTCAATAACTTACGATGAGCAAAATTGTGTATTGTGGCTTAATGGCGGTAGCTTTACGGGTGTAGAGCAGGCAGTGCTTGATTTTATAAGCAATTCTGATTTTAAGACCGGTAAAGTTTATACGGTAGACAAGGCAACCCTTGCTCCCGAAAAGAGAGCCACAACCGTTATGGTTGATACCGACTTTGACGGCAAAGCCGATACCGAAAAAACCTTCTATTACGCTTGGGGTGACGAGTTTAACGGAATTAAGGATGCTGCCGACGGTGAAAACGCTGAAATATCACTTGACACGTGGAATTATAATGTAATGAACACCGAAAGTAATAGGGGCACGGCGGGTAATTATCGCAACCTACAGGGCGCAAATTACGATGAAATGTCTAAGCTTTATTGGGTAGAGGACGGAAAACTCACCATCACCCGTGGAGTTAAGGCAGAGCACGCTACTGCAGTTACCGACCGTTTGGGTTATGCAAGGTTATATAATCAAACAGGTACCGATGCTTTTGGTGGCGAAATAGATGATGAAGATATTATTGCTAACCCCGGTCTTATAAAGACAAACCACTCGATGATTTATAAGCAAGGTTATTCTGAAATGTACGGCAGATTGCCGTCAGACGGTCACACCTTTGCATCTTGGTGGATGTTAGGTCACGGCAATTATAACAACACCTTTTTTACCGAGTCGCTTTACAGCAAGGTTTATAAGCTCAATAACAAAGGCGAATATGCTTACGATGGTGTTTCAAGCGTGATGGATTCCACCAATCTAAAAACCTTTAAATACCAGGTTCCCACCACTCATTTTGAAATAGATGTATGGGAGCTTATGCAAAACCCCAGCATAACAAGTAGTAATGTTAGAAAAGTTAAGGAAACTGGCAGTTATGATTATCGTTTGTATCTTAATGTGCATAAATTTTATGCGGTGGGCTCTAATAAGGCGAGCACGGTAAATGTTATAGACTGGGATAACCCGGGTACACCGCGTGGCGTTATGAAAAAGGAATGGTTTGGAACCCCTGCTGATGACTATTATTTTAGCACAAGCGCTGCGTGGCACGATTTTACCGACGGTAAAGTCACGAGATATTCTACAACAAAGGGTGGAATTTTAAATCTACAAACAATTGTTACGGCAAATTATGTCGAAACATTGCAAAAGCAGCTTACTGCTCCGCGTCGTTACGGTTTTTATTGGTGCACCAACGGTGTAGATAAATTTAACTTTACATTATATATCTATGATATAAACGGTGATGGCATTGAGGGCGACGATGCAATACTTGGCACAAGCGATATGACCTATAACACCCAAGATAAGATGAATCCGCAAAATTACGATATTGTTAATGATGCGGAAACCGCAAACCAATATATGTATATCTTGTTTGATAATGTGTTGTATTCTTCAAATCCAAATCACCAAAATGCTACAAGTGACTTGGCGGTTATGCATACCGATATGCTGACAGATGAGGGCACTGCAGCAAACCCCGATAAAATCGACCTTGAAATTGATTATATAAGGGTGTATCAAGCGGACGGCAGACGTGACATAATTACCGAAATGACTGAAGACTTTAACAACGGCAACCACTTTGGTTATTAAAATAAAAAACAGACCTTAAGAGTCGTACAGTAAGGGACAGTACAACAAGATACGAAAACACCCATAGTTTTTTAAAAAACTATGGGTGTTTTTAATATTTCCTTTCCCTGTTCGCCAAGTCGTGCTATAATATAACTAACCGATAAATAAGAATTTGACAAGGAGGAATTGCAATGATAATCGATGTCAATGAACTATTTAATGAACTTGGACATCTTCCTCAGGTGGAAGCAATTGCATTGGGAGGTTCAAGAGCAACTGGACGAAATGATACCAAATCGGACTACGATGTGTATGTATATATAACAGACAATATTGACGAAACCACACGAAGACGTATTCTGGAAAAATATTGTGGATATATGGAAATTGGCAATTCCTTTTGGGAGTTGGAAGATGATGTTACCTTAAAAGATAGCATTGATATGGACATTATATATAGAAATATGGAAGATTTTGAAAAAATGGTGTCCTCTGTAGTTATAGACTGTATACCATGGAATGGGTATACTACCTGTATGTGGCACAATCTAATAACATCCCAAATCGTGCTTGACAAGAATGGCAAGCTGAAAATGTTACAGGAAAAATATCGCATTCCATATCCAAAGAAGTTAAAAAAGAATATTATTGCTAATAATTTAAAGCTTCTTAGCGGTATGTTGCCATCATTTGATATGCAGATACAAAAGGCAGAGAATAGAGGTGACCTTGTAAGTGTCAATCATAGGGTTACTGAATTCCTCGCAAGTTATTTTGACATTATTTTTGCTCTGAACGAGATGACACACCCTGGTGAGAAAAGAATGCAAACCATTTGTTCGAAAGAATGCAATATCTTGCCAAATAATTTTGATGCAAATCTTTACAGATTATTTGATGGAATGTTCAGAAAAAATATATCTGGTGTTATTAACGATATGGTTGATGAAATAAAAAAGATAACGCAGATGTAGTCAAATTATAATTTATCAGACATTAACTGTCCTACACTCTAAAAAACCTTGATATTACTGAGTTTTTCGTCAATTACAAACTCAAATGTTATGTATTTTCCCTTGTTTTTGCCCTTATGAGCGAAAATAAGGGAAATTTTTTGTTTTTATCCGCCAACTACCTTATCGAGCAGTCGTGCGGAAGTACGTTTTGCTTCTCTTGTGGAATGAGCATAAACGTTCATTGTGGTACTGACATCGGCATGGCCTAAAAGCTCCTGCACATCCTTTGGTGCAGCTCCGTTTGAGACCAGATTGCTTGTGAATGTGTGGCGCAGTTGGTGAAAATGAAACCCTTCAAGACCTTTTACCTTTTTGCTTGCTCTCTTGCACATAATACCAATCGTGCTTGGCGATTCATACGCTCCGTCAGGCCCTCGCCCCCCCCAGGATATCTCCTTGTATCCCTCGGGAATCTTCTCGTTTCTTGATAGCGTATAGACCTCATAGTAATTGCGGTCTTTTTCCTTAACCTCACAGTAATAATTGAGGCGGTATAATTCGCCGTATTTGAAACGGTTTTTGTGCTGTTCGAGCTTGGCAGTTCTCAGAATCTCTGCCAAAGTGTCACAGAAGTCCACTGTTCGGACTTTCCTGCGTTTGGTAGCCCCTATCTCCGTTTTGTGCCTTGCGTTGTTGTAGCGCATACTGCGACGCACCGTAAGGTACTGCTTTTCAAGATTTACGTCTTGCCAAGTCAGTCCACAGACTTCACCAATGCGAAGTCCTGTGTAGTACGCAATCTGTATCGGGAGCAGTGCGGGGTTATCCTTCGCTTTCAGAAAATCCTCAAGCTTTAAGTACATTTCGTGAGTAAGTGTTGGAATGGAAGCAACGTCTCCGTTATCGTCCGAGAACAGTTCGTAATCGTCCTTTTTACCGCGCCATACTACATACTGCATCGGGTTAAAAGAAATCATCCGCTTGGGAAATACTGCAAAGCGGAACGCTCCCTGCAGAACGGCAGAGAACAATCGCAAGTACCCCTTGCTGAGTGCTTTCGATGTTGTACCATCCGGATTCACTCCGCCAAAGCTGAGTTGATCCATAAAAGTCTGCAAATGGTCGGCTGTTATACTTTTCAGTTTTCGGTTCCCTATGGGGTATTGTTTTATACGGTTAACTGTGCCTTGGTAAGCCATTACCGTACCATTACTCAGATTGCCGGGCTTCAGTTCTTCCTCTACCCACATATCAAGTAACATACCCACTGTAGTATTTTCGGATTTCGCTACAAATTTCTTTGCTTCGTAGTCTTCCATTGCCTTGCGAAGCAGAGACTCTGTTTCGCTCTTGCTTTCCGTTCCTGCGAACTCTCGCTGTACCTGTCTGCCACTTTCATCTTCTACATAAAAGCGGTAGTACCACTTTTTGCCTTTTTTTCTGACAGATCCTTTTGCCATAATAAAACTCCTTTCTGTTGGCAAACGGAACTGTTGCAATGTGTACCTATATTATACCATTTTTTGAGCAAAATTGCAACAGTTCCTATGTGTTTTTTACCTGTCAGCTTAC
>JAZQFX010000013.1:0-53529 GCA_045539695.1 Acutalibacteraceae bacterium
ATTACTGATACAAGACCTGAACCGATTTTTTCGGTGCCGATGAGCTCAACGTTTGCAGCCTTTACCATTGCGTCTGCAGCTTCGATTGCAGCTACAAGACCACGGGTTTCTACCATGCCTAATGCTTCAAGTGCCATTTTCTTTACCTCCTTTACCTTAGGTTCTATTTCCACCTTAGTTTCCACAGCCTTTTGGGGTGTAGCAGCTTTGGTAGTTGTTGTTTTAGTAGCAGTTAATTTACTGCTTGAAGTTTTAGAAGCAGCCATTATTTAGTGCCTTCTTTCTTTTTCATACGGGATGCGCTGAGCTTGAGCAGTCGCTGCACCTCTTCGTGAGGGCTTGCTATAACCGCATGAGATACAGGTCGCTTTATGGCATTTGCCATAGCGTTATCTACTGCGGCAGTTACTGCCGAAACCTGACCTTCTACCACAACGGTTACAAGTCGGCCTCCGAGCTTGCGCTCCCAGGTTACGAACTCAACATCTGCTGATTTGCACATAATATCAAGGCAATCAATAGCAGCTGTTACGCCCGAAACCTCTATAAGTCCTATAGACTTCATAAGTAATTACCTCTTAAAATTTTAAGATTAGAATTTTGGAAGAATCTTTTCAACATCAGCGTGAGGTCTTGGAATTACGTGTACTGCTACAAGCTCGCCAAGACGTGAAGCGTTTGCAGAGCCTGCTTCAACAGCAGCCTTAACAGCGCCAACGTCGCCGCGTACCATTACTGATACGAGTCCTGAACCGATTTTTTCAGTGCCGATGAGTGTTACTTCTGCAGCCTTTACCATTGCATCTGCTGCTTCAATAGCAGCGGTAAGACCGCGGGTTTCTACCATACCAAGTGCTTCTTTCATTTTTATGTCCTCCAAAAATTAATTTTTATCAAAAGCGTTAAGTTTTAACATAGGTTCCGTATCTGCTTCAGTTCTTGTGATAATATGACTTGCTACAACACCTGTCACATTTTCTGCGGCTTGCTTTGCGGCTTCCATAGCAGCCTCAACCGCATCAACCGAACCTCTGAATTTTATTGCCACAATAAGCGGAACCTCTAATTCGTCGGCGTTACCGGGCTTGTTTTTGTCAAAGTTTTCAACTGTAACATCCGCTGCCTTACAGCCTGCATCGCAAGCTACAAAAGCCGTCACAAGACCGAACACTTCAAGAATTCCTGTTGCATTACCCATAAACTATCTCCTTACTTATTAACGATAGCTATTTTGAGACCTTCCATTTTGAGATTGGTCTTAAATGCATCATCAATTTGTTCAAGAGAATATTTGTGAGTGATAAGTTTTTCAATAGGTAAGCCTATTCCCTTAGCGCGCTTTAAGAAATCAAATGTGGTTGCATAATCGCGAAGGGTGTATACCCAAGAACCAACGGTTGTGATTTCTTTTGAGCAGATATCAAAGTGCGGGTTAATTGTAGCATCGCCGCCGTTAATAAAGAAGCCGAGTTCACAAAGACCGCCGCCGTTGCGAATAAATTTGTAAATATTGCTGTGAGCTATGGGTGAGCCTGTGCACTGGAATGCAAAGTCAGCGAGGTACCCGCCAAATGCCTCCTTAACACCGTCAGCCAAAGCTTCGATACCCTTGTGATTTTTAAAGTTAACCACAGCGTTTGCGCCCATCTCTTTAGCAAACGCCAAGCGCTTATCTTCACCGTCAACCGCAACGATGTTTTCAATACCCATTGTGCGAAGAACTGCTATGCAGATAAGACCGATAGGTCCGCAGCCCTGTACTACAACACGACTGTTAAATCTTAAAATACCGGTTGTTTTTGCTCGTTCTACCGCGTGAATAAGAACCGCACAAGGCTCTATAAGTATTCTTGAATCAAGATCGAGGTCGCTTACATTGAATACTGTAGATCCGCCGCGAACAAGTATGTAATCACTAAACCAACCGTTTAGGTGAACATCATCATCGGGAAGCAATCCGTAAACATCTGCGCCGCCAACGTTTTGCTTATTAAGGTCAAACATTGTGATATCAGGGTTATCCTTAAAAATCATACAGGTAACAACCTTATCACCAATGTTGAGCGGTTTGCCCGCTGAATCAACCTTAACATTTTTACCCATCTTAACAATCTCGCCTGTACCCTCGTGACCAAGTGCTACGGGTATAAGACCAAATGGGTCGCGTTTGTATTCGTGAGCGTCTGTGCCGCAAACGCCACAGCCTTCAACCTTGACAAGAATATCATCATCGCCAACTTGTGGCATAGGATATTCCTTGATTTCAAACTTTTCAAGGCCTGTGAGCATTGCAACGTGCGCGGTTGCAGGAATTGCACCCTGAGCTACGGGAGCTGCAGATTTGCCGTTCATGCTGTCAAGCACCTGACGCACAATTTGCTCTATGTTGGAAGAATTTATATCCATTATAGATACTGTCCTTTCTCAAATATTTCTTTGCCATAAGCAGCCAAAGCCGTGTCTTGCTCTTCGCTGCCACCGCTAACACCAATGCCGCCTATAATCTCGCCCTTATCATTCTTAAGAGGCTCGCCACCGCCAAACACAACGATTTTGCCTTGGTTTGTAAACTGTATTCCGTAAAGCGAACCACCAGGCTGTGCCAGAGGCTTTAGTGTAGCTGTTGACATTTTAAGTGAAACCACCGTAAATGCCTTTTGCACCGCTATATCATAGCTTGCAATATACGCGTCGTCCATGCTTTCCACCAGAACCGGATTAGCGGCTCTGTTAGATATTGCAACGACCGCTTTAACACCCATCTGCCGAGCTTTTTCTCGCACCTTTTGGGCGAGCTTTTGCGCACAGTCAAGTGTCATATCCTTAGAAGGTTTGATTTTGCTTACCACTGCATCGACAATGGATTGCATGGCCTGTTCGTTCATAATTATTTACCGAGTTGCTCTAAAACGCGCTTTGTGATTTCAGCAACCATGTCAGCGTCGCCGCCCTTACCGCAGGTGCAGTTACCACCGCAACCGTGACAGCTGGGTTTACCCTCTTTAACGTTGGGGCAAAGGTCAGCAGGATGTTTACCCTTAAGACCAAACTGACGGCGAATTTCATAAAGACGCTGTACCTGTGACTCAGAAAGCTCTTTAGCGCCACCGAGCTGCTTAGATATATAAAGAAGCTTTGCATAAAACTCTACTGATTCCATCTTGTGATATGCAGCAAGAAGTGAATCTGAGAATGTAAGTGCGCCGTGATTTTCAAGAAGAACTGCATCAAATGACTGCAAGTACTTTGAAACTGCGTCAGGAATTTCTTCGGTAGAAGGTGTACCGTATTCAGCAATCGGCACGCAACCGAGAGCGATTACTGCCTCAGGCATAATGGGCTGAGTAAGCGGAATGCCTGCAATAGCAAAGCCTGTTGCATACATAGGATGAGCGTGAACAACTGAATTAACATCAGGACGCTCTTTATACACACGCATATGCATCTTGATTTCAGATGATGGCTTAAAGCCTTTATTTGCCTGGATAACCTTACCGTCGCGGTCAACCTTGCAGATATATTCGGGGGTCATAAAGCCCTTACTAACACCTGTAGGTGTGCAAAGGAATTCGTTATCGTTAAGCTTTACAGAAATATTACCGTCATTAGCAGCAACCATTCCCTTGTCGTAAATACGCTTACCGATGTCGCATATTTGTTTTTTGATTTCATACTCGTTTACCATGATTTTTTCTCCTTGTTATTAAAATTTGCTTTTAGTACATTATGATAATACCACATAAACGCGGTAAAGTCAACATAAAAAAGATGATTTTTTTGGTTTTTTGTGTTATTTTTGTGGTTTTTTGTGGTTTTTAAGGTGTTCGAGCACTTGTTTTATGCCTTCTCCTGTCTTTGAATCCACCTTATACACCGTTTCACACCCCGAAAGCCGCAACCAATTTTCAGCTTGCGTGGGGTCGGCTTTGCCACACTTGGTGACTACGCCTATTACCTCGCGGTTTACCATACAGGTAATATTTGGCGGAAAGAGTGAATATTGCTCGTCTGCTGCGATAAGCAACGCTACCACATCTGCTTCATAAGAATAAAGGCAAAGCGCCGCGCCAAGATCGTGATTCTCGGCATATTCACCCGGTGTATCTATCAAAAAATCACCGTAATCAATATATTGCGTTTTATGATAGTGTGTTTTTTCACCTTTAAGCGCTTGGGTAAGGGTTGTTTTCCCCACTCCGCTGCGCCCTATAAGTATTAGTTTTTTCATCAGGTCTTTGTCACTTCACAAACCGTAAAGCCAAGCTTGTTTTGAACATAGTCGGTAATAGCCGAAAGTGACGCTTCAATCTCTGAAACGGTGCCTGTAAGGATTACCGTACCGCTAAAGCGGTCCACAAAGCCAAGTGTTGCGCCCGATGACTTAATCGCAATATCACCTGCAATAATTGCTGTTTCGCTCGGCGACACGGTAAGAATACCAATAGCGCCCTTATGCTCTTCAGCCGGATTAAGACCTAACTTTTTATAAAGAATTTCATCGGGGTTAGCAATTATATGAGCAAGCGTAATTTGTTTGCCCGGAACAAGCTCTTGAATTATGCGAGCTTTATCGTTATCAAATTGCATATTCTAACCTCCTATTTGAACTTTCAGACCAAACTGCTCGGCAGTTTGCTTTAAAACTTCCATAAGCTCGTTTGTAGGAGATTTTAAATCTCCCATTCCGTAATCACGCCCGAGACCCGTGTATTTGTCACGACCCATATTGTGATACGGAAGCAAGTGTATTTCATTTACATTCGGCAAAGAAGCAGTAAAGGCTGCAATGTCGGCAATTTCATCCACAGTATCGTTAAAGGTGGGAATTACCGGAACACGAATTATCAGTTTATTTGCTTCACTTGCTATAAGCTTTGCATTTTCAAGAATTCTATCATTTGGTTGACTGGTGAATTCTTTATGCTTATCACTGTTTATGTGCTTAATATCCATAAGCACGGTATCAAGATGGGGTAAAAATCTTTTAATAACATCAGCGTTTGCAAATCCCGTGGTTTCAATAGCGGTGTTTATGCCGTTATCCTTGCACGCTTGTAAAAGCGCCACCGCAAAATCAGGTTGCAAAAGGCTTTCGCCGCCCGAAAGGGTAACTCCGCCGCCTGAACGGTTGTAATAAGGTCGATCTTGTAGAACCTCTTTTAAAACTTCATCTACCGTTACATCGCGCCCCATTATTTTGGGCTTTCCGTTTTGAAGCATTGTTTCAATCTCGTAAGATTGTGATTCGGGATTGCAGCACCAACGGCACCGTAGCGCACAGCCCTTTAAAAAAACTATTGTGCGAATACCCGGTCCGTCATGGGTGGAAAAACGCTGGATATCAAAGATTCTACCTCTTACAGAGAGGTTATCCATTATCAGAAACCTCCCTGCTCGGTACGAGCTATAATATCATCCTGCAGCGAACGTGATAACGTTGTAAAGAGTGCGCTGTAACCCGCAACACGAACAACGAGCGATTTGTATTTTTCGGGGTTCTTTTGTGCATCGCGAAGTGTTTCACGGCTTACAACGTTAAACTGCATATGCATACCCTTTTGATCAAAGAAGCCGCGTACCAACGCCACAAAGCTTTCGAGTCCACTTTGCCCTGCAAGTGCGCTCGGATGGAACTTCATATTAAACAGCGTTCCGTTTGACGCAATAAAGTGGTCAAGCTTTGCCACCGAGTTTGCCGATGCGGTTGGACCTTTTGTATCTCTGCCCGCCGCAGGACCAACACCGTCGGCTATTGGCGTAAATGCAAGTCTGCCATCAGGAGTAGCGCCCGTTTGCGCACCAAGAGGCACATTAGCAGATACAGGATACAAACCTGCTTGATACATACCTCCACGTGGGTTTTTATACTGCTCAAGCGGTTTTGTATATGTATAGGCAACGTCGCGCGCAAATGCATCTACATCGGCAAGGTCATTACCGTATTTGGGTAGTTCTTGTATGGTATCAAGCAACTCGCCCCAACGAGCCTTGTCGGCATCGGATGCAGGGTTTTTAGATACTGCCAAGTAAATAGATTTTATATCTTCCGCGGTAAGCGTTTTACCGTCAGCCACTAATTTTTCAGCAACCGTTTTGGTAAGCTTTTCAGCAGTTGCCGTATCCATATCCTTACCAAAGTTATTATCAAGCGCCGATTTAAGCTCGCAAAGCTTTATAAGTTTTTTATCGTATACAAGTGTTTTAACTGCCAAGAGCGCATCGGTCATATTTGCAATACCAAAGCCCTGCGGACCGGTGAAATTGTAAACCGCACCACCCTCTTGCAAGCTCTTGCCGCGGCCGATACAATCCTCTATCATTGAGGATTGGAAAGGAAGCGGGCAGCGACGAGCATGTGCTAAATCTATAGCGTTATCTGCGTTTACAAGTAATTTTATAAAGTAGTTCATCTGTGCTTTGTAAGCGTCATAAAACTTATCAAACGAAGTAAATTCGTGAAGCTCGCCTGTGCGAAGACCTACCTGTACACCCTTATCAACACCGTTTGAAAAAACAAGTTCAAGTGGGCGGCACATATTAAAGAACGCCGCGTCGTGCCAACCGTCTGTTTTAGCGGGGGCCTGAGGCTCAACACAACCGATTATATTGTAGTTGCGAGCATCATCAAGTGTTACACCACGGCTCATCAACGACGGAATAATAACCTCATCGTTATAGTAAGCCGGAAGACCTACGCCTGTTCTGGTAACCTCGGCTGCACGAAGCAAAAATTCGTGTGGGCTACCGTTCCAAACGCGAACCGAGAATGAAGGCATTGGAAGCATTACATGAAGCGTTGCATTTATACACATAAACGATACATCGTTTGTAGCATCATTGCCGTATTTATCTTGTCCGCCTGCAATAAGGTTTTGGAACAGACTGTAGCCTGCAAAGCCTTCAGCAGAAGCCGCATCGCGAACTTTGTTAAGGTCGTTAAGCTTTACCCAAATACAATCAACAAGCTCTTGCGCAAACTCGCGTGTTATTTTGCCCGAATTTAAGTCTTTTTCAAAATAAGGATTCATATATTGGTCAAAACGTCCTGGCGAAATCGAATGTCCACTTGATTCAACCTGTAAAAGCATCTGCACAAACCAGAAGGACTGGCAAGCCTCATAAAAGCTTTCGGCGCCATAGCGTGGCACACGCGCGCAGTTTGCAGCGATTTTTAAAAGTTCTTCGCGGCGTTTTGTATCAGCTTCTGCCGCCGCCATTTGTTTAGCAAGTGTAGCATAACGGTCGGCATAGTTTATAACTGCATCACAGCTGATTATCACCGCTTGTAAGAACGCGCTGCGGGATGCATAGTCAGCATCAGCAACATCAAGAGCGTTTAAAGCATCGTTTGCTTCGGCGATAATGCCTTTATAACCCTTTTCTAACACCTTGCCATAATCTACTGTGAAATGGCCGATACCATTATAGAAATAGTTACCTACAGTAAATATATTGTGTTCAATAGCACAAAGTGCTTCGGGCGACATATAAGAGGTTGCAAGCTCGCTTGTGGTTTTACCCTTCCAATAAGGATAAACCTCACGAAGTTTTGCCTTGGTTTCTTCCGAAATGTAGAACGGGTCGGCGCTGCGAGTTGCAACGGTGTCAAACTCGGCCTCTAACCACTCGTATGAATACTCAGGAAAAACCTGACAGCCGCGCGGAGCCTTTGAATTACTGCCTACTATTAACTCTTCGGGACGAATAGTAATCGGCAAATTCTCAAGTATGTGCGCAAAAGCCTTTGCCCTGCGCAAAACTATCGGTTGACCCTCGGTAGCCTTATAAGACTCGGTGATAAGCACGGCGCGGTTGGCCTCAATTTCGGGCATCTTCGCATAAAGATGGTCGATAAGACGCTGAATACGCGGCGATTTCTCAATATTTTTTGTATATGTGTATGGCATAAGACAATACCTCACTTTATTAATTGTGTTCATTATATAACAAAACCACACAAAAGTCAATACCAAAACCACACAATAAAAGACAAAATAAAGAAAAACAAAGATTTTTCAACCGTTTTTGTTTATTTTTTATAAAAAAATCTTTGTAAATGTGGATTTTGTAATAACAAAATAGGCGCCCTTTTTAAAAAGAGCACCTATAATATATATGTATATAAAACCCTATTCTCCTTTATATTTTCGACGTGTCGCAAGCCCACCGCGAATATGCCGCTCGCTTTTATTTTTTTCAAGAACCGCCTTTACCTGCTTATATAACTCACGATTGATACGTAAAAGTCTCTCGGTCACATCTTTATGCACGGTAGACTTACTTATCTTAAAAACTTTTGCTGCAGCGCGCACCGTAGCGCCGGTATCAATTATGTACTTCCCCAAAATCTCGGCTCTATCACACGAAAAATCTCTCATACAACTCACTCACCTTAAAAGGATTTAGTTAATTGTATGAGAGATCATTTATAAATATACCTTTAATCAAGACACGTATTAATATATGTAAATCAACATATTTATTGTTTCAACGTATCTTCCTTACCGCGATAAACTATAAATTTACAAAAGATAAACTCCAACACAAAATTCGCAAGAATTGTTATGATTAAAATAATAAAATCATTCACACCGGCGCCCTCGGCTAAATTACCGAGATATGTAGACAGTGGTGTAAATACTAAATAAAATCCGAATACTTTTGCCATTGCTATCGGCACATTTGCCGCAGACTTAAACGTATAACGGCGGTTAAGCGTAAAGTTCCATACAATTGACAGCACCAAAGAAATAAGATACGGAATCCAATAGTCCTTGATAAATATTTCAAGCAGTGCAAACGAGCCTATTTGAATTACACCCGCCGATATAGAAAAAAGGGTGAATTTAACCGTCTGCCACAATTGTTTCTTTTTAGCATTCATCTTCATTCTCCTTTTGAATTACCCTAAAAATAAATGTACAATGCCAAGCACTACCGCCGGAATTACACTGCCTACTATCAGTTGCGAAGCCGTATGCCGTTTTGTTTTTATGCTTGAAACGTACACAAGAATAATAAGAACCGTACCAACTATTGCAGGAATGTATAAACCGAAATACAAAAGCATAATTACGGGGCCAACTATTCCGCAAGCGTGTCCGCTTGCCCTTATTTTAAATACCTTATTAAGCAGCAACATACCGACACCGCACAACAAATATTCTAAATATATTATTTTAAGCTGCGTAGGCGCTGAAAATGCAAAAGCCACAACAACCCCAAGCAGATAGCCAAAAAACGAAAAAATCATTGCAAGACTACGCTGACCTTCACGACCGCGGTCTTTAAAATGCGCAAAATATTTTTGAAGCGGATATGCCAATGTAGGAAGCACAGTCAAAAACAATATTCCGCCAAGCAAGTGCCATATACTACCGTAATAATGCGAAAACGCTATATATACCGTTATCAACAATACCGCCGCAAACATTGGCGGAACCGTAATTATTCTAATAACCTTTGAAATCTTATTCATACATATTTACCTTATTTTTCTAATATTTGCTTTTGTATATTTTCCATACGAGCATCAAGAATCGCCGCCGCTTCGGCACATTCCTTTAATTCCGAAGCAACGTCAATAGGAACCTGAACATCTTTTTTGTATCTAATCTTATGTTCAAGACTTGCCCACCAATCCATAGAGATGGTGCGGAATTGAACCTCTACCTTCATCATTTTCTTTTCATCGTGAAGAAAAATAGGAATTTCAACAATAAGATGCAGGCTGCGATATCCGTTTGGCTTAGGGTTTGCAATATAATCCTTTTTCTCAATCAGCGTTATATCATCCTGATTTAAGAAGGCATTGGCGAGTGTATAAATATCGCTTGGGAAACCGCAAATGACACGAACACCTGCAACATCATTCAAATTCTGTTCAATACCTTCTACCGTAATCGGAGCATTTAAAGCCACCAGCTTATCACTAATACTTTCAACCGATTTCAGCCTTGTTTTTATGGTTTCAATCGGATTACGGTCATATTCTAAAGACAGTTGCTCGTTAAGAACACGGAATTTTGTTTCGACCTCCATCATAGCGCACTTGTAATATGCCATAAGCTCTTTGTAAGGCGCGGCATAGGATTTTATCCATTCTTTTATTTGTTCCTTCGGAAGTGGAAGCGACGACAGTAACATACGGTTCCAATATTCTTGATTTTTGTACCTATCCATTAATCTTCTCCTTATTTTTTCTTAATTGAAGTAATTAAATTTATAATTCCGATGATAATTGCCACCACAAGCGGTAACGCCGTAATCACACCCGAAATGATACAAAGTATTGCAATAACCGGATTTGCCGCTGCCGCAAGCATAGCAGGATTGCTGTAGGCAAAACCCGCAACTGTAAACAGTAAAATCGCAATCAATGTTGGAATTGCTATAAGTAATGCAATTAAAAATTTCATTTTATCGCCTTAAACAGCCGTTGCGGCCGCCATTTTTTCTTTGATAACACTAACCTTGGGCATTGTTGCTGTATAGGAGGAAACTCCGAGAATGGTTTCGCCGTCGATTTGCAATGCTACAGGCCTATCAAACTCTACCGTTATTTCATTGCCAGTTAAAATTTCGACGTGATTTGTATGCTTAATATGCTCTCCCTTAAAAAGCGATGGAAATATCATCAAGGTTTTCAGTTTACCTGCATCGTGGAAAATCATTGTTGAAATCTTATCGGAATTTCGTTTTTGCTCGGGTGTGGGCATCATACCGCCGCCATAAAATCTTCCGTTCATCGTAGGAGCAAGCCAGACTTTTTTATATGTATGAGTTACACCGTCCACCGTTACCTTAGCCCCTGTCGGCCGGTAATGGAATAACAAGCCTTTGATGGCGATAGCGGTATAATTCACTTTCTTGCCGGGGAGTTTTTTAAGTTTATCACCGACCTCACAACAATATCCGTCAATACCGTAACCAACGCCGTTAATAAATCGGTATGTTTTGTTCTTAACAGTAACTTTTGGGAGATTCTTGATATATTCGGTAATGGAAAAAGGATTGCATTCCTTCGAGTATCTGAGATCGTGAGCAAAGTCATTGCCTGTGCCGTTGGGGAAATACAACACCTCATTGTCAAAATCAATGCCATCAATATTATTGATAAAACAATTTAGCGTTCCGTCACCGCCGGCAAGGATGATATAGTCATCTTTTTCAAGGCCGGTCAGGAATATTCGGTAATCTGACACCTTCGTAACATCTATGTATTTCATTTCATCGTCAATAATTATTTCGAGTGTTTTTACGCTTTCAAGCGCATTACCCTCGCCCGCTTTTTTATTGTAAAGAACATATGCCGTAGCCATAATTTTACCTCTCTTTTTTATCATAAATGATTTTCCATTTCTGTTTTTATATGTTCACCGATAATATCGGTTTTCGTTGACTTGACCCGTTCAGCCGACAAGATCTCTAATACATCGATATGAACATCGGTATGTCGGAACGGATAATTCTTGCAGATCTTTTCGGTTCCCGATACTGCCAATACCACGATAGGTGCATCTGCTTTTTGCGCAATTTTAAATACGCCGTTATGAAAAGGCAGTAGCTTACAGATTTTACTGCGTGTACCTTCGGGATAGATACCGATAGACACTTCTCCTTTTTTTAGTAGCTCTGACGCTTTTTGTATCGTCTTTATAGCGTTGCGAGGGTTTTTACGGTCAATCGCCATGAAACAGCACTTGCGAATAAAACGACCAAAAATAGGAATTTTGAAATTAGATGATTTAGATACAAAGGCAGGTTGCCAGCGCTTTAAGATATGCCATGTGAGGATAGGGTCAAAGTTGGAACGATGATTGCTGACAAACAGCAAGTTTTTTGTGTCTGCAGGTATTTTCTCCATACCGCTAACGTGAAGGCGAATGCGCATAATTTTAATAGCAACAGCTGTTGCTCCATTTAATAATGCTCGGTAAAAACCGCTATGCTCTTCATATTCTTTCTTTGGATTTACAAACAGACTGCAAATCACAAGAAAAAGGATATATAAAAGCACGAGTGAAAAGAACGCTCCTAATATTTTTGAAACAATCATAAATCGACGTTAATCCTTTCAATTATCGAAGGTTTTATTCTTTATTGCCTTAACGTTTTGCATTGTGTAAAGAATAAAGGACATAAGCATAATTCCAATACAGGCGCCCACCATTATTAAAGAAATTGTGTGTGGAATGTTGTACCACAACAAATGGATCGCCATCATTGCATAAAGAAATACAGTTGTCATTTTTCCATGCCATACCGCACCTTTAACCGTACTTGTTCTTTTAATTGAAATCAGACTTGTAATTCCTGTGCATAATTCTTTTATTATCAAGAGCATAAGCGGATACATCATATAATGAAACCGAGATACCAAACAAAGCAGCATCGCTATTTGTGTCAGTTTATCGGCAATCGGATCAAACGCCTTTCCAAAGTCACTTATCATATTGCACTTACGGGCGATAATGCCGTCCACAATATCCGTAACAGCCGATATAAGCAAAACAACTAAGGTCCACAAATATTTTTACTTACCAATATATAACCAACTAATAACAGGTATCAGACACAGTCTGAAAAACGACAGAATATTGGGGATAGTTAAAATTTTATTTTTATATGTATTTTCCGTTTTCGTCATCCTAAAACACCCTCGATTTTCTCATTTTACATTTTCATTATAATTTTGCATTTACAACTCAACTTCAACTGAAAGTCAACTTTTGTTGAAAAAAGGACATCGACCACGAATGATCGATGTCCTTTATATATGTCGTTATTATTTATCATATAATGTAACGGTAAACCGACAACCGCCGCCGTTTATGTTCTCGGCAGTAATGTCTCCACCATCTATATCAAGAATTTGCTTTACAAGAGCAAGTCCTAAGCCGTTGCCCTCTGATTTATGAGATGTATCTGCTTGATAAAATTTATCAAATAAATGCTTTTTCGCCTCATCAGACAAGCCCTCACCCTGATCGGCAACACTGAAAATACATTTATCCTTTTCCTTTTGAAGCCTTATAGACACAGTGCTGTTTTCGGGAGTAAATTTGATAGCGTTATTGATAATATTACTCCAAACGTGCCTCATCATAATTTCATTGCCATTATACTTGACACTGTCAAGCTCAACATCCAATTCAATGTTTTTGGGCGCCCATGCAGTTTCGAGCGCCACGATGGTTTCTCTTATTTGCTCATCTAATGAATAGAGTTCTCGTTTTGCTTGTATAGATTGATTTTCGATTTTTGAAAGCAGTAATATGTTGCTGACGAGTGATGATAAGCGCCCTGTATTAAAAAGTATTTTTTCTACATATTCCTGTTGGTCAGCATCTAAATTTTCACACCCTTGAAGCAGTGTAGAATATCCTTCAATAGCGTTGATGGGGGTTTTAAATTCGTGTGACACATTAGAAATAAAATCGGTTTGAAGAATTTCAGTAGCACGCAATTCACTAGTCATCAAATTAAAACCGGCATATAATTCCTTAATTTCGCCCGAAGTCGATTTATCGGTATCAAGATGTATGGCAAAATCCCCATTAGCCACCTTATCCATTGCCAGACGCAAGTTTTTTACGGGATTAAAAAAAGCTCTTGAAATAATGGCGGTCATAACACCGCCGACAACCACACTGACAATAACAAGCTCCAGCAGTAGCGGAACATTCCAGCTTGGATTCAATGTATGCGCAATGTTATCAATCAAAAAAGCGAGACCCACACACGCCAATAATTCTACCTGAACCCAAAGCACCATTCGCACCCTGAGTGTCAGACCTTCTTTCTTTCGGTCGCGGATTTGTTCAAAGGTTTGCCTTGTTTTCATATTTTTACCACCTTGTAACCGACACCGCGCATTGTTACGATTTTAAAATCGTTATTATCTTTAAAACGATCTCTAAGTCTGCCAATATGAACATCAACCGTGTGGGTGTCACTGTCGGTATCATAACCCCAAACGTCATCCATAAGCTGCTGACGTGTGAATATGCGCCCCGGAAAAGATGCCATTTTATATAAAAGCATAAATTCTTTTTGTGGCAAAACCATACTTTCACCATTGCCGGTCACTGTAAATGTGTCACATTCAAGCACGGTGCCGCCAATAGTTTGTTTGCGCTCATTTATCATTTGTGCGCGGCGAAGAAGCGCCTGCACACGCAATACCATTTCATTAACATTGATGGGTTTAACCATATAATCGTCGGTTCCCGATATAAAGCCTTTGCGCATATCATCAAAGGCATCCTTTGCGGTAATCATTAAAACGGGTGTGGTATTGCCCGCTTCACGAAGCAACCGCACAAACTCGTAACCATCCATTACGGGCATCATAATATCAGAAATGATAAGATCAAAATATTCGGCATCAATAGCATCTAAGGCTTCCCTGCCGTTGCCAACCTCTTTTACAGTGTAACCATTTTTAATAAGAACGTGAGCAAACAATCTGCGCAGCTCGTGGTCATCCTCTGCGATTAAAATTTTAAGCATTTTCCCTTCATCCTTTAATTCAAGGTTTACATTTATATTTTAACATTTTAAAAGAGTTTTTTCAACTCACTATCAAATGAAGTTCAACAATTGTTGAACTTTAATTGAAGAACAGTTGATTTTTGGGCATTAAACTATTTTATTATGGAGTATTTTATCGATATAGAGAGGTAGATAAATTTTGGAAAAAAAGCAACAAAAGCCTTGGCTTTTTAGATTTATAAAATATTTAGTACGGCTGTTTTATCCTAAAACAGAGGTTGTTGGAATTGAGAATTTACCCGATGAGCCTGTAGTAATTGTAGGAAACCATACACAACTACACGGACCAATTGCCTGTGAACTATATTTTCCCGATAACTGTTATACTTGGTGTGCGGGTCAGATGATGAAGCTAAAGGAAGTGCCGAAGTACGCCTATACGGATTTTTGGTCACAAAAGCCTAAATATCAGCGACCGCTTTTTAAAATCGTATCTTACATAATAGCACCGCTGTCGGTTTTAATTTTTAACAATGCACGAACCATTGCGGTTTATAAAGATAATCGAATTTTAAGCACATTTAGGGATACTATCGCTAAGCTGCAGAACGGCAACAGCGTAGTTATTTTCCCTGAACACGATAAAAAATATAATAATATAATTTATGACTTTCAAGAAGGCTTCATAGATGTGGCACGGCTTTATTACAAACGCACAGGTAAAGAGCTTTCCTTTGTGCCGCTCTATATAGCACCGAAACTTAAAAAGATGTATTTAGGAAAGCCAATTAAATTTTCTGCAGATGCACCTATTGCCGAGGAACGCCGCCGTATATGTGATTATCTTATGAATGAAATTACCGCTATTGCAGTAGGTTTACCCGAGCATACCGTTATTCCTTATCGTAATATTCCGAAAAAATATTACCCAACAAACATTCAGAAGGAGGCAGAATATGAAAACACCCGTTATTGATTACCGTCAGTTCCGCTTTTCAAAGCTCAATACACCGCAGTTTTCCCATCTTAAACTGCTTCTCGGATGGGTTGGGTATTTTATTTTGTATTTCTTAACAGAAAACCTGATTCCCGTAGAAAAATGTCATATTATTCATTGTAGGCTTGACGATATAATTCCGTTTTGTGAATGGTTTTTACTGCCCTATGTATTTTGGTATGCATTGATCGTTTTTTCGCTCGGCTATTTTGCACTTTATGATATAGACAGTTTCAAAAAACTACAAACCTTCATTATCATCACGCAAATTTGTGCAATGGTCGTATATATCGTTTATCCCAACTGCCAAAACCTGCGACCTGCCGAGTTTTCGAGAGATAATTTTTTGACCGACTGCATCGGCTTTTTATATGCTTTTGACACCAATACAGGCGTTTGTCCGTCGCTGCACTGTGCATACTCCATCGGTATCGCAAGCGTATGGCTTAAGGCAAAAGATGTGTCAAAGCTATGGAAGGCGTTTGTAGTGATTGCTGGTATTTTAATTTGTCTTTCAACTATGTTTATCAAACAACATTCAGCAGTCGACTTCTTTGCGGCTTTGCCAGTTTGTTTACTTGCCGAAATATTAGTATTTAAGGTATTTTATAAGAAAAAAGCATAAGTCTTTAGGGAGTGGGGTTTTATGAATATTATCATTAAAGAAGTTACATCAAAAAAGAATTTGAAAGAATGGATAGAGTTTCCAAATTCACTTTATAAGGATAACAAATATTACGTTCCTTTTTTAGCAAGTGACGAGATGGAAACCTTTTCACCTGACAAAAATCCGGCATATAATTTTTGCGAAACAAAACTGTTTTTAGCATATAAAGGCAACGAAATAGTTGGAAGAATTGCGGGACTTATCAACCATGCTTACAACAAAAAATGGGGCAAAAATGCCATTCGTTTTACCCGATTTGATTTTATAGACGATTACGAGGTTTCGAAAGCATTATTTGATAGAGTTGTTGACTGGGGTAAAGAAAACGGACTCACTGAAATTATGGGACCTATCGGCTTTACCGATATGGATCACGAAGGTATGCTGATTGAAGGCTTTGAGGAATTTAACCTTTCCATCACATTTTATAACCATCCCTATTATATAGAGCATATGGAACGTTTGGGACTTCAAAAAGATATTGATTGGTTTGAATACCGTATTACTGTTCCCGAAAGCTTGGATCCCCGTTTTGAGAAAATCACTGATCATATTATTAAGAAAAACGGTTATCAAGTAGTTACATATAACAACCGCAAGGTGCTTTACAACGATGCCTTAGAAGCCTTTAAGATTATCGATATTGCTTTTTCAAAGCTTTACGGCACCGTGCCCCTTACACCTGAGGTTATCAAACACGCCATTGACGGATATGTGCCTGTAGTTAACCTTGATTATGTTTGCTCCGTCAAGGATAAAGACGGTAATATCATCGGCTTTGGAGTGCTTGTGCCATCTATTGCAAAAGCGCTTAAAAAATCTGACGGTAAGATGCTACCCTTTGGAGTATTTCGTCTGCTGAAAGCCCTGAACGGTAAAAACGATACTCTTGAGATGTTTTTTGTCGCAGTAAAGCCCGAGTATCAATCGCTTGGTATTCCTGCAATTCTTATTAACGCGTTAGCACCAAAAATAATTGAAAACGGCGTCAAATACTGTGAAACAGGCCCGATGCTTGAAACAAACACTGCCGTTCACAGTATGTGGCGACATTTTGAAAAGCGTCAGCACCGTCGCCGCCGCTGTTACATAAAGAAAATATAATTATAAAATAACGGCGAATGAGGCAATGAAAACCTCATTCGCCGTTATAAAAATTTGCAACAATGTAACAAAAACACTTGACATTTCCATTGTAATATATTATAATGCGATACATCATCATGTTAAAGCGTTGCGTTTTAGAGCAATAAAGCGTCGTACTTGCGGGGTCATCACCTCGCTATATTTACCCCCCCCCCGTAGTAAATACTACACTGCGGCGAGGTTTTATTTTTTGTGACTTCGTAGTATTTACTACAGGTGAAACATATTATTTTTTGCGGTCGTGTAGTGAACGCTACAAATTTAATTTTTAGGAGTTATAATGGAACAAAACAAAATCAGGCAAGCACTCATTGACAGTGCCATTCACACTATAGCTAAGGTTGGTATAGACAGTGCAACAACCAAATTACTTGCTAACAATGCCTGCGTTAATGAGGTTTACATGTATAGAATATTCGGCGGAAAAGAAAATCTTTTTAAGGAAGCATTCATTTATGTGGACAAAGACTTTTCAGCAACCTTGCTAGACCTTTTGCCGAAAGCATATAGTCAAAGTCTCACCACCGAGGCCAGATTTAAAAATTTATTTAAGCTTGTCTGGAAATATGCAACATCAGATAAAGAAAAATGTTCTTTCTTTATTAGATACTATTATTCCCGTTGTTATACTAGTGAAATATCACTAGAACGTAAAACAATCTATTCATCCGTTATGAAAAAATTTGATATTGCATTTGAACGAGGCACCGACACCTGGTGGTTATTCAATCATATTTTAGACGTAATATTTTCATCTGCTGTAAAGGTATTGCGAGACGAAATCCCTGATAACGAAGAAACACAGGAAAATATTTTTAACCTGCTATACCCTGCAATAAAACAGTATTTTAAAAACTAAATAACCAATTTTTTTACCATCGGGACAAAAAATTTATATTACCTATTGACATTTTTTGTGTTTTGACATATAATTCGTACGTTAGTGTAGTAAACACTTACAATGTGAGGGATTATATATGCACACAGAAGAAATGCGCATAAAATTAATAGAAAGCACTATACACACCATCTCTAAGGTTGGTGTAGACCGTGCCACAACAAAGCTGCTTGCCGGTAATGCAGGCCTTAATGAAGTGTATATTTACCGTATTTTTGGTGGCAAAGACGGATTGTTTAAGGAAACCTTTACTTATATCGACAAACAGTTTGCAAAGCATTTGTTAAAATGCTTTAAAGATATTTCCAAAACCCAAAACTCAATGCGCAACCATTTTAGGAAAATTTTTTCTCAAATATGGGAGTTTGCCCTAAACGATAAGGAAAAATGTTCTTTCTTTATAAGATATTACTATTCCCGATACTACACAAAACAATTTGGTCAAGAACGTGAAGAAATATATCGTGACATTTTGCTATCAATGAAAAAAGTCTTTAGGGAAGACGCTAATGTTTGGTGGTTGTTTAACCATATGTTTGATGTTATTTTCTCTTCTGCGGTAAAAGTATTACGCGATGAAATCCCAAACAATGAACAAACTGAAGAAAATATATTTGCGCTGCTGTATGCAGCACTACAACCTCATCTAAAATAAAAGACATACTACAAAATTTCGTAGTATGTCTTTGTTTTATATTATTTCAAGCAATTTCAAAAGATTTGGTATCTCGGCTTCAAAGTTTACACCGTATTTCATTTCGGGGTATTGTTCTTTGGTAAGCTTAATACAGCCTGCGGTAAACTTTGCCGCTATAAGCGCCGATTCAGGTAATGTTTTGCCCATTAAAACACCGCAAGTAAGCGTGCTTGTAAACACATCACCCGTGCCGTGATATGCGGCGTCTACAAGTGGAGTAAAGATATACTCTAACTTTTCACCTTCAAGACAAGCAGCTCCTATTTCGCCTGCATTATAGCACACACCTGTAAGCACTATTTTTCCGTTTGTGATTTTGCGTAAACCGTCAAGCAAACCCTTGATATACTCCTCGCTATGAGGTGCTTCCATATAAGGCATATCGGTCATAAATGCCGCTTCAGTTATGTTTGGGGTTATAATGTCGGCCTTTGCGCAAAGACGCACCATTTCTTTAGGAAAGCTTTCGGGAAAACCGCCGTAAAGCTTGCCGTGATCTGCCATAACGGGATCAACTATCAAAAGTGTATCGTCGGTACCAAAGGTATCTACCGCCTCGCACACAAGGTCAATTTGTTCTACCGAGCCTAAATAACCTGTATAAACCGCATCAAATGTAAGACCCTCTTTTTTCCAGTGTGCTGCTACGGGCATAATGTCATCGGTAAGGTCGCGGAATGTGTAACCCGAAAAACCGCCCGTATGGGTAGAAAGCACCGCTGTGGGTATGCCTGCGCACTCAATACCCGCCGCCGAAATTATAGGAAGCGCTACGGTAAGTGAACACTTACCAAAGCAAGAAATATCGTGAATTGCTGCTACTCTTTTTTGCATAATAATTGCTCCTTGAAAAATCTTTTTATAAAGTATATAATTGTTTTGATAATATAAAAATAATCAAAATAGGAGTATTTTATAAGACCAGATGAAATATATAATTGACAAGCAAAAAGGTAAAGCATATTTGCAAATTTACGAGCAAATAAAAAATGATATTGTAAACGGTGTATATCTATATGATACAAAGCTACCGTCAAAGCGACTTTTGTCTGAAGAAATCGGCGTTAGCGTAATAACGGTTGAACACGCATATTCACTACTTTATGACGAAGGCTACATCAACACAAGAGAACGAAGCGGTTATTTTGTGTGTTATAATCCCGACAGCACCTTTGTAGCACCCGCAAGAGTAATAACCGCACCAACCATAAATACCCACACAGCCGAACAAGGCGGCGACTTCCCCTTTTCGCTGTATGCAAAAACAATACGTAGGGTTTTGGGTAATTACGGCAAAGATATTTTTAGTTCAAGCGATGGCAGTGGAAGCATTGAGCTTAAAGCCGCAATTCGCGATTATCTTAAACGTAGCCGTGGTATAGAGGTTAAAACAGAGCAAATAATAATAGGGGCAGGCAGTGAATATCTTTACGGACTTATTGTACAGATGCTTGGTAAAAACCGCATCTATGCACTCGAAAATCCATCCTATAAAAAAATTGGTCAGGTGTACCGTGCAAATGGCGTAAAAACACTTTTTCTTCCACTTTTAAATGATGGTATCTCAAGCGAGCATCTTAACAAAACACCTGCCACAGTGCTACACATAACACCATATCGCAGTTTTCCAAGTCGTGTTAGTGCAAGTGCTTCTAAAAAACGTGAATATATACGTTGGGCAAAAGAAGGCAATCGCATAATTGTGGAAGACGATTTTGAATCAGAGTTTACTTTGCTAAAAAAGTCAGAAGAAACGGTGTTTTCTTTGTCGGGCGGCAGTAACGTTATATATGTAAACACATTTTCAAAAACTATTTCACCGTCTATAAGAACAGCGTATATGCTTTTGCCCGAGAATATGATAGAGCTATATCAAAAAACCGTTGGGTTTTATTCTTGCAGTGTACCTCTGTTTAATCAACTTGTACTTGCCGAATTTATAAGCTGCGGTGATTTTGAGCGACACATAAATAAAGTAAGACGAAAAAGAAGACGCGGCCAATAGACCGCGTCTTAAAATTTACTTATTTATTCTTATCTTAATGTTGAGTGGCTTATCGGCTTTTACAGGGAATGTTAAATGCTTGTACTGAAAACCGCCTACGGGGTGGAAATGACGTTTTTGGTCTGCGGGGTCTATGCTATATTGGCCGTCAAACGATACCGACAACATATTTTTGAATATAACCTCATTATCGGTAACCTCAACACTGTCACCACTTTGACTGACTATTGGTAAAACATA
Source organism: Acutalibacteraceae bacterium (assembly GCA_045539695.1). Taxonomy (GTDB): domain Bacteria; phylum Bacillota; class Clostridia; order Oscillospirales; family Acutalibacteraceae; genus UBA737. Next base: position 21,147 of record JAZQFX010000013.1, read on the forward strand.
TTCGCTGTCCCCGTTAGATAAAACGCAAATATTTACTGCCTTGTCTGTAAAATCATACTTTATTTCAAAGCCTGATTTCTCGCTTGTTACGGTTATTGTAAACCCGTTTGCACAAAGCTCTACCGTTTTATCGGTATCACTGCGACCTATACGCGCGGTGTTACAAATCTCGTCATCAACGTGACGCTGAATTTGCATATTCATAGGCTCGGTGGTAACAAAGCGATAAAGTGTTGCCGCCATAACCGCGCCGTAATCGCGGTTATAAAGCATACTTATTGCGCCGCCGCCCGTTTCACTTGCAGTATAAATATGCGTGTCACAAGCGTTAATGGTAGCCACAAAATCTCCCTTAGTAACGGTATAAAGATAGCCGTTTTGGTATTTCTTTACGCCCTCAACCTCACGCGGTAAAAACGCCGACTCACAAGTGTCAAACTCGTCGCCCATTTCAAGATACATAACAGCAAGTGACTTAACCTTGTCGAATGCGTGATGAATACAAGCTGGCTCGTCGGCACTGTGATACATAAGACCGCCATAGAGTCTGCCGTCTACAGTACATTTTTCTAAAAGCTCAATATTGCGGCGAACCGCCTTTGCAATAACCGCATTATCTTTTGCCAAATATACAAAGCCCTCGTGCATACCGTCGCTTGTGCGGCTGCCCCAATAGGTCCATTTGTTTTGACGAGTGCCCCAGCTATTGTCGATAGCACCGTCGGGCAGTAAAAATCCTAAATGGTCTATTGCGCGGTCGGTATAAAACTTAATCTTTTCGTTATCTTTAAGCCATATAGAATGAAGCACAAGAAGCGGAATAGATTCTTCAAGATTATAACCCATATCAATAAAGTGGCAACCCTTTGGTGTTGTACCGTCAAGCGGCTTACCCTCACCAAAGAAAAGACCTTCATTATCAAAATGAGCGCGACAAAATTCTTCTTGCTTTGAGGCGTTATCTAAAAACTTTTGCTCACCTGTGTAGTTATAAGCAAAGGCAAACATAGCCGCCGCACCCGCGTTATAGTTTATGTGCGGGCCTGCCGCTTCACACCAACCGATTGCGGCTGTGGCGCGCTCACGGAAAATTTTATCCCATTTAGTGAAGGTTTCTTTATCTAAAACATCGCCAAATCTATGTAGTGTTTCGCCAAGCATAAGGCAGGTGAAAATGTTAGTGCCCTTCCAACGATTTGCAAGGTCGTTGCGGTAATCTTTATTTTCAGACAGTAGATTATATTCGGTCCAATCAATAAGCTTTTTAGCCGCTGTAAGATAGTGTTCCTCACGCGTTTCTTTATACAACAGAACAAGTGGCAAAACCATATCGGCACAACGACCGTGTACCACCGCGCAACCGGGACACAAAATAGCGCCGTCGAGCAGTGGGTCGGGCATATTTAGTTGTGTTTTTAAAAGCTCATCGCACCAAGACTTCATTAAATTATAAACTTGATTTTTAAAGCTCATAATATCACCGCCAAAAAAGTTTTTTCTTATTGTATCACAAAAAAAAGCAGATAGCAATTGCTATCTGCTTTATTTTTATTCAACTACAACCGTTCCGTCCTCTTTTACGGTTATTGTCATTCCCGTCTGAACATAGTCGAGAAACTCATCGCCCAGGCAGTCAATTACAGGCATTGTAATATTATCTACCCAAACGTCAGCAAGCACCGCGCCTGCGGCAGCAAGTGAGTCAATATGATTTGCAAACAGCATACAAGCAGGCTGTCTTTCCATAGCACATGCGCAATAAAGCACCAAGCCGCCCGTGGTAGAGCCTATTGTCTGTGGCAAGCAAAGCGCTTTTCCGCAAAGTGGTTTTCCGTTAATATCAGGATTATTTTGGTCACCGCATTTGGTTTGCTTATCGCCAAACTGGAGCGCCATTTGCATAGATGCCAATGTGTTAAAGCCTTGCTTTGATACTACAGCCTCAGCAGTAACTGTGCCGGGGGTAACTATTCTACCTTTAAATTTTCTCATTACTTGTTACCTCCTGTAATTTGGGTTAAGATTTCGTCATCGGTATAATAACGCGCAGTGGTATAGGTGCGCAATTTATTACTTGATGTTATAACCGGCATCTTTTTACAAAGCGGATTGTTCATATACATAAGCGGACAAATATATGACGTTATAACGCCTGTTGCTTTAAGTCTTGCGGCGTATTCGGTTTGGTTAAACTCTTGGAGCACCTTTGGAGCTGCAGTAAATACGGTTGGTATTACTACCTTTTTGTTACCCGTCTCTTTAAGTGCCGCCTCAACCTTGTCGGTCCAAGACTTTAGCTGTTCAAGGCTCATATGCGGACAACCCATAAAGCAAAGCTTTGGTGTAGCGTCAAGGTTTTTCCATATAATTGGATACTCACGGTACACTCTCTCAAGCTCGGCATCGTCAATAACATAAACCTTTGCATTTTCTTTTATGAGTGACTGTCCGAGTTCTTTGGCTTCGGGTGTAAGATTTTCAATATGATAAAGACCAACTGCACCGTTCGAAGCGGTAGCCGCACCAAAATCTTTAAGATAAGTGCAGGCGGCATCATCAAGTGTGGAACCAATCCATTTATCAAGACCTACAACGTATGGAACATCCTCCATAACCTTCATACCAATTGCCGAGCCCAAAAGCTGTGCTTCGGGCTTTTTAGTGGTTTCAATTTTTACAATCCAATCAGCTTTTCTGCCTTCGTCGGTAAGCAAGCCAAAATATGGCACGTAGCCTACTATTGAGCCCATAATATCAATTATGCCTGAATTACGGTTGCAACGGGCGCCCAAAACCGAATTAGCATATACAACGGCTGACGACTCTGCCCAAGAAAGCACCTCACCCTTTCGAGGCTTGTTGCCAACCTCGTCCATATAACAAGTACAGGTAAACGCGTCGTCATCCATAAGACCTAACTTTTTAAGCTGATCCTCGTAAAAATCCTGCTTTGTATACATAAGCTTGTTAAACACAATATTTTGCAAAAAGTTTGCAGGAACATTTTTGTCAATTGGTCTGGGGTCTACCGAAAATTTCTGACCCGACATAACACCCGAATCAAGAAGCTGTTGCATAAGGTCGTATACAGGTGACATAACCTTAAGACCAAAAGATGTTACAAGATGATTGTTTTTTGATGTAATAGGCACTAACTTTTCAGCTTCGAAGGCGTCACCATACATAACCATGGTTTTCATAACCTTTGCCATGGTTTCACCCTGTGCGCCGTCAAGTATCGCCTGTTGTTCAGCGGTTAAAATCATAGTTTTTCTCCTTTTTTAAAATCACAACTTCATTGCTATATCCCAAGCTTGCCAAATAACTGTGCGAAGGTTGCCTACCTTATCGGAGTCACCGATAATATGAATATGACTTCCTTTTTTGGCAATGGGTGCAGGATTATAGCCAACCGATAATATAACGCTATCGGTATCAATTTTAAACTGCTTGCCATATTTTATATCTTCTACCCAAACACAATCATCTTCAATGGAAGAAAGCTTGGTTTCAAGATGTACAGGAACCTTATTTGTTTTAAAGAAATCACGAAGATAACTTGTATTAGCAAGGCAAATACCCTTGGTTGTGATGAGGTCATCCTGAATCTCAACTATAGTAGGCTTTTTGCCCTTATTATAAAGGTCATAGGCAATTTCACAACCGGTAAGGCCGCCGCCGATAACAACAACGTTATCGCCAACTGTTTCTTTACCTAACAAGTAGTCGCATGCCTCAATTGCTTTTTCAGCACCCTTTACAGGAATCTTCTTTGCCTTGGCACCTGTAGCAATAATAACCTCGTCAGCACCGAGCGACTTAACATCGGTAATCTCGGTATTCATTTTAACTTCAATCGGGTATTTAGTAAGCTCGCGCTTATACCAAGCAATAAGAGCCTTATCTTTTTCCTTGAAATCAGGAGCTGCAGCCGCTATAAACACGCCGCCAAGCTCACCGCTCTTTTCATAAAGTGTAACATTATGACCGCGTTTAGCGCATACGAGCGCTGCCTCCATACCGCCGATACCGCCACCGATAACGGCGATATTTTTAATTTTCTTTGCAGGCTCTATATAGTACTTTTTAGACTGCATAGTTTCAGGATTTAGCGCGCAACGAGAAAGTCCCATTGTGTCGGTGAGGTCTTGTGTGTTTGCGTGACCCTTAGAGCTTGAGAAATTAAAACACGCATTATGACAGCAAATACATGGACGAATATCCTCTTCGCGTTCTTCTATCATTTTTGTAACCCACTCAGCGTCGGTAAGGAACTGACGCGCAACGCCCATAGCGTCGATTTTGCCTTCGGCTACTGCCTTGGCGCCAATTTCGGGCTCCATTCGTCCTGCGCAAACAACAGGGATATCAACAAACTGCTTTATGTGCGATACATCTTCGAGATTGCAGTTTTGCGGCATATACATCGGTGGATGCGCCCAGTACCAACTATCATAAGTGCCGTTGTCGGCGTTAAGCATATCGTAGCCTGCGTCTTGCAAGTATTTTGCCGCCCTTTCACTCTCGCTCATACCACGGCCAACCTCTGTATAATCTTCACCCGGCATTGCACCCTCGCAAAAGCCTTTCATTTTAGATTCTACCGAATAGCGAAGTGATACGGGGAAATCCTCCCCACAAGACTCTTTTATAGCCTTTACTACTTCAGCCGCAAAACGATAACGGTTTTCAAAGCTGCCGCCGTATTCGTCGGTGCGCTTGTTAAAGAATTCTATAGCAAATTGGTCAAGCAAGTAACCCTCGTGCACAGCGTGAACCTCAACACCGTCAACACCTGCATCTTTGCAAAGTTTAGCAGTTTTAGCAAAGGCCTCAATAATTTCGTGTATCTGATGCTTGGTCATTTCGGGACACTCAATGTCGTGAGCCCAACGAGATTTTTGCGGACTTGGAGAGGCCAGCTCGTGAGAAGTATCAATAATAGGCTTAATAATGGCACGGGTAAATTTATTTTTATGTAAGGGCGCCACAAGCTCGGTTATAGCCCAGCTACGACCCATACCAGCGGTTAACTGCACAAACAGCTTTGCGCCTGTTTTATGAATTTCATCCATAAACTCTTTAAGCTCATCAAACATTTTTGGATTTTGCCAAAGCCATTTGCCCCAAAACGTATCACGCAGTGGCGCAATACCGGGGATAATAAGACCAACGTTGTTGTTAGCCCTTTCTAAAAAAAGCTTTGCCGCCTCTTTATCAAAATGGCAACCGCCAAGCTCAAACCAACCAAAAAGCGACGTGCCACCCATTGGGCACATTACTATACGGTTTTTAATTTCAACGTTGCCTATTTTCCAAGGGGTAAACAGCGCTTCATATTTTGCATCCATATAATCACTTACCTTTTAAAATTTTAGTTCATTTTGTGAACTATTTTATATGTATTATTATATCACTTTTGCATTTGAATTTCAACAAAAATATAAGAACACCAACCCTTATTTTCAATAAAGATTGGTGTTGTTAATTCAAGTTTTAACCGACGGACAAAAATCTGCCATTGGGCAACGCTCACAATAGCATTTTCTTGCAGTGCAAATATCACGCCCAAAAAGCACACTGCGATGGCAAAAATCATTTGATTTATCAGGTGGCAACAGCTTACGCATAGCATTTTCAACCTGTAAAGGATTAGTGGTTTTTACAAAACCCAATCGGTTACAAAGCCTTATAAAATGTGTATCGGTAACAACTGCGGGCTTGCCGTAAACATCACCGCATACAAGGTTTGCGGTTTTTCGGCCAACACCGGGCAGCCTTGTCAGCTGCTCAATGGTATCGGGCACAACGCCTGCAAAATCGCTCATTATCATATTGGCAATACCGACCAAATCTTTAGCCTTTGTTTTATAAAGGCCACAGGTTTTGATGAGATTTTCTATATCTTCAATCGGCGCTTTTGCCATAGTCGCCGCATCAGGATATTTTGCAAAAAGGTCGGGTGTTACCATGTTGACACGCGCGTCGGTACACTGCGCCGAAAGTCGTGTTGCAATAAGCAACTGAAAGGCATCGCTGTAGTTAAGCGAGCAAATCGCATCGGGGTAAAGTGTTTCAAGAGCCTCTACCGCCTTAATAACCTTTTCCTTTTTAGTCATTATGTATCAAGCCTCATATCGCCCTGCTTTATCCACTTTAGCTTGCGCATAGTTTCACTTACACCCAAAGCAATAATTGCGGGTAACACAAAATGCATTACCACTATTTCAAGCACTGCAACAATGGGGTCAAAGCCCGTGCTTACCATTTCGGTATAGGTTTCAAACGGACCTACCAGACCCGCCGTTCCCATACCTGAGCCTGTGGGAGTGCTTACCATTTTGAGCAGTGCCGTAGAAACGGGGCCTAAAATCGCGCTTGATATTATTGCAGGCAACCATATTATAGGCTTGCGGACAATATTAGGCATTTGAAGCATTGACGTACCAATGCCTTGTGAAATAAGGCCTGATACCTTGTTCTCGCGGTATGACGCTACTGCAAAGCCTATCATATTGCAGCAGCAACCCACAACTGCGGCGCCTGCCGCAAGACCTGAAAGCTTTAGCGATACACCAATAGCGGCTGAAGAAATTGGCAATGTTAAGCATATACCCATAACAACCGATACAATAATGCCGCAAATAATTGGCTGCTGCTCTACGCCAAAGTTTATAATGGAACCAATCCAAGACATAAATTTTGACACGGGTGGTCCTATAACAAAGCCTGCAACACTACCAGTAAGAATAGAAACAAGTGGCGTTACGATAATATCCACCTTTGTCTTGCCTGATACAAGACCGCCTATTTCTATCGCGATATAAGCCGCAACAAATGCGCCAAGTGGCTCACCCGGTCTGCCCATAACAAAGCTTTCGGTAGCAATGCTTGGAAATGCGCCCACAAGACCCGCAACCGCCGCCGACACAGTAACAAGCGGTGAAGATTTTAACTTGCACGCTACGCCTATACCAATGCCTGCACCAGTGATGGTCTTTGCAAAGCCGCCAACGGCAACCAAATAGCCCCCCGCTGCACCACCGATTATAGCGCCAACCTGAGAAATAATTGTGCCTATAATCAGCGTAGCAAAAAGGCCCGAGGCCATACCCGAGAGCCCGTCAATAAAAAGACGGTTTAAATACTTTTTAATCATTTTTCATCCTCCTATTCGATGAATTTTTACTTAATTTAACACAATTATAGTACAATGTTTTTTTGTAGTCAAGTAAGCGATAATAAAAAATCCCCGAGAAATCTCGGGGATTTTAAGTTTAATTATCTATCACGCTTTTTAAAACCGCGGCGGTCACGGTTGCCACCGTTTCTGCGAGGTGCTTCGTCTTCGCCGTCGTCTTCAACAACTGCGCCGTTAACCTCTACGAGTGCATCGCGACGTGAAAGGTTAATTCTGCCCTGATCGTCAATCTCGGTAACCTTAACAATTACCTGATCGCCAACTGCTACAACATCTTCAACCTTTTCGACCCGCTTAACATCAAGCTTAGAAATGTGAACAAGACCTTCCTTACCCGGTGCGATTTCAACAAATGCGCCAAAGGTCATAAGGCGGGTTACCTTACCACTATAGATTGCGCCGATTTCGGGGTCGTTTGCAATAAGATTTACTATATCAATTGCAGCCTGAGCCTTTTCAAGATCAAGACCTGCAACAAATACGTGTCCGTCTTCTTCAATGTTAATTGTACATTCGCACTGCTCTTGAATAGACTGAATAACCTTACCCTGCTTACCAATAACGTCGCCAATCTTGTCTGGGCTGATAACTGTTGTAAGCATCTTAGGTGCGTATGGTGACAATTCTTTACGGTATTCAGGAATACACTTGAGCATTACGTCATCAAGAATATATTTACGAGCCTTGTTGGTCTTTGCAAATGCTTCTTTAATGATTTCAGGGGTAAGACCGTGTACCTTAAGGTCCATTTGTATCGCGGTAATACCCTTATGTGTACCTGCTACCTTAAAGTCCATATCGCCGTAGAAGTCTTCAAGACCCTGAATGTCAACCATTGTCATAAACTCGCCGTAAACCCCCTCATCAACTGTGATAAGGCCGCAAGAAATTCCTGCTACAGGAGCTTTAATCGGAACACCTGCTGCCATAAGGGCTAGTGTTGAACCACAGATAGAGCCCTGTGAAGTAGAACCGTTAGAAGAAAGAACCTCACTTACTACACGAATAGCGTATGGAAATTCTTCAACAGAAGGAATTACAGGCAAAAGTGCGCGTTCAGCCAAAGCACCGTGACCTATTTCGCGACGGCCAGGTCCACGAGAAGGCTTGGTTTCACCAACAGAGTATGATGGGAAGTTGTAGTGGTGAATATAACGCTTGCTTACCTCTTCATCAAGTCCGTCAAGCTTTTGAGCCTCGCTTACAGGAGCCAACGTAGCAATTGAAAGAACCTGTGTTTGACCGCGGGTAAACATACCAGAGCCGTGAACACGTGGTAGCAAATCAATTTGTGCATCAAGCGGACGAATATCGTCAATACCACGACCGTCTACACGCTTGCCTTCATCCTTAAGCCATGCGCGAACAACGTGCTTTTGAACAAGATACATAATCTCGTCAAGCTTTGCTTCGTTTCCTTCAAAACGCTCGTCAAACTTAGCGTGAACGGCGTCATAGATAGGAAGAAGAGCCGCATCACGAACATTTTTATCGTCGGTATCAAGTGCTTTCTTAACGTCTTCAATGCAGAAAGCCTCAATCTCTGCCATAATTTCCGGATCAGGATCGCTTGATTCAAATGTAAATTTCTCTTTACCGATTTCAGCAACAATGCCGTTGATAAACTTAACGATTTCTTTATTAACCTCGTGACCTGCCATAATGCAGTCAAACATAAGGTCATCAGGAATTTCGTTACCACCTGCTTCAATCATTGCAACGAGGTCAGCAGTTGAAGATACGGTAAGGTTAAGCTCGGTAGCTGCGCGCTGCTCGAGAGTTGGGTTAATAATAATTTCACCGTCAATAAGACCAACGCTTGTAGAAGCGATTGGGCCATCCCAAGGAATGTCAGACACTGCAATAGCTGCTGATACACCGATAGCTGCGGTAATTTCAGGTGAGCAATCGGGGTCAACCGACATAACGGTTGCAACAACCGAGCAGTCGTTTCTCATATCTTTTGGGAAAAGCGGACGGATAGGTCTGTCAATGCAACGTGATGAAAGAATAGCCTTTTCACTTGCCTTACCCTCACGGCGCTGGAAAGAGCCTGGGATACGACCTACTGCATACATTTTTTCTTCAAAATCAACTGAAAGTGGGAAAAAGTCAACGCCCTCACGTGGCTTTGAAGATGCAGTTACAGTACAAAGAACGCTTGTGTCACCATAACGAGCCATAAATGCGGCATTTGCAAGGCCTGCCATTTTACCGGTTTCAAGGCTAAAAGGTCTGCCTGCAATGGTGGTTTCATAAACCTTAAAGTTTTCAAACATGTTTTCTAATCTCCTTTTGTTTTAAATTTCTTTTTATCAAGAGATTTTCCGTTTAGCAATAAAACCAATACCCAAATTTTTGGGTGCTCGTTTTACCGCTAAACAACAAAAAACCTCTTTAAATACTACTGCCATTTAACAAAATCAAACCGAGCAAATAGATATTGCTCGGTTTGTTTGTTACATAATTACTTACGCAAGCCGAGCTTCTTAACGATAGCACGGTATCTTTCGATGTCTTTCTTCTGAAGGTATGCAAGAAGGTTTCTTCTGTGACCTACCATCTTAAGAAGACCGCGGCGTGAGTGGTGGTCCTTCTTGTGAATATCAAGGTGAGCGTTGAGCTCGTTGATACGGAAAGTAAGAACTGCAATCTGAACTTCAGGAGAACCTGTGTCACCCTCGTGAACTGCGTACTCAGCCATAATCTGTTGCTTTTGTTCGTTAGTCATTCTTTTTCACTCCTTTTTAAAATAAATTGTCCGCCCTGCTCCAAGCCAAAGGCCTTCGAGTGTTCCGCGTTACGCGGCGGTCGCCAAAAGCATAGAACAAGGTACCTGACCATAGTCAGCCATAGCATTATAGCACAAGTGTTACAAAAAGTAAAGACTTTTATTTTTAAAATTTACAGCAAATAATATTTACGAATAATTCACACATTTAGCAGATATTTGTAATAAACTATTTTTAAGGTTAAAATGTAAAATTTTCATAGGAGTTGAGATATTAATGAACGAATTTGAAAACAACAATCAAAATAATGATACTCTGTCGGGTTTTGATAACACAAACGACAGCACTTATAACAAAAAGGCGGATGATATTATTCAAGACGAGGTAACACAAACTACACCTCCACCACAATACTCCGCACCACAATATCAAACACCGCCCGCATATACACCACCCTATAATAACAATTTTTATCAAGCACCGCCGCAAAGGCCCAAAAAAGAAAAACGCGGTCACAGCACTGCGGTTGTAATTATTGCAAGTGTTTTAGCGGCTATAGTAGGCGCTATAAGCGGCATTTCGATTTTAGTAGGCGTTTTTAAAGTGGACACAAACACGACATCTATAACCGAACAAACCGATAATCCCCAAAACAATGTTAATATCACCGTTGACGAAACCGCTTCGTCTATTGCAGAAGCAGTAGCTGTTAAGTGCAGCAACAGTGTAGTCGCTATTCGCACAACCACATCGGTTATGAGCTTTTTTGGTGGCAGCCAAGAACAGATGGGTGACGGTTCGGGCGTTATATACACAGCTGACGGTTATATTATAACCAACTATCATGTAATAAGCAGCGCAGTGCAATCCTCTAACTCTAAAATTGATGTTTTTGTGGGTGATAACAAATCAACCTCATACCCTGCAACCGTTGTGGGTTATAACATTTCGTGCGACCTTGCAGTTTTAAAAATTGACGCTAAAGGTCTTACCCCGATAGAATTTGGCAACAGCGAAGACCTTGCTGTCGGTCAATATGTTGTAACAATAGGCGCGCCGGGCGGACTTGAATTTATGGGCAGTGTCACCTACGGTATTATAAGTGGTCTTGACCGCACCGTTTCAACCAACTCGGCACTTAAGCTTATTCAAACCGACGCCGCCATAAACCCCGGTAACTCGGGCGGCGCATTGCTCAACTCCGAGGGTAAGCTCATTGGAATCAACAGTTCAAAAATTGCTTCGGTTGAGTACGAGGGTATGGGTTTTGCAATACCCGCAAACACTGTAAAGGAAAAATGTGATAAAATCATCTCGCGCAAGGGTGATTCTCAAGTATATTTCGGTGTTAGTGTCAGCAGCACATACACAAGTCAGGTGCTCGCGTTTTACGGTTATCCGTCGGGCGCTGTTGTGTCAAGTGTGGCAGAGGGCAGCCCCGCCGCAAAGGCAGGCATTGAGCGTGGCGATATTATAACCGAATTTAACGGCGTTAAAATCACTGAATACACGGTGCTTGGTGACGCGTTGTATGATTGCGAACCCAACGATACCGTAACGGTAAAAATATATCGCGGTGGCAAATATTATACCGTTGATATAAAGCTCACCTCTGATACTTCTAATTAATACACAATTATTTTAATAGAGTCATCGCCTTTAAATTGAGGTGGTGACTCTATTTTTATTAACTATTGTAAAATGCAAAAGAGATGTGCTATAATGTAAAAAAAACACTCTTACGGAGGTTTGTTATGTTTTATAAAAATCTTAAAAACCCACCAAACAAATACCGTCCCGCGCCGTTCTGGTCGTGGAACGAAAAATTAGATACAGCCGAAACTGCGGCTCAGGTGCGTCAGATGAACGAAGTAGGCATCGGCGGCTACTTTATGCATGCGCGCGGCGGACTTCAAACTGAGTATATGTCGGACGAATGGTTTGATAATGTTAAAGCCACCTTACGCGAGGGCAAAAAGCTCGATATGAAATCCTGGGGCTATGATGAAAACGGCTGGCCCAGCGGCTTTGGTTCGGGTCTTGTTAACGGCCTCGGGCTTAAATACCAACAAAAATATCTGCGTTGTGAGGAAACCGAAGCTGCAGTAAAAAGCGACACAACAATTATAAATTTGCCTTACAACGATAAAAATTTGCACTTTTATTATGAGGTTAATCCATTTTATGTAGATACACTCGACGGCGAGGTTATATCAGAATTCATTCGCGTAACACATGAGGCTTATAAAGAAAAGTTAGGCGAAGAATTTGTTGATATGGCAGGCTTTTTCACCGATGAGCCGCAAATTTCACGCAACGGTTATCCGTGGTCGTTTATACTCGAAAAAGAGTATATGAAGGCCTATGGTGAACCGCTTGCACCAAACCTTACAGCGCTTTTCTATAACACAAAAAACAGCAGCGAGGTAAAATATAAATACTTTAAATTGCTCACCGATTTGTTCTCAGAAAACTTTGTAAACAACATTTACAAATGGTGTTGTGCCAACGGCAGCGCACTTACGGGTCACATGGTGCTTGAGGAAGGGCTTTGGGCCCAGCTTATCTCAAACGGCGCTTGTATGCCCCACTATGAATATATGACCATACCGGGAATGGATAATCTGGGTCGTGAGCTTAACCGAATTGAGTGTGAAATGCAGTTAACCTCTGCCGCCAATCAATTGGGCAAAAAACAAATACTTTCCGAAACCTTTGCTTGCTGCGGCTGGAACGTTAGCTTTGAAGAGCTGCGCTGGATTTACGAGCATCAAATGGTGCACGGCATAAACTATTTATGTCAGCATCTTGAAGGCTATACCCTAAGGGGTATTAGAAAACGTGACTACCCCGCAACACTGTTTAAGCAGCAGCCTTGGTGGAGTGATTACCGCCCATTTAACGATATGGTAAGCCGCATAGGTATGCTTATTGCGGAGGGTAAAATCGAGCACGAAATTTTAGTACTTCACTCCGCTGACAGCGCTTGGGCAAAATTTGATATAAATTTACGCGGCTACGCATCAAAGCTATGCAGCGAAATGGTTGATGTTATGAACCGTCTTGAGCGCGCACAGCTGCAGTATCATTTGGGTGATGCAACACTTATGCAGCGTCACGCCAAGGTCGAAAACGGTAAGATTATAATCGGTTCACAAAGCTATTCGGTTGTTGTGGTGCCACCCGCCGATTGCTTGGCAAGCAACACCGTAAAGCTGCTTAAGGAATTTAAAAAGCAGGGCGGATTAGTGATATTTACAGGTCGTATTCCTTATATGATAGACGGTAAACAAACCGATGAAATCAACGAATTTGCCAAAGATTGTGTTTGTACCGACGGTATCGGTTTGATTGCCGCAATCCCCGAAAAGCTTCGCAAAATTAAGCTTGAATATGACGGCGACCATTTTGAAGCGCCTATTCTCACGGCTGTTCGCCGCTTTGACGAACAAAAAATGACAATGTATTACCTTGTAAATCCGTGCAATATAAAGCACGATTTTATCGCTACTGTTAAGGGTAAGAGCGCCGCTTTATTCAACGCTGTAACGGGTGAGGAAGAAGCCGTTGCCTTTACCAAAAACGACGAAAATCTTAATATAGAGAGCACCATTTACGGTAATGATTCGGTTGTTTTATTTGTTTATGACGAGGTTGTAAAGCAACCACTTGACACAAACAAAGTCGAGTTAAAGCCGCTACAATTTAGCGAAGAATGGCAGATCGAGTCTGACGATAATGCCATTACACTCGATTACTGTGACGTTTATTTTGACGGCGAGCTTGCATACGAAAATCTACCCGTAAACGACGTTCAGGAAAAAGCTCTCAGCTTTGAGCGAAAGGTAAACACAAAGGTTGTATTTAAGTGTAATGTAAAAGATAAAGCCTTTACAAAATGTGACCTTGTGGTTGAAACCCCCGAAATTTTTGACATTACCGTAAACGGCAAAAAAATAGACAAAACCGTTAAGGGCTATTATTTTGACACCTCGTTTAAAGTGATTGATATATTCAATTATGTTGTAGAGGGTGAAAACGAGATTGCCCTTACCTGCGATTTTGTTCAAAGTGATGAGGTCTATAAAAACGCTAAAAATTCACTTGTTTTCGAATCTGAGAAAAACAAATTGAGCTATGATATGGAAATTGAAGCCATATACATAAAGGGTGATTTCGCAGTTAAAACCGACAAGAGTTTTGAAACTCTTGACCGCAGAGCGCTGCGAACAGACGGCGATTTTTATATCACCGCAGCACCAAAAACTATAAACAGCGGTGAAATTGCAAGCCAGGGTTATCCCTTCTTTGCGGGTAGTATGACCTTTAAACAAAAGATTACCCTTTCGTCTGATGAATGTAAATTCCGCAGTATAAAATTTGACCGTCTACCCTCCACTGTCACCAAAATAAAGGTAAACGGCACCAATGCAGGCAAAGTTATGTGGCAGCCGTATGAGCTTGATATTTCAAAGCTTTTGCATGAAGGTGAAAATGAAATTGAAATTACCGTTACAGGCAATTTGCGAAATCTATTAGGTCCATTCCATTTAAGTGACGGTGAAAACTATTGGGTATGCCCCCCTTGTTTCTTCCATGAATCGCCAATATGGTCAAACGGTTTAAACAAAAACTGGGTAGACAGCTACTGCTTTGTAGAATTTGGATTGTTCTTTTAAATATAAAAAAGCAACGATGAAATTCATCGTTGCTTTTTTATATCACTTACCGTTATTATAACGCTGGCGGCAAGCACCAACACAGAGCCTAAAATAATATTAAATTTACACTTTTCCCCAAGTAACCATACACCAACTACCACGCCGGTTATTGGCTCTAATGTGCTTAGTATGGCGGACCTTTCTCCGCCAATTATAAACGTGCCTTGTTGAAAAAGTACCACCGCGCCGGTTGTTACCAACAACGCAAAGAGCGCACAAAGCAACCAACCATTAAATGATTGTGGCAACAAAAGACTGTTTGTCGAAACACAAAGAACAAATGTGATTATGCTGCTCCAAAGCGCTACGTAAAAGCTAAACAAAAATCCCATATTTTCTAGGCTTTCGAATTTTGATAATAAAACAACGTATATAGCAAACGTAACGCCAGACATTAGTGCCAAACCTGCACCGCCAAAATGAAACGAATCTTGCGGATTGTAAAACACTGCTATTCCGACAAAGCAAAATGCTATGCTTATTAGCGTTGCTTTCTCCATCTTTCTTTTTAAAAAAACCAACCCTATAATCACAACAAGTGTTGGATAAACAAAATGAAATATCGTAGCTGTGCCCGATGGTATATAGTTATAGGAGCTAAACAATAAAATCGGCGTTATAGTGCATCCTAAAAAAGATAAAATGCTTATAGAAAAAAACGGTTTTATTTTGATTTTTAAAGTCTTGCTTTCAATATATGCCAGTAGCGCAAGGCTTGGTAAAGCTAAAAAATTGCGCAAAAATACAAGTGTCATAGCATTGACACCATCGGCATAAATGTGTGTCGCCATAAGCGGCATTAAACCATAAATTACTGCGCTTAATATAGAATAGACGTATCCTCGAAATACCTTTTGTGCCGCCACAAATCTTCACTTTCCTACCATATAGACTAAATGTTAGTTGATTATATCACATCGCATTTTAAAAGTAAATAACCAAAAGAAAAATGACACCCACCGAATTTCGATGAGTGTCGTTTTTTAAATTTCTATATTTACAATATCTAAATTCCCATTAAATACAGTAAATTGTGCATCATAGCCTGCATCAATTTTGCCCTTGGTTGTAAGTCCCATAACGGCCGCAGGTGTTTCGGTCATCATTTTAACCGCATCTGCTACGCTGCAACCTGCCTTTACTGCGGTTTTTAGCAGTATATCGCTTGTAGCAATACTACCTGCAAACGCGCTTCTGTCAAGCAGCTTTGCAACACCGTCTTCAATAACAAACGGTACGGGGCAATCACGATATTCCTTACCATCTTCACCTATACCGCCGGGACGTAACGCGTCGGTTATAAGGCAGACACGGTCTGTACCCTTTAGCTTGATTATCATTTTAAGCAAATCAAGCGGTAAGTGGCAACCGTCGGCAATAGCCTCGACGTACATATCGTCAAGCAAGTATGCGCTCTCAACAATGCCCAAACGCCTAAAGCCTTGATGGCGAGTTATGGTAGAAGTGCAAGAATATAGATGGGTAATAAGGTGGTTACCGTCATTATACGCACGTAAAACATCATCATATTCAGCCGATGAGTGAGCCGTTGCGGCAAGTATGCCCTTTTCTGTTATGTCCTTTAAAAAGGCATTATCCTTGTCCTTTTCGGGCGCATAGTCCCAACGGGCGATTACGTCGCTGTATTCTTCGAGCAGTGACTCGTATTCCTCGCAGTCTATATCACGCACAATACCCGGGGCTTGACCGCCGCACATTTCGAGTGCAAAATACGGCCCTTCAAGGTGAATGCCCGGTATCTCTAAAGCACAACTGTTTTTAACCTCGCGTGCGGTTTGAAGCGCGCGCACCATAGTATCATAATCGGTGGCACTGATTGTAGGATATATAACACGTGTACCGTGAGCCACGTGTGTTTCACAAACCATTTTAAAGGCTTCGGGTGTGGCGTCAATAAACTCATAACCTCCACCGCCGTGACAGTGGATTTCAATAAAACCTGGGGCAATATAGTTGCCGCCGAGGTCTATCTTTTCACCGCTTACTTCGGCAGTAGGTTTAACGTCTATAATTTTATTATCTTCAATAATAATGTCATAGCCTATAAGTTCTTTACCACCCGATACGATTTTACCGTTAGTTAATATCTTCATTCTACAATAATTTCTTTCTTCTCTTTGTATGAACGCTCTATTGCATCGAGTATTTTAACCGGATATACAAGGTCGTCGTAGCTGTCGTGCATTACGCCGTTTTTAACCATTTCTACAAACTCGTCAAACTCGTTTACATATGTATAAGCAACGTCATCGCAGAAGGTGTCATAAATCTGATTATCAGCGGTGCGCACACCCGCTGAATATCTGTAAGCGCTGGTATAAAAACCACAAACGTCAAACTCACCAAAGTTAAATATAACGCTAAGTCGATTTTTCTTTTCGTCGGGGCAATAAGCCAAAACCGATTTTACAGTTCTGCCATAAACAGCAATAAGCATTTCAATAAGATGCTGTGTATAGAACCAAAAACCACCATAGATGTTATCCATATTAACCGGACAGCAGATATGACCGCTTACAACGGTCTTGTTTTTTGCAATGCGGGCAAGGGGTTTTAATTCATCAATAAACTTAAGGCAAGAACCACCGCAAAGCAAAGTACCGTTATCTTTAGCGGTTTGAGCAAGTTCTTTTGCAAGCTCTAAATCAGCGCAAAAAGGCTTATCAATAAAGCAAGGAATACCTGCCTTTACATAAGGCATTGCGTATTCGTAATGCTTATTACCGTGAC
Source organism: Acutalibacteraceae bacterium (assembly GCA_045539695.1). Taxonomy (GTDB): domain Bacteria; phylum Bacillota; class Clostridia; order Oscillospirales; family Acutalibacteraceae; genus UBA737. The sequence continues at coordinate 38,552 of JAZQFX010000013.1, forward strand.
GGGCTGTAATCATTACGCCGTCAACCTTGCCGACAAATTCGTCTGGTGATGAAGCCTCATAGGTAGCGTAACCTGCATCAATAATGCGCTTTACTGCTTCCTCGTCATCACTGTAAATACCAACGATTTCAATATCCTTATACTTTTCGTTTTCTTTTACCAATTTGCCAAAAGCATCGGCATGTGAATTTTCTACACCAAGAATTGCAATTTTCATAATGCATTATCTCCTATTATACAGTTTTTGTGTCAAGTGGGTTTTGTGCACGTATTTGGTCAATAACCTTAAATTGCTTAAGCACCTGATATGGTGTAATTTCCATTTCCTTGCCGTCTACAAGATTAGCGTAAATCATATCATAGTATTTTTTAACGCCTACTGTAAATACTGTGCCCTCAACATCAACGTGCTCTTCGGTCCAGTCAAGCTTTTCACTGCAGTAATTAGGTGTGCGATCTTCGGTAAAGAGTGGCTCTAACGTAAGTTTTTGCTCGGGAGCGGTTTCAGGATTATAGTATTTATAATCAATAGCACTCATTGTAGCTTTAAGTGAGCCGTACTGACAGTGTACAACGTACACAGGACCTGCGTATGCGTTGCACTTTGAAAGGTCAACATCAATAAGCGGTTTATTTGGTGCTGTAAGAATAATCTTTGCATAGTCTTCGGCATCACCAAAGGTGTTAACGCGGTCAAGCTTTGAAAAAACGGTGATATTGTCGTCAAAGCCTAAAATATCAAGTGCTTGGTCAAGCGGATGAGGACCTGTGTTTCTTACCTCGCCACCGTTATAGCCTTGGTATGTCTGCCAGTCCCAACGACGAGCAAAGCCCGAAAAAGCAATGCTGTACTGAACGGGACGGCCCAGCTTGCCGCTGTCGATAATCTTTCTGATTTCGGTATAATATGGAGCAAAACGTGACTGCTGGAATACGTTAAGCATTTTGCCGCTTTTTTCGTAAGCCTTTACAATGCGGTCGCATTCTTCATAGTTTTTACCAAATGGCTTTTCGCAAACAACGTTAAAGCCATGCTCTAATAGGTCAATTGTAATATCAGCGTGCATGTGTGAGAATGAGCTATTTACAACAAGGTCAATATCGGTTCTGCCAAAAAGCTCACGGTAGTCGGCATAAACATCACAGCCCCACTCTTCTTTAGCGCGGATACGACGCTCTTCAAGCGCATCAACTACTGCTACTACATTGTATTTTTCGTTATATTCACTTTTGAAAAATGCACCGTGAATATCGCGGCCGCTACGGCCCTGTCCAATAATTGCAACGTTTAACTTTTTCATAAGTTTATTTCCTCCAATGCTTTATTTATTATTTCTTTTAGTGCTATAATACTTTCTTCACTTGCTTCATAAGCGCCGTCCGAGAAAGCGTCGCCACCGGGACGTTTTAACTGCTCTTCGTCAAGCTCGGAATTTTTGCGGTAATGTGTTTCAAGCATTACGCCGCCCGAGTAACCATCGCGGATAAGCTTTTTAAAAATACCTACGAAATCAGCAACGCCCGTGCCCGGTTTTACAGCGGGTGGCCACGGTGTTCCATTTGGAATAGCATCTTTAACGTGCATATTAACTATGCCACAAGGCTTGAGTTTATCATAAGCATCTTCGCTTGTTTTACTTGTAACCCAAATTTCATTACCCGGGTCAAAAAGTGCTTTAATGCGAGGGTTATTAATTGCGGTAAGTAATTCTGCAAGCTTATGCGGTGTGCTTGAGTGAATAGCGGGGTCAGATTCGAGTGCACAGTAAACGTCATACTTTTCGCAAAGAGCAATAATATCGCCGTACATTGTAGCACGAACTTCTACCGGTACGTCTTTGTTCCAAAAGTCAAAGCCGCGTATGTATTTAGCACCCATTTTGTTTGCCATTATAGCACATTTTTCAAAACCTGCTATGTTAGCCTTTATTGCTTCTTGGTCGTTGTATTCACATTTAAATACGGGAGAAGAAATTGCCGAAATCTCTAAATTGTATTCCTTTGCGGCGGCAATAATTTGCTCTACATCCTCGTCAGTATAATCAAACGGTGAATGTCCGTTTACCGAACGAACCTCCATACATTTAAGACCGTGCTTGTGGCAAAACTTTGCCGCCTCAAAAATATCTTGTGCTACTTCATCTGTAATAACACCAAGTTTAAATTTAATTTCCATTTTATTTCTCCTTAAAGCAACTTTGCACCGCTATCTAAATCGCAATACATAATAGCGTTATTGTGTTTACGAAGTATTGTTGCAGGGCACATATCGTTTATTTCCTCGTTTACTGTATTGTAAACTGCATCTGCCTTGGTAGCGGCAGGCACTACGCAGAACATATAGTCAGCGCTTACCATTTGCGGAATTGTAAGTGTGTATGCATATTCGGGCACGTCATCAAAGGTGGGGAAGCAACCGTCGTGCACCTGTTGCATACGGCAAACATCATCAAGCTTTGCCTTCTTTATGCGAACGGGGTCGTTAAAATCAGCAACACCGGGGTCATTAAACGCAATATGACCATTTTCGCCTATACCTAAGCACACTATATCAATATGGTTTTCTGCAAGTAGTTTTTCATACTTAAGGCCATAATCTGCAACATAATAAATATTTGCAAACGGAACTTTCTTAAAAATATGCTCATTTAAGTAATTGCCAAAGCTTTGCGGGTCCTCTTTTTTAAGACCTACATATTCGTCCATATGGAATGCGTTTACACGATTCCAATCGAGTGGTTTTTTAAGCAAGCTTTCAAGCACGTCATTTTGCGACGGTGCTGCCGCAAAAACCATATTGATAGTTTTCTTTTTTTCTAAAAGCTTCTGCATACACGCAGCAATGTCATTTGCTGCCGCTTCACCCATAAGGGTGCGGTTTTCATAAATATTTACAGCTAATTTGTCCTTCTTTAGTGCTTTTACCATTAAGGATGCCATCCCTTCTAAATTTTTTCTACACATTATTATACATTTAAACTTTTTGCAATTTAATTGCAAATGTGAACAAATATATTGCAAAAAAGAACACATTGTGATACAATACACTCGGTGATAATATGAAAAAGAAAAAACTGTTTGTTTATCGCGATAACAACCTACATTTGCATCACACCTTAACACTTGACCCTGCTACTGATGATTTTTCTTTTAAAAGTCATTCTCATAATATGGTAGAGATCTATTATTTTTTGCGCGGTAATGCACGCTTTGTGGTTGAGGGTAATATTTTTTCGCTTGAGCGTGGAAGTATTTTGGTTATGGCAAGCGGTCAGACGCACCACCTGCTTTTAGAGCCGTCTGCCGTATATGAGCGTATGGCGTTGCTTATTGACATTTCTGCCGTGCCGCCCGAATTTGACAGCATAAGCGAGCAAATTTATGAAGGTGCCAACCTATTCAACCTTGACAAACGCGAACAAACTTGGTTTGAAGAAAGCTTTGCTCTTATCACAAAAGCTGCCGAAGATATGCAAAAAAATCTTTCTCTTTCATTTGCCTCAATGATTTTTTCACTGCTATCTACCAAACTCACCCGCGCACCCGAGCCTAAAATTAACGATGATATGATTAAAAAGACCATAAATTATATAAATAAAAATTTATCAAACGAATTAAACCTTGAAACTATTGCAAATGCGCTTTATTGCAGCAAGGTAACACTTAACCGAAAATTTAGCGAGATTATGGGTTGCACTGTTTGGGAATATGTAATCCGCCGCCGAATATACAGCGCCCGTCAACACTTAATTTTAGGCGGAAATATAACCGACGCATACGAAAAGAGTGGATTTAACGACTATTCATCATTTTTTAGAGCATATAAAAAGGTGGTAGGTATATCACCAAGCGAAGACCTAAAAAAATCGCAAAGTTAATACTTTGCGATTTTTTAATTTTCCACAAACATAACTGCGTACACACCCGGTCCCACATGGGCGCCGATGGTGGAACCAACCTGTAATCTGTCGGCTATGCTATAACCGTTTTGTTTTAATTTTTCCTCTAAAGCCTCAATGTTTTCGGTGCCGTAGGTATAAAGTGAATATATTGGAAAATCGGTATTAATTTTATGCAATTTTATTTTTTCGAGCAGTGTGTTCATTGTGCGTGCTTTGCCAAGCGCTTTTGCAACAACCTCTACCCTGCCGTCGCTTACCGTAATAATGGGTTTTATGCCCGTAAGCTCGCCCACAGCGGCACTCGCGCGACTAAGACGGCCGCCTTTATAAAGATATTCAAGTGTATCAACACCTGCATAAAGTTTTATTTTGCCCTTTAGCTCCTCGCATTTGTCTACAATTTCGCCTGCCTCAAAGCCCTCATTTATAAGATTGCGGGCAAAGGCTGCCAACACACCTATAATATGTGTCACTCCAAGAGTGTCGATTATATAGATATTATCATAATCTACCATCTCTTTAGCTATTAGCGCACCCTGATAGGTGCCGCTAAGGCGCGAAGATAAACACAAATAGATCAACTGGTCGCCATCGTTTTTTGCCTGCTCAAATATTTCGATAAAGGCTTGCGGTGAGGGTTGCGAGGTGCGGGGAAAATCATTTGCCGACTGTAGCAGCTCGTAAAATTTGTCGCTTGTCAAATCAATACCCGATTGATACTCTTTGCCGTCAATATTAACGCTGATTGGCACCATTAAATCTATAATTTCGTCCTGCAAATTGCAATCTGCCGAGGAATCAACCATAATTTTAATCATAAAAAATCTCCTCTTAATCTTTTTGGGGATATGCTTTATAACGGGCAGTCGCCAATTTGTCTACTATATTTATAAAAGTAGCGGCGTCCTGCTCGCCTATTATATCTATAATGCTTTGCGATACTCCAAGCGAAGAATTATGCACCGATAAAAACACATCTAATTTTTCTTTAACGCACTTCACCGTTCGTGTTCGGCGGTCACTTGCGCCTATGCTATATTCAATTAAGCCCTTTTGCTCAAGGTTGCCAAGGGTGCGATTTACAAGGGATTTTAACATACCCGTTTCTTTTATTATGTCCTGAACTGAAACTAAACCTACACCGTCTTTTAAATAACGGCTATAAAGTATAAGCATAACTATGGCCTCATTATATTTAAGTCCCGTTGTGATACGGTTGTTTTTTATTATGCCCGAAAGCTTTACCCAAGACAGTATAAGATTATTTTGAAGATTATTTTCCATAAAATCACCACTTTTAGAATTGTTCACTTTGTGAACTATTTGTATTATATGTTATTTTGCTCTAAATGTCAATATATAAAAACACCTTCCTCTTACGAGAAAGGTGTTTTCAAATTTTAGAATTTTATTAATTGTGTTTGTAAGAAAGTGTCTATATCAAACACCTGTAGTCCCGCATCTGAAACGAGATAAAAGCTGTCGTTTATAAATAAGCCGCGTATTGCATCGTAATATTTATAAACCTCTTCAGGAAATTCGTGCGCAAGCTCAAGCACAGCCTTACGATTAAAGGCGCCGTCCTTGTGCTCGTAAATCATATATTTGATGCCGCCATAATTATCCTGCGCCGCAAAGCCTATAAGATTTTTTGCGGATGATACCAACATTGACTTGTGATTATCAAGCGCGGTCGAATAGTTGTAACCTTCGATTACAGTCTTATCTTGCTCGATTACATTTGCAGGGTCGGTTATATCAAACATAGAAAGCTTTAAATAGGTTGTTCTGCCTGTGCGCTCATCAGCATCCATACCAAAGCCTAATAGCTTACCGTCGCCGTATGGATACATGTATTCTGAAAAACCGGGGATTTTAAGCTTGCCTAAAATTTTTGGATTTTTTGGGTCTGACAAATCAGCCGAGAAAAGCGGATCAGTTTGACGGAAGGTTACAAAGTAAGCCGTATCACCCATAAATCTCACCGAATAAACGCGCTCGCCCTGGGCTAAATCCTTAATCTCGCCCGTCTTTTTAAGCTCACTGTCAAGCACAGTAAGACGAGCCGAGGTTTCGCTGCTATAAGATATAATTTCGTGATCGCTGTTATCAAATTTTTGTCTTTTTTCGGTAGCGATTGTAGCGGTGGTAACAAAGCGAAAATAGCCCTTATGCTCATCAATAAAGAATTGATTTTCAAGAGTTCCCTCTATTTCACCGGTTGTTTTATACTCTATTTTTCCACTCTTTATTTCAAGTCTTGATACAGTAGTGTTGCTTTGTGAATAGGTTTCTTCTTCCGTAGCGTTTCTATTGTATGTTGAATTTGCCAAAATTATATTACCCTGACTGCAGTATATATTATCGGTGCCGCCTAAAAGACTTGCGGTGTCACTTAAGGTGCCGTCCTTGTAATTAAATGCGCCTATTACGGTATATTGATTTGTATAATTTTCTTCTTCGTATCTATATATACTGTCAGCAGGCACCGCCTCACATACGCCGTTTGTTTCGGTTTCGGGAACAAAGGTAGCCGGATCATCTTTATCGATTTTATCTATATTTATATCACAGTTAGATATAAGATAAATATAATCACCTATCATACGCGATGAATTGTACCAGCCCTCTTGCTTGCTTACTGCTATTTCTTTAGGATTTGTCGGGTCGCTTACATCGTATATAATTATAGCTACAAAATTGCACTTAGCTACAAAATTGCACTCTTTTGTGTAATCGTTAGTCTGCAAAAGAATAAGCCTATCATCCTTTAAAAGCATATCACCATAGCTGTCATATTTTTCATTTTTTAACACCGTTTTGCTGATAAGTGTTGAATTTGCACCGTCGGCTTTAAATATAGAAAGCTCGTTACCAAGCAAATAATAAATATATTTGCCGTCGGTTTTAACAATATCAGCTTCTGCTACACCCTCTACCTGCTCGGTGGTGGTTGAAAAATCTTCTGCTTCATCCTTTGAAGCGCCGTTTTGAGAGTTCATATTATCAGAAGCTGTGGCGCCCGGCATTGCACCGTCGTGTGTACCTGTGGCATCGGTAAATGACTCATACACCGTTTCTTCATCAGTAATGTACTCGTATTCTACCGCATCATCAACACCTATTCCGTTAAAAAGGTTGTAATTTTTTTTAGGCTTTACTAACTTATAAATTTCGTCATAAGATTTTGATACAGTAAGTGTTTTTGATGCATCTGTTTTTATTGCAACATTAAAATTATTGCGCGGCACAAATATTACACCCAAAACAACAGCAATTGCTGCCACGCAAGCAAACGCTATTCGCCAAGGCATTGCCGGGTTTTTGCGCTGCTTTAATTCCTCTTTTAAGATAATTTTATCTAAAATTTTATCGCGTGTATCGTTGTCAACATTTATACTGTCCATCGCATTTTTATAATTTTTTTCAAACATTAACCTCTTCTCCTTCCAAGTCGATTTTAAGCTTTTGTCGTGCTCGGTGAAGCTGTGATTTCACCGTGGAGGGCTTGGATTTTAAAATATCTGCAATCTCGTCTACACTGTAACCCATATAATAATGCAAATGAATTACTGTGCGATATTTTTGCGGCAAACGCAGCACAGCGTCAAGCGTATCAAAGCCAGGGTCTGATACACTTAAATTTTCGCTTAAAGGCTCGGTGCGTTTAAACCAACTGCTACTAAGCAAACTCTTACTGCAGTTAATAGTTATGCGAATCAGCAGCGCCTTTGCGTGCTCGTCATTATTTACCTTTTCTTTGACCTTTATGAAACGCAAAAAGACTTCCTGTAATATGTCGTCCGCATCATATTTATTTTTCACTCTTGCAAAGGCAAGACGGTACACCATATCGGAATATCTGTTAAAGGCCTGTGTTGCAGAAATTTTGTATTCCATTATTTTCCCTCCTTAATCTTAATACTTTCAAAAAGGCTAAAAGGTTGCATTAAAAAACAAAAAAAATTCGGAGCATAGCCCCGAATTTTTTTAAATATTAAAAAGTAGGTCACCGTATGTGGGATAGGGCCAATATTCCCTTGCCGTAATTGTTTCGGCTTCGTCGGTGATATGGCGTATATTATCCATTATAAATAAAACCTTGTTACAATAACTTCTTGCGCGTGCAAGCAAATCAGCAGTAGACTGTGACTTGTCAACAGCGACTTCAAGCTCTTTTACCAAACGGTTTAAATGCTCGTTAAACGCGGCAAGCTTTTCTATAACCTCGATCTCGGCATCGCAATTTATTTGTGCGCTAACAGCCTTCTTTTCGGTAACTGTTTTGCAAAGCGCACCTTCATAAGCGCTTATTGCGGGTATAACATCACGTTTTACCATCTCACATAATGTGAGCGCCTCTATGTGCATTGTTTTGCTATAGTTTTCAAGGCTTATATCTGCGCGGCAGTTAATCTCGGCGCAGTTATATACACCGTGACGCTCGAAAAGCTCAATATTTTCTTTTGTTCGCCAATAAGGCAGTGCGTCAACCGTAGAACGCAGGTTGAGTAGTCCGCGTTTTGCGGCTTCCTCTTCCCAAGCCTTTGAATAACCGTCACCGTTAAATATAATACGCTTATGCTCTTTAACGGTAGTGCGAATAAGCGCTAAAACATCCTTTTCAAAGTCGGTTGAGTGCTCGAGCTTGTCCGCAAATTCACGGAACACATCGGCAACAATAGTGTTAAGCACAACATTGGTTTCTGAAATTGATGCCGCAGAGCCAAGCATACGGAACTCAAATTTATTACCCGTAAAGGCAAATGGCGAGGTGCGGTTGCGGTCGGTATTGTCCTTTCTTATGTATGGTATAATCTCGGTTCCGACAGTCATTTTAACCTTGTCGGCATCGGTATGATGCTCACCGCGTTCAATCGACTCTAAAATTTCGTTAAGGTCATCACCCAAATACATTGAAACAATAGCGGGTGGTGCCTCGGCACCGCCAAGGCGGTGATCATTACCCGCAGATGCAACCGATATGCGAAGCAAGTCTTGATGCTCGTCCACAGCGCGAATAACAGCAGCAAGTGTCAAAAGGAAGAGCAAATTATCGCTTGGATTTTTGCCCGCTTTTAAGAAATTTATGCCTGTGTTGGTTGAAATAGACCAGTTGTTGTGCTTACCGCTACCGCTTACATCCTTAAAGGGTTTTTCGTGAAGCAGGCACAAAAGGCCGTGCTTTTCGGCAATCTTTTTCATAAGCTCCATTGTCAACTGATTGTGATCGGCAGCAATGTTTGTTGTGGTGTAAATAGGCGCCAACTCGTGCTGTGCGGGAGCCGCCTCGTTATGCTCGGTTTTAGCAAATACGCCAAGTTTCCACAGCTCGTTGTCAAGCTCGCGCATAAACTCTTTAACGCGGGGTTTAATTACACCAAAATAATGGTCATACATTTCCTGACCCTTTGGCGGTGTTGCGCCCAAAAGGGTTCTGCCGCAAAAGATAAGGTCGGGGCGGCATTTAGCCATTTCGCTATCAACCAAAAAATATTCTTGCTCGGGGCCAACGGTTGTGTTAATGCTGGTAACATTCTCTAAACCAAACAATTTGGCTATGCGAAGTGCCTGTTTAGAAATCGCCTCCATAGAGCGAAGAAGAGGTGTTTTTTGGTCGAGAGCCTCACCGTTATATGAGCAAAAGGCTGTGGGTATGCAGAGTGTGTTATCCTTTACAAAGGCGTAGGAGCTTGGGTCCCACGCAGTATAACCGCGCGCTTCAAAGGTAGCACGAAGTCCACCTGAGGGAAAAGACGACGCGTCGGACTCGCCCTTTATAAGCTCCTTGCCCGAAAATTCCATTATAATATTGCCGTCGCCGCTTGGCGCTATAAAGCTATCGTGCTTTTCGGCAGTGATGCCGGTCATTGGCTGGAACCAATGTGTATAGTGAGTGGCACCTTTTTCAATAGCCCACTCTTTCATAGCGTTTGCCACAATATCAGCAATCTTGCGATCTATGCTTTTGCCCTCGGATATTGCGGTTTTAAGCTCGTTATATGCGTTTTCGGGCAAACGCTCTTTCATAACGGCGTCGCCAAAAACATTTATACCAAAAAATTCATCCACTCTGTTCAAAATATCCACCTCATAAACAGTAAGGTTTTTTATAATGTTTTATTATATAAGATTATCAATAAAATGTCAATAAAAGTGCTTTTTTACAAAACAATCAATTTGCAAAAGTTATATTTTTACGCAATTCGTCGATATAATCAAGCCAATATATACAGTCTATTATCGACAAATTACCCTCACCATTTTCTATTATATATACAAAATCATCTCTTGAAAAACCGCTTTTTGAAATCTGATTAAAAATTTGCGTTATTATCTGCGGTTTTATGTTTTCGTCGTGGTTTACCGACAGCAAATCTATTACCTGAATACCGGTATAACGCAATATTTCACCGTCAATTTCAATACTTACTCCACCAACACGATCCACAATTCCGCCTATAAACTGATAATCGGCTTCGATAACATAATCTGCTGTATAACCGTAATACATATCATTATTGCGGTCATAGTTTTCTATATTTACAACATTGATACAACTGCTTTCAAAGTCGAGATATGCCATCACGCCGCTGCCGTCGGGCAGTAAAAAAGCAATGCCCGCGTTATCGGGAATATTTTTATATGGCACAGTGTAATCTTTTTGATCGGCATTAGCAGTTTGTTTATTTAGATTATAATCAAGATATGCATATGCCGTGCTAAAAAATAATGCTCCACAAAAAAATATTATTAACGCCCTTTTTAATATATTTTTATTAAAAACCTTTATTTTCAAAAAAAATCACCCGAAATAGTATGAACTAAATCGGGCTTGAAATGCAAAAATTATAAATAAAACCACCCTGATGGGTGGTTTTGAAAAAAGCAATTTACTTTATCGAAACATTTTTATCAATACTTTCGCATTCTAATGACTCACACTGAATTTTGTTACATTTAACAGTACCAGCCTTAATATCACAACCTGCCGTTACATTTGCTCCGCAATTAACATCCCCAAGAATATCACAGGCTGCCGTTACATTATCTCCACAATTTATACCACCGTGAATATTACAACCGCATTGAACACTATCACCGCAATTAACGCCACCCCACAAATTTCCGTCAACATTTATAGAACCGCCTGCGTTACAACCACCAGAAACATTACCGCTTACTTCAATGTTACACTTACTTTCAACACTTTTAGCATCGCCAATGATTTCAAAGGTAAATTTTTGAGTTATGCTATCTGCAACCTGCAAAATTCTTCTACCCTCACAAACTATACCGCGGATAATATCGTCATCTGCCCAAGGTAATTCAGCACAAAATTTAATATTACTTTGCGCATCACGTGAAAACAACTGGTCGATACCGCAATCGAACAAATCGGCCATTATGGGTAAAAAAGATATATCGGGAGTTGATTTTGCGTTTTCCCACTTTGAGACAGCCTGAAAAGTAACGCCTAACCTCTCTGCAAGTTTCTCTTGTGTAAACCCTAGCTTTTTGCGAAAATTTTGTATATTTTCTGCTAAAACAATATTTATATTATCCATCATAATCACTCCTCCGCCTTGATTATAGCATATAAAACTTAATCAAACAATAAAAGAAAGGTTGATATTATTTAACGGTAGGTTGAAATCAATCAAATGCTGTATCTCTCTAACGCTTGATAAGTTATAGGTTAACAGATATGAATTTGCCTAAAGGCAAAAGTTATGATATATTCGCCTACTTAACTGTGTGCATAGCACAGCCCATAACTTGTACGCAAGTACAATCATAACTTATAACTCGCCGTAAGGCAAATATAAACCGAAAAAACTCTTGTTCAAAAAGAACAAGAGTTTTTTTATTATTTCTTCATATTCTTATAGCACTCAATGTCGGATAGCGGATGCTTTTTAAGTTCATCAAGAAGCTCGGAAAGCTTACCTGTTGCAAGGGCAATTCTTTCATCGGCGGCACCGTAGTAGATTCTAATCTCATCCTTTTCCTCATCGGCAAGGGCACCGCAGGCAAAGCAGGTGTTGCCGCTGCTGCCGTAAAGCTCGTAGTCAGTACTGGGGGCGAGTATAGGACGATCAAGCACATAGAGAATCTTTGATGGGTCGTTAAGATCCATCAACATTGCGCTGAGGGAGTATACGTACTCGCCATTTTCGCAGTAAACAGCATGGTAGATTTCTAACCAACCGTCCTTGGTCTTGATTGGTGGAGTGGGGCCAATCTTATAGTTAGCAAAGTCCTGACAAGGATTAAAGAAAGGACGGTGACGACCCCAATAGATCATATCGGGGGAGTAGGAAATCCACATACCATAGGTAAGAGCATCGTACGTAAATGCCTCGGGCATATTGGTAAGGCGAGGAATAGCATATGGTCTGTCAAGACGGACGTACTCGCCGTTTATCTTCTCGGGGAATAAACAAGGAACGCGGTTGATTGGAAGACCGATACATTCAACGAACTCTACCGTTTTAAAATCCTTGGTTTTCTCAAGTATTGCGGCAGGTCCTATGTCACGGCCAAGGGGGTATCTAACCTGTGCGGGACGTACTATATAATACTCGTCGCCAATTTGAGTAACGCGTGGGTCAATAACCCAGCAGTCGTAGTCTCCGGGAACATTGGGAGCCCAGTTGGTATCTTTACATAAGGGTTCTTTATCAATGTCAAAATGAATTCCGTCTTCACTAAATGCGGCGTGAATTTCGGTTTTAATCTGACCGTCTTCTTCAAAAATACAGGAAATAAGAAGGACATATTTTCCCTGATACATTGCCTGCCCACAGTTGAAAACAGACATCACCTTTTTGGGAAACATTTCCTTAGTAATGAGTGGATTGTTTTCATAGCGGTGCATTATGTATTCGTCTTTAATAAACTTTTCAATCATAATAACAGCCTCCTAAGAGCATATATAACATGGTTAATTTTACAAAAATAATTATGGATTGTCAAGAATAAAGTGATACGGTGCAATTAATAGATAACAAATAAAAATAGAAAAAAATCATATTTAAACAGCAAAAAGAAAAACCATCCTTTTCGGATGGTTTTTCTTTTTGTCATTCGTGTCCGAAAAAGAACTGGTTAAAAACCGAGGATTTTCTTTGATATTTTATATTAAAATGAATATTTTTCAAACTCCAATGGTGTTGCATTAAATTTCTTAATAAAAAATTCATTGATACGAAAAGCAGGCTTACTGGTTATCTGTATTTGCTCAACTCGCAGAATAATTGATTCATTGAAATCATCAACTATTATTTTATATGAATATTTCATATTATACATAGTAAATGTAATGACTGAACAATCCTCATTTAAAGAATATTCTAATACATCATTGATATTGCGTATTTTCAGCCGTGAATAAAATTCTTCCTTTGCAATCTCAATACGAAACACAAATTTTCTCATAAAAGTATCGTAGTTAACAATACCATTCAATAATTTATTCCGTCGAAACATAGGCTTGAAAATAACATAAAGAGCGATAGGAATAACAACTACAACAAACATTATAACAAAAATATAGATGTATTTTTCCATATCATCACCGCCTTAGGTTTATTATAGCATAAAAGCGGCGAAGGGGCAAGTATAAGTGAAATCGTGCTATCGCACGGTGAAATCAAAGGCTTTCGCCTTTGGTGAAATATTTTGCTAACGCAAAATGTGAAATTAAATCCACCCACCGCCGCAGCGATTTCACCCGAACAAAGTGAGGATTTCACATTGCGAAGCAATATTTCACCCACCCGCAAGGGTGGATTTAGTTGAAAAAGAAAAGACACGCTTTCGCGTGTCTTTCTTTTTCTGGCTCTCCTGTTCGAAAAAGAACTGGTGAGAAACCCTTAATTTTACTGGGTTTTGCCCAGTTTTTCTTTACAAATTGATTATACCATAAAAAATAACTTTCCGCAATAAAAAAATGCAGAAAGTTATTTCATTTTATGTTGCTTTTTTAAATTTATGCCGACTCTTCCTCAGGCGGAAACAGAGGCTCGACTATCTCTGCCCCGCCTTTTATAAATATTCGCAAATTTAAATCCTTTGTCACCTGAATCGAATTAATAATTCGGTGAATAATGGCATCATCAAATTCCGTCATTACCGGTTTTAACTGCTTGGTGTAATTTTCAATCCGTTCAAGTTCTTCCCTGGCTTTTTCATTGCACTTTATTTGTGTCATAAGCATATCCCGTCTTTCCCGAAGGTCTTTTATCCTTTGGGAACAGTCGGCGATGGCTTCAGTATACTTGTCCTTATTAAATTTTGACTGAATTGCCAGGTCGGCAAGCTCTTCAATACGAATTTGCTCGTCGTGAATTCCCTTTTCGACCAGATATAATTCATCAGTATTTACATCCGAAGTAGCATAAATAAGTTTGCTTTTCAGAAGCTCATACCCATCTTCTCTCCCCTGTAGCACTCGGGAGATTGCACGGCAAATAGCAGCTTGCAGGTTTTTCTCCTCAAGACCTTTTGAAAAATCACAATATTTATCTTTATGATCCAGTCGGCTGATGCAACGCCAATAGTGATGAACACCATCCTTTTTCTTGTTGGTTTTACGGCGGAAATGACTGCCGCATTCCTCACAAATGAGCAGTTCACTTAACACATATTTTGCACTGTATCTTCCTCGGCAGGAAATGGTATTATCCGATTTACTGCGCAAAGCATTACGGCGAGCGAATTCTGCCATCGCCGCTTTGAATATATCACGCGGAATAATGGCAGGATGATCGTTAACCACCAAATATTTTGTCTTTTGACCGTTGTTAACCTTTTTCTTTTTGGTTAAGCAATCAACGCAGTAGGTCTTCTGATACATAACGTCGCCACAGTACTTTTCATTTTGCAGTATAGCGTGAATCGATGTTGTTTGCCAAACACTTTTACCGTAAAAGGTTTTTATGCCGTTTTCTTCAAGCCAGTTCTTACTCTGCAAGGCACTTTTGACATCAAGAAACAAATTGAATATCCAACGAACAACCTCGGCTTCACTTTCCACGATAGTTATTTCTTTGGTAATTTTATCGCGTCGGT
>JAZQFX010000014.1:0-45123 GCA_045539695.1 Acutalibacteraceae bacterium
AGATGCAGAAGGCACAACCGTAGTAACTGAAGAAGAACTCGTAATTGCTAAGCTTGTTAAGGAAGAAAAACCTGCTGACAAGCCTGCAGATACCGAAGGCGACAAGCCAGCCGGCGACAATGGTGACAAGTCACCTGCAACTGGTGAAAACGTTGCTTCAGTAGCAGCAGTTGCAGCTCTTATGGGCGCAGCATTTGTTCTTGTTCGCAAAGCAAGAAAAGGTTAATTTGATTCGAAATTAAAAATTCGTAATTAAAAATTAAACTAAATAAAAAAAGAGCTGTCTCACTAAAGTGAGGCAGCCCTTTTTGTTATAGCGCGGTTTTTATTTTTTTAATCATCTCAGCGTACTGCTCGTCGGTAAGGTAGGTTTTGCCGGGGTTCATCTGGAACACGCCGCCCCATTCGTCACCACCGTTGTATTTTGGCACAATGTGCATGTGCAAATGACAACCTGTATCGCCGTAAGCGCCATAGTTCACTTTATCGGGGTTAAAGGCTTTGTGCACTGCATTTGCCGCGCGGCAAACGTCAGAGATAAAAGCGTTTCTTTCTTCTTCACTAATGTTAACGATTTCGCTAACGTGGTCTTTGTATGCAACAATAACACGGCCTGGTTTTGACTGTTCTTTAAATAAAATAAGCTGGCTCACAGACAAGTCGCAAATAAAAATGCCAAACTTGTCAAGTAATTCTCCACCCATACAATATGCGCAATTTTGGTCTTTCATAAAAATCTCCTTTTTAATAGTTAAATTAAAGTTTTGCGGACGAGCGATGCTCGTCCCTACGATGTGTTTTGATATGCATTGCGTAGGGACAACCATTGGTTGTCCGTTTGTGAATTTATCATATCACAAAAAAAGAAAAGGTTCAACAAATTGCTGAACCTTACTTTTGTTAAGTACCGGACTAATTAGCCTTCAACGATAGCCTCTACGGGGCAACCTGCTGCACATGCGCCGCAATCCATGCATGCATCTGCATCAATTTCGTACTTGCCGTCGCCTTCAGCGATAGCGTCTACAGGACAACCGCCTGCGCAAGCGCCACAGCTGATGCAAGCATCAGTAATTTTGTAAGCCATTGGTTACACCTCCGCCCAATTGGAATAAGAAACAGTTTTTAAATAAAAACTTGTTTTTTATATTGTAACAACATTCGACCAAAAATGCAAGGGAAATTTTATTCTTTATTGTCGTCAGACTTTTTTGGTTTGTGTCCGCCTAAAATTTTAACATATTTGCGATTTGTTTTATATGGCGCACCTTCGCTGTCTTTTGGCTTTACGGTAAGATTACCCGTAATAAAGTTTACGTCGGTAACAATACCAACACCTTGCTCGGTTTTAACGGTAGAGCCAACAGACGGGGTGATAGAAGTTAAATATTCATAAGACTCTTGCTCATAGTTAAGACAGCACATAAGTCTACCGCAGCTGCCCGAAATTTTGGTTGGGTTAAGCGAAAGCCCCTGTTCTTTTGCCATTTTAATGGATACCGGCAAAAAGTCATCAAGAAAACGCTTGCAGCAATATTCTTGACCGCATATACCAACACCACCAAGCATACGAGCCTCGTCACGAACGCCAATTTGACGCAGTTCGATTCGTGAGTGGAAGTGGTTTGCAAGGTCTTTTACAAGCTCGCGGAAATCTACACGACCGTCGGCGGTAAAGAAAAATGTGATCTTGCCGCCGTCAAAAGAATATTCAACGCTTACAAGCTTCATATCTAATTTGTGAGCGGTAATTTTTTCTTCGCAAATCTTAAAAGCGTCGGCTTCTTTGGTTTTGTTATCCTGCAGTCGTTGCATATCCTTGTCGTTTGCAACTCGCAACGCCTTTTTAAGCGGAGGCACAACGCGTTCGTCATCAACCTCGTGATTGCTTTCGGCGACTGTGCCAAATGCCAAACCGTTAGCGGTTTCAACAATTACGCTATCACCAACATTATATGTCTTTCCGTCGGGTGAAAAGTAATAGTTTTTTCCGCTATCCTTAAATTTAACCGAAATAACTTTTGTCATATATTTACCTCTTTATCTATCTAAAAGACCTTTTGAACGGCTGACCGCAAGGCTTATAAGCAGCGGCATATTGATGTTGGTAGCCAATAGGTCTAAATAATATTTTGTATCGTCAAAAAGGCGGTCAAGCACCCTTGCGTGCGACGAGCCTGTTTTTAATTTGCTTGCCACACAAACGGCAAGAGTGTTAAAAAAATTCTCCGCATCGGAGCGACTCTTTTCGAGTGGAGTGAGTAGCTTTAACATTTCATATTCACTGCCTGAAAGCAATAGGTCAATAAATTTGTTTGCCGCCTCGATGTGAGTGTTATCATCGCTTTTTTCAGCAAGTAATGACAACAACACACAGCGTGAAATGATGGTGTCAAGCAGCATTGTCTTTGACGGAACAAGTAAAACAAACACAACACTTGCGGGCGGCTCCTCAAGAACCTTTAAAAGCGCGTTTTGCGCCTGCTCGTTCATACGGTGCGCATCTTCAATTATAAATACTCGGTGCGAGGCTTGATGCGCTTTTACAAAAGCATCAGCTCTCAGCTCGCGAATTTGCGCTACCGATAAAAACTTTTTGCCGTCAAGCGCCGACACGCGTGTTATATCGGGGTGTGAGCCAACGTCTGCCAAATGGCAGTCCTTGCACACACCGCAAGGCGCATCCTCACCGCTGCAAACAGCAGCAGAGGCAACATATAACGCTAACTCAAGATTTGCATTGTCGTTTTCGCCCTCAATCATTATCGCGTGAGGTATGCGATTAGATTTAATAAAATTTTTAACCGAAGACTCAATTTTTTTGTTTTCGACAGGAAAAATCATAGCACAAAGCCAACCTTTTTCATTGCCTTGAAATAGGTTTTGCGAGCAACTTTTTCGGCGCGGGCATCACCCTCGCGGAATATTCGCTCAAGCTCGGCTTTGTCGGCAATAATACGGTCGTATTCTGCTTTGATGGGCGCAAGCTCATCGGCAACGGCTTCGCCTACAGCAAGCTTAAAGTCGCCATAGCCCTTGCCCTCAAATTCTTTTTCGACCTCGCCGGGTGTTTTGCCTGTTATAACGCTGTAAATTGTGATGAGGTTTGAAATGCCCGGTTGAGTTTCGCTCATACGAACACACGCCTCGCTGTCGGTAACGGCGCGCTTGAACTTACGAATAATGGTATCGCGGTCATCAAGAATTGCAACCCAAGCGTTTGGATTTTCGTCCGACTTAGACATCTTTTTAGCAGGGTCCTGAAGTGACATAACGCGAGCACCCGCCTTTGGAATATACGGCTCAGGCACTTTGAAAACATCGCCGTAAAGATTGTTAAAGCGAATAGCAATATCACGTGCTATTTCAAGGTGCTGCTTTTGGTCGGCACCTACGGGCACAAAGTCGGGCTGATATAAAAGAATATCAGCAGCCATAAGCACAGGGTAAGAGAAAAGACCTACGTTTACATTATTTGCGTGTTTAGCCGACTTATCCTTAAACTGTGTCATACGTGACATTTCGCCAAACTGTGTATTGCAAGAAAGCAACCACGAAAGCGCGGTGTGCTCGGGCACGTGTGACTGAATAAACAGTGTGCTTTTTTCAGGGTCGAGACCTAATGCCAGCATAATAGCATAGGTTGAATAAATCTGTGCGCGAAGCTTTGCGGGCTCTTGACGCACGGTAATAGCGTGCAGGTCGGCTACCGCATAGGTGCAATCAAATTCTTCTTGCATATTTTTCCAGTTTTTAAGCGCGCCTAAATAGTTGCCCAAGGTGAGCATACCACTTGGCTGAATACAGCTTAAAACCTTTTTCTTGTCACTTGTAATAATTTCTGCCATAGGTGAAACTTCTTTCTTATGAATATAATTATAAATATAATATCATAAAACAATAAAAATTACAACATATAAATATGCAATAAAAATTTTTGAAAATATTTTCTTGACAAAGGACATCTGTTGCGTTATAATATTCGAGCCGCATATTGTGGGCTTTGTAAGTTGCGCCTAAAATTTTAGTCGCACGCCTATCTTTAGCGAGACTGTAAAATATCAGGCAGGTGTAAAAAATGTACGCTATTATCGAAACAGGCGGTAAGCAGTATCGTGTAGAAAACGGTGACGTTATCTACATCGAAAAGCTTGACGCAGAGGTTGACTCAGAGGTAACCTTCGACAAGGTCGTTGCTGTTAGCAACAGAACTTTAAAGGTTGGCAAGCCCTATGTTAAAGATGCTTTCGTAAAGGGCACCGTTCTTAAAAACGGCAAGGGCAAAAAGGTAACAGTATTTACCTACAAGCCCAAGAAGAGCAGCTCACGCAAGATGGGCCACAGACAGCCTTACACTAAAGTACAGATTACCGAAATCGGTTAATTTAGTATGACACGTGTAAAATTTCTGTCAAAAGATGAAAGACTTTACGGTTTTGAAATTTTAGGTCACAGCTCAAGTGACTGCGATGATTTTGAGGGCAAAATCGTGTGCGCGGCAATTTCAAGCGCGGCGTATATGACAGCCAACACCATTACCGAGATAATCGGTGACGGGTGTGACATAACTGTAGACGATGCTTTAATGCGCGTAGGGGTTAATGCTCCAAGCGAAAAAACAATCGCAGTGCTCGAAGGCCTTAAGCTTCATTTAACCGAGCTTTCAAAACAGTACAGCAAACGAATTAAAATCACTACGGAGGTGTAGATAATGTTAAAGTTAAACATTCAGTTGTTCGCTCATAAAAAAGGTATGGGTTCAACCAAGAACGGTCGTGACAGTGAGTCAAAGCGTCTTGGTGTTAAGCGTGCAGACGGTCAGTTCGTTCTTGCAGGCAATATACTCGTTCGCCAGAGAGGAACACACATCCACGCAGGCAACAATGTTGGCCGTGGCTCTGATGACACTTTATTCGCACTTATCGACGGTAAGGTTAAGTTTGAGCGCGTAGGTAGAGATCGCAAGCAGGTTAGCATCTACGCTGTGGAGCAGTAATTTAAAAACAAATTTTAATTGGGCGGCGAACTTTTATAAAAGTGCAGTCGCCCAATTTTTTTGAATCTTAATTTTAAAAGGTGATATTATGAAAACTTGTCATGTGTGTGGCTTCGCTTGCGAAAACGATGCCGAAATTTGCGCCTTGTGCGGCGCAGAGCTTAAAACCTTTGAAATATACGAAAAAGAGCTAAAAGAGGAAGAAGAACGAGAGGCAAAAAAAGCCGCTGAAGAAGCTCTGATTGTTAAAAATCCGGTACTTGCAGCCAGTGTTGACAATGTGGTTGCGGCAGAAATCTATAAAGATGTTCTTCGCGATAACGGCATTATTTTTACCTGTGACGAGAGTGAAGATGCTATGCAAATTGTATTTGGCGGTGGCTTCAGCGCGGTAGAAATTTATGTTAACGAAAGTGATCTCGAGGTGGCGCAACAGCTTTATGAAAATGTGGTAAATGCACCAACCGATTTTGATGATGACTTTGAAGGCTTCGAAGAATTTGAGGAAGAATAAAATATGTTTGTAGACATAGCAAAAATACATTTAAAAGCGGGCGCAGGTGGCAACGGTGCGGTGTCTTTTCACCGTGAAAAATATGTAGCTGCGGGCGGTCCCGACGGTGGCGACGGCGGCAAAGGCGGAAATATTGTTTTTCAGGTAGATGATAATTTATCTACCTTGGCGGATTTTCGTTACAAGCGTAAATATTGTGCCGAAAACGGCGAAAACGGTAAGGCTGGTCGCTCAACGGGCAAGTCGGCGCCTGCGCTTTTAATAAGGGTTCCGCGCGGCACAGTTGTAAAAGAAACCGAAACAGGTCGCATAATTGCCGATTTATCTGATGATGAGCCCGTTATCATAGCAAAAGGCGGTAATGGTGGTTGGGGCAACACCCATTTTGCAACCTCAACCCGTCAAATACCCCGATTTGCAAAAAATGGCAACCCCGGCGAAGAACTTGATGTAACACTTGAGCTTAAGCTTCTTGCTGACGTAGGTTTAATAGGCTTTCCAAATGTGGGCAAATCAACCTTTTTGTCGGTTGTAAGTGAGGCAAAGCCTAACATTGCAAATTATCATTTCACAACACTTACCCCTGTGCTTGGCGTAGTGCGTATGGGCGAGGGCAGCTCGTTTGTTATGGCGGATATTCCCGGTCTTATTGAGGGCGCAAGTGAGGGCATAGGCCTCGGCCATGAGTTTTTGCGTCACGTAGAGCGTTGTCGCTTGCTTGTTCACGTGTTGGATATTTCGGGCAGCGAGGGGCGCGATCCCATTGATGATTTTGAAAAGATAAACGCCGAGCTTGCAGCATTTAGCGAAGAGCTCACCACTCGTCCTCAGGTGGTTGTAGGTAACAAATGCGACCTAATTGATGAGGATGATATAGCAAAATATACCGAATACTTTGAAAGCAAAGGCTATAAATTCTTTCCTGCTATGGCGGCTATTGCCGAGGGCACGGGCGATGTTATAAACTTTGTAGCAGCCGAGCTTGCCAAGCTGCCTGCCATAAAGGTTTATGAGGCCGAACCTAAGCCACAGCTCGATTTAACCGTTGACAAAAAACGCACATTCAACATTCGTGTTTGTGACGGGGTTTACTTTGTTGAAGATGCACCGTGGATTATGGATGTTATGAATTCGGTTGACCCTGATGACTATGAGTCACTGCAATATTTTGAGCGTGTAATGCGTCAGACCGGCATTATTGATGCTTTGCGTAAAGCAGGTGTTCAAGAGGGCGACACGGTAAGTGTGTATGACGTCGAATTCGACTTTGTAGATTAAGGTTTGAGTAAAATCGCCCACAGCGCCGCTTTTCGTGCAGAGCGGTATAAATTATACAGCATCTGCACTTCAAAACAGCACTGTGAACAATTTTCTTTCAAACCAAATATTGTAGGGGCAATTCACGAATTGCCCGTCATTGCATAATTAAAGGTGTGAAACATTTATGGATAACGTTAATTTATTAAGTCCGTCTGTTCTTGCGTTTGTCGGAGATGCCGTTTATGGCCTTATGGTACGAACTCGCCTTGCCGAAATCAATCGTTCTTCGGGTGATTTGCACAGCCTTTCGGTAAAATACGTAAGCGCGGTAGCACAGGCAGAGGCTTTTCGTAAAATTGAGAGCAGCCTCACCGAAAAAGAGCTTATGATTTTTAGACGCGGTCGAAATTTTCACACAGGCAACACACCCAAAAGCGCTACAAATGGTGAGTACCATACCGCAACAGGTCTTGAATGCTTATTTGGATTTTTGCATTTATCAGGGCAAAATGACCGAGCAAAAGAACTGTTTGAAATGATATGGTAAAATATGTATATATAATTAAACCTCCGTACAAAATAATTGTGCGGAGGTTTTGTTATGAGAATTAAGGTTAAAAAAATAATAGTTGATATATTATACTTTTTTTCAGGCGCAATTATATATTCGGTTTCGGTTAATATGTTCTTATCTCCAAACGGAATCTCGCCCGGTGGCTTTACGGGAGTAGCGGCGGTTATAAACCATATCACTAATATACCTACCGGCGCAATGCTTTTTGCTTTTAATATACCCGTTCTTATATTGGGGTATATAAAAATGGGCGGTATGTTTATATTAAAAACATCGTTTGTTACGGTATTGGTTTCACTCAGTCTTGATGTGTCGGCAAAGCTTTTACCAATTATTCGGGCCGACGGCATACTGGTATCAATGTTTGGCGGAATTTTAATGGGAATTGGGTTGTCACTAATATTATTACGTGGCGCAACCACGGGTGGTGTGGATATTATTGCAAAATTTATCAACCGAAAATACAGACATTTAAGCGTGGGTAAAATTATTCTTATGGCAGACGGTGTAGTAATACTTTTAAATGCGCTTGTTTACAAAAATGCCGAAAGCGCGCTATACTCCATCGTTGCGATGTATATGGGTACTCGTTTAATGGATGTACTGCTTTATGGCGCCGATAAAGGCAAGATAATTTATATAATCACAAATTCACCGGATGAAATATGTAATGAGATAAATCATAGCGTAGGTCGCGGCGTTACAAAGCTGTCGGTGACGGGTGCTTACACAGGTGAAACAAAAATAATGCTTATGTGCACGGTTCGTATTCACGAGGTCGCAGCGATACACGATATCGTAAAGCAATATGACGATCATGCTTTTATGGTTGTTAGCGACGCGGGTGAGATAATTGGCGAGGGTTTTAAAGGCTATAATTAGCACAAAACACAAGATATTGTGATATGTAATACAGGCTTCACAAAATAAAAATACTCATCCTAAAACATTTGTTATATTGCACAAAAATATTTTTGAAAGTTCGTAAAAAATATAAGAAAATTTATGTAAAAAACACTTGATTTTTTGCAACAGTTGTGTTATTATCTTATGGCACGCTGCGAGAATGTGGCGTAAAACATGCGTTGATGCGGGAGGTGGCCCATCTCGAATGGGGAAATTTCCGCGGAGTATGTCCGATTTTAAACCGGGCGAAAGAACTTGGAGGCACTAACGGTTACTTGCGAAACTGAAGGTGTCGCGGCGATGCGAGTCGCTGCTCCGGATTTGCGTTAACCCCAGCAAATGCCGGTTTTATGTTGTGTTGTGATGAAACGCACGGCACGGTGTAAGTTTTGCCCGCCAACTAAACAAGGAGGCGAATTTTCACATGGCAGTGAAAGAAAAAATCCGAATTCGTATTAAAGGTTACGACCACGCACTTGTAGACCAGTCCGCTGAAAAGATAGTGGAAACCGCTAAACGTACAGGCGCTAGGGTTTCAGGTCCCGTACCGCTACCCACCGAAAAAGAGATCGTAACAATTCTCCGTGCTGTTCATAAGTATAAGGACAGCCGCGAGCAGTTCGAAATGAGGACACACAAAAGGCTCATCGATGTAATCAGACCTTCAAACAAAACTGTTGAAGCTCTTACTTCACTTGAGCTCCCCGCCGGTGTAGAAATCGAAATCAAGCTCTAATATATATTATATACGTATAAAGAGTAAAATTTCATTTTATTACACCCCCGGTCATGTCAGCGAAAGCTGACCAATAACCAAAATGGAGGAAAACACAATGAAAAAGGCAATCATTGGCAAAAAGCTTGGTATGACTCAGCTTTTTGATGCAAATGGTAATGTTGTTCCGGTTACTGTTATCGAAGCAGGTCCCTGCGTAGTAGCACAGAAGAAAACAACCGAGAACGACGGTTATGAGGCTGTTCAGGTTGGCTACGGCGACCTTAAGGCTTCTAAGGTAAACAAGCCAGCAAAGGGCCACTTTGCAAAGGGCGATGTTGCTCCTAAGAAGGTTCTTCGTGAATTCAGACTTGAAGACACAAGCGCTGTTAACGTGGGCGACATCATTAAGGCTGACATCTTCGCTGAAGGCGATGCAGTAGATGTACGCGGCACTTCTAAGGGTAAGGGTTATGTCGGCACAAACAAGCGCTGGAACTTTGCTCGTCTTAAGGAGTCACACGGTACAGGCCCTGTTCACCGTCACGGCGGTTCATTGGGCGCTTGCTCAAGCCCTTCACGTGTATTTAAGGGTAAAAAGATGGCTGGCCACCTTGGTCACGAAAGAGTTACAGTTCAGAACCTTAGCGTAGTTAAGGTTGACGCAGAAAAGAATATCATCGCTGTTAAGGGCGCCGTTCCCGGTCCCAAGGGCGGTATCGTAGTTCTTTTCGATAGCGTGAAAGCTTAAGGAAGGAGTGTTCAGTTATGCCAAATATCGCAGTTGTTGATATGACAGGTAACAAGGTTGGTACAATCGACCTTAGCGATGCTATCTTTGGTATCGCACCAAACGCAGTAGTTATGCACGCAGCAGTTGTTAACTACCTTGCAAATCAGCGTCAGGGCACACAGTCCACTCTGACTCGTACAGAAGTTTCCGGCGGCGGTAAAAAGCCTTGGAGACAAAAGGGTACAGGCCATGCTCGTCAGGGCTCAACAAGAGCTCCTCAATGGAGACACGGCGGTATCGTACACGCACCGAAGCCAAGAGATTATTCTTACTCTCTTAACAAGAAGGTTCGCAAGCTTGCTCTCAAGTCTGCACTTTCTGACAAGGTTCTCGGCGGCAATCTTATAGTTCTTGATGAATTTAAGATGGACGAATACAAAACAAAGACTGCAGCTGCTTGCCTTAATGCAATCGGCGCAGGCAAGAAAACATTGGTTGTTCTCGACAGCAATAACCCATTTGCAGTAAAGAGTATTGCAAACATCAAGGGTGCTAAGGCTGCTCAGGTTAACACAATCAACACCTACGACATCATTAACGCTGACACACTTGTTATCGTTAAGGGTGCAGTAGCAAAAATTGAGGAGGTGTACGCATAATGAAAGCTCCACAGGACATCATTATTGCTCCGGTAATTACCGAAAAGAGTATGTCAGGCATTGCCGACAAGAAATACACCTTCAAGGTCGCTAAGGACGCTAATAAGCTTGAAATTGCTGATGCAGTTGAAAAGCTGTTCAAGGTAGACGTTGCCAAGGTAAACACCATTAATGTGCGCGGCCAGAAAAGAAGAATGGGTCGCTACGAGGGTTACACAGCTTCTTGGAAGAAGGCAATCGTTACCCTTAAGGCTAACTCAAAGACAATCGAATTCTTTGACGGTTTAATGTAATTCGCACAAATACAGGAAATCACAGATATTTCCGGTGATGTATGAAGCACCTAAGTGCTTCGCTAAGCCAAAATAGGAGAGTGAAACAAATGGCAATAAAGCATTATAAGCCGACGACTAACGGTTTGCGTAATATGACAACAATGGATTATTCAGAGTTGTCAAAGGTAGCACCCGAAAGAAGTTTGTTGGCACCTAT
The DNA here is from genome assembly GCA_045539695.1 of Acutalibacteraceae bacterium. Classification (GTDB taxonomy): domain Bacteria; phylum Bacillota; class Clostridia; order Oscillospirales; family Acutalibacteraceae; genus UBA737. The sequence continues at coordinate 10,850 of JAZQFX010000014.1, forward strand.
AAAGAAAAATGCAGGCCGTAACAGCTATGGCCGCATCACCGTACGCCACAGAGGCGGCGGCAACCGCAGAAAGTATAGAATCATTGATTTCCAGAGAGAGCCTTTCGGTATCCCCGCACCAGTTCTTACCCTTGAATACGATCCTAACCGTTCTGCATTTATCGCCCTCGTTCAGTATGAAGACGGCGAAAAGAGATACATCATCGCTCCTCAAGACCTTAAGGTTGGCGATGTTGTAGTAAGCGGTCCCGATGCCGACATCAAACCCGGCAACGCATTACCGCTCGTAAACATTCCCGTAGGTACATTCCTTCACAATATTGAGCTTTACCCCGGCAAGGGCGCTCAGCTTGCTCGTTCAGCTGGTAACATGGCTCAGCTTATGGCTAAGGAAAACGGTATGGCACTTCTTCGTTTGCCTTCAGGCGAACTTCGTAACGTACCTGAAAAATGTATGGCTACAGTTGGCGTTGTATCAAATCCTGAACACGCTAACATCAACTACGGTAAAGCAGGTCGTAAGCGCCACATGGGTTGGAGACCTACCGTTCGCGGTTCTGTAATGAACCCCTGCGATCACCCCCACGGTGGTGGTGAAGGTAAATCACCTATCGGTCGTCCAGGCCCTGTTACCCCTTGGGGTAAACCCACATTGGGCTACAAGACCCGTAAGAAGAATAAGGCTAGCGATAAATATATCGTAAAACGCCGTAAGTAATGCGACGAAAGGAGAATTCATAATGGGAAGAAGCGTTAAAAAAGGACCTTATGTGCAACCAGTGTTGTTCAAAAGAGTTCAAGAAATGAATGAAGCCGGTGAAAAGCGCGTGCTTAAAACTTGGAGCCGTTCATCCACCATATTCCCCGATTTCGTCGGTCATACTTTTGCAGTTCATGACGGTCGCAAGCATGTGCCCGTATATGTAACTGAGGATATGGTTGGTCACAAGCTCGGTGAGTTTGCACCCACAAGAACATTTAGAGGTCACGCCGGTGCAAAAACTACCGGTAAGTAAGCGGCCGAAAGGAGAGTTAACTATGGAAGCAAGAGCAACACTTAAATTTGCTCGTATTTCACCCCGTAAGGTGAAGATTGTTATGGATCTTATCCGCAATCAAGATGCTGAAAAAGCTATGGCTATACTCAAATTCACTCCTAAATCCGCTTGTGAATATTTAGAGAAGCTGCTCCATTCAGCAATGGCTAATGCCGAAAACAAAAATATGGATATGGCAAGTCTTTACGTTGCAGAGTGCCTCGTATGCCCAGGACCAATTTTGAAGAGAATTCGTCCGAAGGATCACGGCCGTGCACACCGCATTTTAAAGAGAACAAGCCATATGACTATCGTTCTTAAAGAACGCGAGAATTAAGAAAGGGAGGTTAAAGTTATGGGTCAGAAGGTTAATCCACACGGTTATCGTGTAGGTATTATTAAAAACTGGGACTCACGTTGGTTTGCCAATGACAGCACCTTTGGTGATACATTGGTTGAGGACTACAACCTCCGTAAATACCTCAAGAAAACACTTTTCACTGCAGGTATTGCTAAAATCGAAATCGAACGTGATGACAAGCGTGTAAGATTGCACATCCACTGCGCAAAGCCAGGTATGGTTATCGGCCGCAACGGCGCTGAAATCGAAAAGCTTAAGGCTACTTGCGAAAAAATACTCGGCAAGCCCGTTATCGTAAACATTGTTGAGATAAAGAGCCCCGATGCAAACGCACAGTTGGTTGCAGAAAATATCGCTGCACAGCTTGAAAAACGTGTATCTTTCCGCCGCGCTATGAAGCTCTCAATCGGCAGAGCAATGCGTCTTGGCGTTAAAGGTATCAAAACTCAGGTTTCAGGTCGTCTTGGCGGCGCTGAAATTGCAAGAAGCGAACAGTACCACGAAGGCACAATTCCGCTTCAGACACTTAGAGCAGACATTGACTACGGTTTTGCTGAGGCTAACACAACCTACGGTATTATCGGCGTTAAGGTTTGGATCTATAAGGGCGAAGTTCTTAACGAAAATCGTCGCACAAATAAAAGACAAGGAGGTTCACGCTAATGTTAATGCCTAAGCGTGTTAAATACCGTCGTGTTCAGCGCGGTCGTTTGACCGGTACAGCTTCACGCGGTAATACCGTTACACATGGTGATTTCGGTCTTCAGGCAACCGAGCCTGCGTGGATCACCTCTAACCAGATAGAAGCTGCCCGTATTGCTATGACACGTTATATCAAGCGTGGCGGTAAAGTTTGGATCAAAATTTTCCCTGATAAGCCAATCACTGAAAAACCTGCTGAAACTCGAATGGGTTCTGGTAAAGGTTCACCTGAATATTGGGTAGCAGTTGTTAAGCCCGGTCGCGTAATGTTCGAAATCGGCGGCGTATCTGAGGAACTCGCTCGCGAGGCTATGCGTCTTGCAGCAAACAAGCTTCCTATTAAATGTAAGTTTGTAACCAAAGAGATGGGTGGTGAGCAGTAATGAATGCAAAGGAAATCAGAGAATTATCAGTTGCAGAGCTTAACGAAAAGCTTGCTGATTTAAAGGACGAACTTTACAAGCTGCGTTTCCAGCACGCCATTAACCAGCTCGACAACCCCATGCGCATTACAGCTGTCAAGAAAGACATTGCTCGCGTACAGACCATCATTCGCGAAGCAGAGCTTAAAGACAGCGCTAACGCTTAAGGGAGGTAAACTGGAATGAGCGAAAGAAACCTTCGTAAAACAAGAGTAGGTCGTGTTGTAAGCGACAAGATGGACAAAACCGTTGTAGTTGCTATTGAAGACAACGTTAAGCACCCACTCTACAAGAAGATTATTAAAAACACAATTAGATTAAAGGCTCATGATGAGAACAACTCTTGTGGCGTTGGCGACAGAGTACTCATTATGGAAACTCGTCCTCTCTCTAGGGATAAGAGATGGCGCGTAGCCGAAATAATCGAAAAGGCTAAGTAGTCAAAGGGAGGAAACCACTGTGATACAACAACAGAGTTACCTCAAGGTAGCCGACAACACAGGCGCAAAAGAAATTATGTGCATCCGTGTTCTTGGAGGCTCCAAAAGGAGGTATGCCAACATCGGTGATGTTATCGTTGCTTCTGTTAAAAAGGCTGCGCCGGGTGGCACAGTTAAGAAGGGCGATGTTGTAAAGGCTGTTGTAGTTCGTTCTGCAAAAGGTCTTCGCCGTAATGATGGCACATACATTAGATTTGACGAAAATGCGGCTGTAATTATCCGTGAGGACAAAAACCCTCGTGGTACCCGTATTTTTGGACCGGTAGCCCGTGAGCTTCGTGAGAAGGATTACACTAAGATTCTTTCTCTTGCTCCGGAAGTACTTTAATGGGAGGTAAATAGAATATGAGTAAGCTTCACATTAAAACCGGCGATACTGTAGTTCTCCTCACAGGAGACGCAAAGGACCGCAAGAAGACCGGTAAGGTTCTTGAGGTTAGCCCAAAGGAAAGCAAGGTTATTGTTGAAGGTCTTAACAAGGTTAAGAAACATGTTAAGCCACGCAAGGCTGGCGATCCTTCAGGTATTATTGAAACCGAGAGCGCTATCTACGCTTGCAAAGTGCAGTTAGTTTGCCCTAAATGTAAAAAGCCCACTCGCGTTGGTACCAAAATCAACGAGGACGGCTCAAAAAATCGCGTTTGCAAAAAATGCGGAGAAACTTTTTAAGAGATAAGGAGGACATGACTAATGTCAACGCTTGGAAACGAATATAAAAATTCGATTGCTCCTGCATTGATGACCAAATTTGGCTATAAGAGCGTCATGCAGATTCCGAAGCTCGATAAGGTTGTAATCAATGTAGGCTGCGGTGAGGCAATCACTAACTCAAAGGTTATTGATGCAATTATCGCAGATTTAGGACTCATCACCGGTCAGAAGGCTGTTCCATGTCGCGCAAAAAAGTCTGTTGCGAACTTTAAGCTTCGTGCAGGTATGACAATCGGCGCAAAGGTTACCCTTCGTGGTGAAAGAATGTATGAATTTGTTGATCGTCTTTTCAACGCTGCACTTCCACGTGTACGTGACTTCAGAGGTATCAACCCCAACGCTTTCGACGGCCGCGGCAACTATGCTATGGGCGTTAAAGAACAGTTGATATTCCCCGAAATTGAATATGACAAGATCGATAAGGTACGTGGTATGGACATTATGTTCGTAACCACCGCCAAGACAGATGAAGAGGCTCGTGAGCTTTTAACACTTATGGGCGCTCCGTTTGCGAAGTAAGGAGTAAGGAATTATGGCTAAAACATCTATGAAAGTTAAGCAGGCTCGTCCAGCTAAGTTTTCTACAAGAGAATACAACAGATGCAAAATCTGTGGCCGCCCACATGCTTATCTTCGCAAGTACGGCATCTGCCGTATATGCTTCAGAGAGCTCGCTTACAAGGGCGAGATCCCCGGAGTTAAGAAGGCAAGCTGGTAAGGCGAGAATAGCTTAAGGAGGTTTACGGTATGCAAATCACCGATACAATAGCTGATATGCTTACGAGAATTCGTAATGCATCTGCAGCAAAACACGATTCGGTAGATGTACCGGCGTCCAAAGTAAAAAAGGCAATTGCCCAGATTTTGCTTGACGAGGGTTACATCAGCAGCTTCACCGTTATTGAAGACGGTAAGCAGGGCGTAATTCACATTGTTTTGAAGTACGGCCCAAACAAAGCACAGACCATCACAAACATTCGCCGTGTATCAAAACCGGGTCTGCGCATCTACACAAATGTAGAGGATATGCCAAAGGTTATGAAGGGCCTTGGTATAGCAATCCTTTCCACCTCTAAAGGAATTATGACAGACAAAGAAGCACGCAAGGCCAACGTTGGCGGCGAAGTGCTCGCATTTGTTTGGTAAGGAGGTGCAGGGTTATGTCACGTATAGGTAAAAAGCCTATCACAATACCTGCAGGTGTTGAGGTTAAGCTTGACGGCAACACAGTTACCGTTAAGGGCGCGAAGGGTGAGCTTAGCTACACTCACAACGCAGACATCACCGTTGCAGTTGAGGGCAGCGAAATCATCGTTACCCGCCCCAGTGATGTAAAGGAACACCGTGCAATGCACGGCCTTACACGTACACTTATCGCTAATATGGTTACAGGTGTTTCTGAGGGTTACTCAAAGACACTTGACATCAATGGCGTAGGTTACCGTGCTCAGAAACAGGGTAACAACCTTGTTATGAACCTGGGTTATTCACATCAGGTAATTATGCCTGAGGTTGAAGGTATTCACATTGAAGTACCGTCTGCTAACCAGATAGTTATCAGCGGTGCAGATAAGCAGTTGGTTGGCCAATTCGCAGCCGATGTTCGCAAGAAGAGACCCCCCGAACCATACAAGGGCAAGGGTATCAAGTACTCTGACGAGCACATCCGCCGCAAAGAAGGTAAGGCCGCTAAGGGCTCTAAGAAGTAATAAAGGAGTGTATGAAAAATGGTTAGCAAACCTAACAGTAATCAGGCAAGACTTAAGCGCCATGCTCGCGTTCGTGCAAAGATCAGCGGTACAGCAGCTTGCCCTCGCCTCGATGTATTCCGCTCCAACAGCAATATATATGCCCAGCTTATCGATGACGTAAACGGCGTTACACTCGCTGCAGCCGCTTCAAACGAAAAGGATTTTGATTTGAACGGTGGCAACTGCGAAGGTGCACGCAAGGTTGGACAGTTAATCGCTGAACGTGCCGTTGCTAAAGGTATCACAGAGGTTGTTTTTGACCGCGGTGGTTACATTTATCACGGACGTGTCAAGGAGCTTGCCGAAGGTGCCCGCGAGGGCGGCCTCAAGTTCTAAGTAAGAAGAAGGAGGAAATACTTTTGGCTACAAATATTGTCGCATCAACATTAGATTTACAGGAACGAGTAGTTGCTATAAATCGTGTATCTAAGACCGTTAAGGGCGGTCGTATAATGAAATTCTCTGCACTTGTAGTTGTTGGCGACGGCAACGGTATCGTAGGCTACGGCCTCGGGAAAGCAGGTGAAGTTCCGGACGCTATCCGCAAGGGTATCGAAGATGCAAAGAAAAATCTTATTAAGGTTTCACTTAAGGGTACTACTATCCCTCACGAAATTATTGGTGAATTCGGCGCAGGCCGCGTGCTTTTGAAGCCCGCTGCAACAGGTACCGGTGTTATTGCCGGCGGCGCAGTTCGTGCAGTTGTTGAAATGGTTGGTATTAAAGACATTCGTACAAAGGCACTTCGCTCAAATAATCCGTGCAATGTAGTTCGTGCAACAGTTGCAGGCCTTGCAGCTCTTCGTGACGCTAGCCAGGTTGCTGCAGTTCGTGGCAAAGACGTTAAGGAAATTATAGGTTAAGGAGGAGCAGCACTATGGCAACAAAGAAAAAGGCTGCCGGCCTTACTGTAAAACTCGTAAAGAGCACAATTGGTTCTAAAAAGGACCAGATCGCAACCGTAGAATCTTTAGGTCTTCATAAAGTGGGCGATGTTAAGGTTCAGCCTGACAACGCACAGACCAGAGGTAAAATCAACAAGGTTTCACACCTTGTAAAGATTATTGAAGACTAATAGGTTTTACACGGCGGATATTTCTCCGCTAATTAAGCAAGGAGGTGCGAACAATGAAATTGCATGAATTATCTCCCGCAGTTGGCTCTACAAAAGAGTCAAAGCGTATAGGCAGAGGTCATGGTTCCGGCAATGGTAAAACAGCCGGTAAAGGTCACAAGGGTCAAAAGGCTCGTGCCGGTCACGGTATGAGAATTGGCTTTGAAGGTGGTCAGATGCCACTTCAAAGACGTGTACCAAAGCGTGGCTTTAACAACATTTTTGCTGAAGAATGGATTGCAATCAACGTAGCAGCCCTCGAGGTATTTGAGGATGGTGCTACTGTTGACGCAGCTGCTTTGGCAGAAAAGAATATCATTAAAAAGGCTGACAAGCCTGTAAAGGTTTTGGGCAACGGCAAGCTTACAAAGAAGCTTACAGTTAACCTTAATGCATACTCTGCATCTGCTGCAGAAAAGATTAACGCTGCAGGCGGAAAGGCAGAGGTGATCTGAGAATGTTGGAAACATTAAAGAATGCTTGGAAGGTAAAAGAACTTCGTAATAAAATTCTTTTCACCATCCTTATAATCGCAATTTTCCGCATAGGCTCATTCATTCCTGTTCCTTATATCAACCCTGATATGATTAAGGCAGCAACTACTGATAACAGCTTTTTCAGCTACTTGTCAATTCTTACAGGTGGCGGTCTTGAATACGGTGCTATTTTTGCTATGTCAATTACTCCGTACATCAACGCTTCGATTATCATTCAGTTGCTTTGTGTAGCAATTCCTTACCTCGAAAGACTTTCTAAGGAAGGCGAAGAGGGTCAGAAAAAGCTTGCTACAATTACTCGTTACACCACAGTAATCCTCGCGCTTATTCAAGGTATTGCTTACTTCTTCTATCTTAAAGCAAGCAACTGCCTTAGCGTAAACAAGGGTATATGGTTTGCAGCAATCGTTATAGTTTTAACCTTTGCGGCAGGCTCAGCTGTGGTAATGTGGCTTGGCGAACAGATTGACGTAAAAGGTATTGGCAACGGTATTTCTGTAATACTTTTCGCAGGTATTTTGTCACGTGGTCCTGAAGCATTTGCTAAATTATGGACCTACTGGGACGAATATGATCAGTATTTTGCAGTAATTGGTATCATTATTGCTTTCTTAGCAATTATTGCCTTTATTGTGTGGATGACCCACGCAGAGCGTCGTATTCCTGTTCAGTATGCAAAGCGCGTTGTTGGTAACAAGCAATACGGCGGCCAGAACACACATATTCCGATTAAGGTTAATATGTCAGGTGTTATGCCCGTAATCTTTGCTTCATCAATCTTGATGCTTCCTACAATGATTCTTAGTTTTATGAACACTACTCAGCAGCAGGGTTCTTTTGCTAAGTTCTTGGCGCTTTTCAGCACACAGGGTGCTTTCTACGCAGTGATTTACTTTGTAATGATTATTGCATTTGCTTATTTCTATGCAACAATCCAGTTTAATCCCGTAGAAATGGCTAACAATCTTCGTAAAAACGGCGGCGCGGTTCCCGGTATTCGTCCTGGCAAGCCCACTTCCGATTTTATTTCAAAAATCTTGTCAAGAATAACCTTAATGGGCGCGCTTTTCTTAAGCGTTATCGCAATTCTTCCTATAATCATCGGCAATGTTGGTCAAATCAACATTTCTCTTGGTGGTACATCTGTACTGATTATGGTTGGTGTTGCACTTGACACAGTTAATAATCTTGAATCTCAAATGATGATGCGTCATTATAAGGGATTCTTAGATTAAGGAGTATTAGTATGAAGCTCATTCTTTTAGGAGCCCCCGGTGCCGGCAAGGGCACACAGGCAGAGATAATCTCTGAAAAATATAATATTCCAACCATCTCAACCGGCAACATAATTCGTGCTGCGCTCAAAAACGGTACCGAGATGGGACTTAAGGCTAAGGCTTATATCGATAGCGGCAGACTGGTTCCCGATGATGTTGTAATAGGCATCATCAAGGAACGTCTTGCTGAGAGTGATTGCCAAAATGGCTTTATACTCGATGGCTTTCCGCGCACTATTCCGCAAGCAGAAGCGCTTGATAATATGAATATCGCTATTGACGCGGCACTTTCAATTGAGGTTGATGACCGCGAAATAGTAAAGCGTATGTCAGGAAGACGCGTTTGCGAAAAGTGTGGCGCAAGCTATCATACCGAGTTCAAAAAGCCAAACAAGGAAGGCGTTTGTGATGCTTGTGGCGGCGCGCTTGTTATCCGTAAGGACGACGAGCCTGATACTGTTCTTGATAGACTCGATATCTATCATAAGCAGACCGAACCGCTAAAAAGCTATTACAAGGCTGCCGGCAAGCTGATTATAGTTGAGGGTCAAAATGAGGTATCTGATACCACTGCCCTTGTGCTCAGCTCTTTGTCGGAGATATAAGCTATGATAGTCCTTAAAACCGGCCGCGAGCTGAAAATAATGCGAGAAGCTTGCAGAATATCGGCCGAAGCATTAAAATTAGCAGGCAGTGCGGTAGAGCCGGGTGTTACAACAGCCGAGCTTGACAGAATAGCCGAAAAGTATATTTTGAGTCAAGGCGCAACGCCTAACTTTAAAAACTACAACGGCTATCCTGCAACCGCATGTATATCAATCAACAACGAGGTAATTCACGGCATACCCTCAAAAAAACGTGTTATTCAGGCGGGCGACATTGTGTCAATCGACTTGGGAGCCAAATTTGAGGGATATCACGGTGACAATGCTGCAACTTTTGCTTGCGGAGATGTTTCTGCAGAGGCAAAGCGGCTGATGGATACCACCCGCGAAAGTCTTTATGAAGGCATTTCGGCGGCGGTATCAGGCGGCAGGTTAGGTGATATAGGCGCTGCTATTCAGCAGTATGTCGAAAAGAGGGGTTACTCGGTTGTGCGCCAGTTTGTCGGTCACGGCATTGGAACACAGCTGCACGAAGCTCCTGAAGTACCTAATTTTGGCACTCACGGGCGAGGAATTCGCCTGATGCCCGGTATGACACTTGCCATAGAGCCTATGATTAATATGGGAGGCTATGATGTGAAGGTTATGCCTGACGGCTGGACAGTGCTTACAAAAGACGGTTCTTTATCTGCTCACTTTGAGCATACTATTGTAATTACTCCTGATGGCCCTCAGATAATGACTAAACCCTGAGGTGCGTTATGGTAGGTAGAGTAGTAATATCAAACGCGGGTAGAGATAAGACAAAAGTGATGGTAATAGTTAAGGAGACCGAAAACTATCTGTTAGTGTGTGATGGAAAAGAGCGGCCGGTCGAGCGCCCAAAGCGCAAGAACCCGAAGCATCTGAAACTCACCAACACGTATCTTAAAGCACAACAGCTTGAAACAAACCGTGCTTTGCGCAAAGCGCTTAAGTCTATCGGTTATGAGGAGGAAATGTAATGTCAAAATCAGATATGATTGAACTTGAAGGCACCGTTGTTGAAGCAATGCCTAACGCAATGTTCAAGGTAGAAATTCAAGGTGGACATCAGATTTTAGCCCACATTTCAGGAAAACTTCGTATGAATTTTATACGCATACTTCCCGGAGATAAGGTTACAGTTGAAATGTCACCGTACGACCTGTCAAAAGGACGCATTACTTGGCGTTCAAAATAAGACAGAAAATAGTATGATTTAAATCATACCCCTAAATTTTAAGGAGGTAAAATCCAAATGAAAGTCAGACCTTCTGTAAAAAAGATTTGCGAAAAATGCAAAATCATTAAGCGCAAGGGTAAAATCATGGTTATCTGAGAAAATCCCAAGCACAAGCAGCGTCAGGGTTAATTCCCCGACCGTCGCAACAACAAATATGGAGGTGCTTTGATAAATGGCACGTATTGCTGGTGTTGACCTTCCTAATAATAAGCGAGTTGAAATTGGACTTACTTATATTTATGGCATTGGTCTTACAACATCTAAAAAGATTCTTGCAGACACAGGCATTAATCCTGATGTACGCGTTAAGGATCTTACAGAAGAAGATATTTCCAAGCTTCGTGAGTATATCGACCACAACCTTCAGGTAGAGGGTGACCGTCGCCGTACAGTTGCATTGGATATTAAGAGACTTATTGAAATTGGAAGCTACCGTGGTCTTCGTCACCGCAAAGGTTTGCCCGTAAGAGGCCAGCGTTCAAAAACCAACGCTCGTACTCGCAAGGGTCCGAAGAGAACCGTAGCAAACAAGAAGAAATAAGTAGGAGGTAAACTTTAATGGCTACTGCTAAAAGAGCAACGACACGTCGTCGTCGCGAAAAGAAAAACATTGAACGTGGTGCAGCCCATATCCAGTCAACCTTCAACAACACAATAGTTACAATCACCGACACACAGGGCAATGCTCTTTCATGGGCATCTGCAGGTGAACTCGGTTTCCGTGGCTCTAAAAAGTCTACTCCTTTCGCAGCACAAAGCGCTGCTGAAAAGGCTGCAAAGGCTGCTATGGAGCACGGTCTTAAGACTGTTGAAGTTTATGTTAAAGGACCTGGCGCTGGTCGCGAAGCTGCTATCCGCGCATTGCAGTCAGTAGGTCTTGAGGTTTCTATGATTAAAGACGTAACCCCAATTCCACACAACGGCTGCCGTCCTCCCAAGAGAAGACGCGTATAATAATAAACACAAATTGCAACTTTTGTTGCTGACTAATTTGGAGGTGTAACAGATGGCAAGATATACCGGTGCAGTTTGCAGACTTTGCCGCCGCGAAGGAAAAAAATTGTTCCTTAAGGGTGAGCGCTGCTATTCTGAAAAGTGTTCTATAGGCATCCGCGGTTATGCGCCCGGACAGCACGGACAAGGTAGAAAGAAGTCATCCGAATATGGTTTGCAGCTTCGTGCTAAGCAGACCGCAAGACGTTTTTATGGCGTTCAAGAGGGTCAGTTCCATCATTATTTTGAGGTTGCTGAAAGAAAACCCGGCATTACCGGTGACAACCTTTTAAAAATTCTTGAAAGCCGTCTTGACAACGTAGTTTACAGAGTAGGCTTTGCTTCTTCAAGAGCAGAAGCTCGTCAGCTTGTAGGCCACGGTCATTTTGAAGTTAACGGTAAGCGCGTTGATATCGCTTCATACCTTCTCAAAGCAGGCGATGAAATCGCTATCTGCGAAAAGGCTAAGTCAAGCGATAAAATCAAGGCTGTTGTAGAGGCTAACAGCGCTCGTCCTGTTCCGGAGTGGATCAGCATTGATCGCGAAAAGCTTTCAGCTAAGGTTATTGCCCTTCCAAACCGTGAGCAGATTGAAGCTCCTGTTGAAGAGCAGCTTATCGTCGAGTTCTATTCAAGATAATAACCGCTTTAAATTTATTATCTTATATTTTGTCCACCGTGTCGGGACACTGTATTCTTAAATTTGCGACGCGGAGAAACGGAGCTTTTAAATGATAGAGATTGAAAAGCCCAGAATTGAAACTCTCGAACTTTCAGCAGACGGAAAGTACGGTAAATTCGTAATGGAGCCGCTTGAGCGCGGTTATGCAATTACACTTGGCAACAGCTTAAGAAGAGTTCTTCTTTCAACATTGCCGGGTGCTGCAATCACCAACGTTAAAATCGACGGTGTTGTTCACGAATTTTCTACTATCCCCGGTGTAAAGGAAGATGTTACCGAGATAGTTCTTAACCTTAAAGGACTTATCGCTAAGCTTCACGCAGATGCTGCTAAAAAGATTTATATCGAAGCAGAAGGTCCTTGCACTCTCACCGCTGAAGCAATCAAGTCAGATTTCGAGGTAGAAATTCTTAATCCTGATATGTATATCGCTACTCTTGACGAAGGCGCAAAGCTCAATATAGAGATGACCATCGATAAGGGCAGAGGTTACGTATCTGCAGAGCAGAATAAGCCGGCACAGAATATAATCGGTGTTATTCCGATTGATTCTATCTACACTCCGGTTTTGAAAGCAAACTTTAATGTTGACAACACCCGTGTTGGTAATGTTGTTGACAAAAACAAGCTTACTCTCGAGGTTTGGACCGACGGTTCAATTAAGGCTGATGAAGCGGTTTCTATGTCTGCTAAAATCCTTATTGAGCACTTTGAGTTGTTCCTCAATCTTGCAGAGGGTATCAGCGAAACCCAGAGCATAATGGCAGAAAAGGCCGACAGCGCTAAAGAAAAGGTGCTTGACCTTACTATCGATGAGCTCGATCTTTCGGTTCGTAGCTTTAACTGCCTTAAACGCGCAGGTATTAATACTGTTGAAGACCTCATCAACAAGTCTGAAATGGATATGATGAAGGTTAGAAACTTGGGCCGCAAGTCACTCGAAGAAGTAATTGCAAAATTGGCTTCATTTGGCTTTGCACTCAAGAAAGACGACGAATAAAGGAGTGAATATCAATGCCGGGTACTCGTAAACTTGGAAGAGCCAGTGATCACAGAACTGCTATGCTTCGTGCAATGGTTACTTTTCTCTTAGAAAACGGAAAGATCGAAACAACCGTTACACGCGCTAAAGAAGTTCGTTCAATGGCAGAGAAGTATATTACACTCGCTAAGACAAACACATTACACAGCAAACGTCAGGCAATGGCATTTATTACTAAGGAAGACGTAGTTGCAAAGCTTTACAACGAAATCGCTCCTAAGTATGCAGAAGTAAACGGTGGTTACTGCCGCATTACAAAAACAGGCCCACGCCGTGGTGACGCTGCTGAAATGGCAATTATCGAGTTAATCTAATTCTCAATAAATTTTAGTAGTCACATTTTCGCAAAACGATAGCGATGTTCTTAACTATCAACCCTGCCGAAAGGTCTGTCGCATTCTGCGCTCACTAATTCGGGATGATGTGGGTACTAAAGCAAAAATAAAAACGCCTCTTATACGAGAGGCGTTTTTATTTTTTTCAAGTAACAGGTAATAAGTAGTGCACAAGAAAAAAAGTAACACACTATGTTGTGTATATACGGAAATACTCTATTTTTTTACTAAAAAACCATAAAAATATTGAAAAAAGTATTGAAATTTTGTGTATTTTATATTACAATGTATGTGTACATAATGTAAATGTGGGTTGGTATCCTCTTTTGTAAGATGACTTCCACATAAACAAAATAAAGGGGATGCTCCCCAAAGGGAAAGGATTGGTTTTTAAATGTCAAAATTGTTTAAAAACAGCAAACAGATATTAGCGCTTGTTATGGCATTCGCTGTGCTTGCAGTATCTTTGTTTGCGGGCGGCATTATTGTTAGCGCCGAAGATACCGAAGCTGCTTGCGCCGGTACCAAAATCGAGTATTGGGATGGCACTTCAAGTAGTCAGTTTACCAAGGGCGACGGTAGTGTAACAAACCCATACATAATTGAAAATGCAAAACAGCTTAACTGGGTTTGCACAGCGTCAGACGCTGCTTCAGAAGGCAAGTATTATAAGGTTGACCCTGCAATCAAGGCGTTCATTCTTCAGCCACAGTCTGTAGTTACGGCGCTTGGTGGCGATGACGCTTTTATTAACATTGCATCTGCAGCAGAAACCAAAGAATTGTTCGAGGTTAAGGCTGCCGGTCAGCAGTTAAAGAACTGGCTTGCAAATGGTACCAACAAGGTTTTTGCCGGCAATTTTGACGGTAACGGTGTTGCTATCTACGGCCTTTATGCAGACGACGCACTTCGTGGCACACAGCAATGCGCTCTTTTCCCAATTCTTGACGGTAATGGCGTAGGCTTGCAAGATGGTGGTGCTACCGAAACACCAACCGTTATCAAGAATTTTGCTCTTAGAAACTCTTATTTTAAGGGCACTCGCCGTCTAGGTGCTATTGCATCCACTGCTTGGTATGCTGCAGGCGGTACTAAAATCAACGGTTTTGTTGAGGCTGAATATATTGAATTGGCAAACTGCTTCCTTGTAGGTCAAGACCTTCTTACAAAAGACGGTAGCATCCACACATGGAACGCTGCTAACCGTAACGCTGAAATGGGCGTTGCGTTCGGCTCAATGGGTAACGATGCTGTTAAGGCAGACCATTTTTCAATTTATGGTAACGATACCGAGTACCGTATGTACGGCGCTGCAAATGCCACAACCTACGCTGTTGATGCGGGTATGAGTTTCGACCGTTTTGCCTCTGACAACAAACAGGGCAATACCAATGCCAATTATGGTGAGTTACACAACTCAATTGTACTCGGTACAACAGTTTCCGGCTTGAATGCAAATAACGCAGACGTTAAATACGTATCAAACGTATATAGTGATGTAAACACATCATTAAAGGATGGTGTAACCGTTATTGAAAATGGCTTTGGACCCGAAGGTCAGGCCGCTATGGAAGCGCTCAATTGGGAAAATGACTGGTTTATGGGGCTTTATGGTCCAACGCTCCGTGCTTTCCACGGTACAATCAGCCTTGTCCAGACTGAAACCACTCACTGCTACGCATGTGAAGAATGTGGCTTTATGTCATACGGCGGCGAAGTAGAACATAATTGGGATGACACATATAAATGCACTGATTGTGATTGGCAGTGTACACACGGCTCACAAACAGTTGGTGAATTTAGAGAGGGTAACTGTGTTACCAAAGACGGTTATTATACAGAATGTCATTACTGCACATGGGGCAGTGTAGAGTATGTTGGTGAGGCACCAGCCGGTCACTCACTTGAATGGGTAGACGAAATTCTTGCTGACTGTGAAAACACAGGTCGCGAGGGTTATTGGCACTGTACAGTATGTAACAGCAACTTTACTGCCGATTCAGAAGAGGCTGTTAAGTTTGCTGATCCTGCAACAAGCATTGTTGACCCCGATACAACTCTTATGACTCCTATTGCTCCTCATAATGCAACAAGCCGAGAGGACGGTTCTATTCTCGTATTCAGTGACGAAACAGGTCACTGGTGGATTTGCTACACCTGTGAAGGCAGACTTAACGCTGTTGAAAGCAAAAAGTATGCTGAAGAGGGAGCAGTTAAAAAGCATAAGTATGAAGATTCAGTATGCGTTGACTGCGGTTGGGAATGCACCGAGCACAACTATGAGGCAACAGGCAAGTTGGCAGTTGTGGGCACCTGCTTTGTTGATGAAGAGGCTGAATACAAGTGCACAATTTGCGGCGATAAAAAATCGGTTGTAACTGCAGAGGCAGGTCATAAAATTGAAAAGGTTGCTGAGGTTCCTGCTACTGATAAGTTAGAAGGTACTAAAGCGCATTACAAGTGCACAGTTTGTCAAGAAATCTATTTAGATGCTGAAGGCACAAAAGAAGCTTCAGCGGCTGAACTTATAATTGCAAAGACATTACCGGCAGGCTATGAAAATGTAGTAATCGGTGGCGGTAATATGAATACTGATACCAGCAACAAGAGCCCCTCAACAGGCGACAATATGGCTTCTGTTTTGGCAGTAGCTGCTCTTGCAGGCGCGGTACTTGTATTTGCACGCAAGAAATAATAAACATTAAAATGCACAATTGATTAAAATCAAGCACCTACTTTTTAAATGAAGTAGGTGCTTCTTTTATGATAACAAATTCCAAAAGACACTGCTTTAATTTAAGCAGTGTCTTAATTACATAATGTTGTGAATTATGCATTGTGAATTGTGCATTAAAGATTAAACGCGTATCCCGTAGCAATTCCTAACACAGCCGCTATGCATATGATTAACACGGGCGGTATTTTTTTGCGTTTGAAAAAGACTAAAAATGTGCAAAGTGCAAATATTGCAGCAGAAATATAAAATTCAATACCTTTAAATATCGAAAAACTGAAACCGCTTGGTATAAATACAGTAAGTGCCATCGAAACTACAGCCGATGCAATAAGACCTATTGCTGCAGGTTTTAATCCTGTCATTAAACCTTTAACCGTATTGCTGTTTTTAAATTGCTGATAAAATTTTGCCACAAGCAAAATTATAATAAACGACGGCAATACAACACCAAGCGTTGCGCAAGCCGAGCCTAAAACCGTAAAGCCCAAACCACCAAATTCGGCGCCGCCAACCTGTGAGCCGACATAGGTTGCGATGTTAATTGCAAAGGGACCTGGCGTGCTTTCACTGACTGCAATAAAATTTACGATTGCTTCCTCGCTTAGCCATCCGTGAGCAATTACCTGCTCTTGTATAAGTGGTAGCATAGCATATCCGCCACCAAAGGTGAACAATCCTATTTTAAAGAAGGTCCAAAAAAGCTCTAAAAATATCATTTTTCAGCCCTCCTACGCAGTATAGAATAGGTCACAAGGCCGAATAAGGCAGATGCAATAATTATTAAAAAAACATTGATGTCGGTGAAAATTCCTACCAAGGCGGCAAAAATAATAACTGTGTATGACACCCAACCTTTAGGGCATTTTTTAAACATAGATATCAGTGCTTTTAAAACAAGGGCTAAAACACCTGCTCTGATACCCATAAAGGCGTATTGCACGGCGCGTAGCTCTTGAAAAGCCGCAAGCACAAATGATATTGCTAAAATTATCATAAACGAGGGCAGTACTACGCCAAGTGTCGCGGCAACAGAACCGAGAACGCCACAAACTCTATATCCTACAAATGTGGCAGAATTTATCGCGATAGGGCCAGGAGTAGATTCGGCAATTGCAACAATCTCTAAAATATCTTCATCGGTAATCCATTTGTTTTTCTCGCTTACTTCGTGTTGAATAAGCGGTATCATAGCATATCCGCCGCCAAATGTAAATGCGCCTATTTTAAAAAAGGTGATAAAAAGCTTTAATGCTTTTTTAAAATTACTCATTTATTCTTCATCCTTACCGCAGCAGCGCTTATATTTTTTGCCGCTGCCACATGGGCAGAGTGCATTCTTGCTTACAACACCCTTGCCTCGAACGGTAAGGGGCTTGTTGCCACCTGCGGTTGTTTCTTCAGCAACCTTTTCTCGCTTAACCTCTTCGTTTTTGCGCACCATTACCGAAAGCGCAAGCTTTGCGGTTTGTTCGCGTATGGCATCGGTCATAGCCGAGAACATATCAAAGCTTTCGTTACGGTATTCAACAACAGGGTTGTGCTGACCGTAACCGCGAAGGCCGATACCCTGACGAAGCTGGTCCATAGCGTCAATATGGTCCATCCAGTTAGAGTCAACCGAGCGAAGCAGTACAACGCGTTCAATCTCACGCATAACGGTGCTGCCAAATTCGGCTTCACGCTGCTCGTATTTATTGTGTGCAACCGCCTTTAACTGTTCGGCAACCTCTTCTGTTTCAAGACCTTGCAGTTTTTCAGAAGTGAACTGTGTGTCATCGGTATTAATTATCCAACCACCAAAGTAGTCACGCAAACCTTTTATATCACGTGTGCCGTTATCATCATCTTCGGTAAGATAAATTTTAGTGTAAATATCGATTGTGTCATCAATCATTTTAAGAACGGTATCTTTAATGCTTTCACCGTCAAGCACACGATTACGTTGGGTGTAAATCAATTCGCGTTGCTTGTTCATAACGTCGTCATATTCGAGCACGTTTTTACGCGAAGCAAAGTTAATACCCTCTTTACGCTTTTGAGCGCCCTCAATGGTCTTTGAGAGCATACCGCTTTCAAGCGGCAGATTTTCATCAATGTTCATAGTGCTCATAATGCCCGCAATGCGTTCGCCGCCGTAAAGACGCATAAGGTCGTCTTCAAGCGAAATATAAAACTTAGTGCTGCCCGGGTCACCCTGACGACCCGCACGACCGCGAAGCTGATTATCGATACGGCGCGAGTCGTGACGCTCGGTACCGATGATGCAAAGACCGCCGCTTTGACGCACGGCATCCGCGTGGGGAGCGATTTCTGCCTTAAAGCCAGCATAATATTCTTTGTATTTTTCACGAGCCGCAATAATATCTGCGTTGTCAGTTTCACCAAAGCCTGTGGCTTCGAGTATCATCTCTTCGCTAAGCCCATCGTGACGAAGAGCCGCTTTTGCCAAATACTCGGCATTACCTCCAAGCATAATGTCGGTACCACGACCTGCCATATTAGTAGCAATTGTAACGGCGCCGGGCACGCCTGCCTGAGCAATAATTTCAGCCTCTTTTTCATGATGCTTTGCGTTGAGCACATTGTGCTTAATGCCGCGGCGTTTAAGCATACTTGACAAAAGCTCTGATTTTTCAATTGTAACAGTACCAACAAGCACAGGCTGATTTTTTGCGTGGCACTCAACAATGTGGTCGATAACCGCGTTAAATTTAGCCTTTTCGGTTTTATAAACCGCGTCATTTTCATCAATACGAGCGATGGGCTTGTTGGTGGGTATTTCTACAACATCAAGTCTATAAATTTCTTGAAATTCGGTTTCTTCGGTCATGGCAGTACCCGTCATACCCGAAAGCTTGTTATAAAGGCGGAAGAAATTTTGGAAGGTGATGGTAGCAAGGGTTTTCGACTCTCTTTCTACCTTAACGCCCTCTTTTGCTTCAATAGCTTGATGCAAGCCTTCGTTATAGCGTCTGCCGTACATAAGACGACCGGTAAATTCGTCAACAATTATAACCTCGCCGTCTTTAACAACGTAATCAACATCACGCTTCATAATACCGTGAGCGCGAATAGCCTGATTTATGTGGTGCGCAATCTCAATGTTTTCGCTGTCGTTAAGATTTTCAATTTGGAAATATTGTTCGGCCTTTTTTACACCGTCGGGGGTAAGAATGGCGGTATTTGCCTTTTCGTCAACAACATAGTCGCCGTCATAAGCGGCATCCTCGTCACTTGCCTTGTCGTCCATTTCTTTAACCTTAACCATCTTAAGCGACTTTGCAAATGAGTTTGCGCGTGTATAAAGGTCGGTAGATTTGCTACCCTGACCCGAAATAATAAGCGGAGTACGAGCTTCGTCTATGAGAATTGAGTCAACCTCGTCAACGATGGCAAAGTTGTGCTCACGCTGAACCTTTTGTTCCTTGTAGGTTACCATATTATCACGCAGATAGTCAAAGCCCAATTCGTTGTTGGTGCAGTAGGTAATATCCGCGTTGTATGATTCACGTTTTTCATCCTTGTTCATACCATGAATGATAAGACCTACCGAAAGACCTAAAAAGCGATAAAGCTTGCCCATCCATTCGGAGTCACGCTTTGCAAGGTAGTCATTGACTGTTACAATATGAACACCCTTACCTGTAAGCGCGTTTAAGTATGCGGGCAGTGTTGCCACAAGTGTTTTACCTTCACCGGTTTTCATTTCGCTGATACGACCTTGGTGCAGTATAATGCCGCCCAAAATTTGAACGGGGAAGTGACGCATACCTAAGACGCGGTCACCGGCCTCACGGCAAACGGCAAAAGCCTCGGGCAAAATCATATCAAGTGTTTCACCCGTTTGTAAGCGGTTTTTAAATTCATCGGTTTTGTTACGCAACTCGTCGTCGGTTAAGGCGCGGTACTGCTCTTCATAAGACAGAACCTTTTCCATAATAGGACGAATGCGTTTTATTTCTTTTTCACTGTAATTACCAAAAATGGCTGTAAGTAATCCCATAATTTACCTCTAAAAAATGTAATGTATATATTATATATTATAATTGTTAATAAATAAAGTATTATTTAAGCATAAAAATATCGTCTTTTGAAGCAAGACCTGACGTGTGGTGCAATTCCCCCGTTTCGTCTATGAAAATAGCTTCTGTATCGGGTGTGTTTTCAATAAGCTGCTTGGCTTTGTTCAAACCTAACAAAATACTGATTGTGGAAAGTGCATCGGCATCCATAGATGAATTGGTTATTATAGTAGCCGAAGTCAAATCGCTATCGCACGCATAGCCGGTTTTAGTGTCTAAAATGTGGTGATATAACTTTATATCGGCGGGAATGTAACGCTCATAAGTACCTGAGGTTACAACTGTTTTATTGCGTAGCTTTAATGTAGCGGCAATTTTGTTTTCAGTAAAGGGCTTTTTAATGCCCACAGTATAATCACGTTCACCAAAAACCACTATGTTTCCACCAAGGTCTATGATACCTTCTGACACTTCTTGTTCTTTAAAATATTCACACAATCTATCGGCGATATAGCCCTTTGCAATGCCGCCAAGGTCGATTTGCTTGCCGTTTAAATTGATTTTATTGCCATCAATTTCTATGCTCTGATAATCAACATTTTTAAGCGCTTCGGAAATCTCGTCGCGAGACGGTATTATTTGGTTGTTAAAATCCCAAAGCGAGCTTACGGGGTATATGGTAATATCAAATTTACCGTTTGATAAATCACCATAGTAAATTGACTTTTCTATAATGGTTTTGGTGTGATTGTCAACCTCGCAAAAACCGTCGGAATTATTAAGTTTATAAACATCGCTGCCCTTAACTGTGCGGCTAAGCAGTTTTTCGTAAGTTTCGCACAACTCAAAAGCACCGTCAAGTGTTTCGGTGCTGCAGTTAGCAGTCAGCGTCACTACGGTGTCGAGTAAAAATCGGGTGTCTTTATTTTCCTGCGCTACGCATCCGCAAAGCAGTAACAGGACAAAGCTTAAGTTAAGTGATACAAACTTTTTCATAAATAATATTATACAACTTCTTCACTTTTTTGTAAAGATATGTTAAAATAAATAATACTATAAAACACAAGAGGCGGTGACAGTTTTGAAAAAGGGTGATATTGCCGTAATTTGCTCGGTTGCGGTAGCTTTTGTTTTATCAATAGTCTTATTAATTCCTTTTTCAAAACAGGGTAGCCGAGTCGTTGTTAAGCAAGACAACAAAATTGTTTACAATGAGAGTATTAACATAAACAAAACGGTTGATACAGGCACAAACACCGTAATAATTAAAGACGGCATTGTTTATATAAGCGATGCCACCTGCAAAAATCAGGTGTGTGTGAATACAGGCAAAATTTCAAAAAAAGGTGAAAGCATTATATGTCTGCCGAACAAGGTAATAGTAGAAATAAAGTAAATATCAAGCGTATCACCCTTTATGCTTTGTTAGTAGCCTTGTGTCTTATTGTGGGGTATCTTGAAAGCCTTTTGTCTATAAGTCTTATAGCGGTGGCACCCGGCGTAAAGATAGGTCTTTCGAACGCAATAGCGCTGACTCTTATTTGTTATGGCGATATAAAGGGCGCTTGGGCAATAAACATTACGCGCATAAGCCTTTCGGCACTGCTTTTTGGATCGCCAATATCATTTTTGTTTTCTATTGCGGGTGGTATAGCGTCAATGTTGACAACTAGTCTTTTAAGCAGGCTCAGGTCGATAAGCCCCATAGGCATCAGTATTGCGGGCGGAACGGTGCACAATATTTTTCAGTGCTTAGCGGCAACTGCTTTTGTGGGTGTGGGGGTTATATATTATCTGCCTGCACTTTTGCTGGGCGGCGCGCTTTGCGGTGCATTTTGCGGCGTGCTTGTAAATTTGATTTTAAATAAAGTAAATTTGAACCGAATTTTTAACTTTTAACGAAAGGAAAACACACTTATGTGCGGTTTTGTAGGCTTTACAAATTACATAAATGATGACGGCAGTGTTTTATCACAAATGATGGACTCTATTGTTCATCGCGGTCCTGATTCAAGCGGCAGTTATATAGACGGCGATATAGCGCTTGGCTTCCGCCGCCTTAGCATAATTGACCTTGAGGGCGGCGACCAGCCCATGTTTAACGAGGATAGATCTTTAGTGCTAACCTTTAACGGTGAAATTTATAACTACAAGGATTTGCGTGAAGAGCTTATAAGGCAAGGTCATATCTTTAACAGTAATGCCGACAGTGAGGTATTGCTTCACGGCTATGAAGCCTGGGGCGAGGATGTTGTGAAACGCCTTCGCGGTATGTTTGCATTTGTTATTTTTAATAAAACCGACGGCACAATTTTTGGTGCGCGCGATATGTTTGGTATAAAGCCGTTTTACTATACAAAAACTGAAAATTCATTTATTTTTGGTTCCGAAATCAAGGCGTTTATTCCTCACCCTGAATTTGAAAAGCAGTTAAATGAACAGGCTTTGGCGCATTATCTTTCTTTTCAGTATTCGCCCACCGAAGAAACATTTTTTAAGGGCGTTTACAAGCTGCCACCTGCACACTGCTTTACATTCAAAAACGGTCAAATTACCCAAACGCGCTATTTCAGACCTGACTTTAAAACTGTGCCCGGTGTGCTCGATTTTTATGCCGACGAGGTTGATAAAGCCGTTCGTGAATCGGTTGAGGCGCATAAAATCGCCGATGTTGAGGTAGGCTCTTTTTTGTCAAGTGGCATTGATTCAAGCTATATTGCTGAGGCAGCCAAGGTTGACAAAACCTTTACCGTAGGCTTTGAAAGCAATGACGGTGACCGCTATAACGAAATTGGTTTTGCAAAGCAGTTTGCCGATACGGTGGGGCTTAAAAACATTTCAAAGGTTATAACTCCCAAGGAGTATTGGACAGAGTTTCCTAAAATTCAGTACCATATGGATGAGCCGCTTGCCGACCCTGCTGCAATTGCACTTTATTTTGTTAGTAAATTGGCGTCAGAGCATGTAAAGGTTGTAATGTCAGGCGAGGGAGCTGACGAGCTTTTTGGTGGCTACCGCATTTACGAGGAGCCTATCACCCTCACGCTTTATGACCGATTACCGTTTGCTGTTAGGCGCATTGTTTCTAAATTGTGCGAGCATTTGCCGCAAATTCACGGCATAAACTATCTTGTTCGCCGCGGAAAAACGATAGAGGAGCGCTACATAGGCAACGCAAACATTTTTACCAAAAAAGAGCGTGACACACTGCTAAAAAGCGAGGCGGCAAAATCGACGCCACAGCCTAAAATTTTGTGTGACAAATTTTATGACGAGGTAGCAAATAAAGATGATGTTACCAAGATGCAATATCTTGACATAAATATGTGGCTTATGGGTGATATACTGCTTAAAGCCGACAAAACAAGCATGACAAATTCACTTGAGCTGCGAGTGCCTTTCCTTGATAAAAAGGTGATGGAATTGGCGGCTACATTACCGCTTGACTGTCGCGTTAACACCACCAGCACTAAACTTGCGCTTCGCAAGGCGGCTGAAAAAACCTTGCCGCGTGTTACCGCACAAAAGGATAAATTGGGTTTTCCTGTTCCTATTCGCGAATGGTTAAAGCAAGACGAATATTACAATATTGTAAAAGAACAGTTCACAAGCCAAGCGGCTGAAAAATATTTTGATACCGAAAAGCTTATAAAACTACTCGACACTCATAAAGCAGGCAAAACCGACTTGAGCCGAAAAATATGGACGGTTTATACATTTTTGGTGTGGTATGGGGAATATTTTGAATAACACTGTAAACAATAACACCGCAACAACATACCGTTGCGGTGTTATTTAAAAAAATTTTTAATTCTAACAAAAAAACACTTGCAATATAATAAGTTATGTAGTATAATACTTTAGCACTCACAAGAGGCACATAAATATCGCGGGGTAGAGCAGTTGGTAGCTCGTCGGGCTCATAACCCGGAGGTCGTTGGTTCAAGTCCTTCCCCCGCAACCATGAGGAAATCCTTACTAACTTAGGTTTAGTAAGGATTTTTTCTTTTTCTAACACAAACAATTCATACCGAATAGTATGAAACAATACCAATCTTTTTGGTCGGCTCGTGGTCGGTTCACTCGGTTTTGGCAGACAATACAATATTAAATTAGTTTATGGTACTTAAGGAATCAATATCTTTATACGGAGATATTGATTCCTTTTTTATTTATTATATGGACAAAAGCAAGGAGAATGAGATTATACTTGGGAATATCAATTTGTTAAAATATGGTAGCGAGGTGATTCGTATGGCAGAAAAAGAATCAGAATTATTAAACACTGTATATAAAGAAATAGCAGATACGTTAGGTATGGATACGGCTATGGATATATACAAGATGTTCAAGGGACAACAAATTACTTTCCCCGTACGATTTTTAAACCCCGCACGAATTCAGAGTATTATTATTCAAGAGTATGATGGTACCAATATCAAAGCGTTAGCAGTAAAATATAATTACTCTGAAAAAACTATCAGAAGGATTATTAGGGATAGCTTAGAAGAAAAAAACACTTAAAGGAGAAAAAGAAAATGATTTTAGATTACAAAAACAACTTGGATTTTGCGCTTGAAAATGGAATTAGTATTAGTAAAATGGGGAACAACAACGAATACATTTATTTCAACAAAAACAGCGAAGAAGATGAGTTTGAAGGAATAACTTTCAAAAACTTCCCAAATTTATATTTAGAAAACGACACATTTACCGACTGTTGTTTTGTGAATTGTGACCAAGTTGAAATATCAGACGGGTCAGTTATAGGTTCCACTTTTGAAAATACTTTGGGTATTTGTGGTGTGCGTTGTGACTTTACAAATTGTCTTTTCAAGAATATTGAAACAGATTCACAGGCTTTGTTGATTGATTCGTATGGCGAAGTTAATGGTTGTACTTTTGAAAATATAAAAGCAATTGGTGATGATGGTAGAATTTGCAAAATGGTTGTTGATAGGGAGAAGGATGTACAAGACATTGTAAACTGCCGTTTTGTAAATTGTTCTATGGAAGCAGCAGACAAATCCCTTTCTTTATGTTCTTATCATACAGTATTTGGTAAAGAAAAAATGGTAGAGAATATAGATTATGATACTTGTGAAATTGTAAAATAAACATAAAGGGAGTGAATAAAATGGGTTTTTTTGATTTTTTGGCGGATGTGGTTGATATCATCGATGAAGTGACTGACAACGATACACATTTTCGCGTTACTTGTGATACATTAGAAATATTTGAAATAGGAACTACTTGGAAAGGTACTGCAAGAGTTCATGGTGCAGGGGAACATATTCGTACGGAAAAGGTTGATTATTCAACAACGGTTACTATGCCTGAAGAGGATTCTCACGATTATACAAGACGTGGTCTTCTTAGAAAAGATTTAAGAGAATGGTGTGGCAGAACATTTGCCAATAAGAGTACAGTTACGAAAGAAACAATAGTACTTAATGATGGCGAAGATTGTTTGAGTTGTCAAGGATTTATCAAAAAAGTAGGCAACAAGTGGATTTTAACAAACAATTCACACGACGCAGAATATTATGGTGCATATAAACTGTATCTTACTAAAGAAGGAAAAGACATAGGACACGAAGATTTAGAGTATTTGTTTATGGCAGATACATTAGGTTATGTTAGTAGTGTAAGCACTAAAGACGGGTTCTTTTAAAAGGAGATAAATTTATATGTATGAATATTGTCCCATATGTAGTTGTAGAGATATAAGGAAAATAGCACAACACAGTGGTTATGTAACTTTTCAATGCGAAGATTGTGGATATAAGTTTGATGTTGACGATTGTTATTTAGATTTTGAGTATAATGAACAGGGTTACAAAGACGCGAACGAAGAAGATTGGTAAGTTGCGTTAATATTACTTTTACAAGTTAGCGAGGTGAAAATATGAAATGTCCAAGATGTGGCGCGGAAATGTATGTAGATACAGAAATAGATTTAGATGACGGAAAACCACCTATAGTTATTTATGTGTGTCCTGAATGCCATGAATCTACACATACAGGTTAATAAATTAAAAAGTATTACCCGATAACAGTTAACGCTGTTATCGGGATTTTTGTTTTTATATACAAGCTTCGTTAGTCGCCAAACTATAAAGAAGTATTCATACAAAATCATAAAAGGAGATGATAAGATTTGATTTACAAAATTGGCTCTACTAATGATATGCACAGTATTGTCTTTGAGAGTGCGAATGCCAAAGAACTAGTCTATCACTATGCAAGGATATTGACCTATGAATATGGCGCAAACCGAAATATTGACACGGACGATGGTGGGTACATTCTATACGCGACGTCCGGCACAACAATTGAGGAAATGAAAACTTTCTTTGACTACGCTGGATACGAGGTAGAATTGGCTACACAACAAGGGGGTGTTTGTTCGGCACTGTACATATTAAGTAGTGATTATGCGGTGGTAATAGTAATGTCAGTAAATGATGCGCCACCCGAAATTCTAAAAGAAATTGATAACTAATTGGAGGTTAAAAATATGATTAATGAAAAAGACACAATAAAGTGCGAGGCAATATTTAACGATGAGCGTACACACCGTTACCTATGGAGACGAGTGTGGGACAAAGACAAACCCACAATAGCAATTATTATGCTCAATCCCTGCCATGCAGATAACATCGTTACCGATACTACTACGTCTTTAGTAGTAAACAATGTAGCAAAGCTTCAAGAATATGGTGGTGTAGAGATACTTAACCTATACTCAAAACTAACTACAAAAATTAAGTTTAAGGAAGAAACGGATGAAGAACTTAATGACAAAGAGAACGATTCCTACATCCTTAAAACTGTTGCGGCAAGTTCAAAAACAATACTTGCTTGGGGTAAGGCATCAAGTAGTAACGTTAGGATTGAAGAACGTGCTAACGCTGTAATAGAAATGTTAAAGGGACATCACGACAAAATGTATATGATATCTGACGGAGAAAGAATTGGTTTACATCCTCTAACACCAAGTATACGTAGTCAATGGATTCTTGAAAAATGCGATTTCAAAAAACAGTAATATTTGTGCAAAATAAAGTTCCCGTATGGTAACATACGGGAACGTACAAAAAACACAGGGAAAAGACTGTGTTCCGCACTATTTTTTTGAAAATTTCGACGACATCGTCGGTATCGACGGTTAACTTTCGCTTTCTTTTTTTGCTTTAACAAATAAACGACTTTGTAGTTTATTTCTTTTAATAAGGGTTATCACATTTTCACATAGTGATACTATGCTTTCTCTTACCATAGTTAAATGGTATTTATTAAGTTTGGACTGATTTAATATTATATACAATCCACGTTCACAAGAAACTATATCGTAAATACATTCGTTGTATAGTTTAAATAGTTTAGTTTTAATGCACGATTCATATTTTTCTTTAGTTTCAATTAAGATGACACAGTCGGAAATCACAGAGTGAGCATCGTTTTTAAACACCTTGTTTTCTACAAAACAACCAATAACATCGTCTAACAAATTACCAAACTTCTTTTTTTCTTCGGCGGTTGCATTTTTCTTAAGCGCACAACACATATCATCAAGTTTTATCATTTGATAAGAACCTTTAATTTTAGAGATTATATACACATCGTCTTTGTATATAAATGGGTGGGTACCTATTTTGCGCAACCTATTAGAAATGGTTGGTTGTTTGATGTCCAATAATGTTTCCATATCGGTTTGTGTGATTCCGTTTATATGCTGTAGCAAACAATCAAAAATAGCTCTATTTACATTATCAATTTTGAGGCGCATTCTATTGTTAGCATCGTAAACACAAGTTTTAGACATTATAATTTCTCCTAAAAATTTTAAATTATTATAGCAGTCAGATTGACAAGGCGGGCGAAGACGTATTGAATAAAACGTTAATAAATGCGAGAAGAAACGTTAATAATCGCGCTGTTGTTGCCCCAAAAGAGTATGATATTATTATGCTGTACCAAACAAATGAACATCGTTTTTGGTGGCGCGCTTATTATAACACTTGAAAAACAAAAAATCAATTTTTTGGTACAAAGGTTTGCAGTGTGGGTTATCTCACGAATTTGCACTGCACAACCTTAAAAACAAAATTATTTAATGGCAAAAAGCCATAGAAAGTAGGTTCTATATGTATAACAAGAATGATTTTTATATTCCCGCATTTACTACGGGAGAGTTACCAACCGTGAAATGCCGCGCTGTAATTTGTGGTGTTTCCATTAAGCCCAATGACGACGATAAAGACTTTGGTTTTATCAAAATACAGTTTTTACTGTTGTCGCCCGAGTTATCGAATGTATCAATATATGAGAAAACATATGTTGACTGGTCGATATACGGAGGCATTGAGGCAGCTTTTCATTGTTTGATAAACGATGACGAAGTCGATGGTTTTGAAAATCTTATCGGCACAGTTTTTGACGCTCAAGTGTATTATCGCGCATATGATAGTAAAATCATTGGCGAACTCGAATTGGTTAGAGTCGTGGCTTTGCCCGACTATGATTTCGAAATCGAAGACTAAATTTTTGCAAGTAGGGTGGCTCGTCCACCCTACTCACCAAAATATAATTTAAAAGGAGTAAATTCAAATGAAGCTCAATCCAATTTTAAATCCTAATAAAGACGCTGATGACGTATATAATGTAGTTGTTAACAACTGCGATTTTTTTGTAGATAAAAACAATGAAGCGTTTTTGATAGCGTACTCGAAAAACGATTATACACTTGTGTATTTATCGTACTCAGATACTGCAAAGCAATTTTTTATTGATTTGTATTTTGACAAATATAATAAAACAGTAAAAAATTCAGATGTTACAACGGCTTACGACACCATCTGTGCGGTAGTAACACGTTATAAGCAACAAACACCCGTGTATACTAGAGTCGGTTACGATAACGGACAAGTGTATTATGACCTAAAAAATCAAGCAGGTGATGTTGTAGTGATAAAACCTAACAATATGTTCATTACTCAAAAATCTTCAATTAGTAACGTTTTATTTTACGAAGACAATACTATGAGTGAGCAGGTAGAACCTGAAATATCTGAGTATGGATTGCTTGATTTTATAGATGAATTTTTAAACATCGATAAAGCACATAAACTGCTTTTGGCAGTATATATATGTGCGGCTTTTATTCCAAACATTAAACACCCGATTTTAATCGTAGAAGGCGAAAAAGGCGCAGGAAAGACAAATTTACTAAAATTTTTGTCACTGATAATAAATCCCGTAACAAAAGATGTATTGGTATTGCCAAAAAAAGAGGACAACCTAATAACAGCGCTTAGCAATAATTACTTTTCCGCGTTTGATAATATTGGTAAGTTGTCTAAAGATTTTTGCAATATATTTTGTCAAGCTTCTACAGGTGGCACGCTAATAAAAAGAAAGCTTTATTCAGACAATAGGGAAATTTGTATTAACATAAAGCGCTTGGTAGCGATGAATGGTATAAATTTAGAAATATCTCAAGCAGACCTTCTTGACCGTGCGATTATGCTAACATTAAATCGTATAGAAGAAGACAAGAGATTACCTGAAGAAATTCTTGATGAAAAAGTAAATAGTGTTTTGCCAAATGTTTTGGGCGATATTTTCAATGTTCTTTCAAAAGCATTGGCGATATATCCTGATGTAAATCTTGCTGAATATCCAAGAATGGCAGATTTCAGCAGATATGGTTTTGCAATAGCAGAAGCAATAGAAAAAGGCAAGGGTAATGAGTTTATAGATACATATAAGCAAAATATCAAGTTAGCTACCGAGTCTGCCGTGCAAGAGAATCCTGTTCTTAATGCGCTAAAAGAGTTTGCAGAAAACCAAAAATATTGGCGCGGTACGATGACTGAGTTACTTAATGAGTTGCAAAAGATAGTACGTAGCTTATATATAAACAAAACTCTGCCTGCTTCGTTTCCTAATAATCCTATCAGCTTATCTCGAATGCTTAACACTCACAAACACGAATTAAAAAATTTAGATATTGATATAAATATAGGTAGGACAACTAACAGATATGTAGAATTAAGAAAAATAGGCGAAAGTACATCGACGATACCGACGAATTCGACGATAAAAAACAACCCAAATACTAAAAACAGAAAAAATCTTTTGCAAGATGATGACTAATTACTAAATAACACCACCTACCGATACAATTCTCGGTAGGTGGCACCTTAATTCGAAAATCAGTAAACTTTAAATATATATTATCACTTAAAAAGAGAGGTAAAACCTATGAAAGATAGATACTTAACGGTTAACGAAATAGCAGAAATGCTTAATATATCCTATGATACTGCTTTGCACTATGTAAAGTATTCTATGGATAGCGTGAAGATAGGTAGGCAATATAGGGTGCTTGAAAGCAAACTTAACGAGGCGTTGTATCCACAAAAAGCCGTTAAGCAAAGATTGCATAGCAGACCTATATATCAAATAGTAGAAAGGTCGTGACCATATGGCTACAGGTAACATTAGAGAAATTAAGACAAAATCGGGTGATATACATTATCAAATCACTATTGAAGGCGGCTACGACCAATTAACAGGTAAGCGCATACGTGCATACAAGAATGTTAAGGGCAGTAGGCGAGAAGCAAGGTCGGTAATGCACAAAATGATTACCGAGATGGAACAGGGCAAACTAACCAAGAAAAGCCACACAACCGTCGCTGAATGGATGGATGAATGGGTTTGTGAATATTTACCTAACATAGAAGAAACAACTAAAGTTGGCTACAAAACAAAAATCAAGTGTTACATAAAGCCATCTATTGGCGATATATTGATTGGCTCGTTAAGAGCAGAACATATACAACGAATGGTTAATGGTATGATTGAAAAAGGATTGTCGCCGAAAAATATACGTGACACCTTCAACAATGTAAATTCGGCTATGAAAAAGGCAGTCAAACTGCGACTTATACCATATAACCCTTGCGAAGCGGTAGAGTTACCAAAACTAAAAAAATTTAGAGCAAGTGTGTACTCGCCTGAAATGATACAAACATTACTTGATAAGGCGAGGGGTACTGATATGTATTTGCCAGTATTCTTGTTGGTAATGGTGGGTTTGCGACGCGGAGAATTACTTGCTCTGCGTTGGGATGATATTGATTTTAAAAATAACGCACTTAAAGTTAGGCACAATATGGTACGTGGTGAGGATGGTTACATAATCAAGCCGCCAAAGAGCGAGGCAGGTATTCGAGATATACATTTAGGTCAGGATGTAATGTCGGTGCTTAGACAAGCAAGATTACAATATATGAATGATGCATTTGAGTATGGCACAGGTTTTCAAAATCTTGGGTTTGTAATAAGGCAAGAGGATGGTTCTCCGTTTCATCCTGACTCTATGTCTCAAAAATGGCGAAGATTTCTAAAAAAATACGATTTGCCTAAGATAAGATTACACGACTTAAGACATAGTAACGCAACCGCACTTATACAGGCAGGTGTTAGTCCAAAGGTGGTACAGCAAAGACTAGGACACGCTGATGTGCAAATCACCCTCAATACATATACCCACGTTTTGCCCGAGATGGATATAGAAGCCGCGCAAAAATTAGATGATATTATGCTACGCCGAGCGTAGAGTTAAAATCGCGACGTAGGTTTTTGTAGGACTGTGGTTTTGTGTCAGTAAGCTGTCAGTGAATGTCATTTTGCGTGCGAATTATAATAATAAAAAACACGTTAAATGAATTACTTACTGCTAAATCATTGTAAACAATATAATTTGATAATAAAATAAGTAATAATTTAATGTTTTTGTATAAAATTTCGCCAAAATGATCATATTTTTAAAATAAAGTATTGATTTTTCGAAGAATTTAAGTTAGAATGTGAAAGGAGATTAGTTCGTGAGTTGCGAAGAAATATACAAAAGGAGAATAAAAATGATTGTTTTAGATATAAAATTAGACAATTTTTATGCATTTAAAAACTTTCACGCAAATTTCACTTATCCCAAAAAAATAGTGGGTTCAACAATCGAAAGCGAATATTTGCCAGAGCGTACTAATTTTAGATATAAAAAGGTGAATATAATTTTTGGTGCCAATTCATCAGGTAAGACTACTTTTGGCAAAATGATAATGAAATTTTTCAATTTTGTTCATCAAAAAAATCATATGTTTCTTACAAGTGCAGTTTGTGATCGCTCGAAAGAAGCTTCCTTGGTAATAGATATGGCATCGAAGACCAATTATCTTTATCGCGTGATATGTACAATTCCTCCACACGAAGATGAAGAACTTCTTGCTAATGATATCAAACTTGAAGTTATAAAAGAAAAAATATTAAAAAGAGATAGCTATGAGTCTTGTGTTGCAAGAATTGCTGAAAAGCCTTTTGTACCTGCAGAAAACTATATCGAAGAGTTAGAAAAAATAGAGCGATTAGCATGGTTCTTTGAACATCCAAAAGACAATACGGGTGAACTCTCTTTACCTAACAAAGACGAAAATTTCCGAACGGTGCTTGAAAAAGTATTAAAAACATTAGACCCATCCATTAAAGATGTAAAAATATTAAAAGATGTAGATAGGGCATATGTTGTTCGTTTGCATAACCAATCAATAGTTCTTCAACATGGTCAATCATTGGATACGGAGTTGTTTTCAAGTGGCACTAAAGCTGGTGTTGGATTAGCAAATATACTTTCTTCACTTATACAAGGTAATAACGGCTTTTATTATTGTGATGAAAAATTTTCTTATATTCAAACCGATGTTGAAAAAGCGGTTTTATCATTAATGATTGCATACCTTAAGCCTTGCGACCAACTTTTCTTTACAACACACAATACAGATATATTAGATATGGATTTACCTAAACATACGTATACTTTTTTGCGTAAGGATATAACCAATAAGGAATATCCTATTACTTGCATAGAGGCATCTTCGTTGCTCAAAAGATGTTCTGATTCGTTAAGAAATGCAGTAGAAAACGATTCCTTTTCTACCGTTCCCGCATTGGAATTGATTTATGATTTGATGAATTCGAACGAGGAGAAATAGCTGTGAACAGGCAAGTTAATATTCGGTATTTTGTCGAAGGTGACGATGAAAAAAAGCTTGTAAATACGCTTAAAAATGATTTGAAAGTTATTGTTTCGGGTAAAGTTCAAATATTAAACGTTATACAAAATATTATAAGCGATATGATTATCAGAACGTTTAAACCTGGAACTATAGTTGTTTTAATCTTTGATACGGATACTAATAGTGTAGATATTCTAAATAAAAACATAGCAAAACTCAAAAAACAATGTAATGTGTCGAAGGTAATTACTATACCTCAAGTTAACAACTTGGAAGACGAACTACTATATAGCTGTAATATAAGAGAAATAACGGAATTATTAAATAGTCGCTCTGTTTCAAATTTTAAAAGCGACTTAATACATATTACCAATTTAGATGTTAAATTGAGGCAACACGCGTTTAACATTAATCGTATTTGGAGCAAAAATCCTCAACCACCTTATGATAATATAATCAATGAAGCTTATAAGATTAAAACGAACAATAGCAATTGATTTTGTAGGGCAGGAGGAAAATTTTTCTTGCACAACAAAATCAAAAAAGGTTTATCCTCTTTTTCAGATGAAAAAGGGTTAAAATTTATCCCTTTTTATTGGTCGGTTAAGACGTCGGTTTTAGAGATTGAACATCCAACCTGTCAAGGCTTTGTATGATAGGGTTAGGTTTCTCACATTAGCTCATAACCCGGAGGTCGTTGGTTCAAGTCCTTCCCCCGCAACCAAAAAATCTCAATTACCCCTTTGGGTGATTGAGATTTTTCTTGTTATGAGAAAGATTTTAACCCACCAACGACCGACGGGTTTCCGGAGTGACGTCGCGACCGCCGCCGGTGGCGGATGAAGGGAGCGTAAGGAAGCGCCGCGGTCAAAGTTCATAGGCGCTCCAAGCCGTTATGAACTTTGGGCACCGCAAGAGTGCAAGCGGCAAAGCCGCGCGATATTTGGTTCAAGTCGTCCCGCAACCAACATTGCGAACCGATTTAGATATCGGCGCAAGAAATCCAGTAACCTGGGCGGTTACTGGATTTTTTTATCCCATTTTTCAAGTGAAACTGGGTAGATATCCTAAGCCAAAAACGGCTTTCGGGGAGGACTTGAACTAAATTCAATAGATATCAAGGGGCAGATTTTACGA
>JAZQFX010000015.1:0-9299 GCA_045539695.1 Acutalibacteraceae bacterium
ATTTGCCAACATTGCCCACGGATGTAATTCCGTCATGGCAACAAGACTTGCTCTGAAGATGGGTGATTATACCGTAACAGAAGCTGGTTTTGGTGCAGATCTAGGCGCCGAAAAGTTTCTTGACATTAAGTGCCGTATGGCAGGTCTTGTTCCGGATGCTGTTGTAATTGTGGCAACTGTTCGTGCATTGAAGATGCACGGTGGTAGAGCTAAGACAGAATTGGCAGATGAGGATTTGAAAGCACTGGAGAAGGGAATCCCCAATCTTCTTCGCCATGTTTCCAATATCAAAACCGTCTATCAGCTCCCTTGTGTGGTTGCTGTCAACAGATTCCCCACAGATACCGATCGAGAAATTGATTTTATCATTGCGAAATGTCGCGAGCTTGGTGTTAACACCGTGCTTTCTACCGTTTGGGCTGAAGGCGGCAAAGGTGGCGAGGCACTTGCACGCGAGGTTGTCCGTCTTTGCGAAGAAGAACAGGGTGACTTTACCTTCTCTTACCAGCTTGACGGTACAATTGAAGAAAAAATAGAAGCTATTGCTAAAAAAGTTTATGGCGGTGACGGTATTGCCATATTACCTAACGCTAAAAAACAAATTGCTCAACTAACGCAACTTGGATTTGATAAACTACCGATTTGCGTAGCAAAAACACAATACAGTTTTTCTGATGATCCAACAAAGCTTGGCGCACCTGAAAACTTTACAGTAACCATTAAAAATGTTAAGGTATCAGCAGGTGCAGGATTTATTGTTGTGTTTACCGGTGATATTCTTACAATGCCCGGTCTTCCCAAAGCACCGGCAGCAGAACGCATCGACGTTGACGAAAACGGCAAAATTAGCGGTTTGTTTTAATTATTAATATAATTTAACGCCTATTACAAAAATGCTGTAATAGGCGTTTTTATTGTTGTTTTTTATAAAACATTATGTTAAAATAATTTTGGTGATTTTATGTATGATATTTTACTTTTCGATTTAGACGGAACCTTAACCGATCCGGGCGAAGGAATTACAAATTCTGTGGCTTATGCGCTTAATAAATTTGGTATTACAGTTGAAGACCGAAAAGAATTATACAACTTTATCGGTCCACCACTTATAGATTCTTTTATGAAATATTATAATATGAGTTACAAGGATGGACTAAAAGCGGTAGAATACTACCGAGAATATTTTAGTGTTACAGGTATTTTTGAAAACACAATGTTTGACGGTATTCCAGAGCTTTTAGAAAAGATTAAAAAGTCGGGGCGTATAGTTTCACTTGCAACATCAAAGCCTGAGCAATATGCCGTTCGTATTTTAGAGCATTTTGACCTAACTAAATATTTTGATTTTGTTGGTGCCGCCACTATGGATGAAACCCGTTCTAAAAAAGCCGATGTTATCACATATACGCTTAATAAACTAAACGTTACTGATAAATCAAGGGTTGTAATGATCGGGGATCGTCACCACGATATAGAGGGTGCAAACCAAAACGGGCTTGATTCTATTGGTGTTTTATTTGGCTATGGTGACCGACAAGAGCTTGAGACGGTGGGAGCTACATATATTGCCGAGAATATTGATGATATAATAAAATTCATATAAGGAGTAAAATTTATGTCAATCAAAAATTTTAATAAGTTTGGTGTTATGATTGACTGTTCGCGTAATGCGGTTATGACAGTCGATCAGCTCAAAAAATTTATAACCGTAATTTCAAAGATGGGTTATAATCAGGTTCATCTTTATATGGAAGATACCTATGAGGTTAATGGTGAAGCATATTTTGGTTATCTTCGCGGAAAATATTCAAAGGAAGAGCTTAAAGAGCTTGACACCTTTGCCGATAGTATTGGCGTTGAATTGGTGCCAAATATTCAAACACTTGCTCATATGGCGGCTTTCCTTAGATGGCGCGGTGATATTAAGGATGCCGACGATATAATGCTTGCAGGTGACGATAGAGTTTATGACCTTATTGACCGAATGTTTGCGTCCTTGCGTGAGTGCTTTAAAACTGATAAATTACATATCGGCATGGACGAGGCACATATGCTTGGTCGCGGCAAATATTTTGAACTTCACGGTATGCAGGACCGTTTTGATATTTTACTTAATCATCTTATTAAAGTTTGCGATATTGCAGACAAATACGGCTTTGAGCCTATGATGTGGAGTGATATGTTTTACCGTCTTGCAAACGGTGGAAATTATTATGCTACATCTTCTAAATTTGATAAAACCATCAAGGAAAAGATACCAGAAAAATTAACCCTTGTTTATTGGGATTATTATAATCTCGAAAAGAAAACCTATGACGCTATGATCAAAGGTCACAAGCAGTTAAGTGATAAAATCGCTTTTGGTGGCGGTGCTTGGAAATGGTCGGGTTTTGCACCACACAACTATTTTTCAATTCGTACAACCAAGCTTGCTGTTAAAGCTTGTATTGACGGCGGTATAAAGGACGTTTTCTTTACAATGTGGGGTGACAACGGTGCAGAATGTTCTTCTTACGCGGTTTTACCAAGTCTGTGCTATGCGGCGTGCATAGCACAAGGTATTACAAAAATGTCAGATATTAAGCAAAAATTCTACGAGTGGGTTGGAGTTAAATATGATGACTTTATGTTGCTTGATGCTCCAAACCAAATCGAAAATATCGACAAGGTTGTAAACCCATCAAAGTATTTTCTTTATGCCGATTGCTTTATGTCCATATTCCAAAACACAGAAAAGGCAGAGTATTGTGAAAAATTCGCATCAATTGCCCGTAAATTAAAGTTTGCATCTAAAAGAGCAGGGGAATATGCTTATCTTTTCGACAATCTTTCAAGCCTATGTAAATTATTATCTGTCAAAGTGAATATATGCACCCGAACACGTGATGCATATAATAGCGGTGATAAGGTACAGCTGGATACAATAATTGCCGATTACAAAAAGATGATAAAGCTTACCAAAGAATTCTATAAAGCGTTCCAAAATCAATGGTTTATAGAAAATAAGCCGCATGGCTTTGATATTCAGGACATTCGTCTTGGTGCTCTTGTTGGTCGCATGCAGTCTTGTCTTGATAGATTATGCGATTATCGTGATGGTAAGGTTGCTAATATTCCCGAGCTTGAAGAAAAGATTTTACCAATTACCGATACAATAATAAGTTATAATCACTGGCGTAACAACGTTTCAACCAATATGTTTGATTTTATGTACTAAACTAAAAACTCCCGTCAAAACGGGAGTTTTTAAATTTATAATAGCTCTATTTCACCTAAAATGGTGTTTGTTATATAATCGCCCTTAAAACTGCGTAGCGTGTCCATATGCGGCTGTTTAATATGTATTTGTTGATGTTCCTTAGATTCCCATTGTTCAATAAGCAAAAGCTCGTTGGGGTCTTTTTCTGACAAATAATAATCATATCTTATACAGCCGTCTTCGGCGCGTATTGCTTCTATTACACCGGTTTCTTTAACCTTTTTAATAAAAGCCTCGCGTTTTTGCGGCAAACAGTCAAATTTCACATATATTGTGTACATAAATAATTCCTTTAAAATAAATTAAATTGCACCAAAGACAAACTTGCAAACAAAAAGCAGTGCAATAACCGTTACGGCAATATCTTTTTTAGTGTATTTACCGATAAACAAGGTTATAAGAACATACGAAATAGCGCCGATGCCGATACCATTTGCAATTGAATAGGTGAGTGGCATCATTACAAGTGTTAAAAATGCAGGAACTGCACTGCGCATATCCTCCATATCAACCTTAGAGAAGTTTTTGAGCATTAAAACACCTACAAAAATAAGTGCAGGTGCCGTAGCAGCCGCAGGAACAATGCTGGCTATAGGAGATAGGAATAAGCAAAGTGCAAAGCAAATTGAGGTGACAAGGCTTGTAAGACCTGTTCTGCCGCCTGCCGCAACACCTGAAGCGCATTCAACAAAGGTTGTAACGGTTGACGTACCGCAAACAGCGCCCGAAAGGGTGGCGATTGAGTCACAAGCCATAGATTTATCAATATCAATAGGATCACCGTTTTCGTCCAGCATATCTGCTTCAGATGCTGTGCCGTAAAGTGTACCTATTGTATCAAACATATCAACCATACAGAAGGTGACAATAAGCATAATTACCGAGAAAATGCTACCAATCATTTCGCCCGAGAAAGCGTTTTTCCATGATTCTGGGGTAAATACTGCTGTGATACCAATTTCAGCAAAATCCTTAAAAGGCGCAGTTATGGAGCTAAAGTCAAATTGTGGTAACTGCCAAGTTGCAAGATAATAGATAACAGTAGTTGCCAATATTCCTAAAAGTACGGCACCTTTAACCTTAAGCTTAGAAAGTACTGCAATAATTATAAATCCTACAAGAGCAATTATTGCAGGGGCAATATCAGCCCACTTAGCGCCGTTAATTTTAACAAACTGAACAAGTGTGTATTGATTTGCCTGAATAATTCCAACGTTTTGGAAGCCGATAAACGCTATAAAAAGACCTATACCTGCCGGAATTGCTTTTTTAATGCATTCGGGCATTGCCTTGGCAATATAGCTTCTGGCACCTGTTACCGATAATAGCAAGAAAACAATACCTGAAATAAGTATTATAATAAGTCCAGCTTGATAGCCTTTAATTACATCGCCGCCGTTAATAATTTGGGGCAATACAAAGGATGTAAAAAAGAAGGAATTAAGTCCCATACCACAAGCTTGCGCAAAAGGCAGCTTTGCATATAAGGCATAAAGCATAGTACCAATTACCGCCGCTATGATTGATGCGATGTAAACAGCGTTCCAAATTTTTGGCACACCCGGTACATCAAAACTAAAACCAACAATTTGATTCGGATTAACAACAATTATGTATGCCATTGCAAAAAATGTTGTTAGACCGGCAATGATTTCAGTTTTTACTGTAGAGCCACGCTCTGAGATTTTAAAAAATTTGTCCAATTAAATCTCTCCCTTTTTTAAAAATCAGTATATTTATATATACTACATATAATTATATATTTTTCGACAAAAAACGCAAGTTTTTTGTAAGATTTAATGCTCAAAATTTTTAATTTTATTATGCTGAAAAATGCAATAATATGAACAAAAAGTCCAATGAGCTTTTATAGAAATATTTTTATTTTTATGTTATACTTTAAAACAAGAGGTGAAAGCGATGAAGTACGATTCTTTAAAAGAATATATGTTAAATTTATCTAAAATTTTATGGGCAAAGCCATATGGAAATTTTGAGCATCCTTGTATTGTTGTAACAGGTAACAGTAGTTATCCGTCACAGCTTTGGGACTGGGGTAATTGGGTAAATAATATCGCTTTACGCCAAATTGCAACTTATCAGAATAAGCAGGATGAATTGCTACCACACGAAAAAGGTTCGGTTATGAACTTTTTAAATGAGCAAAAGGATGACGGCAGCATTGAAATTGTAATTTTTGCTGATAAAACGAAAAACTTCTGTAATTTTGTTCCGCATAAAAATATACATAAACCCGTTCTTGCGCAACACGTTGCTTTTATTAACAAATATAATCCTGACAAAGAATGGGTAAAAGAAATTTTTCCAAAGCTTAAAGCATTTAACAGTTTTTATGAAAACAATGCTAAACATGAAAGCGGACTGTTTTATTTCTTTGATGATTTTGCCATTGGTGTAGATAATGACCCATCAACCTTCTACCGCCCCGATAACAGCTCGGCTTCTATTTATATTAATAGTTTAATGTATATGGAATTAGGCGCAATGGCACATTTGGCTGATTTTATCGGCAATTTCGAAGATGCAAGATATTATAAAACAAGACAGCTTGAGCTTAAAAATGCGATAAACGAGCATTGCTATGACGAAAAGGATGGTACGTACTACAGTTGCGATATTAATCTTCGTCCTATTGATAAAGATGTTTGGTTACATTCGGGCGCGCCAAGACATTATTCTACACTCATTCAACGTCTTGGTTGTTGGAGCAACTTTTTACCGCTTTGGGCGGGTATTCCGAATAAGGAACAGGCTGAGAGAATTGTAAAAGAAAATCTTTTGGATGAAAATGGATTTTGGGCACCTTATGGCGTAAGAAGTCTTTCTAAATACGAAAAAATGTACCGCCTTGTAGGCACAGGTAATCCATCAAGCTGGCAAGGTGGTGTTTGGATATTGTCTAACTACTTTGTGTTTAAGGCGCTAGACCGATATGGTTATAAAGACGAAGCAAAAGAATTAGCAACAAAAACTCTTGACCTTTTAGCACTTGATTTTGAAAAGAACGGTGCTTTTCACGAATATTATGATCCCGAAACAGGTGAGGGCATTTTTAACAAAGGCTTTTCAAGCTGGAACCTGCTCGGCTTTAATATGTTAGAATATCTTGACGGTAAAGACGTAATAGAAGAATTTTTGATATAAAAATTATATATTAAAATCC
Organism: Acutalibacteraceae bacterium; assembly: GCA_045539695.1. Lineage (GTDB taxonomy): Bacteria > Bacillota > Clostridia > Oscillospirales > Acutalibacteraceae > UBA737. The sequence continues at coordinate 6,444 of JAZQFX010000015.1, forward strand.
CCTTGGAGAAATCCAAGGGGATAAATTATTTTGTAAACCTAATTATTTAGATTCCTTTATGACGGCCAAGTGGTGCAGTACGCAAAAGGGGGAAATACACTATTTATTAAAGATAAAACTATAAATTTACTGAATAATCCTTTTTAAAACCGTGCGCTCCAAAAATCTGCCACTTTCCTACGCCCAATCGTTGTAAAATAGCATTTCTTTCCTCCGAACATAATTGGGGGTCAGTATCAACAGATGTCATTAGTATTGGTGCGTATCTGTTATATTTTTCTTGTTCAGCTGTAAGGCCATGTGTGTTGATATAAATATCTCCTGTAAACGCAATGTGATTTTCAAAATCTATTAAAACGATTTCCCCGGGCAGATGTCCGCCTTTTCCTTCATACACTTCAAAGTTTAGCTCACCAAAATTATAAAAACCTATTTGGGTAAGAGGCTTGTCATATGTTTGCGCACTTTTCCAAAGTTTAACAACCTTTTCGGGATTTATTGGCTTGTACTCAGTAATAATTTTGCAAATGTTAATATACGGTTTATGTAAAGGATTTTCCTCTCGGTATCCGTCAAGTCCATCATATTCCTTTTCTAAGCATTTAGCCGTTTTTTCATTTGTAATTACCTCATCAAAAATCGGTAAGAGTCCGCAATGGTCTACATCCGCATGGGTGATAAGTATTTTCTTTTTTATAGTACTAAATTCAGGAATAATTTTGTTAAAGATATTAACCATTTCGTTTTGATAACAAGCATATCCGCTATCAATAAATAGATACTCGCCATTACTTTTTATGATTATTGTGTTGCTTCCACAGGGCGGCTCAACTAAAATTATTTCGGTGTTTTCGGAAATTTTTTGTGTGCTTATACGTGGTGAAAAGTTTTTTCCTTTTGAAACACTTAAAAGTTCAGCAAACTTACTTATACTGTCAAATGTTCTATAAGGCGATAAACCTTTTTCATCTAATGTTTGCATAGCAAGATTTACATTTATTAAAAGTTTTTGTTTTTCATCTGCGGATAGCCCCATCATTTGTGATAAACCTAAAACATATGTGTTATAAAAAATGCTGTTATCGTATACATTCTTAGAGCGGTTATAATCAATTACTCGCACCTTGCATAACTTTTCTGCTTGACTTAAAAAATAGGCAATTTTATCAGAATCATCAACATATAATCCCATTTTAAAATATTGATAATCTGTTCCGTTTTCTTGTGAACTTATATAAGAAATATTGAAATTAAATTCACTTATAAGTTTAAGAATATCTGTAACACTTCCGGGAACATCTTTTAAATAAAATTCTAATAAAACAACACTTGTTTTGTTGGAATTGTCATTGTCTAAGTATCCGATTTTTTCAAGCTCCAAATCAGCTTTTTTAAGTTGTTCTTCTGTGCCCTCAGCATCAATAAACAATATGTGGGTGTCAATCGCTTTATTATAATTAACTCGGGTTATATTGATTCCCAATGAGGAAAAACACTCACTAGCTTTCAAAAAAGCACCAATATGATCGGGCATAGATGTTATATAGGTTTTTTTCATAGTAATCGTCCTTAAAAAATGAAAAAAGTTTTATTATTTAATACTTATTATATCATATTAGTTTTAAAACACAATAAAAAATCCGCCCGAATTTCTTCGAGCGGATAAATTGTATTATGAAATTGTTACAGGACAAACCTTTTTATCGTCAAAGGGACAAATTTTTTTATCCTCATCCCATCCAATTTTCTCCCATTTTGACCCGCCCTTTTTCTTACTCTTTTTCTCCAACTCTTTCTCCGTATCTCTCATCATCGGGTCAAGCTTTATGAGAATTTGCGGAGTGCAATTTGGAAATTAAGAGGCTCCTTTTTTATCCCTTTTTTTCGACTTATTTCAACTTCAAAGGGGGTTAACAGGAAGTAAACGGATTAACAGGAAATAGATTGAAAGAAATGGAATGACGCTGAAATTAGCGTAGCTTTCTCAGCGCAACCCCCCCCATTTTAAGCGGTTATATTGAGGTTTGCCAGTGCATCCATAGTCAGTGCAGTTTTGTCGGTCAGTGTTTTGACGTGCTGCTAGTGCAATGAGTCCTGTCAGTGCATAAAAAACGACCCTGCGTACCTAAAAGGTACACAAGGTCGTTTTTCACGTTATTATCTTGTTTTTTCTTTTTTCTCTCACGCTAAAAAAGTTTGTCCTTTTTTGGCGGGTTGAGAATAAAATGGGTTATACAAGAACAGGGACGAAGACCTTTCTTTTCAGTATGTATGTGTCTACCGCCAGTATTGAAGGTGACCCAAAGGAGAAATGAAAGGATGTGTACTCCTATTGTAAAGTGGGTATGTAAAAGTTTTCATAAATAATATAATATATGTATCAATTTAAAGAGACAAATAATATTTTAATTGTTTCGCTAATAGTTGACAATCATATTACAAATGTAGTATAATATAAATTGAAATTTTATATCAAAAGGAGAAGTATTATGTCGAAAGAAAAACTTGTTATTTCTTCAAAAAAGTATAGGGGTGATTCTACTGTGATTTCAATTCGCCTTCCAGACGAACTTGTAAAGGAACTTGATAAGATTGCTGAAGAAACTGGCAGAACCAGAAATGAAGTTATTCAAAAGTGTCTTGCCTTCGCGGTAGATAATTTGGAAATAAAAGAATATTGATTGAGGAGATATATCAATGGCAATTTTTAAGTGTAAAATGTGCGGCGGCGCACTTGAAATAAATAACGAAACCGTTGCGGTATGTCAATATTGTGGCACGAAACAGACTTTGCCTAAATTGGATGATGACCGCAAGGCAAATCTTTATGACCGTGCTAATCATTTTCGCCGTAAT
>JAZQFX010000016.1:0-32109 GCA_045539695.1 Acutalibacteraceae bacterium
GCCTGTATCACTGTCGCGTGTCATAATAACGTCATAACCGTAAAAGCGCAACAGCGAACAAAGCTTTTGCGAAATGCAAAGATTTATATCTTTCTCCACAGTCCCGTCCGATGCCGATGCCCCACCATCAAAGCCGCCGTGTGAGGCATTAGCTAATACTATATTTTCCACTCGATTTTGATATTTCTGCTGCCGTTTTCCTCTAATTTACCAATATAAATTTTGTTTATGAATTCATTGGCAATTTCGAAAGTAAGTACATCAATAGATTTATATTTATCGAGTATAAATTTTGTGTCTGTAGCGTTTTTACTTCCGCTTAATTCGTTTAAGTGTGCAGTTAAAATATTTATGCGATTTTGAAATTCAGTTGTTTCCTGATTGTACCTTTCACGATAAATTGTAAACTCGTCCGCCGTGATTACACCGTCCAGCTTATCGGTATACATTTGAGCCATTCGGGAATCGTTACGCTTGATTTTGTCCTCAAGCTCTTTGATTTCTGCAACCATAGACTTTTGAACTTTGTTATCTTTTTTAGGCGCTTTAATTTTTCCGATTGTTTTTTCGTCGTAATAGGCATCCAAAAGCTTGTTAATCTCTTGGAGAACTATCTGCTCTAATTCGTCAAGACGCATGCTGTGTTCATTGTTGCAAACTCCGTTTGAGGATTTTCGGGTTCTGCAACATAAATAATTGTACCGTCCGTCACGAAGCTTGTAGCTCATCTTCCACATTGTGTTACCGCATTCACCGCAAAAAACTTTTTTAGCCAGCGAGTAACAGCTACCACTCGGTATCTTTTGCCCCTTGCCACGTTGCAGTCTTATATTATGAGCCTTATAAAAGGTTTCCTTTGATATAATCGGTTCGTGCATATCTTCGATTATATCCCACTGCTCCTGTGGCTTTGTGCGGCGTTTTTTGGTCTTATAATTCACAATTTCCTGTCGCCCTTGAACAAGCGCGCCTGTATAGGTGTATCGGCGAAGAATGGCATATACAGCCGAGTCGGTCCAAACAGTTGTTGGCGAATGATTCTTTTCGTAATTACCGTTGTAGTATTTAGAACCTAATTGCTTCTTTCTAATGCAAGGCGGTGGTATTTTATCATCATTGAGCGCTTTGGCGATTGCAATATATCCGCTTCCCATTATGTACATATCAAAAATTCTTTGCACCACGGGTGCTGCAATTTCATCAATAATAAGGTGATTCTTATTATCGGGGTCAACCAAGTAGCCATACGGCGCAAATGAACCTACAAACTCACCGTTTTTTCTTTTAGCACTAAGTGTTGATTTTATGTTTTCCGAAAGGTCTTCAAGATACCACTCGTTAACAAGTCCGTTTATCTGCCTTGCCTTTTTGTTGCCTTTAACGTTGGTATCGGCATTATCAACCACACCAACAAAGCGTATTCCCCATTCGAGAAACTTCCCGTGGATATACTTTTCAATCATTTCCATATCGCGCGAAAATCTTGACTGAGTTTTACAAACCACTATCGAGCATTTGCCCTCTTCGCAGTCTTTGAGCACTTGATTCCAAGCAGGTCGTTTGCTATCGGCACCGCTGTAATCTTCATCGCAATAAATATCGTTAATCTGCCACCCTCTTTCAATGCAATATTTAATAAGCATTGTTTTTTGGTTTTGGATACTTTCGCTTTCATCGGACTTATCTCTTTTATCTCTATCTTGATCCGAGAGCCGAACGTAAATATTCGCAATTTCAGTTAACATTGTTCGATGCCCCCTCTTTTTGAATTCAGAGCATCGCCAAGCAATGTTGTATCTTCATTATATTCCAAACCGGCTATAATTTCAAGTTCGGTAACGCAAAGATTTCTAATTATTTCATTAACCTTTGCTTTCATTTCTATATTGTTGCTGCCGGAGAAAATATTAATGACATTATACTCTGTTTTTCTATCGGTCATTTTCATTTCCTCCTTAAAATATAGTCATAATATTTTATTCTAAACTACGAAAATATATGTCCTTTTCTGCACCACCTCCAAATCAAAAACAACTACCTCTCACACAAATTTCCAACAAAAATCAAAGCAACTTTTTCTGCACCGCGGCGATTTGACAATCGCCGCAAAACAAACCCCATGTTTCGTAAAACTGCACCCCCCAACGTAGATATGTTAGTTTTTTGTCAATTTTCTGTTAATATAAATTCCCAAACCCGCATAAACACAGGGTTTTAGAGCTATTTGCTATATGTCAGTTTTTTAAAATCTTTTTGTTATGTACTTCATATAAATTTTTCTACTAAACTGACATATGGCAAGAACATAAAAAAGCCGTAAAACAATCAATCAAGACTGTTTTACGGCTTAATAATTTATGCGTAATATTAGGTTGGGTTTAAACTTTGTTAGCATATTTCTACGAATGAGCAAAAACATACATTGTTTAATTATTTGTTCGGTCAAACAACCGTGTGATTTTCCCTTTATATTTTTTCTCATAAAATAAAAAAGGTGCTTAAAATTTTCCGAACAAAAATATTTTTGCAAAAACCGCCTCTAAGATTTGACAAATTATTTTTGCCTTGTTATATTTATCTTAGTCCTTTTTTGAGGGGTGTGCTAAGGGGTTGGCGCACCTCTCTTTTTGTTTTTGCACTGCGGCGACTTAACAGTCGCCGCAACATCTTTTGACACCCAAAAACTTGGTAAAAATTTTTAAAAACTGCACGGGCAAAATATTATAAAATATAATATCCTTAAAAACTACGCGAGGTCATATTTCTTGTATTAATAGTTTTAATTTTATATAATATTTAATAACATCTCATTATTTGTCAAACAGTCTGAGCCAACAAGAATTTCTATTACACCGTTTTCAACAATATATTCGCCATTACTTAAATAATAACCTAAATCTTCAAAACCTATTTCAAACTCCACAGTTTTGCTTTGACCCGACAGAATAAAAACTTTTTTAAACGCTTTCAATTCCCTTAAAGGTCGCATCATTGTAGCGACTGGATCGTGAATATATAACTGTACAGTTTCTTTAGCGTCGTAGTTACCCACATTTCTGACATTAACAGATATTTTGACTTTTTGTCCGTTTTTTAAATCAGTTATAGAAATCTGCTTACTCGAAAGACTCGGTTTACTGTATTCAAATTCTGTATATGATAAACCATATCCAAAAGGATAATATGGTGCGGCTACACTGTCAATGTAACAGGCGCCTGTGTGTTCACCATAATAACTGTTAACCGGTCGACCGCTTGAAGTAACGTTATAATAAAGCGGTATATGCGTAGCAAGCCGTGGTATTGTCACGGGCAATTTACCACTAGGTACGATGTCGCCAAATAATATATCACAAGCAGCCGCTGCCGTCTTGCTGCCACAATGCCAAGCATAAAGAACAGCGTCTAAATCCTCGGCAATTCCCTGCATAGCGATAGGTCGTCCACAAAAGAATACACCTATCACTTTTTTACCCGAAGCCTTTGCTTTTTTTATAAGCTCTTTTTGTGCCGTAGATATAGTTATATCCGAAACGCATCTTGATTCACCCGTGTTAGACCATTCTTCGCCCAAGGCCAGCACAATAACATCCGCCCACTCTATAGTAGAAGCCGTTGTGTTCCAACCGAATTCACCAAAAGGCGAAGTTCTTAACTCACCGGTTACTGCACTACTTAATTCCTCAAAAAAGGTTTGTGTTTCCTCTGCTTTACCGTCTATAGTCCAACTGCCAAGCAACGACCTTCGCTCATGCACAAAAGGTCCCAAAACTGCAATTTTTTGCGATTTTTCAATAGGCAAGGTTTGGTTGTCATTTTTAAGCAAAACCATAGATTCGCAAGCCATTTCATATGCTGTTTTAAGATGTTCGCTACGTTCAATTGTAGTATGTTGACAATAAGGATTATCAAAAAGCCCTTTTTGAAATTTTATTCTTAATATACGCCTTATCGCATCATCAACCGCACTTATATCAACAATGCCATCCTCTACAAGTTTTATCAAATTGTCCATATAACAACTGTCGTGCATATCCATATCTAAACCTGCGTTCAAAGCCATTTTGCAACAATCCGCTTCGCTTTCAGCAACGCCCTGATGTGCAAGCTGACACACAGCATCATAATCAGAAACGACAAAACCTTCAAATCCAAGATGATTTCTTAAAATATCGGTTAAATAATATTTACTTGATGTAATAGGCTGTCCATTAATATCGTTAAATGCTGACATAACTGTTTTTACACCCGCTTTAATTGCAGAACGAAAAGCAGGTAAATAGTTGTTAAAAAGACTATAAACAGAAATTTCAGTGCGATGATAATCTCTACCACCCTCGCTAGCACCATAGCCAACATAGTGTTTTGCACAAGCTAACAGTTTATCCTTTCGAGATACATCATCTCCTTGAACACCCTTCACTACCGCTTCTGCAAATTTAGCGCCTACATATGGATCCTCCCCCGGTCCTTCAATAATTCTGCCCCACCTAGGGTCATGACACAAGTCTAGCATAGGAGTAAATGTCCAGTGCACACTTTCATTTGCAGCTTCTTTCGCAATATACCTATATGATTTTTCTATCAGCTTTGGATTAAAAGATGCCGCCATTGCAAGTGGAATTGGAAAGACCGTTCTATGACCATGTATTACATCGCGACCAAATATTATAGGAATACCGCAAGGACTCTCTTCAACTGCAATACGTTGAAGTTCGTTATAAAAATCAACATCTATTGCTCCCTGCTCAGTGTTACCTGCGGTTGCACCTACCGACATTAAAACAGCACCCACCTTACCCTCTCTTACTTTATTTTTAAATTCTTCTAAATTGTCAAGTTTGGGTGTTTCAAGCTGATTAAGTTGTCCTATTTTTTCCGTTAAAGACATTTTCGCAAGTAGTTTTTCAACATTTTGTTCGTAATAGTCTTTGTTTGTGATTTTCATAAATTACCTCATTTTTTGCTTATAATTATATCACAAACCTGCCTCACGCAATTGGGCGCAAAGCAGGTTGTGTTTGTGTTTACAATTTTCTTTGTTCTTCTAATGTAATTCGTGTAGTATTCAATTGGTAACGGGCACGGAACTCCGCATATTTATCGAGCAACTCTTCCTTTGTTCCTACGAATCCACATTTCATACAATGATACTTACCGTCTTCATAAAGGTCTACTGGCACATCTATATAGGTATTAAAACATAATGGACATTTGTAAATTACGCCTGTGTTTTGCTTAATCGCAGCCATGTTTTGACCTCCTTTGTATCATTTGTTATATTGTAGTCTACCTTTAGAGTAAAGAACGGACCAAACAAGTTACCCTCTTTTACGCTGACTGTATCCGCTTGTGATTCGGGGCAAAGCTTTACTTCGGTTGTTATATCAGGTATCACAGCCGACACATAACCGCCACCCTGCTTTTTAAACTCGATATTACGATATGTATAGTCTATTACCTTTTCACCATCACAATAAAGCGTTATATCTTTCATATCTTCGGCATACTCAGTGAAACCATATGACGCTTTAACATATTCCTGAACTTTAAAATCAGCAGAGTCATCACTCATTTCAATTACTCGACGCGTAATAAGTATGTCACCGCCATTTTCAAAATCGTAAACCGTTTGTAATTTCACCGTAAAGCCGTCTGAAAATTTAACATCAACAGGTTTTAATATAAGCTGACAATTAGTTTTTGTGCGGCTAATAGATTCTACCGTTGTATTATAATCACACATATCAAGATTTTCATTGCCATGTGTCATAATAAGTGTTGTACGTGAACCGTCTTGGGAATGAGTCTTATATCCAGTACGGTACTGCGACTGTATAATGTAGGGATATGTATTATAGTGATATCTACCGTTCTTTGCGTCAGGGCCTGTAACAGCAGCATATTCGCCCGCATATGCACGTAAATCTCCAATAGAACCACCTTGGAAAGTATCAACAAGCACGCGATAGCTTGGATCAAAAATCCAATAATACTGCTTACCCGAACCCATAAGTATATCCTTAGCAAATCCAACAGTAGCTTTACCAATAGGCGTTGCCTTTTTATATTCTGAAGCAAATTCGCTAAAAGTAACGGCCTCTATTTCGCCTTTATCACGAAGCTCCGCAATATACTCCAGTGTTTCAAGATATAATTTTTGTGTTATTTCATCAGGATCAATAATGTTGAAATTACGACTAAGCCAACCGGGTGATACATGCATCTGATAGTATGACATACCATCGTTAAAATCTTGTTGCATACGATATTGATCACATAAGTTAAAATCATAATCGTGATTATAACCATCGTTTGCAAGACCACGCTGTGCGTTTGCAGGGTGACTTGCAAAAAAGTCATTGCGATTCTCATATCCCAAAACCAAATCACGACTAAGATGAGGAACGGCTACTACACCTGACCAATCATCTTCATTCTTTGCAGGTCTGATTGAATGTGTTTTAGACGGATACCACGGTCCCCACGACATACCCTCAGAGAAGAGATACCACGAATTATTACAACCGTGGAATACTTTTACACCTTCTTCAAAGCAGCCTGCAACGCATGCTTCTACCTCGGGGCAATAATCCTTTACAACTTCAATTAGATCGGCGTCCATAACATAGTTACCAACAGATTTAGGAGCATGACCAAATGCGTCGATGTAAGCATCTATAGCATTTTTTACAACACGTTTCTTATCCTCTTTACGTATAAGCCAAACCTGACCGCCGCCTGCTTTACCGTCCGAAGTGAGCCAAACAGCAATCTCGTCACCGTATGTATCACGATCATATTTACATTTTTCTACCATCTCTGGATCTTTTAAAAAATCCATCCCCAAGAATATTGTAGATTTAAAACCTAAATCATGGCCCACTTTTCTTTGCAGCTCATACATCTGCATTTTAAGTTCGCCCCTATGTGGGCGCAAAAACAAATTAAAATACATAATGGTTACCTTTCTAAAGTCAACTATTTTTTATAGAAACAAATTGCAAAGCAGGAATAGTAATATCCCCAACCGCAATATCTTTTTCAGTATAGTTTACATACACATTTATGCCATTAGAATAACTTGTAACAGATACATCACCTGTATTTGTATATCCAATAATGTATGCCTCGGAAATCGTATTATAAAGTTTATCTATATCAGCAATATCGCTTAAAATTTTGTCCTTCCAATTACTCCAGTCGGTATAGTATAGAAAGTCATATTCTGTGTTCATAACGTCACGATCAAATTTATACGAAACGGTGTACTTAGGTGTGCTACCTGTGGATACTGCCTCTAACAATGCCAACTCATAATCGTTATATGAATTAAGTGAATCGGTCGTATAATTTACACATCCGTGCAAAACTGACTGAACGAATGGTACATATTTGCTGAAAGAATATTCCTTATCACCGGTAAGCGTAAGATTTTCTGATATACTAATATAATTTAAAACCGGAATAATCGGATTGTTTCCAATAATATTACGCTTTTCACTTAATGTAACAACGGTCTCCTTTAGTGAATTTAAAGTATCTGCACGATTATGGGGTGCTTTTTCGGAATAATCGGTATTAAGGCTATCAAGTGAATCGCCTAGACAAATACCTAAACGGTCATCTAATTTGTTATATGATGCAGCGTATTTTGCAAACATTTTAGGTGAAACAATTTCTGCTGTAGATGCCTTAGCAGATGTAAAGCCTGTAGATTTTGAAACTATGGGTCTTTCACCGTTATCGTTGCCCGGCGCACGAGCACTATGTTTACCAGCGTTATAGCCGCTAAATAATCCCGATGCACCTGTATAATTATAAGCAAGACTTACATCAAGATAAGTGTTTATACTATTTTTCTTTGTAAAGTTTAAAAAGGAATTACGTTCTTTTTTTGAACCAATAAAATCATATTTGCCGGGTGATTGACAAAATAGGCCCTTACTATTAAAACCAGAAAGTTTTATAGCCGGATTGAGACCTTTTTCCGTAAAAGCACTTACTATTTGCTCGGCTTCATTCCACTCAGTAAGCATTATTTGTTTATTAACCGTAAACAATCCAAACCACTGATATGAGTATGGAACATTACCAACTATCTCTATAAGTGCGCTCTCGTTGGATTTTACCTTATTGGGCATTTTGTTTTGATTTATCAAAAGTTCACGGTACTGCGATGCAATGTCTATAGCATCAGCGTCAGCCTCCGTAACACGATATCTAACCGTAAAATTATCTTTAAACTGACTGCTACAATAAACAGTTGATGATTGTTGAGCAGTAACCGATGCATCGCCATATTCAAGCAATTTAAGACTTAATGTTAGCTGACTGGCTCCATTAGTAAAACGCTCGTTTAGTACCGCTACCTCAGCACCGTTTTCAACTATACCTAAAAGTCCGTTTTTTCCGTCGCGCATTACTGCATAAACAGGCAGCGGAAACATTGTTTCCTTAACAGTAGAAACGGTATTAAGATAATCCTTGCCGTAATATGTATAATTGTTATTTCGTTCTGATTTAACAGCAAAATCCTGTATAGCACCACTACCCGCCGGTAACAAATATTCTCCGCTTTCAGAATTAACTGCATACGTAGCGGCACCATTAAGTGTTATTGTAGTAAGTGGATGTTCGGGATGATAATAAATTTTATCACCCGGAACGTTGATCATAATATCCTCACCGTCAAGCCAATACTCAACAGTAATCATAAAATTCTCATTATAAATTTCAGCTGCTTCGCCAGTAATTTCACATTGTTTCTTATACTGCTGCGTGGTAAGACCCGCTTGTTGTAAATATGAGATTATTTTAGTTTGGATAACATATGAACCCGGAGATTCAAGGTAATAAATATCCTCTTTCTCCATACCACTAAACTCTTTTATAAGCGTAGAATCTGCAGTTCCCTTTTTGTATAATACGTATCTCTCTAATAAATAATCTTTTGTATCCTTATCAAGTTTTGAAAGAATTTCTCCCTCAAAAAATTTTTGTGTGAATGCTTTAGGTAATAAACCGCCATCCCCGGCTTCGCCCAGTAGATACGTAACAAGTAACTTGTTGCCATCTTCACTAATGGATACAGTATATTGATTATTATCAACAGCATCAGCCATTGAATAAAGGTTTGTATCTGTTTCACCGTTATAACGATACGTAATTGTAATTGGTGACTTTGCCGCCTGCTCTTCACCAAATATTAAAACATCATCCTCGTTTGCCTGATTAGACCATAAAACCGTGTTTGTTGTATCGTCTTTTACAGTAACTACACCGCCGTTTGATACATACATTGAACGACTATTATCAGTAAATACCTTTAAAGGCTCATCAGATATTTGCTCGGTTAAATCATCCATCACATCCGGCAGCATAAAAGCCTCACTTGTTCCAAGGTTGCTTCTTGTCGTCGAATAGGTTGCAAAAAGCAGAGCGAATGCTGCAATAACCGCAACAATAGAAATAACGGGAGTTAATTGTTTTTTAGTTATTTTCATTAACCGCTCTTCCTTTCCTTAAGAATAACGCAAGCCAATTTCTTTAATTGCCTGTACAATAAAGTCAACAATATTTTGTATAAGTCCTGAGCAAAGAATAATCAAAAACATCATTAGTACAATTCCTGCAACACTTACAATGAGCATAATTGCAGTGCGGCCAAGAGAGAATTGATGTGTAGAAATGGTGCCCGCTATAAGTAAGAACAAACAATAAACTAATACTATTATTTGTAAACTGGTATAAAGTGCCGCCATCTCAAGTGTTAAAAATTGACCTAATAATAAAATAGGTAGTGAAAAAATCACATATGGAGTCAAGCAATAGCAAGAATATATGTAAATATCCTTAATATTTCCCTTACCGTCAAAAAGTGTGGTAAGACACCAGCTTGATACTATCCATAGCATAAAGGTAATCACTAAAGAAAGTGTACTTATTAGGGTATTGGTTTGTGATAGGTTTTGAGTACTGAACAAATAAGGAACTAATCGTTCACATAATATTCTGATTACAAAAGCACTTCCAAGCATTATAGAAGCACCTGCTACCGTTCCCTTACCTTCCCATTTTAAGTCCCAAAATCCGTCAAACGGATGGGTCATAATATAGCAACCGTTTGTTAAGGTTTTACATACAATATTACGAGAATTTTTAACTGCACGAATAATCGCACGCAATCCTAAAATCAGACCTACAACCAAAAGTATTGCGCCAACAAATATAAAAATAATATATTTTTCTGCAAGCTGAGCCTGGTAATTTTTATAAGCTTTAGAGTAATAATCCTTATTATTGGCAAGCTTAAAGAGTTCCATAGACTCCTTGTATTCGCCTCGGTTATATAATGCTTTTCCTATACCAAGTGTTGCAATATCATAACCTGAAAATTTTTCTTCTAAGGCGCGCCAACACTCTTCTTCTTTATGAAAATCCCCGTTTTCGTGCGCCTCGTAAGCCGCAAGAATCTGATTTGTAAAATCGGTTGTTCTAAAAATTGTAATTTCTTTAGAACCCTGATCTAAAATAGCAAGCTTGTTTCCTAAATAAACGATAGAAACAGGTTGCTCAAACGAACCAATTCCTGCACCAATACCGCCAAAAATATAGAGCAAATTGCCGTCATAATCATAGGTGAACACTTTGCCTCGCTTGCGGTCAAGAAAACTACAAATACCATTATCGCCTACAGCCACATCTATAAATCGTGACGCACCGGCATCCTCGCCATACGTTAGAAAATCAATATCGCCAACGGTTGGATAATACCCATTATTTTTTAAAATATTGTTTCCAAGTGGATTAAGTAGACGTACAGGAGAGTTTTCTGCATTTCTCCCCCTTACTGCGCCTAAAATATCACCATCACTAACAGTTTCTGTAATAGCATAAACCATGCCATCATTATTACAAATAAGGTTGGTAAACTCCGTCGGTATCATTTGAAGACTGTCATTCTTCATCTTTTTGGTGCCAAAATTTCTAATAAAGATGTCCCAAAGGCTTGGGTCAACGTCAAGAGCACCAAGATAACCTATAAATTCGCCTTCTTTTGAAAACTGAACAATACCTTGTGTTTGATTACGGGATATACAATAAACTCTACCGCCTCTATCGGTACTAAGTCTGGTAGGTTCAAACGCAATCTCACTGCTCCACTCATTTGAAGTTGGAGTTTCAATAATTTGTAATGTTTCAGCTGTAAGTGCATCTAATACAACAATATTAGCAGCACCTGTGTTCGCAACATACAACTTACCCTCTGCAACCCAACAGCCCTCACAAGCCATAAAGCCCATATCAGAACCATCATAAATATAATTCGTATATGATTTAATCAATTCTAAATTACTATTAAACATCCATATACAATTATTTGCACTGTCAGCAACATAAATATTACCTTGTTCATCAGATGCCATATCGGCAACTGTAGGAGTTGCGTTTCCAAATTGGCTTAAATTAACTACAATATCCGTTTCATATGGTATTGGCGTCGATACAGTATTTCCCCAATAGTCATATACATACGAACTATTGCTTCCATCCAGCTCATCTACTGCGCAAACAGGCATAACAGCGAAAAGCGACACTAATACCAATATTAAACTTAAAATTTTAAATATCTTTTTCATAGCATCATTCCTTTATGCCTGAACTACCCATTGTTTCCAAAATGTTTGATTGAGATAAAATAAATGTTATAAGTGGAGGTATTATTAGCAGTAATGCAACCGCGGAGGACACACCACTTCGTGCTATTGTGCCGCCCGAAATTATGTTTTGAAGTGCATATGGCAATGTCTTTAATTCGTCATCATATATGTAAAGTCCACCCATATTGCTCCACAAAGCCTGGAATGAAAGAATAATAAGTGTCAACCACGCAGGCTTGCACATAGGCATTACTATTTGAAAAAATATTCTAAGTTCGCTTGCACCATCCACACGAGCGGCTTCAAGAATAGTGGTATGTACCATCTGTTCGATAAACTGCTTCATTAAGAACAATCCCAACGAAGATGCACATGCAGGCAAAATAAGCGCCCAATGCGAATTAACTACTCCTAACTTTGACATAACGATGTATGTCGGTATAGAAGTAACAGTTCCATTAAACATAAGCGATAGAACTATTACTTTGTTAAGTAACTTTGAACCGGGAAATACTTCTTTTGCAAGAACATATGCCGCGAGCGAAGCAAAAATTACTTGTCCTATAACTCCTAAAAGAGTTATAAAAACAGAGTTTATAAGATATCTTCCCATTGGCACCCAAGATTCTCTAAGAATACTCGAGATACCTGCAAAGTTATTAAGTGTGGGATTTTTTACAAATAAGCTTGGCGGAAATACAAATAATTCTTCCAAAGGCTTAAATGCGCTACTAACTGTAAATACCATAGGAAGTGCGACAACTGCCGCAAATAATGTAAGTACCAAAAAGTTAACAATGCCACCAAAATTAGAACGGGCATATCTTGACTGATTAGCAAAAACCTTCATTACTTTCATATCAGTCACCCACCTTTTTAAGCAGCTTGTTAACAAGCGAGTTAGCACCAATCATAAGTAGGAACAAAAACGTAGATATTGCGCATGCGTATCCCATTTCATAACGGGTATTACCATAATCCTGCATATGATTCACAAGTGTGTGAACCGCATAATCGGTGCTTGGGTTTCCACACAAATTTATACATACATCACCTACTGAAAATGCAGATGTAATACTAAGTACAGCACCAAAAAGAAGTTGAGGTTTCATAGAAGGTAAAGTAACATGCCATAGTTCTTGCCACCGATTATGAACACCATCGATTGCCGCCGATTCATATAGACTACGGTCAACACCTTGCAGCGCCGCGACAAAAGACAAGAATCCTGTACCCAAACTCATCCAAAGACTTACAATAATTACGCAAATCATCATATATTGTGTATCTGTAAGCCACTGAATAGGTTCGTTAATGATATTCAGATTCATCATCCAAGCATTAAGATATCCGTATGCGTCACCACTGAACATCAGAGTCCAAATCATATATGCATTTCCCGAAATAGAAGGAGCATAAAAAAGCACAACCAAAACAGTTCTGAGCGCCGGTGACAATTCATTTATAGACCATGCCACTATTAGTGATATTAAATAACCAATAGGCCCTATAAAAAGTGCCATTGTCAATGTATTAGCAAATGCCTTTGTAAATAAATCATCATAGAAAAACATTTGAATATAGTTTTTTAGTCCAACAAATTGCGGAGTTTCAAAAACATTATAAAATGTAAAAGACAAACCCATTGCCATCAATACTGGTATTACAGTAAATACAACAAATAAGATAAAGAAAGGTGCAAGGAATAAATAACAATGCTTCTTTTTTTGTATTTGCTTTAGAATTGATACTTTATTCTTTTGTGCTGTCATTATTCCTCACCTCATTCAAGTCCATATTCTTCTCGCTTTAATGTAAGTTCTTTATCTATAATAACCTTATATTCTCCTAAGGTTTCACGCAAATCAGCATCATTATAAACGATTTTTCTAAATGCGTTATTTATGTGCCTTGACATCAAATATCCACCGGGAACCTCAGGTGTACCATCGACCCAATTCCACTGCTGCTTAAGGGCAGCTTTTTGTTCATCGGTCCAATCTAGTGTCTCAAAAGCAGATTTAGATGCCACCATTACACGTGCAGAAGCACCAAGTTTAGTTTCTAATCCAATAGCATAATCCGATTGAGTTTGACCGCTAACCCACCACTTAAGGAACTTCCACGATGAATCAATATCATCTGTGTTTGAAAAAATCATAGCTGCAGTACCCGCGGCACTTACTGAATGGTCAACTGTGCCATCCGCATTTTTAGTGCCCGGTACCATTGTCATACCCCAGCTACCACTAATTTCAGGAGCAAAAACAACCAAACTGTTATAACTACTGTAGTCAGCAATTGCTATGGGCATTTCACCGCTTCTAAAACGGTTTATAAAGTTATAAGAAAGCGGCAAATTGAAGTTGGTATAAAATTTAGTCCACGTTTTAAATGCGTTTACGCTTTCTTCGGAATTCATATACGATACTGAACCCTTTTCGTTATAATAAGACCCACCATGCTGATATAAGAATACATCATATGTAGGACAACCAAAGGTCATATTATTTTTCTGCAATGTTGTAATACAGTCGTAAGCTTCATCCCAAGTGGTAGGAACCTCTAGCTCAAGTTCCTCTAAAATATCCTTTCTGTAAAACAACATCGGAAAGCTTTGTGTTTCAGGTAGCGCATACACACCATCGTTAAAACGATACGGTACTATTGCCGATTCATAAAAATCCCTTGTACATTCATCAAATCCATCAAGTTTAGATAAATCTACCGTTGCCTTACGTATCGCATAGCTTATAACATTAGGAGCTCCATTAAAGAGTGTAACGTCAGGTCCGATTCCTGCAACCGTAGCCGCCATAACCGAATCGCCCGAAACGAGTTTTAGATTTACGCCAATTTCCTCTTTAGCGGTAAATTCGTGACATAAATTCTCTATAAGTTGTATTTGATCGCGACCTGTTACAGCCCATACATCAACCGATTTTTCTATTTCTGTATTGCTAATATCGTTATAGCTTTCAGAGTACGATTTTATTATTCGGGTTGCAGAATGACCAAATTGCTTAAAAAAGTTTGCCGTAGTATCGGTACTACCATCGCCAAAAGCCTGTAATTCCAACCAGTCAATTTCAAGCGGTTGATTGGTGCACTCAAGTTGCCACGTGCCAATTGCACTTATATTAGAACTCAATGTGCTTATTTGTGACGGAATACTATCTGCATCCTGTAAAAATTCATCAAACTGTCTAATAAGTTTACGGAACACAGCAGCATCTGATTCGCCACCGTCACCCAAAGCAGATAGATAATCGGCAACCGCATTAAGAGTTTCACGCTGGGTTTTGATACTCTCTATTACATCAGGCAGTTTTTCATCAAGATTATAGTCGCGATAAAGGTCAGGATTTGTTCCCGTAATCATAATTATTCTTCTATAAATGCGATTGCACTCTGTTATAGAACTTTCCACAATAGGAACAACTTGACTTAAGGAACCTAACGAACATTCAAGCGATACAGTATGTGTACCTGACTTAAGATACATATAAATCGGTTCACCATCTTTATCGCTTAAAGTGAATTTCTGCCAAGAAGTTGAATACGGAATGGTAATTTCACTTGCGTTTTCGTTTATTTCTTTACCATCTATCAACAAACGTCTACAGGATACTGCGCCTGCCGAATAATCTTGACGCACACGCAAATTAAGACAATACCATCCGTCAGTGTTCACTTCCATTTTCCAAGTAACACTCTCACCTATTGTCTTCCACGAATTTCCACCCAAAGTATTATAGGTTGCTCTATCAAGGCATACAGGTATTGTTGCGGCTGAAGTACGGTCAATTTGTTCAAGTATTGATGACTTACTGCGATATGTAGGATTTTCAGCCTGAACAAGTACTGTTTTAGCATCGGTTTTTTGTGGATTTCCTTTAATTTCAAAATAACCTAATTTGCCCTCAAAATACAATTTGTTTATATTTAGGTTTTGATTACTTGCAGTAAACTCTATGCTATGAGTTCCTTTTTGCAAATAAAAATATAGTTCCCCCGCTTCATAACTTCTATCACTACGAGCAGTACTTATGTAATTTTTATCTTCGGTAAGTTCAGGTTGCTTTGATTCATCAAATTCGCCTTCATTTATCCATCTTTTTGAAAAATATATTTGCTCACATTCGCTAAATGGATATTCACCGTCAAGCTTTAATGAACCGTAATAATCCGATAGTGTAGAACTTCCACCAGTAATCTCTGCGCAAAAACTGTATAGCCCCTCTACTTCAACATCAAATTGATATACAAGTGTATCGCCAATTAAACATTGTGCCTGTTCGTTTGCAACTGTAATCAATATATTTTCAGTGCTTTTGTTATCATTAAATTGATTTATATAAGTTGAATATCCTATTACATTTGATTCAGTAGAGTTATCGACCCGTGTTAAGTAGGCGGATAAATCAACCATAGCGACTTTGCTTTCTTTACAAGCCGAAAACGTGCCCAAAATCAAAACCAAACTGAGCATAAGGCTGACAAGTTTTCTAAAATATTTAATTTT
This sequence comes from Acutalibacteraceae bacterium, assembly GCA_045539695.1. Taxonomy (GTDB): domain Bacteria; phylum Bacillota; class Clostridia; order Oscillospirales; family Acutalibacteraceae; genus UBA737. The sequence continues at coordinate 16,189 of JAZQFX010000016.1, forward strand.
CATTTTTATCAACCTTTCCTATGTTTATCCAACAATACCCGAACGCTCAACACCCTCGATAAGATGTTTTTGTCCAAATAGGAACACAATTATAATTGGAATAATAAATAGCAAGAACGCCGCATTATTTATGAGTGACTGTCCTACTACGTCTACCGTACCTGAACCCTGAGTTGCAACCTTTACCATTCCATAAACCTGTTTCACAACAACCTGTAAATATTCGCTGGTAGGTTCAAATACCGATACGTAGAAACCGTCCGTCCATTGCCAAACAAGTGAAAACAAGAATATAGTTATTAGCATAGTACCGGAACTTGGCAATACCACCATAAAAAATGTTTTAAATGGTCCCGCACCATCAATAGCGGCAGCTTCGTCAAGTTCTTTTGGAAAACCCGAAAAATACTGCCTCATCATAAATATAAGTAATCCGCTTTTAAGACCCAAACCAGTAATGCAAAGTAATGCTGTAGGAACTGGAGTGTTTAAGAGATTAAGCCCTGTATTTATTCCAAGTATATTTAAATCCTGAAACTGAAAATACAACGGCATACTCAAAATTTGCGGAGGAATAATCAATGTTATAATAGATATCACAAACAGCAAACCACGTCCTGGAAAACGGAAACGTGCTAATCCGTACGCAATAACCGTTACTGCCACTAATTGTAATACCGAATAGATAAATACAGTAACGGTAGATTTAATTAAATTAACTCCGTAATTCATAAATTCGGATGCTTGTTTGTAATTATCTAATGTAAAATGCTTTGTAAAAAGAAAAACGGTATCATCGTTAAGGTCAGCAGCGGTCATAAATGAATACATTAGACGCGCAAATACAGGATATAGAATTACATATGCCAAGCAACTTAACAAAATATATGTAATAAGACTTTGACCTATATGAATAAGTTTGTTCTTTGAAATTTTGCGCCTTTTTAATCTTTGCATCATTTACACCTCCTACCGTTCTTCATAGGTAAACACGGATCTCTTTAAAATGAAATATAATACCAACGCAATAATTCCTATTATTGCGAAATATACCCAAGCCGCTGCCATTGAATCGCCAAAACGTAGCTTTACAAAACCAATGTCATAAATGTAACTCATAATTTTACTGCCCATGTCAGTAAATCTATCAATTACTGTAAAAAGTACGACAACTAACAATTGTGGACTTACCATTGGAAGTGTAATCTTCCAAAAGTTTTCCCAAGCAGTAGCACCCTCAATAGCCGATGCTTCATAAAGCGACGGTGAAATAGATTGTAATGCCGCCAAAAAAATAAGTATTTGAATACCTGAATGGCTAAGTACAACCGAGATGTTTTCTTGTGCGTAAAGTATATAGTTTGAAATTTCGGCGGATATGTCAGAACTTAGCAGTAAGTTTGTCACAAGTTCTTGTCCACCAGAAAGTGCTCCTTTAGACATTGCTGATGCAGATGTAGGATCAATAATGGACTCTATAAGTACATCAACCATTATTTCAGCCATAACACCCGAGCTTAAAATAACCGGTAAAAAGAATATAATTCTAAAAAACGTTCTACCCACGAATTCTTTTTTTAGTAGCATCGCAATAACAAAAGAAACTATCACTATAAGCGGGGTATTGATGACTGTGTTTTTTAAAGCATCTACTAAATACTCGAGATAGTTTACGTCCTCAAGCATATATTTGTAATTTTCAAATCCATTAACCACAATATCATAGCCATTAGCTGTATTTATATTGCCAAGGCTAATTTTAAAAGAATCAATCAGAGGCAATGCAAGAAAAAATACGATACCGATTATAAACGGAAGTGTAAACAATAATCCAGTTTTCATTTCACGTAGTTGCATACTCGTGTATCTGTTTTTAAGTCCTTTCATCACATTCACCTCAATTTGTTGTGTGACAGGCAAAAGCCTGTCACACAAATATTTTTTTAAAGCTTTTAATCTAAATTAAAATCGTTAGCACTTTTCTTATATATTTTACCTACGCGTTCAAGATAAGCTTGAACTGTAATCTCGCCATAAAGGCACTTCTTTTCTTGAGTGTTAATATCGTCGCCGTAATAATCTACCAAAACATTACGATAGTCTAAAATGCCATCTGCAGCTTCCAAGCGTTTAGCGTATTCTTTAATTACTGCAGCATCTTTACTGTCTAAATCATCAGTCTTGTTTTCAAGCGACCAATTTTTACCCTCGTTGTTTGCTTCCTCTGCCTGCTTCCAAGCCGCAAATATAAGTTGAACATCATCGGGATTATTTACTGTTCTTGGAATTGAATAGCATTCAAACTCGGTAAGGTCAACAAGTCCCTTTGAACCGTCTTTATTAGGCAGCATTACAACGCCGTAATCAAACTTAGCGTTCTTTGCGATATAGTCGAGGTTATAACCGTCAACAATCATCATACCTACTCTACCCTTGGCAAACTGTGTCTGACCATATAAATAATTGCCGCCGTCAAGAGGCATCGTAAGGCTGGCTGCCTTTAATTTTTGAACAAAGCTAAGAGCATCACGAGTGTTCTGATTATCAAGACAATATGTAAATACCAAATTGTCACGCTTGTACCAGGTACTGCCGTTGGCAAGGATAAATGCCTGTAAAATTCCCTCTTCGTTCATTTCTCCTGCAATACCTTGCTTGCCAGAAGCCTTAACCTTACCAAGTATTTCATAAAGTTTATCCCAAGTAAGCTGTCCCTTGTTTGAAAGAGTTAGCAAATCATCGTCGCCTGTTATTATGCTACGGTTGTATACAAGAAGATTACGGAAAGCATATGTATCAATAGCACCGTAAAGTTTTCCATCTACAGTAGTACATTTTTCCTGTAGTTTTGGAATAAAACAACTACTATCCTGATAGTTGATGTTTTCAGAGCTCTTAAGTTCAAGCAAAAGATTTTCTTTTACAGAAGGATAAAAATTTGTGTAATTATATACAACAACGTCCGCAATTGGATTACCTGCAAGAATTGACGAGTTAAGGGTTGTATAATCATTGTTAAGATTTAAATTTTTAAACTTACAATTATACTTTTTCTCAAGTTCTTTTACCCAATCCGCATCAACATTTACGGTATCACTCCAAGAAGGAGCTGCAAAGATAAAGGTTCTACCCTTCATATCTCTTACAGGAAGTTTAACATCCGCATTTGTAACACCGCTGTCGTTGTTACCAGTTTGATTATTGTTTCCTGTTTGATTATTACTACCAGTTTGGTTGTTACTACCGGTTTGGTTGTTATTGACGATTTGATTATTGTTGCCTGTTTGATTGTTGTCAGTAGAACTATCAGAGGTTATATCACTTTCTGCTTCCTCTTCTGACGAGTTATTATCAAGCTCTACATTTCCCAAAAGTGCATCTTCGGATGATAAATCAGACAAACTACCGACTCCTGATCCTGACTTGCGACAACCCGCAAAGCCTGCACATAAAGCAAGAACTAAACAAAGACAAATAATTCTTTTAATCCAGTTTTTCATAAATTAACTTTTCCTTTCTTGTTTGTATTATTTATACGCTCTGACCCAGTCAACCTGAGCACTTATAGGTAAATCTGACTTGGTGAAGTTTCGTTTACCAACCCAACTATTATCAAGATAACAGGAGACATCAATTATCATATATGCTTCTGTCATTGCCTCGCCTTCGACTCCATCTGATTGTAAGCCAAATGTTGCGCGAAGCAGTTTATCGTCTACATAATAATAAAGTGAATCCTCAAACCACACACAAGTAAAGGTATGAAAATCTGTCATTTTATCCTCAACCTCGTAATACTCGCCCTCCATTGTGTGTGCATAGTTATCTGTATAATCGTAATAGTGCTCGGTAATGCAGAAGCGGTTACCGTTGCCCCAAGCGGCAGATGTTTCAAGTATATCAATTTCAGAAAGTCCAATTTTAGGATTATCGGATTTAAAATTTGTATACTTTGTACTGTATTTGCCAAGTGGCAACAACCAAAATGCTGTATTTAAACCGCCAAACTTAGCACAGGATATACGAGCCGAAAAACAACCGTATTTTTGTGTAAATGAATCTCTTGTATCAAGACAACATTCACTATAAAGATACTTTTGCTTGTTTATTGGGTCATAGATAACATCATCGGTTATAAGCATATTAAGCTTGCCGTCTTTTACTGTATAACAGTTTGGTGCTATCTGAGCACGGTCAATAACCTCGTAATTATCTGCATCTGCAGGTGGGTCATATGTCATATGACTACGGTGAGATTTCCACACATCAGTATTGAGAGTTTCGCCTTCAAACTCATCGTTAAAGGTCCGTTGCCAACTTTTAAGCGGAATAATCAGTTCGTACTTAACGGCTGCATAACTTGCAGTAACCTTAATCTCCTTCTTTGTGTTTCTAACACATTCGGGGATAATTAAAATCGTACCGTCAACAGTCACACGTTCATCATCTGCAACAAGTGTTAGTTTTTCAAAATCTACTTCGCCGTTGTTTGCGGTTATTTCGAGCGGTAATTTAAGGTCGTAACCGGGAACACCTGGATGCCAGTTATAAAAAATCTTAAGACTCACATCCTCTTCTACCGCAACAGACGTATATCCTATTCCGTTATTGGAATACTCTGTTTTATTAAAAAAGCTACCCATTTAAAACCCCTCAAATCACTTGAACTTATACGCTCTTACCCAATCAACTGTACCGGCAATAGGCAGATCTGATTTAGTGAAATCTCGCTTGCCAACCCATGCATTATCAAGATAAAGTGCTACGTCAATTATCATATATGCACGTGAAACCGACTTTCCTCCGGCGCTTTTCGCCTGTAAACCTGTAGTGCTACGGATAAGATCGCTATCAACATAATAATAAAGGGCATCAGCCGTCCACACGCAAGAATAAGTATGAAAATTGGTTATTGTATCGTTTACTTTATAATATTTTGATTGTTGTTTATGGTCGTAGTTGTCGTTATAATTGTAAAAATGTTCAGAAATACAGAAGGTTTTTCGATCTTTACTGCCAAAAGCAACACTTGCTTCAAGAATATCAATCTCGGCAAGACCCCAGTTAGGATCCTCGGTCATAAAGTTTGTGTACTGTGTTGAATAACTTCCGTTAGGCAGCAACCAGAATGCAGTATTTATGCCACCAAATTTTGCACAGGCAATATTTGCTTGGAAAAGTCCGTATGTTTGCATAAAATTACCGCGTGTATCAAGACAGCACTCACTGTAAAGATATTTGATTTTATTTGTAGTATCATAGCATGGCTGATCCTTGATAAGCATATTAAGCTTTCCGTCCTTTACTTCAAAGCAATCCTTTACAGATTTAGCACGGTCTATAACCTGATAGCTTGCAGCATCTGAAGGTGGTGTTGTAGTAAGCGATGAATGCTCACTCCATTTAGTACGGTCAAGTGTTGTGCCGTTAAAATCATCATTAAAGGTTTGTGTGTATTTAAAGCAAGGAATATTAATATCACATTTAACACCGGACGAATGTTTTGCTGTAACCGTTATTGTATTACCCGCAGAGCGAACACTGTAAGGAATGGTAACAACATTACCTGCAAAGCTGACACCATTGACACTTGATGTAAAAGTAATCTGACTTGCATTTACAGGAGCATTATCTACTAAAACAGTGATAGGATATGAAACGTTAGTGTCAGGAAGACCCGGATGCCACTCGTATGTAGCGGTTATAGTATGCCCGTTTTCTGTATTTGTTGTTGTGCTGGTGGTAGGCGTATCATCACCCGTGTTTTCAATAACAGTGTTACCGTCGCTGTTGTTACCGCTTGCAATGTCATTTGGATTACTGCTTGTTACAGGACCGATAACACTATTGTTACTGCTTGTGGTATTATCTTTATCAGTATCGCTATTAACAGCACTTTCGGTATCCTCACTTGTTGTATCATCGGAAGAAATACCTTCAGAACTAATGTCCGTGTCATCATCAATATTTATGACAGGATTACTTGTGGTTGAATTTACGCTATCGTTACTCGGTGTTTTTTTGCAACAACACAACGAAAACACCATCATCATACATAACGCAATTAGTATAAGTCTTTTAATTGTAGTTTTCATAGTCGGCCTCCCACAAATTTACTACTTAAATTATAATATTTTTTATATTTTTAAACTTGGTATATCTTTCATATGAAAAATGCCAAAATTCATTTATTTTATCTTGTTTGCGTTTCGAAATCTAATTGGTGAAACGCCAAATTCTTTCTTAAATATTTTAGAAAAATGCTGTATATCATAAAACCCTACCGAAAGAGCAATTTTTTCTATACTCTGGTCGGTTTCAATAAGCATTTTTTGAGCAACGCTTAACCGATAATTTTTAACATATGCAGAAAAAGTCATTCCCTTTTCCCGACTGAATACAGTAGAAAGATAATTTGGATTAGTATAAATTGCCTCTGCGACAGATTTTAGACTTATTTTCTGCGTATAGTTTTGATGAATATACTTCATAGCGTTTGCAACAATTGGTGAAGCATCATTACTGCCCTGTACAAACATTACAGGTACCGAAACATCTTGCCAAATATCAGGGTGCTCAATCATAACAGGACTTCCAAACCAGTGATGACCTTTTGTTGTATAAATCGCAAGCCCAACATTACCTGTCATATTGCTTTTTATCTTTGTGCGAACATATATCCACTTTTTAGTATACAGCTCAATGTCAAACGGCTTAATTCCGCTATCTGCCCAAAATAAAACCTTGTAGCAAAGTTTTGTTTCAGTGGTATAAAGCTTGCCGATTTTCGAGCCATCTTGTTCTGTAATAAGCTCATAATTTATTTTTTCATTTGTATCTCCGTTATTTGATACAAAATATCGATCGGCGCGCATTGTACGTAAAATAAACGATCCATCCTCAGCAGGATTGTTACACCAGATTTCGATATCTTTTATGTATACTTCCCTATCTTTGTCTAATGGTCGGTCGTTGTCTGTATTACTGGTTATTGCAACCGCATCAATATATCGCGGCATCTTGGGGTGATTGCGCACTATTTCAACAACAAGCTGACTAAGCAATAGCTGAAGCTTATTAAAATATCCTACCGAGCGCTGTCCTGCTTCGGTACACATATTTTCAAGCAATCTTCGCTCAATCGATGCCACTTCAGGCGTTAGAGTATGTGGCATTTCTATAGTAAGCCTTTGCATCAATACCGGCATGGTATAGTTAACTACGTCGGCAGAGTCATAATCATCCGGCTGATTCGGTCGAAGCAATTTAAATGAAATCACTAATATACGCGTGTTTTCTTCTACTGCAGTAAATTCAAGAAAACCTTGACCGCTCCACTGCACAAACATACCTGTTGTCAGATTTATTTGCTCGTTTTTATTTACAGTTTCATAGTTTTCAAAAGTTGCTTTAACTGTACCGCTTTTCACATAACAAAATGTATGATTGTTTGTTGAAATCGTTGTACTTTGCCCTTTACTTAACGTAAAAAACATAAAGTTACTTATCGGAGTAAGTATGTAAGGAAACTTTTGCAACGTCCAGTAGCTTAAATTGTTTGTGTTTAACATTTATTTTCATTCCATTCATATAATAAATAATTTCAAAGCCGCTATATTTATTATACTAAAATTTACATAATGGTCTATATCCTAAAAATTGGAATTAGGGCATAACTCTAAAAGGATGTTTTTCACAGCAATTAGAGTTATGCCCACGACTATTTCAATTAATTATTTTGCTTTAATTCTGCTTTTTGCAAAAGCGGCTATAACACCGTTAATGCAAGCAAAGGTCAAAAGCATAACAAGCACCATTGCGGATTCGCCTGTTACAGGTGATGTTCCGCCTGCTGTATTATCATTGGTTGTTTCATCGGTTGAACCTGTACCAGTATTTGTTCCCGAACCTGTGTTTGTGTCGTTAGAGCCTGTATTAGTGGAACCGGTACCTGTGCCGGTGTTGGTATCATTACCTGTATCTGTGCTACCGTCATCCTCACCGTTGCCGTCATCACCGGTATCTACTACTGCAAACGGATCAATAGGCTTGCCCTCTGTAACTCTTGCACATGCAACCTCAAGAACGTCGCCTGTATTGAGCCACTGCTCATCCTGATATGCCTTGCTCCAGTTAAATGAACCGTAACCTGTACGAATTTGCATCTTAAATACATATTCGTTATCAAGTGCACCGTTAGGAACAAAGTCGCAAATACGAATACGAACCTCTTCCCATGTGTTTGCTTCTTTTGTTGTATAGGTTTTTACAATTGAAGTCTTTGCATCATTATCGGTATCATCGAAAAGAATGTAGTAGAATGACATACCTGCGCGACTGCCGCGTACCCACATACTAAAGTAACCATCTTCAAGTGTGGTTAAGTCAATTGTGTTTGCAGTTCCGTCTTCACCGAACCAAACAGACAAGCCTTTTGTAGCCATTTTGTCATCCTTGATGCCTTCGCCTGCTACTATCTTTATACCGTTTTGTGTGGTTGCAAAATCATCAAATGTTTCTTTTGTAACCTTACCAAAACCGCCGTTACCTGAATAAGAATCCATTGTAAAATCAATTTGTCCTATAATTTCAGAGTCAGGATTATAGCTACCGTCATCCTCAGGCTGTGTAGGCTCGGTATCAAGGTCAGCATACTCGCTGTAATCAGGAACATCAGAATCCCAAACTTTTACGCCTGCAATCTTAAATTCTTCGCCGAACTGGAATGTACCCGCTACATCCCTACCAGTAAATGATACAACATCAACATTTTTAAGGAATTCAGGGTAAGTATTAAGTAACTCTTCAGAGACAATTTCTTTTACAGGAATTGTTACCTGCTGCCATTTACCTGCCTCGGTTACTTTAAATTCTACATAATCGGAATATTTGCCGCTTGTTTTGTCCTTAAGTGCAACTTTAAGAGTACGATCTGCAACTTCGCTCTTAATCCAGAAATTAAGATTTCCAAAATAATATGCCGAAGAAATGTCAACACCCTCAAGTGTACCAATTGGTGTCACACTTATAAAATTAAATAAACCTGCAGTAACGTCCTCTGCTATAAACCAACAGCCGCGTGTAAAGCGTGGGTCATTTTCAATATCATATAGTTTCCATTTAACAGTGTCAAAACCGCCATTGCCACCTTTACCGCTACCGGCAATTGCGCTTGAAGATGATTTAACGCTTGTATCAAATAAAACTGTTGAAACTGCTGGCTTCTTAGGATCAGCGTAACAACCTAATTGGTCGATAAAGTAATCAGCAGAATCAGCAGATTTTGTGAATTCAATCTGAGAAACAGTTTTCGCTGTATCTATTGCTGCATCGTTCTTTACAAAGTCTGCAAACGGAATCTTATAGATTGCCTCGCCTGCTTTAAGAGTAATCTTAGCTTCATATTTAACGCCGTCCTGTAAAAGAACAATTGCAAGGCCTGAAAGCTCGTTACCTGCATTATAAGCCCAAAATGCAAGACCGTCACCTGTAAGGGCAATATTTTTGCCGCTTGCAGTCTTAAATCCAGACCAACCTTTTTCGTTCCAAGAAACATGAGCGCCATTACCTTCTGCGCCGTAGCCTCGTTCTGCAGCAATCTTTAATGTTGCTTTATTTGTAGAAGCCCAACCAAGTGTGTTTTCACCGTTAAAGTCATCAATAACGGTAAAGTCTGCAGGCATTTCAAGTGTGCTTGGTATATAATTTGAATAGCAAGAAAGCTCATCTATATAATAGTTAGCAGAACCTGCCGACTTGGTGAACTCAATTTGTCTTACAATTGCTGTCTTATCAACCGATGCATCATTTTTTACAAAATCAGTCCAAGGAATCTGATATACGCCTTCGCCTGCTTTAAGCGTGATTTTTGCTTCATATTTTACGTCACCCTGTAAAAGAACAATCGCAAAGTTTGTAAGCTCGTTACCTGCATTATAAGCCCAAAAAGCTAAACCGTCACCCGAAAGGGAAATGCTCTGATTTGAGCTTGTCTTAAAGCCACACCAGCCTGATGCGCTCCAAGTAACGTGCATACTCTTACCGGTTTTACCATAACCACGGTCAGCCGAAAGCTCTGCAGTGGATTTATTTGCTTCCCAATTAAGAGCGCTTACACTATCAAAGTTGTCGATTGCCGTATAATTGTCAGGCATAGCTATTGTGCTTGCAACAAACTCACTCTGCATAGCATCACCGGTATAGCAACCTATTTGGTCAATGTAGTAATCAGCAGAGCCGGCAGATTTTGTAAAGTCAATCTGTCTTACGGTTTGAGTTGTATCAACCGATACTCCGTTCTTTACAAAATCGGTCCAAGGAATCTGATAGATTGCCTCGCCTGCTTTAAGCGTAATCTTTGCTTCATATTTTGTGTCGCCTTGCAAAAGCACAACACAGAAGCTTGAAAGATCGCTACCAGCATTGTAAGCCCAGAATGCAAGACCTGTTTTCTCAAGAGTAATTGTTACATTTGATTTGGTTTTGAATCCATTCCATCCTGATGCGCTCCAAGAAACATGAGCACTCTTTCCCTCAGTGCCATAGCCGTATGCATCAGAGAACTCTAATGTTGAGCCATGTGCTTCCCAACCGAGTGTATTTTCACCGTCAAAGTTTTCTATAACAGTGAAGTCGGTAGGCATTGTTGCAGTACTGCCTGTAAAAGCACTTGCCGGAATCACTACCATCGCAAGTAAAACACTTATAGTCAGGATAACTGCCAAGAGTTTTTTGCTTAATTTCATAAATTTCACTCCTTATAAAATGTGCATTTTATTAATGCTATGTTAATTATATAATTTGAATTTTATTTTTTCTTGGTATAACTTTCATTTTTCAAGGCTAAAATTTCATTTTTTAGCGAAAATAAATACAAGATACACAAAATTAAATTGCGTTTTTGTGCAATATTAATAATATATATCTGAAAAGCGAAACGGCAACCCCGCAAAAATGAGGTTGCCATTTCTATAAAAGAGATCAAGACTTACAATCAAAAGACTGGTTTGTTCCAATCAGCAAGTGAATCATCATCGAGAGAACTTTCGTTTTCTGACGAATTTGCGTCATCCCGGCTGCTATCGTTATCTGATTCATTATCATCACTAACATTTTTATTACTCTGATTGTTGTCAGAGGGTGTTGTTTCACCAAAAACAATTTCATCAACACCACTTGATGAATCATCAACCTTATATTGCTTTAAAGGCACAACTCTAATTTGATCCTAAAACCATCCTTTTAGAGTTTTGCCTTTTTCTAATTTAAAAATATCAATTATACAAAAAACCAGGGTTGTATTATAAAACCACCCTGATTTTTTTAACTTGCATATTTGATTAAATATTATAAATTATTTTATTGCATCATAACGTCTTATAACTAAATCTATAACCGCTTGCGATTTCACTTTCATATTAAGTTTGCTGATAACATTCTTAATCATCTGCTCTGTTACTTTTGGCAAGTATTCCTTATATTCAGGATATTTTTCCTTTAGGTCATTAAAGAGTGTGATTAGTAAGTCGTTTGCCGATTTGCTTGTTGGATAACCGCGAGCAATAAGTGCCATATTGTTATCGAAGTTTGGTGCGAGTCCTAAAAGTTCACCTGACTTAGCATCACGCATTAAACCGAAGTTTCCTGTGTGTCTATCAGGGTTAGCGGTTATTGTATCAAGGAAAATCATTTTAATATAGTCAGGAATTGCTTTAGGACAAAGTTCCTTTAAGTTCTCAACTACCTTAATATAATCTTCCTCATCACCCATAAATGATGAAGCCGGTTCAAATATGACATTGGCTGAATCGGTGAAATCAAGCGATTTAACGCATTTATCACCCTTTTCGTAATGTGCCATATTCATCTTGAGTGCCTTACCTAACTCATATACAAAGAGTTCTGAGAACTGTTCTTTTTGGTTGGCAGATTTATAAATCCACCATTTTCCGTCTTTTAGTTTCCAACACTTTTCAAAACTACCGATATTGGTAAGCTCCGGTGTTTTGGTATCCTTACGCTTTGCAGCAGAATTAAAACTCGAATAAAGTCCTCTAAGTGCTAAATTGGAGAAATAGTCTTTGGTAAATCGGATATCTGCATATTTCAAATCGCTGCCAATTTCACGCACCCAATAGGTGTCGGTAATGGTTGCTGCGTTAACGTGAAGTACCGTTGAAACATCGTCTTTTTCGACAAGTCTTAAAGCCTTTTTAAGCAGACGCGAGTTAGCTCTATGTGAATCAATAGCCCTTGTTTCAAGCCAAGATTTTGCATCCTTTACACGCTTTAAATATAAAGGTAACAAATCGTTGTTCAAAACGTTAAGCTCGTTATCTTTCCATACAGCTACAACTGTATCACGACTTAAAATCTCAAAATCCTTCATAAACCATTCTCCTTTCCTTTATACTGCTTCTGGCATATTCTCAAAATAACATCTTTCAATATTCATATACATTCTATCTTTAGTATCGACAACATTGTTTCTAAAGCAATTTACATTTTCAGAGAAAATAACATTATATATTGACATTGTAGAAAAATTGAAATTGATATTAAAAGACTCCTCGGTCATATCATATTCATCCATATAAATCTTTAGGCATATCTTTATACTTTCATTTGGTCTAAGAAGACATTGAGCATATTCAGATGTATTTTTATAAACATATTCTCTAATTTCTTCTTTTTCTTGTGATACATCAGAAGCATTGGTAATAATATCATAAATTTTTAGGTCATCAATATATATTTCCTTCAAAATATTATTTGAAATATTTTTTACTTCGAAAACCACATTGAATAGCTTTGCATTTTTTCTGTTAATGTTAGAACACTCCATAAAGAAAAAATACTTATATTTTTGATTAACCACATCAAATTCGTCATTATAATTATCGTCGTTCACAATAAAATACTCACGTTCACTATCTAAAACAATTGGTTTAATATCAACTGTGGCAGCCTTTTCTTTAATTTGAAATTTTTGCAGTTCTTCTTGCATATTAAGTAATCTATCATTGATTACATTGGCATTATAGTTTTGAACAAGTGCCACAGCCGCCAACGAAACCGTTCCAAAATACGCCATATATCCATACCAAAAATCAGGGTTATCAAAAATATTAATTCTGAAAATCAAAAAAACTATTTCAATCGCTATAAAAGGTAATACCAAGAAAAACAAAGACAATAAAATAATAGATGCCTTTTTCATTATGACAGTCCTTTCCGTGTATAAATTACCAAATAGAACAATTATAACTCTTCCGTTTTGAAGGTAGTGTAGCCTTCATAGTAGTAGCTGTGGTCGATACCTTTCATATAGACCTCACGGCTATTGATATCATCGGTAAGTGCAGCTTTTAGAATATGCTTAATTTCAATATCCTTAATAGGACTGCGCTCCATTGCCAACAAATAATCTTCTTTATCAACCCTACTCCAGTCAACCACCTTTTGAAGTTCGGTTTTGAAAATCAAGTCTAACCAAATACGAGTGCTGCGGCCATTACCCTCTCTGAAGGGGTGGGCAATGTTCATTTCTACATACTTTTCTACTATCTCATCAAAAGTAGATTGCGGCATTTTATCGATATTATCAAGAGCCGCCTGCAAGTACATCAACGGTGCAAAACGGAAGTTGCCTTTTGAAATATTTACATTTCTGATTTCGCCTGCAAAATCGTAAATCTCGTCAAAGAGGTATTTATGAATTTCTTTAAGAGCAGAAAACTTTCCTGCCTCTAACTTATCTAATATTCCACTTTCAAAAAGCTCAAGCGCCTTTTTCTTGCTGATACGTTCTTCCTCACGAGCAAGGTCAGCTGAATTGGTAATGCCTAATTTATTTTCGAGAGCCATATTATTTGCCCCCCTTTACTTCATTGGGTACGAACTCCATAATATCATCCACTCCGCAGTTTAAGGCGGCACAAATTTTGCCTAAAGTCTCAACCGTAACGTTTTCACCCTTACTCATCTTAGTAATGGTATAATTGCTGATTTCTGCAACTTTGGCAAGGTCTTTTTTACGCATATCGTGGTCAATTAAAAGCTTCCATAGTTTTTTGTAACTAACAGCCATAAATACACCTCATTAAAGGAATAAAATTCTACACACACAGTATACCACAAGAAGAACATCTTTGCAACGCTAAAATATAGCGAAAGCTACATTTTATTTTGGTATATTGGTTTGTGTTCCCAAATTAACTGTAAAAAATCAAACGGATGAGCGTTAAACTCATCCGTTATTAACATTTGCTTGGCGATACTTTTTTAGGTTGTTTTTACTAATCTATAGTATTTTTTAATGCCGCGTGGGCTGAGTTAGCTAATACTATATCTCGCGTGTGTAAACACGCTTTTGGACGGGGAAGCCGTTCGCAAAAGCAAAGCTTTTGACTGCACTCTTTCCCCGCCAATACCACCCCTGCGCCCTTGAAATTTTGCCTTTTGCAAAATTTCGCTCACAAGGTGTTTTTTCGACGCACCTGTCGCCGAAAAAACGGTATTTGGTTTGTGGTAATATTAAATTTTCCACTCAATTTTAATTTCTCTCTTTCCACTCTTTTGGAGTTTTCCAATGAAGATTTTGCTTATAAATTCATCGGCTATCTCGAATGTAAGGGTGTCAATTTTTCGGTACTTTTCGAGTATGGATTTAGTATCCATTTTTGTTTCGCCGCCTGATAATGCGACAAGTTTTGATTTCAAAATTTCGATGCGTTTTTCTGTTTCTTGAGTTTCCTTTTGATAGCTTTCTCGGTATTTCGTAAACTCCTCTACGCTGATGACACCGTCTAATTTGTCTGTGTACATCTGCGCCATTCGGTTATCGTTCCGCTTTACCTTTTCTTCAAGTTCAGCAATCTGCGATTCTAAAGTTTTAGCACCGTTCTTTTTTCTTTTAGGCGCATCTAACTTGCCAATCTGCTTTTTATCGTAGTATTTATCGAGCAACTTATTAATTTCATCTACTACGATTTGCTCTAACTCGTCAAGGCGAATACTGTGTGCGTTTTGGCATACTCCGTTAGTGGTTTTTCGAGTTCGGCAAGAAAGGTAGTTATATCTTCCGTCACGCAGCTTATAGCTCATTTTCCACATTGTGTTGCCACACTCGGCACAAAACACCTTTTTGGCAAGCGAATAACAACTACCACTTGGAATTTTTTGACCTCTGCCTCGGGAAAGCCGAATCTCCTGTGCCTTATAAAAGGTTTCTTTAGAAATAATTGGCTCGTGGGTATCCTCTACAATATCCCACTCGCTTTGCGGCTTTTTGCGGCGTTTACCTGTTTTGTAGTTTACAACCTCTTGTCTGCCTTGCACCAGAGTACCTGTATATTCAAATCGGCGAAGAATTGCATAGACAGCCGAATCAGACCAGGTTGTCCTAGGTGCATTGTTCTTCTCATAGTTGCCGTTATAATACTTAGAGCCAAGCTCCTTTTTGTGAATACAAGGCGGCGGAATCATTTCATCATTTAATATTTTCGCAATGCTTATGTACCCAAGTCCACCGATATATAAATCAAATATCCGCTGAACTGTAGGCGCAGCAACCTCATCAATAATTAAATGATTCTTGTTGTCGGGGTCAATTAAATAGCCGTAAGGAGCGAAAGAACCGACAAACTCGCCGTTTTTCCGCTTAACACTTAAAGTTGCTTTAACGTTGTCCGATAGCTCCTCTAACTGCCATTCGTTTACAAGCCCATTGATTTGCCGTGTTTTCTTGTTACCCTTAATGTTGGTGTCAATATTATCAACAACCGCAACAAATCGCACACCCCATTCGGGAAACTTTCCGTGAATGAAGTGTTCTATCATCTCCATATCACGTGAAAAACGGGATTGTGTTTTGCAGACAACTATCGAAGTCGGATCGTAGCCATGTCGTTCTGTGAGCCA
>JAZQFX010000017.1:0-14949 GCA_045539695.1 Acutalibacteraceae bacterium
ATCGCATCGTAGCGATCTGCGCCGTCAGCACTGTAAGTGCCATAGATGCAAAGTTCGTTGCCTTCGGTATCTTGGATGTACATATTTCCGTACTGTGTGTTATATACGTTCTTGATAACGCCTGTTACATAGTACTTGCCTGCGGTATATGTATTGTGCTCTTTAGAAGCGGCAAGAGCAGCAGCGTCTACGATTGAGAGTTCGCTGTCTGCAGCAGGATCTTGTACAGGGATAGCAACATTGCCTTCGCAAACGTCACATTTGCCGTTTACATCAGCGTCTGTGCATTCAACTGTTGGGGTAACGGTTTCGCTACAAGCATCACAAACCAACTTGTGTGTTTCGTCACCGTTTGGTACTGCAGATGTAGTTGTATGCTCGCAAGTAGGCTCTGGATCTGGAGTTGGCTCAGCAGCTGCTGCGTAAACAGTAAGGCTGTCAAGACGAACCTGTTTTGTCATTGATGCGATTGTGTATGAATCTGCTGCTTCAGCAAGCTCAACAGTTACCACTTTGTCATTTACCGAAACAGTACCAACGGTACAAGAATTTTTCAAATCACCAGCATATGTAGTGTTGTTAGCTGTGAATTCTATCTTGGTCATACCAGGATATTCAACGATAGTTTGGGTACCTGCATAGAAACGAACCGGCTTAGCATAGTCACCGAGATCGTTTGCGTAAGAACCTTTCTTATTTGTTACCTTAACGCCGTTTTCTTCCCAAATTTGTTCTACTTTTTTGTCAAAAGTAGTACGCTTGTCTTTTGAGTCGAATGTAATGGTTGCGCTTGTTTCTGCTGCGAATGTTGGAACTATCAATGCTGATACTAACAAACATACGCAAGCAAAAATTGAAATTAGCTTGTTGATTTGCGATTTCATTTTTAAAACTCTCCTTTGTTTTTAAATTTTATTTTTTTGAGGTTTTCACCCCATAATCGCCAAAAAGATATTTGATAATTTGCAACGAAAAAATCGCCGCACTTATAATGTAATTATACTCTCTATTTTAATTAGTGTCAATAGCAAAAAAGCGATATTTTTACCATATATTGATAATATTTTTTACCAAACGACAATAGGTAGATATTATGTAAACCAAAATGACGTCCCGTTAATTTGCAATGACAAAAAAACAGCAACGGAAACCGTTGCTGTTTTAAAAGGAAAATTAAGTATTACTTATAGAA
Organism: Acutalibacteraceae bacterium; assembly: GCA_045539695.1. Taxonomy (GTDB): domain Bacteria; phylum Bacillota; class Clostridia; order Oscillospirales; family Acutalibacteraceae; genus UBA737. Next base: position 1,193 of record JAZQFX010000017.1, read on the forward strand.
ATGGCACTCGTAGCCTTCTTTTGCTGTGTCGGTACATCCAATTGTAACATAATCGCCATATGTACCAAATGCATATAGGCTTGTTTCGCCATTTTTAGTGCGCTCAACAACCAAAGTCTTCTTAGTTGTATCATATGTGAAAACTACGCCTGGAGCATCAACATAAACTGCATTTATGTGAGCGCCGGTTTCTTGCATATCAAGATATTTCTTTTTGCCGTCGATCATCGCATAAACGTAATAACCGCCGCTTGCCTGCTCAAGATATACATCAATAGCAACTGCAGAAGATGTGCTGGTTGACATATAGTAACCATTCATACCGCCTACTGCATAGTAAACGGCATTTTTCTTTGTTTGAAGGAAACCAAATTTATATGCTGTACCAACAACGGGGTTATCAACAACACTGAGGGCTTTATTCTCTTCTTTACCAACTACAAGCTTTTTAAGAACAACTTCTGTCTGGCTTGCTTCGTCCCAAGTGAACTCAACTGTGCCTGATGTATCAGCCTCGTCATAATAGAAGTTCTTAATAACGCCTGTAACGGTGATTGTGTCGCCGGCTTTAAGCTTGCTGCCGCCGCTAACATTGCCAACCTTCATATTGTAGCAGGTGATGTTTTTGCCACCAACATTAATGATTGCTGTAAGGCTGCCGTATTGCTCGTTGTATTCTTTGGTAATGCTGATTACTTTACCTTCAAGCTGAGCAATATAAGGTGTGGTTTCATTTTTGCCAAGAGCAAATGCATCTTTAAGAATCTTTGCCTGGTCGGTAACGAGCTTTAATGTGGTTGTAGTTGGAGTGCTTGTAGTTGGAGTGCTTGTAGTTGGAGTGCTTGTGGTTGGAGTGCTTGTGGTTGGAGTGCTTGTGGTTGGTGTTTCGGTTGTTGTGCCGTCGCCCTTAACGATTTCCTTTACAACGCAACCCTGTTCGAACTCAATAGTGCCCTGATAGTTAGCAATAATACCTGTTACGGTAATGGTATCGCCAACTGCCAAGCCGTCAGCGCCTTCACCTGCAAGTCGGTAGCACTTGATTGGCTTATCGTCATAGCCTTCAATAACGATTGTAACGGTAACATTTTTGTACTGTGCGCTGTAGGGGGTGTCAACAGAAGTGATTTTACCTGTAAGTGTAACTTCGCTTTCCATCTTTTTACCCTCTTCAAGAGCGTAAGCATCATTTAAGATGGTTTCAACGTCAGCGCCATCAGCAAGTTCAATGCCCTTTACTTTGAAGCTAAACTCTGCAACCTCTGAATTGTCTTTTTCATCCTTAACGGTGGCTGTTGCTGTGAAAAGGATGTCTTCTTCAGGCATATCGGGAATATCAATCTTTACGCAGTTTTCGGTGTCGCTTTCAGAAATTTTAACAGCGTCAGATTCGCCCTCGGTAACGGTTATAGCCCATTCAACTGTGTAGCTTACGCCATCAACAGTAACAACAGACAAAACGTCTTTATCTACCGAGAGAACCATAGGCTCGTCCTTGCTGCCTGTCTGGTACATATTTTCAAGATATGCAACAGCGTTTGCGAGGTCTTCGTTAGTTTTGCCCTTGCAACCAACAAGACATGTAAGAATCATTAGCACGCTAAGCGCTAAAGCAATGATTTTTTTCATTTTTTCTTTCCTCTTTCTTTATTTTAATGTACGGTGATGTCATCAGCCGTAAATACCTTGATTTGATATGAGCCGCTAAAGTAGTCAACAATGCCCTTAACGTCAATAGTTTTGTTCATATAATCCGACTGGGTAAGCAAATTACCGTTTTGATCATAAAGAACTATTGTGCGAACATCTATAAATGTGTCACCAACCTTGCAGGTAAGTGTCATAGCGCCGTCGGATTCGCCGCCGTTGTTTGTAGTGTAAGCGTCTACAACCTTAAGGTTTTTCATGGAAACTGATGTGCTCATAATAAGATTAGCGTAATCAAAGGTTTTTAATTCGGTTTCTTCGCTATCAAGTGATGGCATTGTTTCTGCATCAACAGTGCCTGTTGCAAAAACAGATGCGTCAATTTCACGGTGAGCAGGCTTATTGCCCTCGCTAATCATAATTGTATTGCCCGGATCATCAGGCTTCATTTCACGGTACTTAAGACCTGATACCTGCCAGGTGCCGCCTGTTTCATAATATGTAACGGTACCAACCACGCGTACACGGTTGCCAACCTTTAAAATATTAAGTAATGCGCCTGTTTCGTAGCCGTAGTAAACCGACATACCGTAGTACATATCGGTTTCGGCGTCATATTCTTCTACATAAACCGAGTTGTTGTTGTTATAGGTAATAACGCCCTCAAAAGCAACCTTTGCATTATCGTAGAGAGATATGTTTGTGCGAAGGTGCTTAAGGTCTAACTCATAAGCATCGCCATAGAAGAAATCGGGGTCTTTTTCGCCCGAGAAAACATTAAGCTTTTGGGCCTTTGCTTGCTGGAACGCGCTTGACATTGCGTCGCCATAGCGGTCGGCTGTTGTGCCGCAGGCAATAGACAAGCCGTTTTGAACAATTTCAAGGTTTAAGCAGCGATAATCTTCACTGCCTGTCGGCTTGTACCAAACCCAAACCAAGTGTCTGCCACCCGTTGAGTCAACATTCCATTGATTGTTGTCAGACTCTACAATAATTGAGGCAGCGCCTGATAGTTTTTCTTTGGTGAAGGTAGAGGCTTTTTTGCCCCATTCCTCAATTTTGCCTGTAGATTCAGGTGTGTTAATGCCCATATAACGAGCCTTTAAGGTGCCGTCGTCACTGATGTCAGTCGGCACAAAGAAGTGGGTGGTGTCACCGTCGATAAAGCTCTTAACGGTAACCTCCTGTTTTTTTGTATCGGAATCCATATTGAGCTTTGTTTTTTCAACATAGTCAACAGTTTTTCCGTTTGTACCGCTTTGGGTAGCGGTGTTGTCCTTGCAGCCTGCAAAGCAAGCCACAAGAACACAAAGCGCTAACAAAAGGGATAAAAGTTTTTTAATATTTTTCATAGCTTTTAATATTCACATTCGTCGAGAGCTTCTTGGAAAGCGTCATCAATAAGCTTGTCAACATCTTCGGTATCGGTGCTGAGGCACTTAAGTAGTAATGCGCCTGCCTGCTCACGAGCCTTAGATGAACCGTTGAATGCAGGTGATACAAAGTAATCGTCACGACCGTCAATACCTATTTGTACGCACTTAGCAACAAGATATTCATAACCGTTACCCTTGTCGAGCCAAGCCTTGTAGTTTGCGTTTTCGGTAACTGACTTAATAACAGGCATATAACCTGAGGTCATTGAGAACTCTGCTTGGAAGTCAATATTTGTGCAAAGGAACTTAACAAACAACCAAGAAGCAAGAACCTGCTGGTCGGTTGTGTCTTTGCCCTTAAGGATGCAAAGGCTTGGTCCCTGAGAAATAACCTTGCGGTTATCAGCGCTGTACTGTGGAATAGAAGCAACGCCTACCTCAAAAGCATAAGTGCCGTCAGCAGTGTCGTTGTTAGACATTTGGTAAGATGCACCGCCTGATGAACCAACACACATATAGCAGTTAGTATCGGTCTGCTCTACAAAGAGGTTAGAGGTGTAACTGCCGTAAAGCTCTTGAGTGGTGAAATAACCTTTTTTGTAATTTTCGCGAAGTTCTTTTACAAATGCCTTGTTTTCAGCATTGTTAAAGAGATATTGACCGCCGTTTTCAGCACTTGTGAAATCGGTTTCCATCTGCTCACAAAGAGTGATGAACCAGTTGTCTTCAGCGTCATAGCCTAAAGGATAGCATTCGGGGTCGATTTCTTTTATCTTTTTGCAAACTTCCCACATTTCGTCCCAAGTGGTAGGAACGGTAAGACCGTTTTCATCAAAGAAGGTCTTGTTGTAGTAAAGAACCTCAGTAGATTTGTTAAGTGGCATGGTGTACATTTGGTTGTCACCGTAAACCAAGCCTTCGTTATAATAACTTTCAATAAAGTCAGCCTTTTGCTCATCGGTAAGACCAATAATTTCATCCTTACCTTCAATTGCAATATCGCTTGTGATAAGGTTGTCGAGAACTACTACCGATTTAGCTATGTTATACATAGCAACATGGTCGGGGTAGCAGTAAGCAATGTTAGGCTGTGTGCCGCCGGCGATTTCGGTATTGATTTGACCGTTAATATCGCCCCAGCCGCCTGCTGACTGATGAGTGATGTTGATGTTGGGGTAGATTTTGTTGAACTCTTCAATGTAGGTATTAAGAACCTCTTGAAGCTTAGCACCCATTGTATGAGTGAATGTGATGTCAACCGTTTCGTCAGGGTTAAAGCCCTCGCTTGGAACAACGAACGCATTATTTGCATTGTTGCTGCCGCAGCCTGTGAGTGCGAACATACCAAGAGCCATAACAACGGTTAGCACGATGGCTATGATTTTTTTAAGCATAGTCTTTCAATCCTTTCTGTTTTTTGAAAATATATAACAAACACGGTGTGTTTATTAACCTTTAATACCGCTACGGCTAACGCCCTGCATAATATATTTACGCAAGCAAAGGAACACAAGGAACAGCGGTGCCGAAACAATTGCAACAGCAGCCATTTGTACAGGGTAGTTTGCTTGACCCGAGGTGTCGGTAAAGGCGTTGCGCAAGCCGTTGGTAATCATCTGGTGAGCCGCGTCATTTGCAACAAGCTTTGGCCAGATGTATGAGTTCCAAGCGCCCATCATTTTGAGAATGGTTATAGAGATAAGCGTTGGAAGCGCCAATGGTATCATAACCTTCCAAAGATATTTTATATCACTTGTGCCGTCAACCTTAGCTGCCAAATACAACTCATTGGGTATTTGCATAAAGTTTTGACGCAAAAGATAAATATAGAACACACTAACAAGGAATGGCACAATAAGCGCATAAAATGTGTGCATCCAACCCAATTGATTTACGGTAATGTAGTTGGTGATGGTGAAAAGCTCACCCGGAATCATCATTGTAGCGAGCAACGCGCCAAACAAGGTTTCCTTGCCTTTGAATTCAAGACGTGCAAAGGCAAATGCCGAAAGCACGGTGACAACAAGGCTGATAATTGTAGAAACAAGACCAACATAAAGGGTGTTTAAAAATAATCTGCCAAGATTAGCGGTTGTAAAAGCATCAACATAGTTGGCTGGTATGACAGTTAATTTTGTCATAAAGTCAAATTGGGTACCCTTTAGAGATTCCCCGTAGTTAAACCAAACAATATCTCTTGGCCAAAAGGTTGGAATTGCCTGACGGTATTCTGGCAGAGTTTTAAGAGATGAAATAATCATCCAATAAAACGGGAACAAGATGATTAAAGCCATAATAAGCAAGAAAGCGTAGGTGCCTGTTTTGCCTAATGCTTTAAAGATATTTTGCACGAGAGTTCTCTTTTTAACATCTCGTTCTTGCATAACCTTAGTTTTTGTAGACATATCGGCACCTCCTTAATAATGAACGTGTTTCTTAATAACCTTATTGTTAAACAAGGTTACAACAAGAATAATAACGAACAAAATCAAAGCGCCCGCACTTGCAAGACCCTGACGGTCTTTTTCCAACGCATCGTAAACGAAACCAACCATTGTGTTAAGTCGGCCGGCATCGTCAGGTGGTCCCATCTTTTCGCCAAAAATACCAACAATGCTTGAGTATTCTTTAAATCCACCGATAAAGCCTGTAATAATTACATAAGCAAGCATGGGGGAGAGTAGCGGAATGGTAATGCGGGTAAGCACACGAGCTTTCGGTGTGCCGTCAACCTTGGCAGCGTCATAATATTGCTTGTTAATGCTTTGCAAACCACCCAAGAGTATCAAAATCTTAAAGGGTAATGCATTCCAAACAATGTACACAATCATAACTGCTATATTTGCAGTGTAGGTAGAGCCTTGGTTTATCCAGCTTATAGCCTCGCCACCAAAGAACTGAATAACGTTGTTTATAATACCCCAAGTGTCTGCTGCTCTTTCAACAGGGTTGTAACCAACGATGTTAAACATAGTAGCAAATACCATACCGATAGCGATAGAGTTGGTAACATAGGGCAGGAAGAATATAGTCTGCAAGGTTTTTTGCAGTGGCTTGATAGAATTAAGAGCAACTGCGATAAGTAATGCTAATGTAGTAGAAATAGGAACTGTAGCCACGCAAAGAATAGCGGTGGTTTTAAGACAGTCTATAAACTTATCGTATTCTATTACTTTAAGGAAATTTTGGATACCCAAATCAAATGTTGCGCCACCCATAGCAGCCATATTACCGTAGCCGTTTAAAAACGCCATACGCAATGTGTTAAAGATGGGCCATACGGTGAATACAAGCAACAAAATAATGGCGGGTGACAAATAAAGCCAAGCTTTCCATTGTTGTTTACTGTCTACCATATTACTTCACCTCGAAATAAACACGTTCTTCGGTGTCTTTGTTAAAGATGAAGAACTTATGAGGCTTGATGTTGAATTTAACTGTTTCGGCAGTGGTATCAACCTTAATATCAGAGCTGATAATAGCGCGAACAACCGGGTTAACCGAGCTTTCGTGACTTGATACAACGCTCGCGTCACGACCCATAACCTCAACGTTGTTAAGTTTGCAGGTAAATACGCCGTCTACTGCGGGCTCTAAAGCCTCAGGACGAATACCTATGTAAACGTTTTGATCTTCAACGCCGCTAACGTTCATAACAGCCTCGTCGCCTATGTACACCTTGCCGCCCTCTACCTTACCTTCAAGCACGTTAATAGGTGGAGTACCAAGGAAGGTTGCAACAAACAAATTCTTTGGATCGTCATATACGTCTTGCGGTTTACCAATTTGCTGAACAACACCCAATTTCATTACTACGATAACATCAGAGATAGACATTGCTTCTTCCTGGTCGTGAGTAACGAATATTGTGGTGATTCCGGTTTCTTTTTGAATACGGCGGATTTCTTCACGAGTTTGCAAGCGAAGACGCGCATCAAGGTTAGAAAGCGGCTCGTCAAGCAAAAGCACTCTTGGCATTTTTACAAGCGCGCGAGCAATTGCAACACGTTGCTGCTGACCGCCCGAAAGCTCACTGGGCTTACGATCCATAAGCTCGTCGATCTGAACAAGTCTTGCCGCCTCATAAGCGCGATCAAGCATCTCTTGCTTAGAGAGCTTGTCTTTACCGCTAAGGTTTTGCAACGGGAACAAAATGTTTTGCTGAACCGTCATATGTGGGTAAAGAGCATAGTTTTGGAAAACGAGACCGATGCCGCGATTTTCGGTAGAAAGCTCGGTTACATCGTCGTCACCAAAATAGATTTTGCCGCTTGAGGGCTTTTGCAGTCCGCTGATCATATACAGCGTGGTGCTTTTTCCGCAACCGGAAGGTCCAAGCAGGCCAACGAGCTGACCGTCAGGGATTTCAAAGGTGAAATCGTTAACGGCAACAACCTCTTTGCCTGACTTTTTGTCACGGCTGGGGAAGATTTTTGTTAAGTTTTCTAATACAACCTTCATATTGATTCCCTTTCATATGAAATATAATATATAATTAAATATATAACTAAGTTAATAGATAGGCTTATTTGCCTGTTGAGCGTGTAGCTTTTTTGTGTATTCTATAAGCGCTTCACGACTGTCAAAAATTCTTTGGCTTGCCATATCCACAGCTACAGTGCCCGCCAAAACATCATGAAGCAGCGAATTTGTGCGTGTGGCAATAAGGCAAATAATTTGAACTATTAAGAGTATTGCTAAAACAATTATGCTTACTATGCCGATAGAATTAAAAATAACCATTACTGTTATATAAATAGGTATCATAAGCTCAATTGTGAATTTACCGAGCAACGCTCTGATAAACAACTGAATATTTTTTACCTTTATTCCATCGGTGTGCATAAGCGCAATGCCAAAAATCTTTTTGCCAAGGGTTTGTCCGTTTCCAAAAAATAGCGGAACTATAAATTCGATTACGATAGTGCCGATTAAAACGCTAAAGGTGATAATAATCAACGAAAGATTTATAAACATATTATACGCATATACGGCTGCCTCGTCTTTCGAAAATGCTTCTTCAGCCAAAACGACCTTTGCATCATAATCGCTTTTTTGCTCGGGAGTTAGCTCGTTATATTCATTAGCGGTTAAATTTATATCATATTGGGTTGAATACTTGTTGTATGCTGCTTTGTAAGTGTTGAGATGCGTGTCGGTATTAAATACACCCGAAAGCAAGGCAATTAACCCCACGGCTATAATACTAAGCAATATTCCGTCAAAAATAGCGGCTATAATTCTTTTGCCAAAGCTTGCTTTTTGTAAATTAATCATAATTTTTGCCTCCGCTGTCAAATTTGCAATTTATCACAAATTTCTTTAACAGCCTGCTTTGCATTTTCAAATTTAACGGTGTAATCACACACCTGTGCATTTCGGGTTTCGACAGAAATTGACAAAAGGCGGTTGGCCTTATCCTCGGTGCTGCAATCTTTTTCAAGTATAGAGGTAATGAGCGCTTTTCGGTCGCGCTTAACATAAACCGTTATTACGTGCGGGAACAGGGTTTTAAGCGCCATAGCGCCGCATATATCCATAACGGTGAGAACGTTTTTGCCCGAATTTAATATTTTTTCTACATCATATTTGCGACAACCGTAAAAATGACCTGCATATGTGGTTGATTCGCATAGGCTTCCGCTGTCTGCCATATTTTGAAAATCTTGCTCGCTGACATATTTATACCAACCGTCAGGGTCGTTTTCAGATGACGGATTGGTGCTGTAGCTGACAAGCTTTTGAAAAGCATCGGTTTTGGTGAGCAGTTCGTGAGCAATTTCATTTTTGCCGCTACCCGATGGGCCAACCAAAACCATAATGGTGGGTTCATCGAGCGATAGCTGTTCATTTGTGGTGTTGTAGCTGTTTGCGATAATTTCTACAAATTTTAAAAATTCATCGTAGTTATTAACCGCCATAATGCCAGTTGCCGCTTGATTCCAAGGCCTACGCATAAGTATGGGGTATGCTGCATTTGAATTAAGAATATTGTGCAGTCCGTCATCAAACAAGATATCTACATCAATTTTATCCTTGCGTGAGCCTATAAGAATGTGGTCGCGGGGTATTTCGGGGAACACCTCTAAAATACGCTGATAACGTTGACTCATATATTCGGGCCATACGGCAGTCGAGATAAAAATCTCGGTCATTTGCGACAGTTTTTGCACAAACTCTTTAGCGCCCTTAATGGGTGGCTGAGAAGAGATAAACTCGGGGCTGTCCATAAATTCAAAAATAACATCAGCGCGGGTGCCGGTGCGACCCCAACGGTCAACCTCGTGAATTGTAAGCGGTGGGTCAAATTTGTATTTTTCATTAGCCAAACGGATAGCGTATGGCACACATTCAAGCAGAAGGTCATCTACATCAAGCGCGGTAGAAAGACGAAAGCTTCTGTTCATATATCAATCACTCTCAATTTTATGTTTGCATAATTATTTGATTTTATATTGCACTGTATATAATACCATATTCATATTATATAAAGCAAGTCAAATTTAAAAAAATGTGCAAAAAATTGTCGACTTTTTATAAAAGCCTTGTTATTATTATTGTCAGGCTGTATAATTACTTATAAGTAATTGCTATTTAATATTTTGATGGGATGATTTTTTTGAAAAATTTTATAAAAACTTCGTTGGCATTTTTATTGGCGATATCCATTTTGCTGTGTAGCTGCGGTTGCGCGCAAGCAGGTTGCAAAAAACACAGCGATGATGATAACAACGGCGTTTGTGACAAGTGCTATCAGTCGGTTTTTGTTTATTTTGATTTTTATGCTTTAGGTGACAAGACAAGCAAAACAACCGACCAAAAGTTAGAGGATTATTTAAACTATTCAAAGCAAAACGATCAAAATGCCGTAATACTCTCTGTAGGCAATATGTGGCAGGCGGGGGATTCTTCCGCTACCCTTTGGATGAACAAGCTTGGCTTCGCTGCTATGGCACCGGGTGCTGATGACCTAAAACTCGGTGAAGACAGCGTAGAAGCTAATGCCCAGCTGGCAGAGTTTCCGCTGCTTGCGATTAATATTTACGACCGTAAGGATGACCGCCTTGCAGAATTTTGCTCACCCTCAACCGTTATAGAAAGAGACGGTATAAAAATTGGTATAATCGGCGCGGTGGGTGATTATTATTCGACCGTTGCTGAGCAATGTGATGATATATATTTTAAGACGGGTGATGACCTAACCGAGCTTGTAAAGAACGAGTCTGACCGTTTACGTAAGAAGGGCGTCGATTTTATTGTGTATATGCTGCACATCGGCAACGACGGCAGCGAGCCTTATTATCATCAATCTCTTTCGGACGGGTATGTTGACCTCGTGCTCGAGGGCGGCACTAATCAGTCGTACGAAAATAAGGATGCGCACGGCGTATATCATTTACAAAACAATGAGGCTGATACGATTGGCGTTTCACACGCGGAGGTTGCGTTTAACACCGTAACAGACACTTCCGCCGTTCGTATGACCAAGCTTGTGTCGTACGAGGTTTATAAGCAGGTAGAATACATACCGCAAGAGCAAGAAAATTCACAAAACGCTGACGGTGATAAAAACGATAATGCCGATGGCGATAAAAACAACAGCGAAAAAGATAATAATAAAAGTGATAACGATAGCAAAAACGAAAATTCAAACGGCTGCAAAAAGCATAAAGATGATGACGACAACGGTATTTGCGACAAATGCTCAAATTCGGTTATTGTTTACTTTGATTTTTACGGCATTAACGACCTGCACGGCAAATTGGCCGATGCCGATAGTCATATAGGTGTTGACGAGCTTACTACCTACCTTAAAAACGCCCGAAAAACCGATGACAATGCAATCTTTATTTCGGCGGGCGATATGTGGCAGGGTCAATCCGAATCAAATATGACCAAGGGCCTTATAATGACCGATTGGATGAACGAGCTTGACTTTGCCGCTATGGCGCTGGGTAACCACGAGTACGATTGGGGCGGAGAATATATAGAAGATAACGAGGAACTTGCCGAGTTTCCATTCCTTGCTATAAATATTTATGACCGCTCAACAAACAAGCTTGCTGATTATTGCGAAGCGTCTACCGTTGTAGAGGCTGACGGATTACAAATTGGTATTATAGGCGCTATTGGTGACTGTTATTCTTCTATTGCAGTAGACAAATGTGACGATGTCTATTTTAAGGTTGGCAGCCAGCTTACAAGCCTTGTTAAAGCCGAGTCAGACCGTTTGCGTAAAAACGGTGTCGATTTTATCGTATATGTGTTACACGACGGCTACGGCAATACAAATTTGGGCTCAATTCAGCAGATAAGCTCTTCACAAATAAAATCGTATTATGATACATCTCTTTCAAACGGATATGTTGACCTTGTGTTTGAAGGTCATACCCATCAGGGTTATCGTTTGCAGGACGAATACGGTGTTTATCACCTACAGAACAGAGGTGACAACAAGGGTGGCATCTCGCACGTAGAGGTTGCTATTAACTCGGTCACAAACAAGAGTGAAATAACTGCAGCAGAGCTTATTTCAACGAGTCAGTACCAAAATCTTGAAGATGACCCAATAGTAGAAGAGCTTTTAGATAAGTATGAAGAACAAATTTCACCCGCTAATCAAATCTTGGGTTATAACAGCCGTCGCCGCAACAGCGACGAGCTGCAACAGCTTGTTGCACAGCTTTATTATGAAACGGGTATGAAGGAATGGGGAGACAAGTATAAAATTGTGCTCGGCGGCGGATTTATGTCTATTCGAAGCCCATATAACCTACCTTACGGTGATATAAAATACTCTGATTTGCAATCTATATTCCCGTTTGATAATCAACTTACCCTATGCTCAATAAAGGGCAGAGATTTAAAATCTAAATTTTTACAAGAACGAGAACGTTATTATGTTCATCTTGGAGATTACGGACAAAGCATAAAAGATAATGTTGATCCAAACGCTACATACTATGTTATTGTCGACACCTATTCGGCTGACTATTCATGGAATAATCTAACAATCATTGAAAGATATGACGAAAATATATTCGCCCGCGATTTATTGGCAGAGTACATCAAAAACGGCGGATTATCATAATAGTTTAGATAACAGGATGCGAGAGAAGTGAAAATAAAACTTCTTCCGCATCTTGTTGCTTTTAAAAGCGTTTTACAATCCACATTCTTTAATATCTAATGCCGAGCAAATGTAATAAAAATTTTCGCTTTTCAATCTTTTTTCAATCTTGCTTTGTATAATGGTGTAACGTAGGATGAAATTCCGAGAAAGGAAAGAAAGTTATGTACATTATAAAAAACGCATTCCGTTGTATCAGCAGATCAAAAGGTCGTAACATTTTAATCAGCATTATTGCGCTTGTAATTGCTGTTTCTGCTTGTTTAGGTTTATCCATCCGACAGGCAGCGGAAAGTGCTAAGAAAAGCGCTTTGGAGGAACTGAATATAACCGCTGCCATATCGTATGACAGAAGTTCTATGATGAATAATATGACTGGTGGCGGAACCGGACAAGGCAGCGGTAAGTTTGACCGTGACCAGTTTAAAAATATGATGGGTAGTGCCTCTGCGCTTACCTTAGAACAATATCAAACATATGCTTCCGCAGAGTCCGTTGAGGATTTTTATTATACACTTACCGCTTCTTTTAACGGTTCGGATGAATTGTTGCCCGTGACCGATGAAACGGAAGAGGAAACTGAATCTACCTTTGAAAGCATAGGTGGAAGTTCACAAGGTAAAGGCAGTGGCTCAACAGGCGGTCGCGGCGGCAAAGGTATGGCGTCTTCGTCAGATTTTTCTGTCATTGGATACAGCAGTGATAATTCCATGACGGCATTCGTCGACGGAACGGCTTCCGTTTTGGAAGGCGGCACTATGTTCGAGGAAGGCACAACCGAGAAAGAATGTGTTATCTCTGAAGAACTTGCAATTTTCAATGAGTTGTCTGTAGGCGATACGATTGTTCTTAACAACCCGTCTGTAGAGACCGAAACCTATGAACTCAAAATCGTAGGACTTTATACAAGTTATTCGAACAACGACTTTTCAATGTCTATGTTTGGCAAGAGCCAAGATCCTGCCAACCAAATTTATATGAGTGCTGCCGCATTGCAGACCATCCTTGATGCTTCGGATGAGGTTTCTACAACCATTACCGATGAGAACACAGGTAGAGAAAGTGATAGTGCTGTTACCGGTTCCATCTCGGCAAACTATGTCTTTGCAAATACCGAAAAATACTATGCTTTTGAGGAAGAGGTTCGCACACTCGGTCTTGATGATTCTTACACCGTATCATCACCTGACCTTGCCGCCTTCGAGAACAGCTTAACTCCGCTGAACACTCTCAGCACAATGGCGGGTTGGTTCCTTGTAGTTATCCTTATTATCGGTGCGATCATCCTTGTTGTTCTCAATATCTTTAACGTGCGTGAACGCAATTATGAAGTTGGCGTGCTGACTGCAATGGGTATGAAGTAATGGAAGGTTGCCGCACAGTTTATGTGTGAAATTCTTGTGGTTACTATGATTGCCGTCATTATCGGCGCAGGTATCGGTGCCGTAAGTTCCGTTCCTGTTACTAACGCACTTTTGGAAGGTCAAGTTGAGAGTCAGAACTCACAACAAACTCAAATGGAAGAAAACTTTGGCCGTCCCGGTGATTTTGGCGGTGGTTTCCCCGGCGGCAATATGGGCGGCATGCCCGGTGGTATGTCTTCG
>JAZQFX010000018.1:0-65241 GCA_045539695.1 Acutalibacteraceae bacterium
TTTATTCACTTATTACCGTAGGCAATTTTTAGTTGGTGATTGACCGAGTTAACCTTTATTGCATATTATGTATTGTAGATTTTCTATTATGTTTGGTGAGAATTACTATGCAACGCCATATTATTTCGGTAAGTTCTATCACCTATGCAATCAAGGGTAGAGATATGTTGCGCAAACAAGGCTTTAGAGCATATATTGAGCGAAAGACGAATGCAAACGGCAATAGTGGATGCGGTTATGTAATTGTTGCTGATGGAGTTCGTGAAAAAATAAGCAAAGCTTTAATTAACTCGGGTATTAAAATTTTGCAAATCAACACTATTGTATAGGTGAAAAAGCAGCCCGTATGGGCTGCTTTTAATAATACAAGATTAAGGTGATTATTATGATATATTTCGATAATGCGGCAACCACAGGTGTTAAACCGCAAGGTGTTATAAATGCTGTAAATTATGCACTAAAAAACTTATGCGCAAATCCGGGAAGAAGCGGTCATTTACTGTCACAAAAAGCTGCTATGATTGTATATGAGGCACGAAAAAATACATCGGATTTTTTTGGCGGCAAAGGGGCAGAATCGGTAGTTTTTACTCAAAACTGCACTGCGAGTATAAATTATGTTTTAAAAGGAGTTTTGTCATATGGTGATCATGTTGTAATTTCAGATTTAGAGCATAACGCCGTTATGCGTCCTATAAAGGCAATGAATTTGGATTTTTCAATAGCGACTGTTTCTTTAACGGATGATGAAGAAACATTAAATAATTTTAAAAACGCAATAAAACCGAATACAAAAATGATATTTTGCACGGCGGCCTCAAATGTTTTAGGTAAGATTTTGCCTATAAAAAAAATCGGTGCTCTTTGCAGACAAAAGGGGATTTTGTTTGGTGTGGATGCTGCACAGGCTGCGGGTGTAATACCAATCAATATGCAAGATATGAATATTGATTTTTTGTGTATTGCGGCTCATAAAGGACTTTATTGTCCTATGGGACTTGGAATTTTAATATCGCATAAGAAAATAGACAAGACAATAATCGAGGGCGGAACAGGTACTGATTCAATACAATTGATTCAGCCAGATATATTACCGGAAATGCTTGAAAGCGGAACGTTAAATTTACCCGCAATTGCATCTGTTAGCGCGGGCATTAACTTTTTAAAAAATCGTGAAAGTTATATTTTAAATTATGAAAATCTTATTGTTAAACGGTTATACAATCAACTTATAAACACAGATGTTATTTTTTATACAAACCCTTACAATTATGGCTATGCGCCTGTCATTTGTTTTAACGTGGCAAATTTACCGTCAGAGCAAACGGCGGATTATTTAAGTAAAAGGGGTTTCGCGCTGCGAGCCGGTTTGCATTGCGCGCCAACTGCACACAAAAAAATTGGTACATTACAGCAGGGGGCTGTTAGATTTTCACCATCAATATTTAATACAACAAAGCAGGTAGATATGCTGATATACCAACTAAAAAATTTTAAAAAATATTAAAATCACTATTGAACGAATTAAAATATTATGCTAAAATATAATTAATAATATATATTTTAGCAAAGGAATGATATTTTGGCTGTAATATTGGATACCTTATACACAGTTTGGAACCAGTTTGTGTATACAATATCAAATTTGCGCATTTTTGACATTATCGATATTTTAATAATTGCCTATATTGTTTATAAGGCAATTGAATTTTTGCGTGAAACAAGAGCGGGACAGCTTGTTAAAGGTATTATCTTTTTATTGGTGCTTTATGCTTTTGCAATAGTATTTAAGCTTGCTGTTTTAAGATGGTTGTTGTCTGCTGTATTTGGTTCCGCCATCGTTGCAATTGCTATAATTTTTCAGCCGGAGTTGCGTCGTTTGCTCGAAAGAGTTGGTCAAACTAAAATTGGTAATCTTCAGTCAGGTGGCAATGAGAGTCAGTTAGTTACCGATTCTGCAAATATAATTTGTAAGGCTGCCGGTCAAATGCAAAAGACCAAAACCGGTGCGCTCATTGTTTTTGAAAGAAAGACGCAACTTGGTGAAATTATAAACACCGGCACTGTTGTTGATGCGCAGGTGAGCGAATCGCTTGTTAATAATATTTTTTATCCCAAATCTCCACTTCATGACGGCGCGGTTGTAGTACGCGACGGAAGAATATACGCAGCGTCATGCATATTACCTCTTACTCAAAGCACTGATTTTTCATCACAACTTGGCACTCGACACCGCGCAGCTATAGGTATGACTGAAAATTCTGATGCAGTTGTACTTATTGTTTCTGAGGAAACAGGCATTATATCGGTTGCGTTTAACGGTCAAATAACGAGAAATCACACCGTGCAGTCTGCTTTTGATGAGATCAAAGATAAGCTTGTTAACGATAATGATCAAGACAATGATTCTTGGTTTAGAAAAATTCTAAAAAAATTAAAACCGGATAATGATACAGTCCAAGATACTTCAAAGGAGGAAGATAATAATGAAAATTAACATTCCTCAAAAATATAGACTTGGTAATTTGCTTTACAATAAAAAATTTACTGTAATTCTTTCGGTTGTGTTGGCATTTGCTTTATGGCTCGGTATTGCAATGGTTGAAAATCCTGTACGGCAGCAAACCTTTACTGATATTGGCGCATCCGTTACTCTTGAAGGTACTGCTGCGGCTGATTTGGGCCTTGGTATAATTTCTGATGTTGCTTCGCAACGCTTTTCGGTTACAATCAGCGGTCCTAATTATATTGTGAGTTCGCTTAAAGCCGAAGATTTTTCTCTTTCTGCTTCAACTATTGATATAAACTCTGCGGGCACATTTAATCTTGAGGTTGTACCGACTAACAATAGTAGTAAATCAGGGTTTACAATAACTTCGGTTTCTCCATCGAGTATTGATGTAACGGTAGATTTTATTGATACAAAAGAATTTACAATAGTGCCAAAACTGATAGGTGTGAGTGCGTCCGACGGACTAGTAGCCGAAACGCCTGTTATTTCTGATTCACAGCAAAGTACTGTTACGATTAAGGGTCCTCGTTCTACTATTGAAAAGATAGCAACGGTCGGCACAGTTTCCGAGGTTAATGATGTTTTATCAACCTCACAAACCTTTAATTCTGATGTTGTGCTATATGATAGCAATGATAAAGTTTTATATCGTTATACTGCAGACGGCACAGTTTATGATGCAAACCAAAATGTTATAACAAATTCATACCTAACTCTTTCGTTTACTAATGTTAAAGTTACTCAACCAATTTCTAAGAAAAAAATTGTTAACTGTAAGGCTATGTTCAGTAATTTACCTGCCGGTATGAGTGATGGGGATGTTAGTTATAAGTTGAGTCAAAGCAAGGTGACTGTAATCGGTACGCCTGAAATTGTTGACAAAATTGAAAATATATCTTTGTCACCAATTGATTTTAGAACCGTTTCTACCACTTCAAGCAGTTTTGAAGTTTCAGCAAGTCTACCCGACGGCGTAAAGATACTCGAAAATATCGATGTATTTTATGTTGATGTAAATGTATCGGGATATGCAGAAACATCCCTAGATATTAAGAGCATTAGATGTTTAGGATTAAGCGGTGATCTTAAGGCTAAAACCGATAAAAGTATTCGCGTTAAGCTGTGCGGACCGGCAAGTGTTATCAAAAAAATTAAAGCAAGTGATTTATTTGCTGTCGTTGATCTAACGGATAAAACAGCAGGTGACTATACCGTTGAGGCTGTTATAAAGTCTGATGTATATGATGATATTTGGCAGATAGGAACCTACAGTACATCAGTTACCCTATATTAATATAATCTTTATCAAATACCGCCTTTATTGCATATTGTGTAATGGGGTGGTATTTGTGGTTAAATCGTTTTTGATTATATTTTTAATGGTTTTTGCGGTGGCGGGTATTTGCGAATTTATTTACATACTAAGAATGATTTTTTATTTTCCAAATATTCGCGTTCAAAACTTTTCATTAATTGTTTTAAAAAAAGGATATGCCGTGAAGCAGTTAAATTATATTTGGCAGAAAATACGCTGGCACGGTGACGAATTTGCTTTTGGTATCATTGCCGTTACTGATGCTCTTGAAACTAAAGAACTTTGTGATTGTAATCGGTTTGTAAAAGACAAAAATATTATTTTGTGTACTGCAGAAACACTTTCATTGTGCGGGCAGTTACAGGGGAGTTACTTAAATGGAAATCGCTAACTCTGGCGAAAAAAAACAAATAAGTGGGATTATTGAAAAAATAACATATAAAAATCAACAAAACGGTTATACTGTCTGCACGGTGCGTGTTAGCAGAGATCATATAACCGTTGTTGGTATTTTACCATTTATTGCAATTGGCGATAATGTTAAATTTACAGGTAAGTTTACTGTTCACGCTGTTTATGGTGAGCAGTTTTCAGCAGATTATTATGAAACGGTTGCTCCTAAGACAGTAGCTGCAATTTTACGCTATTTATCGTCAGGTATAATAAAAGGCGTTGGGCCTGCAACCGCTGAGCGAATTGTGGAAAAATTTGGTTCTGATTCACTTGATGTTATTCAAAATACACCCGATGATTTGGCAACCATTAAAGGTATTTCCTTGGAAAAAGCGCGTAATATTTCAGAAGAATATAAGAAACAGTTCGGTATACGTGATTTGATGCTGATGCTAAACCCATATCAAGTTTCAATGGAAAAGTGTATCGCGATTTATCAGCTGTTGGGTACAAATTCGATAGTAAAGATAAAACAAAATCCATATATTTTGTGTGCCGATGATATTGATTTACCTTTTGAAAAGGTAGAAACAATTGCACTCGACTTAGGTGTTTCGCGCGATAGTAAAATGCGTCTTGTTGCCGGTGTTGAATATATATTACGCAAGAATCTACTTAACGGTCACACCTGTTTGCCTCGAAAAAAGTTGTTACCTGTGGCAAAGTCTTTGCTTGAATGTGATGAAATACATATTGAACAAATATTTGATGAAATGGTAAACAATTTACTAATTAGAAGTAAAACCGTAGACGATGCGGATTACTTGATGTTAAATGAATATTTTAATGCTGAAGAATATATTGCGGCCCGTCTTTTTGCTGCAAAAAATTATATTAATTCTGATAACTATATTGATGAACTTGAAATAGATTATGTAGAAAACAAGCTTGGTATCAAGTTTGAAAAATTACAAAGAGATGCAATACGAAAAGCATTTTGTAATGGGGTTTTCGTTTTGACGGGTGGACCCGGTACGGGCAAAACTACAACACTTAATGCGATTATTGAGCTGTTTGAACAGCGTGATGCTGCAATTCAGCTTGCAGCTCCTACAGGAAGGGCTGCAAAGCGTATGACCGAACTTACTGGCAGAGAGGCAAAAACGCTACATCGGCTACTTGAGGTTGAATGGACAAGCGATAATCACCAATGCTTTGCCAGAAATGAAAAAAACCCGCTTGAGTGTGATGTTATTATTGTTGATGAGGCTTCTATGCTTGATTCATTGCTTTTTGAAAGCCTTTTGCATGCGCTAAAAATTTCAACCAGAATTATTTTAGTGGGTGATGTGGATCAATTGCCGAGTGTTTCTGCGGGAAATGTATTAAGCGATATTTTGTCATCGGGTATGTATTCCTCTGTTGCTTTAAAAAAGGTTTTTAGACAAGCAATGCAAAGCACAATTATTGCTAATGCTCACGCAATTATAAACGGTGAAGAATCAAATTTGTCAAATAAGACCAATGACTTTTTTATGATGCATCGTGATTATTCCCTTGAAGTTTGCGACACGGTTTTGGAACTGTGTGAAACTCGCTTACCTGATGCATATGGATTAAACCCGCTGACAGATATCCAGGTATTGTGTCCGTCACGCAAAGCACAAACAGGCACCGCTAATCTTAATAATTTGCTACAAGCTACACTTAACCCCAAAAAGAATAATGAGCCTCAGCTTGCGTATAAAGGTGTATATTTCAGAGTAGGTGATAAGGTGATGCAAATCAAAAATAATTATGATTTGCAATGGCAGCGCGATAACGGTGATATAGGCTACGGAATTTTTAACGGTGACGTGGGTTATATAACATTAATTGATATCAAAGGCGGCATTGTTAAGGTAAGGTTTGATGATCGCATAGCAACATATTTTGTCGAAAACATTGGTGAATTAGAGTTGGCGTATGCCGTTACCGTTCACAAAAGTCAGGGCAGCGAATTTGATTGTGTAATATTACCATTATTAGATACACCTCCACAATTGCTTTATCGCAATCTTTTATATACTGCCGTAACCCGAGCAAAAAAACTGCTTATTGTTGTTGGCGCAGAATCTTTATATAATAAAATGGCGGCAAACAATAAAAAAACATTACGTTATACACTTTTAAAAGAATTAATAAAAGAAAATGAAAAATGTTAAGTCTTTTTTTAGATGGCTAATTTCGACTATTTATCCAAATAAATGTATGTGCTGTGGCGAGCTGATTGATGAAGAGGATTTTCTTTGCCATCGGTGCAACAATGACCTTGAGAGAATTAATCTTGATGATATATGTCTCGAGTGTGGTTTAGAAAAATCTGATTGTGTGTGTCAGTTTAATATTTTCAGATTCACATCACTAATATGCGCGTTTAAAAATACAGGCAGTGCTCGTAAGATATATTATTCTTTTAAATTTCAAAAAAAGCAGCATTATGTTAAATTCTTCGCAAATGAAATGTGCAGTGCAATCAAAAAATGCTATTTAGATGTTAAATTTGATCTGATTTGTTCGGTTCCTTCGTACAAAAAATTTGGATATGATCATAGCGGGTATATTGCGAAAGAAATTTCAAAAATATTAAATATTCCTTTATGCAATGATTTGCTTTATTGCGTAAAAAAGACTAAAAAACAACACAAATCAACCTTCAAAGACCGATTAATAAATGTTAATGGTAAATATAGTACGTATTATCGTGTTGACGATTTAAACGTTTTGCTTATTGACGATATTAAAACAACAGGTGCTACTGTTGATGAATGCGCTAAGGTTTTGTTGTTTGCGGGAGCAAATAGCGTTCGCTGTGCCACAGCGCTTGGCACTGTAACCGAAAAACAAAAAATTGAAAAATAAGTTATATTGTGTTATTATATATTAAGGCGGTGATTTTATGGCAATGGAAATTGGCATTGATATTGGTTCATCAAAAACTGTTATTTTCTCAAGTTCAAAGGTTGTGCTTGAATTACCAAGCATTGTTACGGTTGAGAGTGAAAGCTATGAGCCATATTATTTTGGTGAAATGGCGAAGCAAACGCTTGGTCGCACACCTGATTCGTTCGAATGTGTTTTTCCAATCAAACATGGAATAATTGCTGAATACGATATTGCAGAGGCAATGCTTAAAGAATATATGACAAGGGCATTCGGTAATAAAATTATCAGACCTAAGATTATGGCTACATTGCCTGTAGGTCTTACCGAGCTGCAGCACCATTCACTTTCTAATGTTGTTGAGGCTGCGGGTGGACGAAATGTTTCGGTAATCGAAGGTCCTTTAGCAATTGCATTTGGTCTGGAGCTTGATTTCTCAAAGCCGCACGGATATATGGTTGTCGATATAGGTGCGGGTACTACTGATATTGCTGTTATTTCTATGGGCGGCATTGCCGCTTGCGAGTCTTTTAAAACTGCATCATTTGATTTTGACGCACAAATAATGCGTTATATTAGAAAAGAATACAATATCGAAATCGGTAATCTAATGGCTGAATCTATAAAGAAGCAAATTGGCACAGTTGTAGAACGACCGGTAGAAATCGCTATGGTAGCAAAGGGAAGAAATGTATTTACAGGCTTACCGGAAAGTTTTGAAATTACATCTACTGAAATATATGAAGCAATTAAGGAAACCGCCGATGCTATATGCAATTGTATTCGACTTGTGCTTTCAAAAACTGATCCTGACCTAGTTGCAGATATAAATCGTGACGGACTTTATCTTGCGGGTGGTGGTTCGCTTATTCACGGTATGGATAAACTAATATCTGAATATACAGGAACTGCAGTTCATACGCTTGAAGATCCAACACACAGCGTTGTTCGCGGTGCGGCGGCAGCACTTCGCAAGCCCGAACTTTTAAAACACGTTAATTATCAGTTGCGTTCAATTAAAGAACTTGCTATTAATGAATAAAAAACACTTGACAAATTAAATCTATGTGTTATAATGTTCAAGACAATGAAGAAGAGCATACCTATGTTTCTCACCTTGACGTGTGTTATCGTCGGGTTAATAAGATAAAATTTTTTGATTTTGTTTTATTTTGACGTGGGTATTTTATGCTCACGTCTTTGTTATTATTTATGGAGGTGCTTTACAATCGCTATTAAAGAATTAGCTATCAACACAGACATTAAATTTAAGGAAGTTCGCGTTATCGATTTTGACGGTGCACAGCTCGGTGTTATTTCAATTGACAAAGCGCTTGATGCTGCGTACGCAAAGGATCTCGATCTTGTTTGCATTGCGCCAACTTCAGAGCCACCCGTTTGCAAAATCATGGACTACGGTAAGTTCAAGTTTGAGCAAATGAAACGTGAAAAAGAGGCAAAGAAAAACCAAAAGGTAATCGAAATCAAAGAGATTCGTATTATTGGTCTTGGTATTGACAAGCACGATTTTGAAACTAAGGGTAATCACGCTATCCGTTTTTTGAAAGATGGCAACAAGGTTAAGGTTGCTATCAGATTCAGAGGTCGTGAATTAGGTCATCCTGAAATAGGTCTTGAATTGATGAATGATTTTGCTAAATATTGCGAGGAATATTGCACAGTTGAAAAGGCAGCTAAGATGGAAGGTAGAAATATGCTCATGTTCTTAGCACCAAAATCTGGTAAGTAAAATTTATAGGAGGATAAAATTATGCCTAAGATTAAAACCCACAGCGGCGCTAAAAAGCGCTTTAAGCTCACAAAAAACGGCAAGGTAAAACGCGCTCATGCTTTCAAGTCTCACATTCTTAACAAAAAGACAACAAAGCGTAAGAGAAATTTACGTAAAGTCGTATGTGCTGACGCAACAAATGTTGCAACAGTAAAGAAGCTCATTCCGTACAAATAATCGGAAAATTTAAATTGGAGGAAACTTGAAATGGCTCGTGTAAAAGGTGCGTTATCAACACGCAAAAGAAGAAAAAAGACTTTAAAACTTGCCAAAGGTTATTTTGGCGCTAAATCAAAACTCTTTAAAACCGCGAAAGAAGCGGTTATGAAATCAGGTAACTATGCTTATATCGGTCGTAGACTTAAAAAGCGCGATTTCCGTCGCCTTTGGATTACCCGTATTTCTGCTGCTGCAAAAATGAACGGTATGAACTATTCAACATTTATGAACGGTCTTAACAAGGCTGGTGTTCAGATTAACCGTAAGATGCTTGCTGACATAGCAGTTAACGATGCTGCAGGCTTTGCAAATCTTGTAAAAACTGCTCAAAAAGCATTAGAAAAATAATTTTACCTCGCCCGAGATACCATTGTTTCTCGGGCGAATTTTGCTTTTTATTTAGGAGAAAAATATGCCCGAATTTATCGAAATTACATCTAAAGACAATCAGCTTATCAAGTTTGTTAGCCTTTTGCAATCTTCAGCAAAGCATCGAAAAGCAAACAAACTTTTCGTCCTTGAAGGACTTCGTATTTGTGATGATGCATATCAAAATAATATCAAATTTGATAAACTGATTGTAACAAAATCAGCTATGGAAAAGCATGGTGAATATATAAATTTGTTTGTAAATGCAAGTAATTATTGCTATGTTTTAAAGGATGATCTATTTAAAAAAATCAGTGATACAAACTCACCGCAGGGCATAATAGCAATAGCTAAAATACCCGAATTTAATAAAAATATATCTTCAAACGGTAGATATATTGCTCTCGAAAATATTGCTGATCCTTCAAATCTTGGCGCAATTGCCCGCACTGCAGAAGCTTTGGGAGTAAGCGGAATAATACTAACGGCCGACAGTTGTGATCCGTATTCACCAAAATCGCTTCGCAGCTCAATGGGCACCTTATTGCGTCTTCCGCTTTATGTTGTTGATGATATTTGTGAGTTTATAAATCAAAACAATTTGCGTGCCTTTGCTTGCGTTGTCGATAAAGCTGCCGCATCAATTTCTATGCAACATTTCAAAAGCGGCGATGTTTTGCTCATTGGTAACGAGGCAAACGGCTTGACCGATATCGCAAAACAAAATGCACATTGCTGTATTACTATTGATATGCAGGGTAAAGCTGAATCCCTAAATGCTGCTGCCGCTGCAGCCATTGCAATGTGGGAAATGGTTAAGGAAAAGTAATATGTTACTTTCGAAAGAAAATATCACACTGGTTAATTTAATAACTATTCAGCAATGTTTTGGGGCTGGAAGTATGAAGGCGGTTAAGATATTAAATTTACTTCGTGATGCTTCTATACTTGATGAGCCATTTATTAAGTCTGAAATTAGTGGTGTAATTGCTCAAAAAGATGCTGATAAAATATTATCTTTTGATATAAATAAAATTTATAAAATTATCGATGATTGCATTAAAAATGATATTTTTGTTGTAACAGTTTGTGATAACAATTATCCTGAAAGATTGCGCAATATTGCTGATTGTCCACTTGTATTATATATCAAAGGCGAGTTTTGTGATGTTGATAATTTGCCTTTAATTTCGATTGTTGGACCACGAAAAATTTCTGATTTTGGTAAAAAAGCAGCTTTTTCGCTTTCAAAAAGACTTTCTCGAGCTGGAATGATTGTTGTAAGTGGCGCAGCGCTTGGTGCTGATACTTGTGCACATAAGGGCGCTTTGGCCGCCAACGCTAAAACTATCGCAATATTAGGGTGCGGAATTTGTTATGACTATCTTTCTGAAAATCGTATTTTGCGAGAAGAAATAAGTAAAAATGGATGCCTTATAAGCGAATATCCACCTTACGCCGAAGCTACAAAATATAGTTTTCCAATCAGAAATCGAATAATATCTGCATTATCAATGGGCACTGTTGTAATAGAAGCTTCACTTAAAAGCGGCTCACTAATTACAGCTCGACTTGCTAATGAACAGGGGCGAGATGTTTTTGTGATACCGGGAAATCCGACTCTTGATTATTATAAAGGGTCGAATTCGCTTCTTCGTGATGGTGCTATACCGCTTTTAAGCGCTATAGACATTTTTAATCAGTATATAAATCAATTTCCTGAGCAAATTGATATTAAAAAGGCATTTTCAATTGATGAAACAGTGAAAAAAGATAAAAATTTAATAAAAAAATCGCAGTTAGGTCTTTCAAATGAAGCAAAAATAGTGTATAATAATTTGAATAGTCAAAAATTTACCGCCGACGATTTACTTAATTTAAATTTAAGTGATGATGAGATACTTTCGGCCCTTACTGAACTCGAAATTGAAGGTTTGGTAAAGGCATTGCCCGGCGGAATTTATGAGATAATTAACCACTAAAGGAGTAAATAGATGTCAAAGCTTGTTATTGTTGAGTCTCCAAGCAAAATCAAGAGTGTTAAAAAGTATCTTGGTAGCGGATATGATGTTATGGCCTCTGTTGGTCATGTTCGCGATTTGCCAAAGTCAAAGCTTGGTGTTGATATAGATAAAGATTTTAAACCGCAATATATTAATATGCCAGATAAAAAGGATGTTATAAAACAACTAAAGGACGCTGCAGCAAACAGCGAGCAGGTTCTATTGGCTACTGACCCCGACCGCGAGGGTGAGGCAATATCCTGGCATTTAGCTCATATTTTGGGTCTTGATTTAAACGAGGAGAACCGAATCTCTTTTAATGAGATTACAAAAACCGGTGTAAGCGCCGGAATAAGTAATCCACATAAAATAAATCTTGATCTTGTTGATGCACAGCAAGCTCGTCGTGTTCTTGATAGAATTGTAGGATATAAATTAAGCCCATTTCTTTGGCGTAAAGTTAAGAGCGGCCTTTCTGCAGGTCGTGTGCAGACAGCAGTGCTACGCCTTATAGTTGAACGTGAGCGTGAAATAGAAGCTTTTGTGAGCGAAGAATATTGGACAATTGATTCAAAACTAAAAGCTGAAAGAAAGAGCTTTGATGCAAAGCTTTACGGTACTGCTGACGGTAACAAGCTTGAGATAATTCCAAATGCTGATGTAGCTAATAAAATCGTAAATGAGCTTGACGATGCAGTTTATACCGTAAGTGATATAAAGCGCGGCACACGTAACCGTCAACCTGCGCCACCTTTTATAACTTCTACTTTACAACAAGAGGCTTCAAGAAAATTAAACTATACAGGTCAGCGTACTATGCGCATCGCACAGCAGCTTTATGAGGGAATTGATATTCCAGGTCACGGTGCCACAGGTTTAATTACCTATATGCGAACCGACTCTCTTCGCATTTCTGAAGAGGCTCGCGCAGCTGCTACTAAATATATTGATGAAAAATACGGTAAAAAATATTTACCGTCAAAACCGCGCTATTTTAAATCAAAAAATGGTGCCCAGGATGCGCACGAGGCAATTCGTCCCACCGATATTTTCTTAACACCTGACCTTATAAAGACAGCGCTTACTGTAGAGCAGTACAATCTTTATAAATTGATATGGGAGCGTTTTATTGCTTCTCTTATGGCGGCATGTGTTCAAAAAACTGTGGCAGTTGACATTACTGCTAATAATTATCTTTTTAAAGCTAACGGTTATTCTGTAGATTTTAAAGGCTTTACTGAGCTTTACGAAGAGGGTAGAGATGACAATTCCACTGATGGCGCTGAATTACCCGAAATGCATATTGGTGACGTTTTGAAATTAAAAGCACTTACTCCCAATCAACATTTCACACAGCCACCACCGCGCTATACCGAACCAACTCTTACCAAAACACTTGAAGAAAATGGCATCGGTAGACCGTCAACATTTGCATCAATAATAGCGGTTATTTCTAACAGAAGCTATGTTGAAAAAGAAAAGAAAGCCTTTAAGCCCACTCAACTTGGTATTGCTGTATGTGATTTGCTTAACCAATATTTTGACCGTATTTTTGAGGCGAAATTCACAGCTAGTCTTGAGAAAAAACTCGACAAAATAGGTGCAGGTGAACTAAATTGGGTAAAAACTATCGCGGATTTTTATGATGATTTTGAAGCGCATTATAAAAAGGCCGAGGCTTCTCTTGACGGCAAACGAGTTAAAGTGCCTGCTGTTGAAACTGATGTTATATGCGAAAAATGCGGCAGAAAAATGGTCGAAAAAAACGGTCGCTTTGGAAAGTTTTTGGCGTGCCCCGGATATCCTGAATGCAAAAATACAAAGCCTATGCCAGAGGATGAGGTAAAACAGCCTTGTCCAAAATGCGGCGCTAAATTACTTAAAAAAGTTTCTAAAAAAGGTAAAAAGTTTTACGGTTGCTCTAATTATCCTCAGTGCGACTTTGCTTCACCCGGAGCACCGACCGGTGAAATATGCAATGAGTGTGGTGGATATATAATTTTAGGACTAAGAAATCGTAAATACTGCATGAACTCAGAGTGCCCTTCAAGAAAGACTGTTGCAAAAACTAAAAAGGAAAAATAATATGAATAAAATTACCGTTATTGGTGCGGGACTTGCCGGTTGTGAGGCGGCATATGCCGCTGCGCGACTTGGCGTTGAGGTCGATTTATATGAAATGAAACCTTTAAAAAAATCTCCGGCACATAAAACCGATAATTTTGCCGAGTTGGTTTGTTCTAACTCTTTAAAAGCAAGTCGTGTTGATTCGGCTGCGGGACTTCTAAAGCAAGAAATGCGTATTTTAGGATCTATTTGTTTAGAAGCAGCCGATATTTCACAAGTGCCTGCGGGCGGTGCATTGGCAGTTGACCGTAACTTGTTTTCTGAATATATCACGAAAAAAATAAAGACTTGTAAAAACATTAATGTTATAAATCAGGCTGTTGACAAGGTGCCCACTGACAGTATATGCATTATAGCTACGGGTCCTTTAACCGATGATGCTTTGGCGAGAGATATTGAGCGAATTACAGGTGAAGGTAATTTAAGTTTTTACGATGCTGCTGCGCCAATTGTGACAGCAGATAGTATTGACTTTTCTTCAGCCTTTGTTGCTTCGCGTTATGACCGTGACGAAACAGGTGAGGGCGACTATATTAACTGCCCTATGAACAGGGAAGAATACGAGGCATTTCATACGGAACTTGTAAATGCCGAAGGTGCGCCTCTGCACGAATTTGATAAACAACTAAAGGTTTATGAGGGTTGTATGCCTATTGAGGTTTTGGCTCGTCGTGGTGTTGATTCTATAAGATTCGGTCCTTTAAAACCGGTTGGGCTTCGTGATCCTCGAACCGGACATAGACCTTGGGCTGTTGTGCAGCTTAGAAAAGAAAACAGCGACGGAACTCTTTATAATCTTGTTGGGTTTCAGACAAATTTGAAATTTCAAGAGCAAAAAAGAGTATTTTCTATGATACCTGCGCTTCGAAATGCTGAATTTATACGTTTTGGAGTAATGCATAGAAATTCTTTTATTAATTCGCCTAAAATATTAAACCCCGACCTTTCACTTAAAGATGCTGAAAATATATTCTTCGCCGGTCAACTTTCGGGTGTAGAGGGTTATATGGAATCGGCAGCATCGGGTATAATTGCCGGCATTAATGCTGTTAACAAGTTTTATAAAAAGAAGCCAATTATTTTGCCTAAAATTTCAATGATTGGTGCGTTGCTTAGCTACATAACAGATGAAACAGTCGAAAATTTTCAGCCAATGGGTGCCAATTTTGGCGTTTTGCCAACGCTTGATACTCAAATAAGGGACAAGCGCGAAAGATATGCGGCACTTGCAAATAGATCATTAGAGTATTTTAAAACCATCAAGGAGTGAAATTATGAGAATTGTTGTTGATGCATTTGGAGGAGATAATGCTCCACTCGAAATTGTAAAGGGTGCAGCACTTGCTTCAATAGAATTTAAAATTGAAATTACTCTTACAGGTAATAAAGAAATAATTGAAAAAATTATTAATGATAATAATTTAGAGTTTTTTGGCGATTTGATTATTGTTGATACCGATGACGTAATCTCAATGCACGATGATCCAACAACCATTTTAAAATCGCATTCAAATTCTTCAATGGCGTTAGCTTTTAAAGAATTGTGTGAATCACGTGCAGATGCATTTGTATCAGCAGGATCGACCGGAGCAATCGTTGTCGGTGGCACACTCATTGTTAAGAGAATCAAGGGCATTAAAAGGCCAGCCTTGGGTGGTCTTATACCTTCACCCGATGGTCATTATATGCTTATGGATATGGGTGCAAATGCTGAATGCAGACCTGAAATGCTTGCGCAGTTTGGTATTATGGCTAGCGTTTATCTCGAAAAGGTTGAAGGTATCAGCAATCCTAAAATAGGATTACTTAACATAGGTGTTGAGGATACAAAGGGCGATGAGTTGCGTGTTGAGGCATACAAGCTATTAAAGCAAGCTCCAATCAATTTTGTTGGTAATATTGAATCGCGCGAAATGCCAAAAGGTGTGTGTGATGCGGTAATTGCTGATGGTTATACAGGCAATATTGCCCTTAAACTTATTGAGGGCACATCGACAACACTTTTTAAAATGGTTAAAGGCGCAATGTATAAAAATCTTTTAAACAAAATAGCTGCGCTTATATTAAAGAAAGATTTATACGCTTTAAAGTCAATGATGGATAGCTCAGAGGTTGGGGGCGCGCCACTTTTAGGTGTGAGTAAGCCTGTCATAAAAGCTCATGGTAGCTCTGATGCAAAAGCAATTAAAAATGCTATTCGCCAAGCAATTATTTTTACAGAAAAGAATGTAATCAATACAATTAGTGAAAATATAATTAAATCGGAGTAATTTAAATGGAGTCCCTTCAGACAAAATTAAACTACAAATTTAATAATATAGAGCTTTTGAAAAATGCGCTTATACACTCGTCTTATGCAAACGAAGTACGAGGTAATACGCACTCAAATGAAAGACTTGAGTTTTTAGGTGATTCGGTATTATCAATTATTGTTGCTGATCATATTTTTCATAGATATCCCAATATGCCTGAGGGTGAACTAACCCGCCTTAGAGCATCGCTTGTTTGTGAAAAATCTTTATGTGCTTTTTCACGAGAGTTAGGTATTGGTGATTATTTAAAACTTGGCAAAGGCGAAGATAAAAATGGTGGAAGAGAACGCGACTCCATACTTGCCGATGCGTTTGAGGCAGTGCTTGCCGCTATTTATCTTGACGGCGGAATGACTGCTGCAAAAAATCATATCATGAATACAGTTTTGCGTGATTTGAAACATCATAGTGAAGATAGCTTTAAAGATTATAAAACAACACTTCAAGAGATAATACAAAGAAATCCAGAAGAAAATGTATCTTATATACTTATTGACGAGTCAGGGCCTGACCACGATAAGCAGTTTACTGTAGCTGTTCATCTTAACTCAAACGTTATAGGTACCGGTAGCGGTAAAAGTAAAAAGCAAGCCGAGCAAATGGCTGCACGACAGGCATTAAAGCTTATGGGTGAACCTCTATGACAAAACGGCATTCAAATATTGCTATATTTGTTCCTCATATCGGATGTCCTAATATGTGTAGTTTTTGCAATCAGCGCCATATAACAGGCATACACCGAGCTCCGCGACCACAGGATGTCATCGATGCGGTAAACACTGCTGTTTCTTCGTGCGGATATAACTCCTCAAGTACAGAAATTGCTTTTTTTGGCGGTAGTTTTACAGCGATAAATCGCAACTATATGATAGATTTGCTACAAGCGGCTTATCAATTTGTGAAAGACGGCACTGTTTCGGGCATTCGTATTTCAACCAGACCGGATGCTATCGATGATGAAATTTTATTGCTTCTGAAGCAGTATGGCGTAACCTCTATTGAACTTGGTGCACAAAGTCTTAATGATAACGTTTTAACGCTTAACAATAGAGGACATAGCTCGCAAGACGTTATTAATGCATCTAATCTTATTAAAAAGCACGGTTTTTCTTTAGGATTGCAAATGATGACGGGGCTTTATGGAGATTGCGATGATTTTGTTATAAAAACCGCAGAAGATATCATAAAATTAAAGCCTGATACTGTTCGAATTTATCCTACTATCGTTTTAAAAAATACCGATTTAGCAGCGCTTTATATCGATAATAAATATAAACCTCAAACTTTGGAAAACGCTGTAGAGCTTTGTGCTAGGTTGCTTACGATGTTTGAAGTTGAGAATATAAAGGTTATTCGTTTAGGACTTCATTCAATAGAGGAAAATAGTTATATTGCAGGTCCTTGGCATCCTGCTTTTAGTGAGCTGTGTTTTTCTAAAATTTATCTTAATATTGCCAAAAAATTGCTTAACCAAAAAGGTAGTTATACCTTGTTTGTAAACCCGAGCGCTATTTCAAAAATGATTGGACAACGCAAGGAAAACATAAATGAATTAAAAAAAATCGGTTTTGATTGTGTAGTTAAAGCAGATAAAAACTGTAAAGACTATGAAATCAGGGCCGAAAGGAGATAAAAATGCTTTTAAGTTCAATACAAATCCAAGGATTTAAATCTTTTGCTGACAAAACCATATTGAAATTCGGTCGCGGTATTACCGCGGTTGTCGGTCCTAACGGTAGTGGTAAAAGTAATATTTCCGACGCTGTACGTTGGGTTTTGGGTGAACAATCTACCAAAAGCCTTCGTGGTCAGTCTATGGAAGACGTTATCTTTGGCGGTACCGATAATCGTCGTCCACACGGCTTTTGCGAGGTAACTCTTAACATTGATAATGCTGATAGAACCCTTAATTTTGATAATGATTTTGTTTCTATTACACGTAGATTTTATCGTTCACATGAAAGTGAATATTTAATAAATAACGTTTCGGTTCGTCTAAAAGACGTACACGAATTGTTTATGGATACCGGTCTTGGTCGTGACGGTTATTCAATGATTGGACAGGGTAAGATTGATAATATTATTAGCACAAAATCCGATGAGCGTCGTGATATTTTTGAGGAAGCATCGGGTATTTCGAAATATCGTTATCGCAAAACCGAAGCAGAGCGTAAGCTTACTGCTGCTGAGGATAATTTGTTGCGTCTTAAAGATATTTTAGATGAGCTTGAAGCACGTGTGGGACCACTGGAAGAACAAAGTAAAAAGGCAGAGAAATTTTTGACCCTTGCAGAAGAAAAAAAGCAGCTTGAAATCGGTCTATGGCTTTATACTCTCAATAACTCAAAAGACGCGTTACGCGCTCAAGAAAGTAAAATTGCGACTGCACAAATGCAGTATAAGGAAATTGAAGAAGCCCTTAATGAATTTGATACTAAATCAGAGCAAAACACTGCGCAATTTACCTTTATTACTTCACAAATTGAAAACATTCGTCAACGAATTGCTCTTTCAAACGAGGAAACTGTCAAGTTTGAGGGTGAGATATCTGTTTTAAATAATGATATTTTGCACAATAACGAGACTATTGAACGTTTGAATGCTGAAAAGAAGGCACTTGAAGATTCTGATTTAACCGCAAAACAAGACATTGAAAACAAGCGCAATCTTGCTATCAGTAAGCAAAAGGTTATTGACGAACTTAATGAAAAACTTTCGACACTTGAAAATAATTTAAATAACTTGCTTACCGATAGTGAAAGCATTTCAAGAAAAATTGAGGAGCAGATTAAAACTCTTAACATATTGTCAGTTAAAACATCGGATTTAAGGGTTGAAATGACTACCTCTAATACCTCTATTGATGAAATTAACTCTCGTAGAGGAATTATTGATGATTTGCTTAAACAAAATGAATCTGAAAAGCAAATTTTATCTAAAGAATTCGACGAAACAAAAGAACTTTTAGATAAAACAGAAAGTGATATTGAATCATTGCAAAACTCGATTAGTGGCTATGAACTTCGCCTTAACAATCGTAATGATGAGCTTAAAGAACTAACTGAAAAAAGCAATGAATTGCACCTTGATATTGAGGCGAAACGTCGCAGAGTACAAATACTTACCGAGCTTGAAAACAGTATGGAAGGCTTTTCTCACGCTGTAAAAAAGGTGGTTGCCGAATCCGATAAAGAAATTTTGCGCGGCGTTCACGGCCCGTTATCAAAGCTAATTTCTGTTGATAAAAAGTACTCAGTTGCTATTGAAACAGCACTGGGTAACGCTGTTCAAAATGTAGTTGTTGATACCGAAGCTGATGCAAAACGCGCTATTAACTATCTTAAAACCAACAATGCAGGCCGTGCTACATTTATGCCAATTTCTTCAACTACTTCGCGTGAGTTTAAAGAAAATGGTTTTGATGATATTTATGGCTTTGTAGGTGTTGCGTCGGACCTCGTTAATGTTGATAAAAAATATGAGACAATTATTAAGCATTTGCTTGCAGGTACTGTTGTTACCGAAGATATCGACAGTGCAACAACATTGGCGAAAAAATACAACTATCGCGTAAAGGTTGTTTCCCTCGATGGTCAGGTCATTAACCCGGGTGGTACATACACCGGTGGTTCGCTTGTAAAACAAGTCGGTATGCTTAGTCGTGCTGCTGATATTAAACGCATTGAAGCCGAGATTGAAAAACTTTGTGAAAAAGAAAAAACAACGCTTAAACTTCTTGATGATGCAGTATCAGCCGTCGCCGAGGTTAATGCTGATATTATTGCTGTAAAGGCTGACTTGACAAATGCTAACGAAGATAAAATTCGTGCTTTGGCCGAGCTAAAACGTATAGATGATTTAATTAATAACATTAATACTTCAATTAATGCGCTCATTGAAGAACGCGACGGTAGTGACGAAAAGATAAAGACACTAAATGATAAAGCAAATACCGCCGCTAAACAAATTGCCGAACTTGAAGCTCAAAAATCATCAATACAGGCTGAAATTGATCAGATGACAGGTGGTAGAGATACACTTTCTCAAAATCGCGAATCACTTACAAACGATATTACCGAGATTAAACTGCAGATAATCGAAAATCAAAAGGATGCAGCATCACTTAACGCATCTGCTGATGATATGGAACACACGATTTCCAATCGTGCGCTCAGAGCAGGTGAAATTGATGCAGAAATTGCGGCTGTTGGTTTTAAAATTTCTCAGTTGAACTCTGATATTTCTGCTCATATTGATGAGATTGACAATATCAAACAAAAAATTGCTGATTACAACAAACAGATTGAAAACCTTATGAATGAACGTAACGAGGTCGAAAAATCAGGTGTTGAACTTCGTTCAAGCGAACGAGAGCGCACATTAGAGCGCGAAAAAATCGGCGGCGAACTTGCGCGTCTTACAGAGCGTAAAGATGTAATGATGAAAGAATATGACGATGTTATTCGTCAGCTTTACGATGAGTATCAGCTAACCAAGAGTGAGGCTGAGAATGTTGCTATTGAAATTGAAAAACCTGCTGAAGCCAAAAAACAGCTTGCCGAAACAAAGTCTAAGATCCGTTCACTCGGTAATGTAAATGTTTCGGCTATTGAGGAATACAAAGAGGTCAAAGAACGTTATGATTTTATGAACGCTCAGGTTGAAGATGTTGAAAAAGCAAGAGCTGAGCTTCGTAAGCTTATCAATCAACTAACCGCACAAATGCAAGAAATGTTTGTAGTTGGTTTTAATAAGATAAACGAAAACTTCACAAAAACCTTTAAGGAACTTTTCGGTGGCGGCAGCGCCGAGCTTAAACTTACCAATCCTGACAATGTTCTTGAAAGCGGTATCGATATTGAGGCTCGACTTCCGGGTAAAAACGTACCAAGCCTTAACGGACTTTCGGGTGGCGAAAAGGCTCTCGTTGCATTATCTATCTATTTTGCAATTATGAAGGTAAACGCTCCTCCGTTTTGCTTCTTGGATGAGGTTGACACGGCGCTTGATGATATTAACGTTGACCGTTTTGCTGATTATATGAAGCGTTCTGACTTTAATACTCAGTTTATTTGTGTAACTCACCGTCGTGGCACAATGGAAGCTGCTGATATGCTTTATGGTGTTACAATGCAAGAAAAGGGTGTAACCAAGCTACTTGAGCTTAATGTAGCTGAACTTGAAAAGAAATTACTCGAAAATCAGGGAGCATAATTTTAATGGGACTTTTTAGTAAAATTAAAGCCGGTCTTCAAAAGACTAAGGCGAGTATATCTGATGGTATTACAAGTATTATCAATAGTTTTACAAAGATTGACGAGGATTTATTTGAAGAACTTGAAGAATTACTTGTTATGTCTGATGTCGGTGTAGAGACATCGCTTAAAATTTGTGATGAGCTACGTGCT
Source organism: Acutalibacteraceae bacterium (assembly GCA_045539695.1). Taxonomy (GTDB): domain Bacteria; phylum Bacillota; class Clostridia; order Oscillospirales; family Acutalibacteraceae; genus UBA737. The sequence goes on from JAZQFX010000018.1 coordinate 21,373, forward strand.
CGTGTAAAGCAAGATGGTATTACCGACCCCTCACAAATTAAAAGTATAATGCACGACATTATTATTGAGATGTTAGGCGAGGATACTGCTTTAAAACTTGATACAAAACCTTCTGTTATTTTGGTTATTGGTGTTAACGGTGTTGGTAAGACAACAACAATTGGTAAAATGTCTTTAATGCTTAAAAATAGTGGTAAAAAAGTGGTGCTTGGAGCCGCTGACACTTTCCGAGCTGCTGCTATTGATCAGCTCGGTGTATGGGCTGAACGCGCTGACGTTACTATGGTAAAAAGTGTAGAAGGTAGTGACCCTGCATCTGTTGTTTTTGACACAATTGCTTCAGCAAAATCAAAGGGTGCCGATGTTATTATCTGCGACACGGCAGGTCGACTCCATAACAAGAAAAATCTTATGGATGAGCTTGCTAAAATCTACCGTATAATAAAACGCGAATTACCCGACTCATCAATAGAAACGCTTTTGGTTCTTGATGCTGCAACGGGTCAAAATGCGGTAAACCAAGCCCGTGAATTTAAAAACGTTGCTGATATCACCGGTATTGTGCTTACAAAACTTGATGGCACAGCAAAAGGCGGTATTGTTGTTGCTATTCATAATGAACTTGGTATTCCGGTTAAATATGTCGGAGTGGGCGAGGGAATAGATGATTTGCAACCGTTTAACGCCAAAGAATTCGCTGACGGCATCTTTGATTTAGGTGAATAATATGAAGATATTTATTGCAACAAAAAATCAAAAAAAACTTAAGGAATTAGAACGAATTTTAATACCTATGGGTTTTGAGGTGTTGAGCCAAAAGGATTTAGATAAAAACTTCCCTGAACCCATAGAAGATGGAACTACTTTTGAAGAAAATGCAATCATTAAAGCGAAAGACGGCTTAAAAAACACAGGATTGATATCCGTTGCTGATGATTCGGGAATTTGCGTTGACTATTTGGGTGGTGCGCCGGGTATATATTCTGCTCGATATTCGGGTGAGCATGGTGATGACGAATCAAATAATCAAAAATTATTAGGTGAACTCGAAAATGTGCCTTTAGAAAAACGCACTGCACGGTATGTTGCGGCTATTGCTTGTGTTTTTCCGAACGGTAAATATTTTACCGTTCGAGGTGAGTGCGAGGGTAAGATTAATTTTGAGCCTATAGGCGACGGTGGATTTGGTTATGATCCGTATTTCATCAGTGAGTTGGGGCCAATGGGTTTACTGACTCCCGAACAAAAAGACAGCATTAGTCATCGCGGAAAAGCATTACAGCTTTTTAAAGAAGAACTAAAAAAATATATAGAAATAAATGAGGAAAAATAATGTTAAATAGCAGACAAAGAGCACAACTTCGCGGTATGGCAAATACTTATGAAGCGATATTTCAGGTAGGCAAAGGCGGCATAAATGACCAGCTTATAAAGCAGGTTGATGAGGCGCTTGAAGCGCGCGAGCTAATTAAAATGCGTGTACTTGAAACCTGTCCCGATACATCGCGAACTGCCGCTGACACAATAGCTCAGCGTGTTGGTGCCGACGTTGTTCAGGTCATAGGTTATCGCTTTATACTTTATCGCGAAAGTAAAAACAATAAGACAATAAAATTGGTGAAATAAATGTCTAATATTGCGATTTTTGGCGGCACCTTTAATCCTTTTCATATTGGTCATTATGAGATGTTAAGATGCATTTGCGAAATTGATTATATTGATAAGGTGCTTGTAATGCCTGATAAAATTCCACCACATAAAGATTTTGACAACGTGACTGATGATATTCATCGTCAAAATATGTGCGCGCTTGTGTGTGATGATTTCAACAAAGCAGAGCTTTGCCTTATTGAGTTTGAGCGAGATGGTAAAAGTTATACAATTGACACCATTAAACAACTACAAAAAATTTATACTCAAGATAATTTTTTTGTTGTAATCGGCGGAGATATGTTGTCAACACTTGATACATGGTATGACTGGCGGGAATTAATTGCACGAACAAGTTTTATTGCATTTAAGCGCGAGGGATTAGCTGATTTTGATAATTCATATAAGAGATTAACCGATTATGGCGCTGATATTACAGTTATAACCAATAAGATTACGGATGTTTCGTCAACTAAACTTCGCAAAAAAATCGATAAAAATTTATTGCCGCAAAAGGTTTATGACTATATTATCGAAAAGGGAATTTACAATGTCTGAAAAATATATAGAATATAAAAACATTTTACAAGAAAGGCTTACACCCAAGCGTTACAATCATTCGCTTTGTGTTGCTGATGAAGCAGTTCGTTTAGCAAAAAAATATGGCGGAGACTGTGAAAAAGCGTATCTTGCAGGCCTTTTGCACGATATAACCAAAAACGCAACTCAAGAAGAACACTTGCAAATATTTAGCAGATTTGGTATAATGCTAAACGATATTGAAAAAAATGCTGAAAAGTTATGGCATGCGATATCGGGTGCTGCATATATTGAGAATGTTTTAAAAATTGACGATAAAGAGATAATTACAGCTGTACGTTATCACACAACAGCACGTGCTGGTATGACTCAACTTGAAAAGTTATTATATCTTGCTGATTTTACATCCGCTGACCGTGATTATGATGATATTGATGTAATGCGAGAAAAGGTTGAAATATCGCAGGAAGCAGCTTTAGACTATGCTCTTTCGTATACAATAAATGATTTAGTGTCACGGGGAAAGCCTCTTCACCTTGATACTGTAAATGCTTATAATGAAAACGCTTTGAAAGGAAGTAAATAATGGATTCACAAAATATTTTTAAAATTGCTGCCAATGCCTTGAACAATAAAAAGGCTAGACAGCTTAAAGTATTAAAAATTGATGATCTTACCACACTTACCGATTATTTTGTAATTGCAACCGCAACGTCTTCAACACATGTACGTGCTCTTGCTGATGAGGTTGAAGAAAAGTTAAAGGAACAAGCTGTTGAGCCGCATCATATTGAGGGAAAAACAACTGGTTGGATTGCACTTGACTATACATCGGTTATCGTTCATGTATTTACTCCAAATGAGCGTGAATTTTATAGTCTTGATAGTATGTGGAAGGACGCAAAAGAAATAGATTTATCAACAATTCTTGATGAAGCAGAGGGTGACTGATATGAAATATAATTACACAGAAATTGAAAAGAAATGGCAGCAAATTTGGGATGATAATAAAACCTTCGCCGCGAAAGACGACTATACATTACCTAAATTCTACGGTCTTGTAGAATTTCCTTATCCGTCAGGTCAAGGCTTGCATGTGGGACATCCACGTTCTTATACTGCAATTGATATTGTTGCACGTAAAAAGCGCTTGCAGGGCTTTAATGTGCTATATCCGATGGGTTGGGATGCTTTTGGTTTTCCTACCGAAAACTTTGCAATTAAAAATCATATTCATCCTGCTGAGGTTACCAAGATGAATGTTGCTAACTTTAAGCGTCAGCTTAAATCACTTGGTTTTTCTTTTGACTGGGATAGGGAAGTTAACACTACTGATCCGGAGTATTACAAGTGGACTCAGTGGATTTTCTTGCAGCTTTATAAAAAAGGTCTTGCCTACAAAAAGCAGATGGCGGTTAACTGGTGCACCTCTTGTAAATGCGTTCTTGCTAATGAAGAGGTTGTAAACGGCGTTTGTGAGCGTTGCGGCAGTGAGGTTGTGCAACGTGAAAAAAGTCAGTGGATGCTCAAAATTACCGACTATGCCGAAAAGCTTCTTGACGGACTTGATGATGTTGACTTTATTGAGCGTGTTAAGACCCAACAACGCAATTGGATTGGTCGTTCTTATGGTACACTTGTTGATTTTGGTACCACATGTGGCGATAAGTTCCAGGTATTCACTACTCGTGCCGATACATTGTTTGGTGCTACATACACTGTATTGTCACCGGAGCATCCTTTAATTGAAAAATGGGCAGATAAGATTGAAAACTATGATGAGGTTTTAGCTTATAAACAAGAAGCCGCTAAAAAGTCAGACTTTGAGCGTACCGAGCTCGCGAAAGACAAAACAGGTGTAATGCTTAAAGGTATTAAGGCGATAAACCCCGTAAATAATACTGAAATTCCAATTTTTATTTCTGACTACGTGCTTATATCTTATGGCACAGGTGCTATTATGGCAGTACCTGCTCACGATACTCGTGACTGGGATTTTGCTAAGAAATTTGGTCTTCCTATTATTGAGGTTGTAGCAGGCGGTAACGTTGAAGAAGCAGCATTTACCGATTGTAATACCGGTGTTATGGTAAACTCTGATTTTTTAAACGGACTATCTGTTGAAGATGCTAAGGTTAAAATTCAAGAATGGCTTAAAGACAAAGGCCTTGGTGAGCGTAAAACCAACTACAAGCTTCGCGACTGGGTATTCTCTCGTCAAAGATATTGGGGCGAGCCAATTCCTATGGTTTATTGCGAAAAATGTGGTTATGTGCCGCTACCCGAAAGTGAATTGCCACTGACACTTCCAAACGTTGATTCTTATGAACCGACCGATAACGGCGAATCTCCGCTTGCTAAAATTACCGATTGGGTAAATACCACATGTCCACACTGTGGCGCTCCCGCTAAACGTGAGACAGATACTATGCCACAATGGGCTGGTTCTTCTTGGTATTTCCTACGCTATTGCGATCCTAATAATAAAGATGCTTTGGCAAGCAAAGAAGCGTTAGAATACTGGGGACCTGTTGATTGGTATAACGGTGGTATGGAGCACACAACCCTTCACTTGCTTTACAGTCGTATCTGGCATTTGTTCCTTTATGATATCGGTGTAGTACCAAATAAAGAGCCTTACGCTAAGCGTACAAGCCACGGTATGATTTTGGGTGAAAACGGCGAAAAGATGTCTAAGAGCCGCGGCAACGTTGTAAATCCCGACGAGATTATCCGCGACTACGGCGCAGATACAATGCGTGTTTATGAAATGTTTATCGGTGACTTTGAAAAGGCAGCACCTTGGAGTCAGTCTTCAATCAAGGGTAGTAAGCGTTTCCTTGACAAAGTATTCTCACTCGCTGATATTTTGGTCGACGGCGACAGTTACCGTACCGAGCTTGAGTCCGAAATTCATAAGACCATTAAAAAGGTTACTGATGACATTGAGACACTCAAAATGAACACTGCGATTGCCGCTTTGATGTCATTGCTTAACACAATTACTGCAACCGGTAGCATTAATAAAGCTGAATTTAAGGCATTTATTACTTTGCTTAATCCATTCGCGCCTCATATGACCGAAGAGCTTTGGGAAATAGCAGGCTTTGACGGAATGCTTAACGCTACAGAGTGGCCAAAGTATGATGAAGCAAAGTGTGTTGATTCTGCTGTTGAAATTGCTGTTCAGGTAAACGGTAAAATCAGAGCCAGAATTAACGTTGCAGCCGACATTGATGCTGCAAGCGCAATTTCACTTGCTAAGGCCGATAATGCCGTAGCGGCTGAAATTGAAGGCAAGACGGTTGTTAAAGAGCTTTATGTTCCAAAACGTCTTGTAAATATTGTTGTTAAATAATATGTCTTGATTTTAATTACAATTTATGGTACAATAATTAAAAATAAGCAGCTTTCCGTATTTCTGTATCAAATGCGGTAGGCTGCTTTTCTTAAAATATAAAGAAAGTGAGGATATAATATGAGTAGAAAATATAGATTATCAACAGCTCTTGATATTGACGACTTGTTGATGGAATGTACAGCATACGCTATCCGTTTAGCCAACGAAAAATATAAATTTGACCCACCGATGACCATTTATGAAAAAGACCGTTGGGGTCTGGTTGGCACACGTGCTGACGCTATTTATCCGTATTTCAACGATGCGGAATTTTATCGTACACAGCCGGTTTACAAGGGTGCTAAAGAATTTGTGCGAAAGCTCACTCAAATGACCGATGTATATATTTGTACAGCTGTACCGCCAGAATTTATGGGCATTCGTGCGCAGCGTATTTTAGAGGAGTTTCCCGAAATTCCGCAAGACCATATTTATATGGGTTTTAGAAAAGACAATATTGCTACAGATATTTTGTTTGATGACGCGATGCATAATATTTTAAATTCAAAGGCGAAATATCCAATTTTAATGCGCAGACCGTGGAATCAGGAAGCCACTGGTATGCTTGCAGTAAATAATTATGATGAATTTTTAAAGCTTGTTGAGGTTATAGCCGAAAGCTATTCGGTTAAAGAGGATGCTATCGCCGAAGATCCTAAAATTGTTGTGCTTGTTGGACCATCGGGCAGCGGTAAATCTAAAATTGCTACAAAGTTTTTAGAAAAAGCGAAATGCTTTGAAAAGCTTACAAGCTACACAACAAAAGACCCGACAGCGCTTGAAGAAAATGCTTGGTATAACTATGTACCACTTGAAACCTTTAGGGAGATGTGTGACAACCGACAAATGTTTCAGTCAACTATGTACGCAGGTCACGGCTATGGCTCTAAAAGAGGCGACGTTAAAGAAATTTTATCACGTGGCAAACGCGTGCTTACTACTATGGATATTTGCGGCGCAATGTCACTTAAAACTTATTTTAAGAACGTGGTAACAATCTATATGAAACGTGACAAAAAAGCTCTTATGGCTAATATTTTGCGTAAAAATTCATCTATTGAGGACAAGGTAAATCGCCTCACCGCAATTGAATATGAGCAAAAGAATATGGAAATCTGCGATTATATTGTTGATTTTGAAAATTATGATGATGCTGTAGATCAGCTTATTAAAATACTTAATATTAAAGATTGTAAATAAAAAAAGGATGGTTGAAAAACCATCCTTTTTTGGTGATCCATCGGGGAATCGAACCCCGGACACCATGATTAAAAGTCATGTGCTCTGCCAGCTGAGCTAATGAATCATACTGCTTTTTGACAGCCTAAATATTATAACAATATTATACCGCTATGTCAAGTAAAAAATCATATTTTTTTGCAAATTTTTGAAATTTTTATTTTTTGTAAAAATTAGCTCATAATATCGTGTTTTAACCCTAATAGACATTATTTAATATACTGTCATAGGGGGTGTAAAATGAATATAGCAATACTATGGGCATTAATTGCAACAATTGGAACATGGTTACTAACAGCCATGGGTGCAGCGATTGTTGTATTTTTTAAAGCTCCTAAACAAAGCGTTTTAAATTTAATGTTGGGTTTTTCGTCGGGAGTAATGATTGCGGCATCTTTTTGGTCGTTGCTGCAGCCTGCAATAGATCGGGCTGAGCTGACATTAAAAACACCGTCATATATAGTTGTTACTGCAGGGTTTTTAATAGGTGCTATCTTTATTTGGATATCTGACAAAGCAGTGTCATATGCTTTTAAAAAGACAAATTTTAATAGCGTTAACACAAAGAGCAAATTAAATCGTGTTATAATGCTAATTTTATCTATAACTTTGCATAATATACCCGAAGGTTTGGCGGTTGGCGTTGCCTTTGGTCTACTTAAACAAAATTATACAAGCGGTGCGCTGATGGGTGCTATCTCAATTGCAATAGGTATAGGGTTACAAAATTTTCCCGAAGGAGCTGCCGTTTCACTTCCACTCAGAAGGGAAGGGTATTCACGCAGAAAAAGCTTTTTTTACGGTCAGTTATCCGCCATAGTCGAGCCAATTGCCGGCGTTGTTGGTGCGGTACTTGTTTCAACAATAGAAACGATTTTACCGTTTGCATTATCATTTGCAGCGGGTGCAATGATTTTGGTGGCTGTACACGAGCTTATACCTGAGTGTCAACAAAATAAATCAGAACAACCATATATGGCAACTATGGGTATTATATCGGGCTTTGCAACAATGATGCTATTAGATGTTATGCTGGGGTAAACATTATTTGTTAAAAAATTAACAAATAGGTAATTTTATGAATTGCCATACTCAAGGTAAATTACATCTTTAAATTATGTCAACGATAGGCAATATTATAAAAAATAATAGAATTCTAATGTTTTATGCGGTTTAAAAACATATTTAAAGTTATTTATTTATTGGTTTTAAATATTGTATTGTTACTTAACGATATGATGACTACGCTATATAAAAAAATCATTTTTGTAATTATAATAGCCATATTTAATTTAAATTTATCGAAAACAATTATTTCTCATCGAATAGAAATTTTTTTGACATACAATGTATCGTTTAGAAAAAAGTTATTCGATGGGGATTTTTGATTTTAACAAATAAATAAAATGATATGTGAGTTTGTTAATGTATTAAATAATAAGTTTAATTAATTATTATATGATAAAAGGCTAAAACACCAGAAGTACTTATAATATTGTAAAGCAATGTCAATACCGATATTTAGCGACTTAACCACTACCCTTAATTATACAAAATATTCATTTTGTATAATTCGCAATTAGATTTTGGGGGTTATTCTCTTTTGCGCAAATAATCACTTTTGTTCAATTATATACATTATAAAAATAAAAAGCACAAATCAAATTAAATGAATTGTGCTTTTTATTTTGCGAGCGGATGAAATTTTGCATACGACTGCACATATTTGCTCTTTATAAGCTGTGCATATATTTGTGTTGATGATATATCAGAATGACCAAGCATATCCTTTATGTCTTTTAGCTGTGCCCCGTTCTCAAGCAAATGAGCTGCAAACGAGTGGCGTAATGTGTGAGGAGTAATATCTTTTTTAATACCTGCTTTATCGGCATAGTGCTTGATTATCTTCCAAAAGCCTTGGCGCGACATAGGTTGTCCATTCATATTTGTAAAGAGTCTTTCTTCCGCACTGTTTTGAACAAGTGCAGGTCTGGCCGCCATGCAGTACTCAGTAAGATGTTTATTCGCCGCCGGATAAAGCGGAACAATGCGCTCGTGCTTGCTGTTGTGCATATGTATTATGCCGATTTGAAGATTTATATCACTGACTGTAAGTTCAATAAGCTCTGAAACCTTAATGCCTGTCGCATACAACACCTCAAGCATTGCCCTATCACGAATACTTTTATAATCATTGCCGTCGGGTTGTGATAAAAGCTGCATTATTTCCTTTGAATCTAATACGTCAGGTATTTTGCGTGCGGTTTTGGGACCTTTTATATCTTTTGTGGGGTCGTTATCAATTACACCTTGTGACAACAAAAAATTAAAGTATGAGTGAAGTGAGGCAACCGTTCTTGTTTTTGTGGCATCAGATTTACCGATAAAGGTTAAATATTCAATATATTTGACTATATAGTTCTCATTTACCTTTTCAATGCTTTTGGCGCCGTTTTGTGAGCAGTAAAGTAAAAACTGATTAACATCACGTAAATATGCGTCTAATGTATTTTTAGAGCATTTTTTAGTGGTTGCGAGATAATTTTTAAATAACTCTAAACATTTATTACCCATTACTACTCTACTCACCTGCTTTCTGTATTAAAAATTAAAAAATTTAATGAATAACAAATTAAGAATAATATCAATAATTGAGCATAATAGCGAAATGCTTAAAAAAATCAAATATTTACAGCAATAATCTTTAAAGCTTACATATAAACTTGCGGGTTTGCTTCGCGGTAATGTTAGTTTTGCAATAAGCAGCGAAAAATTGATCGAATTTCTTGCTGCAAAAAAGCAACAAACAGTAAATATTGTCGTTGGAGGAATAAGTATTAGTGCGTTAAATGCAATCCCACTTAGTCCGTGCGCTGCGTATAGCTGCGATGATATGCAACCACAAAATATTCCCTGCCATAAGGTTATAAAAGGTGTAACAGCAACGCCAAGCATTGAACTGCCGGACAAGAAATATAAAATCAATATAATTAAATAACCAAAAAAACCGAATAATAATTTTTTAATAAATGTGCCGTTATTATGTAGTTTAACATAATTATTAAAAAATGTATCTATGGTTTGCGCAAGCCAACTGTTTTTTGACAAAACGGTTGAACCCAATGCAACACCGACAATAAACATTACACACAAAACAATAAAAATTTTATTTTGGGTTACATAATCAAGCAGTTTAAATCTCTTTAAATTTACTATTATTCCCTTTCTCATATACAACATCTCCTTTAAGACAGTATATGAGTTACAAGGACAAGATATGAAACACTATATTTTGTTAGAAATAAATATAACACTCAACATATAGTATTTGATCTTGTGTTTATGTAAACCTAAAAAACTTTTTGGGTGCAAAAAACACACCGCTTTACAGGGTGCAATATAGTTATACAACAAATAATGCATTATGTCAATTACAAAATTGTAACCTTTAAAAGTATTATGTAAACTTATTATGTAAACCACACAAAATGTATTGATACCCTATTTATGTAAACCACAATTTGTTGTAAAATACCCCTTTAAAAAATATTTTTTTATGTTATAATATTTTTAAAGATTTAATTGGAGTGTTTTATATGAAAAAGACAGTTATTATTACAGGCGCATCTAAAGGTATTGGCGCTGCTATGGCGATTTTATTTGCAAGAAAGGGCTATAACGTTGTGATTGGTTATAACGATTCGTATCAATTGGCAAAAATGCTCTCCTCTTCCCTATCTTCACAAGGGTATAATGTTGTACCGATTAAGGTAAACGTTGCAAATAAATTAGAAACCGATATTCTTATCAAAGAGGCAGTTTACAAGTTTGGTTCGGTTGATGTGCTTATAAACAACGCAGGCGTGGCGTTTAACGGTCTTATTACCGATACCGAAGAATTTGATTTTGACAAAATTTTTGATGTTGATTTAAAGGGAGTTTTTAACTGTTGTAAATCTGTAACACCCGTTATGGTTAATCAAAAAAGCGGTAAGATTATAAACATTTCTTCTATGTGGGGTCAGGTTGGCGCATCGTGCGAGGTGGCATATTCGGCTGCCAAAGCAGGTGTAATCGGTCTTACCAAAGCACTTGCAAAAGAGCTTGCGCCAAGCGGTATAACAGTTAACTGTATTGCACCCGGTCTTATTGATACAAGTATGAACTCTAATATAAGCGTAGAAGACCTTAACGCTTTTGTAGAAGATGTTCCACTCGGCCGTATGGGTACTGCCGAAGACATTGCCGAAACAGCACTGTTTTTAGCATCAGAGGGCGCTGATTATATAACAGGTCAGGTTCTTGGCGTAAACGGCGGATATGTGATGTAAGCAATACTTAAAATTTTGGCTTTTTGTGTAGGGGGATTTTATATGGAAACTTTAGATATTTACGGTGACAATCGCTTTAAAACTTACACAAAAATCAGAGAATCCTGCCGTGGCATTGTTATTAGAGATAATGAAATATTATTAAGCTACGAAACCAATACCGATACATATAATATCCCCGGTGGTGGACTCGAACACAACGAAAGTTTTGAGGAATGTTGTTCTCGTGAAGTGGCCGAAGAAACTGGATTTAAGGTCGAGGTTATAAATAAATATTTTCTTACAAATGAATATTATGAAGATTGGCTTTTTATTAGCCGCTATTATATCTGTAAATGTGTTGGTACAACTGCGAGAAAACTTTCGCCAAGAGAAATCAAAGTTGGTATGGAACCACGGTGGGTGCCATTACAAGATGCTATAGAAATCTTTTCCAAGCACCAGGACTATGCTGCATCCGATGAAGAAAAACGCGGTATTTATTTGAGAGAATATAATGTCTTGCAGTCTTTTTGCAAACAAAATGTATCAGAGGTTTAATTTATGAAACTATTATTTAAACAAAGATTTTTTTCGTGGTTTGATAGCTATGATATTTTTGACGAATATGGAAATATTGTATATGTTGTAAAAGGACAATTTTCTTGGGGACATTGTTTAAAGATATTTGACGTTAATGGCTACGAGGTTGGAACTGTTAAGGAAAAGATTATAACTTGGTTACCTAAATTTGAAATGTATTATGGCGACAGATACGTTGGTTGTATTAGCCGAGAGTTTTCTATTTTTAAACCAAAGTATAATATTGATTGTAACGGCTGGCACGTAGAGGGTGACTTTTTTGAGTGGGATTATCAAATTATTAATTCAAATGGTGCCGAAGTTGCTACTGTATCAAAAGAACTGTTTAATTGGACCGATACATATTCCATAGACGTTTATAATCCGCAAGACGCATTAAATGCACTAATGTTAGTCCTTGCCATTGATGCCGAAAAGTGTTCGAGAAGAAATTAAAGACAATGGGGAATAAGATTATCGTTTGTGGCGGAAATGGAGCCGGTAAAACAACACTTGGCAATGCATTATCTGTCAAATTGGGTTATAAATTTTTAGATATTGAGGACTACTATTTTCAAAAACAAAATACTGACTATATCTATGACAATCCGAGAACTATAAAAGAAGTTCAAAAAATGCTTTTAAATGATTTCAATAAATTTGACAATTTTGTATTTGCCGCAGTTAAAGGTAATTACAACAATGAAATTTCCGATTCATTTACCCATGCAGTTTTCATTAGTGTTCCAAAAGAAATAAGAATAAAAAGAGTAATAGAACGTTCATATAATAAATTTGGCAGCAGGGTTTTATATGGCGGTGATCTGTATTATAAAGAGAAATCTTTTATAGATGTGGTTAATAATCGTTCCGATAATTATACACTTGACTGGTTAAATACAGTAAATATTCCAATTGTTAAAGTTGATGGAACAATGCCTATAGATGAAAACGTTTTGATAATACAAAATAAATTATTTATAAAATAATATTATTTTAAAGGAGGCATCTTATATGCAAAAAATTACTATCAGAGAATTTGAAATAAAAGATGCCGAAGCAGTATCGGCATTGATTGCAAAGACAATGCGTACTACTAATGTTAAAGATTACACTGCCGAAGTAATCGAAAACACAATAAGCCGCCTAACTCCCGAAAAGATAATACAGCGCGCCGGTTGGATGCACTTTTATGTTGTATGTGAGGGTGACACAATAATCGGTTGTGGTGCTATTGGCTCTTATTGGGGCAAGTTCGATGAAAGCAGTTTATTTAACATATTTGTCTTACCTGAGTATCAAGGTAAAGGTGTAGGTAGAAAAATTGTTGAAACGTTAGAACAAGACGAATTCTTTTTGCGTGCTAAGAGAATTGAGATCCCCTCCTCTATTACTGCAAGTGAGTTTTATAGAAAGCTTGGCTATAATTACAAAAACGGCATTAAAACAATCGATGAAGAACACCACATACCAATGGAAAAGTTTAGATAAAAAAGACAGGGTTTCTACCCTGTCTTTTTCTATTCTGCTATTTCTGCAATTGTTACACCGTTTTCTCCTTCACCGAAGAGTCCTACGCGGAAGGTTTTTATATTGCGGTGGTGGCGTAGGTGCGCTTGCACATTCTTACGAAGCGTTCCTGTGCCTTTTCCATGAATTATAGTAATTGTGCCTATTCCTGCCAAAACCGCCTCGTCGATGTATTTATCAAGCTCTAACAGTGCTTCGTCGGTAGCAAGACCGCGAATATCAATTTCTCCGCTTACATTGCGGTCGGCACGTGACGTAATTCCGGATACCTTTCGCGTCTTTGGCGCTTCGGTAGACGGTGCATTTGATTTTTTTAGTCTGCAATCGTCAAAGCCCACCCACATTTTCATTGAACCGGACATAACGTATAGTTGTTTTTTGTTTTCTTCTACTTTAACAACGGTTGCATCGCGGTTAAAGCTTTTAAGTATAACAATATCACCTGTCTTGGGCGCTTTTTTAAGGCCTTCGCCCGTGCTGTTATCTACAACAGGATTTGCCTCGTCTTCCATTTGAGTTAATGAATTCTTATAGTCTCGGCGCGCTTTATCAACGTTTTGAGCGGCGTTTTGTGCGTTGAGCTGCTTTTTCATTTCTTCAAGCTCATTTAATAACTGACTTGATTTATAACGTGTACTCTCAATTATGGCAGAGGCCTTTTCGCGTGCTTCGTTCATAAGTTTGTCTTGCTTTAGCTTAAAATCGTGCTCGGCTTGTTCGCTACGCTTTTTGGCTTCGTTTATTTGAGCACGCATTTTAGACATTTCACGGCGATCGCGTTCGGCATCCTGCCGTGCCTTTTCAAGACTTGCTACAACATTTTCAAAGCGTAGGTCATCTTCAGTAAGCTGGTCACTTGCAAGTGAAATTATACAATCGCTTAGACCTAAACGTTTTGAAATGGCAAATGCGTTTGAGCGGCCGGGTTGACCGATTATGAGATTATAAGTAGGTTTAAGTGTAGCTACATCAAACTCACAGCTTGCGTTCTCTACCCTGTCGGCATCAAGCGCATAGGCCTTAAGCTCGGGATAGTGAGTAGTTGTTACTGTTTTAACGCCTTTTTTGGCTAACGTCATAAGTATAGCTTTAGCAAGTGCGGCGCCTTCTACAGGGTCTGTACCTGCGCAAAGCTCGTCAAATAAAACAAGTGAGTTACTGTCACAATCTTCAAGTATAGAAATAATATTTACCATATGTGACGAAAAGGTTGAAAGCGACTGTTCTATGCTTTGTTCGTCGCCGATATCGGCATAAATTTTGTTAAAAACTGCTATTTCGCTGTTATCATCACACGGTATCATAAGACCGCACATAGCCATAAGGCACATAAGACCAGATGTTTTAAGCGCTACTGTTTTACCGCCTGTGTTAGGGCCTGTGATTATAAGTGTGTCATACTCCCCACCCAGTGTTATCGTAATTGGCACTACAGCCTTTTGATTTATAAGTGGATGACGAGCGCGTTTAAGGTAAACAAAGCCCTTGTCGTTAATTTTAGGCACAATTGCGCCTATTTTATAGGCAAGCTTTGCTTTTGCAAATATTAAATCAAGTTCAACAAGTGCTTGATAAGACTGTTTAATACTATCGGCAAATTCTGCGCAGGTGGCAGAAAGCTCGGCCAAGATGCGATTGATTTCGTCAATTTCTTTAGATTTTAAAACTCTAATTTCATTATTAACCTCAACAACCGACATAGGTTCTATAAATAGTGTAACTCCACTTGAAGATGTATCGTGAATAATGCCAGAAATTTCGCCCTTATGCTCGGCCTTTAGGGGCACTACAAATCTACCGTCACGTTGTGTGATGATAGCATCTTGCAGGTATTTTGACATTTGTCCGCGAACAATTTTATCAAGATTTTCGCGAATTTTTGCACTTTTAGATGTTATTTTGCGACGAATATCGGCAAGTGTGCTTGAAGCAGTATCAGCAATTTCGTCTTCACTTTTTATGCAAAAAGTAATTTTTTCTTCTAAATATTTATTTGGAACAAGTGCACCAAAAAGATAGTCAATTGCAGTTTCACGCTCGGCTGACGAATTATCACGCCAAGCCTTCACAGAACGAACAACGCGCAACACATTAGCTATTTTAATAAGTTCACCAGGTGTAAGCGTGGCACCTAAAGCCGCGCGCGACAAGCTTCCAGATATATTGACAGCGCCACCAAATGACGGTGAAGTAAATTTAGAAATAAGCAAATAAGCCGATTCGGTTTCGGCTAAATTACGTTTTACAATATTTATATCGGTATCAGGAACAATGTGAAGTGCGTTGTTATACGCATCTTCGCTTGCACACTCACCTGCTAATTTTTGCAAAACGGTATCAAGTTCAAGCGTTTTAGCATGTTTTAAAATATCATATTTCATATAATTCCTCGTAAGAAATCTAAAGTTGTAAATCGGTGTTCGGTTTGATATGTAACATATCGTTCGGTTAAAATTGAAAGTTCTTTTGCGGCGGTTTCGGGTATTTCAAAAGAATATAGCTGCTCAAATTTTGAATAAACAATATGCCGCATTGCTTGTAATACAGTCAGTGTGATAGATACACAATTTTCTTTGCGACAATCACTGCAGTATAGCGTGCCGTCATCTAATTTAAAATACATAACAGCATCTTCAAATTCGCCGCAACCGTCACACGCTACAAGGTTTGGGGCATAACCTGCAATCACAGC
The DNA here is from genome assembly GCA_045539695.1 of Acutalibacteraceae bacterium. Lineage (GTDB taxonomy): Bacteria > Bacillota > Clostridia > Oscillospirales > Acutalibacteraceae > UBA737. The sequence goes on from JAZQFX010000018.1 coordinate 37,316, forward strand.
GACACGAAGTTCGGTAATTGCCTTTATTAATTCAGGGCTTCGTTTATTTTCTGTTAAAAAATGCAAGGAATTTAAAACAAGACGTAAAAATTCTTCTGATTCATTTTCAACGGGACGAAAAATATTGCAAAGCTCACAAAAATATTGCGCAACGGTAAGGGTTACAATATCGCTGCCGGCGCCAAAAAACATTTTGTTGACCGAGGCTTCAAGCACGGTATATGTATCGCCTTTAAACTCGAGGTTAAAGTTTGAAAAGCTAAGCAAGCTGGTAGCCGAGCCACGCTTGCTTTTAAAACTTTTAACCCCTCTTACAAAGGCAGTAATTACTCCCCTATCACGCGTGATTATGGTTATCATTCGGTCGTTATCCCTTATAGTCGTTTCCTTTATCACAAGGCCATCGGTCGTAATACGCAGTATCCTCACCTCGATATATTTCTTGCTCGTTTGCTTTGTTTTTATAGTTTAAATAATCTTTTGGATTACCTGTAATTAAAAATTTTAGCCATGCTCTATTTTGTTGCATATTATCAACCTCCACAAAATTATTGTGATATTTTCGGCTGATAATATAGTAGGTAATTTTAGTTAATTGAGGTTATCTAAACCAAAAGTGTGAATTAGTCCTTGGCGGTTTCGCCAATCCTCTTTAACCTTTACCCAAAGCTTTACTGATGCCTTTATGCCAAAGAAATTTTCAATATCTTTACGGGCATAAGTGCCAATGCGTTTTAGCATTTCTCCACCCTTGCCTATTATAATTCCTTTGTGCGAATCTTTTTCACAGTAAATTACCGCATCAACTTGTAAAACGGGTTCACCGTTTACTGTATCGGTTTCATAAAATTTTTCAAGGTCAACGGCAACTCCGTGAGGAACCTCTTTTGAAAGGCAACGCAGTAACTTTTCTCGTATCATTTCGGCAACCATAACCTTTTCGGGTTGGTCGGTAAAATCGTCACTTGCAAAAAAGTGTGGTGAAGGCTTTGAATATTTGACAATTTCCTTTAGCAAAATTTCTACACCGTCACCGCTTTTAGCTGAAAGCGGAATAACTGTTTCAAAATCATAAAGGTGTGAGTATGCAGTTATAATGCCAAATAAATCTTCTTTATCTTTAAGCAAGTCTATTTTATTGATTACCAAAATGCATTTAAGCTTTTTCGCCTTAACAGTATCTATAAGTGCAAGCTCTGCTGGCGGTAAATTGTCGAAATCAAGCTTAAATTCGGGACACGCGTCAACAACTAATACAGCAGCGTCAACATCACTCATACCGTCTTTAACAGCCTTTATCATACTGTCGCCAAGTAAATTATGCGGTTTGTGAAAACCGGGTGTATCGATAAATACAAGCTGTGTTTCACCATTTGTTACAACACCCATAATTTTTGTTCGTGTAGTTTGTGGCTTGTCCGACACTATTGCAACCTTTTGCCCAACAATTTTGTTGAGCAATGAAGATTTACCAACGTTTGGTCGGCCAATAATTGTAATAAAAGCAGATTTTTGTTCCATAATTACACCTTTGTAATAGCAAGTCCAAGCTTAGTAAGGATTGCTTCTTCTTTTTCGCGCATAACAGTTTTTTCCATACCGCCATTTACATGGTCATAGCCAAGTAAATGCAGCATTGAATGAACGGTTAAATAGCCAATTTCACGGCGTAGTCCGTGACCGAATAGGTCGGCTTGAGCAAGTGCGTGGTCAATTGATATTACAACATCGCCGAGCATTTTATTATTTGTTTCAGGGTTAGTATCATAAACACCGTCTTGCCCTAACGGAAAAGACAAAACATCGGTTGATTTATCGATATTTCTGAATTGACTATTATATTCCCTTATCTGCTCATCATTTACAAAAGTTATATCAACCTCGGCATTATCAGGAAAATTTTCTTCTACCAAGGTTGCAATACACGCTTTTCTTACAAGCAATTTTGTGCCAACGGGTATTGCAGTGTCCTTTTGATTATTGGTTATATTAACCTTTACTCTCATTTTTTTCTCCACTTCTTTCATATGCCTTAATAATTTCTTGCACTAATCGGTGACGAACAACATCTTTGCCGCTTAATTGTGCAATTGCAATATCATCAATTCCCTTAAGTATTTTAACTGCCTGTTTAAGACCCGATTTTTTATCACCGGGCAGGTCGATTTGGGTTATATCACCCGTTACAACAGCCTTTGAATTAAAGCCTAAACGTGTGAGAAACATTTTCATTTGCTCTTGTGTGGTATTTTGCGCCTCATCAAGAATAATAAAGCTGTCGTCAAGAGTTCTGCCACGCATATATGCAAGAGGCGCTACCTCAATGTCACCACGTTCCTGACATTTTTGAAAGTTTTCGGCGCCAAGCATATCGTATAGCGCATCATACAATGGACGCAAATATGGGTCAACCTTTTGTTGTAAATCACCGGGTAAAAAACCTAATTTTTCACCCGCTTCAACTGCGGGTCGGGTTAAAATGATACGGTTAACCTGTTTTGCGCGAAATGCATTTACGGCCAAGGCAACCGCAAGATATGTTTTACCGGTGCCTGCAGGGCCAACGCCAATGGTGATTGTATTCTTTTGAATTGCTTCAATATAACGTCGCTGACCGAGTGTTTTTGGTTTAATAGGTTTGCCTTTTGCGGTTACACAAATACAGTCAGCATCGGTAAGACGAGAAATTTTATCATCCTCATCATCCTGCACCATATTAATTACATAATCAATATTTTGCGCTGTAAGTGCTTCGCCTTTATTTATGATCTCAAGTAAGCACTTAATAGCGCGAGATGCATTTGTTACATTAACAGTTTCACCAATTAGTTTTAATTGACCTGAATGTGATGTTATAGCAACATTATATTTGTTTTCAAGCCTTTTGATATTTTCGTCAAGATTACCGAAAAGATCTACAAGCTGCTCAACACGCTCGATATCTATAAGCAATTCCATTAGCGCTTCTCCTAATAATATATTCTTAGTTATTATACACCAATTATATATTAAAAGTCAATTTGTAGTATCAAACAATATTTTATCTTGAGCTGCTATATTTTCTACGCAATTATAGGTTATTTTAAGCAAAATACCCTTATCAGTTGTAATCAATTCCCTATCATCTTCTTCAACGCTTATAAACTCAAACTTTTTAATTTGATTTTTAATATCATCATACAGCAATTGTTCAAGATTTTCTTTAGTGTAGGTTGTATTTCTTTTTTCAAATAAATCATATTGCTCACAAGCAATTTTAATCGGTATTTTTTTATTAAAAAGTGTCAAAGTATTTACTTCTTTTTTATAAAAGTGTTTTTGTTTTACATTGCCCAAAAATAAAGGTATTTTTAACTTGAATATTTCGAGCGTGTATCTTTTAAAGCTTTTATTAGTTTTTTGTTCAACAGATTGATTGTATTGACCTTCCGCCGAAAATGTTCGTTTAGTTTCGGCAATAACTACGCCCTCAGAGTGAACAAAATGAGTGCTTGAGAGATTTTCTATAATGCCTGACACCAACAAATCGCCTTTTGAGACAGTATCCCCTACCTTAACCACTGCATTACCTGATACAATATCAATCTTTTTAATTTTGCCTTCAATGGTGGCTTTTAAATTTGACGGTGTTTGTCTTTGCTCCTTGTCGGAAATCGCCGTCTCACTTAAATTTACGGTAAGTATGCTACCCTCAATATTAAGTGAACACCACGCAATACCGTTTTGTGCAAGCTGTAGCTTTTGAGCATCATATTTGCTGTTTATTTTTTTCTTTGAAACGCCTTCGTATATACCTATTTTTTTACATGAAGATAAAATTTCTTGCGTAGTAAGGTTTATGTTTCCCTCTACATTTATAATCCATATAAAATTTGATAAAAAAAATAAAATTGCACCAAATGTGGCAAAACCAACTACAAAGCCAATACGGTTTTTATATTTTTTAAGCCAAAAAACATAACCACATTTGTTAATAATTTTAACATTACATTTTATGCCACGTTTTACTGTCCGAAGTTTGAGATAATTTTTAATTGAAATATTACCGACAATAGAGCCGTTTTTATATATTAAATTCCAAATTTTTATTCCGTTTGAGGCGGCACGGTTAAGCAATTGCTCGCCGTTTTCTCCTTGAATTTTTATCGTTAAATATCCCATTATATAACGCCAAAGCCATAACATAAAATCACCTATAGACAAAACTCAATCGACAAAATATTACCTTTAATAATAATTTTCTCATTATCAAACGCTGTTATTAAAAATTCATTTCCTACAATACTTAAAAAGCCTTTTTTCAACTTTACCCTTATGTATTCGCTGCGATAATCAACAATACTTTGACAGCCCTCAACAATAATTTTTTTGTTTGAAAAAATTTCAGTATGAGCGCCGCTTATTAAATCGTTGCTCAAAATTTCGTCGCGGTCTTTTATAAAATTAAACTTATTTTTTCTTGCCGACCTAAATTTAAATCTTGGCAAGTTAAACACACCCTTCATCACCATAGCTAATTTAAGATATGAAAAAAACATTATAATAATTCAAAAAAGCATATAATTAGTTGGGTGTTTTTTATGCTTATAAAATCAAAATCATATTCGTGGCTTATAGCAGTAATTGTTATCGTGTTAATAATTTCGTTTCCTGATATATCAAGTATTGGTGTGTCACGTGGGTTATTAATATCTGCAAATGTTATAATACCGTCACTTTTTCCTTTTATGGTTTTTGTTTTGATGTTAATTAAAAGCGAAATTCATATAAAAAATCGTATTTTAAATAATATCTTATACACCGTATTTGGTAATAATTTTGATATGTTTTTTGTTTTTGTGTTGTCATTAATTGGCGGATATCCGATTGGTGCAAGACTTGTTAACGAGATGTTAGTACAGAAAAAAATTGATAACAAAACCGCGAATATTATGCTTATGTACTGCGTTAATGCCGGGCCTGCGTTTATTGTTTCAGTTGTGGGTAGCGGCGTTTTAAATTCACAAAAAATTGGTTTTGTATTACTTTTGTCACACATTACTGCATCAATTTTAATTGCTATATTTTGCGGTAGAAATTTGAAAAAAATTAACTGCGAATATCAAGTTCATAATGAAAGTGTGAAACCCTTTTCTCAAATATTTGTAGAAAGTGTTGCCGATGCTTGTGGCGCAATGCTTTCTATTTGCTGTTATGTGATACTTTTTTCAGCTATTAACTCATATCTTGATTTCTTTTTTGGAAGTATGTCAATATTAAAATATGTTTCTTATTTTACCGAGGTAACATCGGCTGTAATTAAAACAAAAAATATATATTTTATATCATTTCTACTTGGCTTTTCTGGGTTATCAATATGGTGTCAGGTGTTTGCAATGTCAAAAGGTGCACAAATAAACATTTTAAGGTTTTGCTTCGGCAGAATATTGCACGGAACAATCAGTGTGGTAATTACAAAACTTATAATTGTTGTGTTTAAAATCAAAATTTCAACATTCAGCAATAACATAAATCCCCAAAATGATACGTTATATTCAAATACAGCTTTATTTTTTGCAATGACAATTATGCTTATCGTTTTGCTTACTTTCTTGTATTCAAAAAATAATAGTGGAAAATTTATAAACGATGTGATATAATCATCAAACGGAGATGATTTATATGGCGCTTAAGGGATTTAATAAAAAATTGCAAAAGTCATGTCTTTGGTGCATACATGGCAGAAAGTCTGACTATTGCGATGATATTTTTTGCAAAAAACACGGTGTTACGACCCGTGCCGATGCTTGCCGCCATTATAAATATGATCCGCTAAAACGCACACCGCAAAGAATAAAGCCTGCAGGTAAATTTACCAAGGACGATTTTTCACTTTAAGCCTACGTAAAAACAAATGAAAGGAGATTCGGCGTATGGAAAACACAAAGACAATAGCAACCAATAAAAAGGCTTTTCACGAGTATTTTGTGCTTGAAAGCTATGAAGCCGGTATCTCGCTTTCGGGCACCGAGGTAAAGTCGATACGTGCCGGTGGTGTAAATTTAAAAGACTCTTGGGTTAGTGTTGACGATGGCGAAATGATTATTAAGCAGATGCATATTAGCCCATATGACCACGGTAATATATTTAACAAAGAGCCAAAGCGTGACCGCAAGCTACTTATGCATAAGCGTGAAATAATGCGTCTTTTTGGTACGGTTAAGCAGCAAGGTTTAACGCTTATTCCCCTATCACTTTATTTTAAAGGTTCACTTGTTAAGGTGCAGTTAGGTCTTTGCAAAGGTAAACAGCTACACGACAAGCGTGCAACCGCCGCAAAACGTGATGCTAACCGTACAATAGACCGTGCACTTAAAGAACAAAATCGATAAATACTTCTTCACTATTACCTATTACTTCTTACTTCAAAATATGGGGGCGTAAAGGTTTCGACAGGGATTTTGAACTATTGGAAGCGAGCAGCGGTGCGGAACCGCTTTAAAATCCGCAATTTAAAATTAACTGACAACAATAAAGTTGCACTTGCTGCCTAATTAGGCGGCCGTCCAACCAAAGAGTACCGCGGCTTTGGAAGGGCGTCATTTAGCGGTAAATGTGAACAGCGGCTTGTTCCGGTCGCTGTCATAAAGTAGGAACTACTGAATTTAACGGTTTGATTTTTGTCTGTTATATGAGGGAATTTTAAACAATAATCTGCGCTCGGAGATGCCGATAGGAATAGATTTTTGGACGGGGGTTCGACTCCCCCCGCCTCCACCACGAAAGAAACCTCTTTTTTCTACCAAGACAAGAGAGGTTTTTCTTTACACGAATACAGCGGTATAGTATAATTAAATAAAGGGGTGAGAGTATGGCTAAACTTTCTATGACAAAGCAGAAATTCATCAATCAATGGCGACGTCATTTTGCGCAAGGCATTAATAAGAATCAGTATGAAGAGTATATCAAGGATCAATATATTTGGCACGTTTTTTCCTGGAAACTTATCAAACCGGATGGGCTGTTGATTGGAGATGTCGCACGGCAGGCTTATAATGATGCTATGAAAACCGAATGCATCTTCTGTGATATGTATAATAACGGCGGTGTAACGGACAAACTCTCTCCTCAATATGACACTGCAGAAAAGATCGACGAGAATATGACAGAGTTTTATGTTGTTGCTAAAGATTATTCGTGGACATATATTAAAACTCACGAATGCGATCTTTGCGGGCCGTATTTTTTAAGAAAGACCCAGTAGAACACACTACTTTTGGTCGTTTTTACCCCCACTTATACTACTTTTAGTCGCTCTTTCGCAAGTAACAAAGACTCACCTTTGTGGTGAGTCTTTATTATTTGAAAATAACTATTCGTTAAATTTATGCATATATTCTTTTGGACTGTAGCCGGTAGTTTTTTTGAAAAATTTAGAGAAATAATTTATAGTATTAAATCCACATGCTTTTGATACGTATGATACCGATGCTTGACCCGAAACAAGCAATCTTTTTGCTAACTCAATTCTTTGAAATAAGACGTCGTTCATTGGCGAAATACCGTATATATTACTATACAGCTCGCTAAATCGGCTTATTGAATAACCCGATAAATCACTCATTTTTTTTAAAGACCAATTATCCCCAGGGTTCTTAATTATTGCTTGTTTTACAACTGATATTTTTTCAGATGATTCATCATAAAAGTTTATCTTGGTATAGGCGCGATGCAAAGAAATAATAAGTTGTGTAATAATTGCATCAATAAAATCCTTAGATCCTGACTTTTTTGATGAAAACTCTTTGGCTAATCGATTCATATATTTTCTAAAAAATGAATTATCCCCAACATTAAAAGCGGTATTGAGCGGTAGTTCATATTTTTGCAAAAGTCTTGTTAAATCGTCCCCTTCAATATGCATCCAATCGTTTATAAAACCATGTTCACTGTTGGGAACAGGTCCGTGAAAAATAATATTTTCTGGCGTGTTAATTAAAATATCACCCTTATTGCCTTGATATAAAACACCGTCTTTAAGATATACAAATGGTGTAGAAAAACAGCAAATAGTATAAAAAGGATATTTTGCCTTCTGGCAAAACTCCCCTTTTTTGTGAGGAAAATCTATTCCTAAAATTTTCAGCTCCATTATTACACCTCGAATCGTAAGATAATATAAATTATTAGTTAAATAATCGCTTGTATTTTTAATAATATCATAATAAAATATAAATGCAAGTAAAACTTGGAAAAGAGGTTTTTATAATGAAAAAGTTTAGTCTAAACGGTAAATGGAATATGATCGGTGGCGGTTATAACTGTGATGGAAATATTCCCGGTTCTGTATATTCATTTTTGCTTGATAATAAGTTAATGGACGACCCATATTATCGAACAAATGAGCTTGAAGCAACACCAATACTTGAAAATGACTTTGTCTTTTCGAGAAAGTTTGATTTTACAGTGACTAAATCACCCGTTTTGTTGCACTGTGATGGACTTGATACACTTTGTGATATTACAATTAACGGTAAAAATATTGCACATACCGATAATATGCATCGCACCTATGAATTTGATGTTACCGATGTACTTAAAAATGGCGAAAACGAGATTAAGCTTTTGTTTGCTTCTCCTAATAAATTCTTGCGTGAAAAATATAAAGAAGATCCTGTTCCGGGTAATGGTGACTCACTTCATGGAATGGCACACCTTCGTAAAGCGAGCTGTATGCTTGGTTGGGACTGGGGTCCTCGCCTACCGGATGCCGGTATTTGGGAAGATATTTACCTTTTAACGGTTGATAGTGACCGCATAACCGACATACATATAACACAACGTCATGAAAACGGTGAAGTTTTTGTGTTGCCAAGTGTTAAAACGCAAAATGGTATTGCAGAAATTTTTGTAAAAGCTACTGCTCCTTGCGGATGTGAATTTACAATTCCCGCTAACTGTGAATCAAAAATCGAAGATCCACAGCTTTGGTGGCCTAACGGCTTTGGCAAGCAAAATCTTTATACCTTTACGGTTGAGCTTGTAGAAAATGGACAAGTTGTAGATAGTAACACAAAACGTATAGGCTTGCGCACTTTAAAGCTTATTCAAGAAAAAGATCAGTGGGGCGAAAGCTTTTGCCACGAGGTAAATGGTATTCGTTTCTTTGCAATGGGCGCTGACTATATACCCGAAGATAATATAATGTCACGTTACAGTAAAGAGCGCACATACAACCTTATAAAACAGTGCCACGATTGTAATTTTAACGCTATTCGTGTTTGGGGTGGCGGTATATACCCTCATGATTATTTTTTTGATGCTTGTGATGAATACGGACTTGTTGTATTTTGTGATCTTATGTTTGCTTGTATGGCAATACCGGGTTATCAAGCTTTTCAAGATAATATTGAAGTAGAGATTACCGAAAATCTTACAAGAATTCGTCATCATGCTTCGTTGGCTGTTATTTCAGGTAACAATGAGATAGAAGAAGGCATTGAATATTGGTGGCGTGACGAATGTCAAAACACGCGCAAGAGAGTTTATATTAAAATATTTGAGCGTATGATACCTAAAATCGTTGACAAGGTATGTCCTTATGTTCCTTATATTTCTTCTTCCCCAAGTTCCGGTGGCGGTTTTGTCGATATACGTGGCGAAAATACAGGCGACTGTCACTATTGGCAGGTTTGGCATGGAGGACTACCGTTTACTGAATATCGCAACCACTATTTCAGATATTTAAGCGAATTTGGTTTTGAATCGTTCCCATGTGAAAAAACGGTGAATTCGTTTACACTACCCGAAGAAAGAAATATTTTTAGTCGTACCTTTGAAATGCATCAGCGTTGTAAGGGTGCCAACAAAAAGATATTAAACTATTTGGGTGATACCTTCCTCTACCCCGCTGATTTTGGTACTTTGCTATACGCATCACAGCTTTTGCAGGCTGAAGCAATTCGTTATGGTGTTGAACATATGCGCCGTCATCGCGGTAGATGTATGGGTGCACTATATTGGCAGCTTAACGATATTTGGCCTGTTGCATCTTGGGCAAGTATTGACTATTATGGCAGATATAAAGCACTACAGTACGTTGCAAAGCGTTTCTTTGCGCCTGTTATGATATCCTGTGCAGAAATCGGCGAAACAACAACCCGCCCCTACGTTGTAATGCAGCGCGATGTCTATGACTATACAACAGAAGCACGCATAGTAGTAGCAAACGAAACAACTAGTGATATTAATGGTGAAGTTAAATGGGAGCTTCGTTCGGCTGACAGTAAAATATTACAGTCCGGAAGCGAAAATATAACCGTTCCTGCATTGGATACATTTTGGTTAAATAACCTCGACTTCAACAAAACAGATGTTGAAAATAATTATTTAAGTTTTTCATTTATATCTAATGGTAAAGTTATTAGCGAAGGTACGGTTTTATTTACAGTTCCTAAACACTTTAACTTTGTTGATCCAAAACTTCGTTACGAAATAAACGGAGATGAAATTACAGTTTATGCTGATGCTTATGCAAAATCAGTTGAAATAGATTCACTAGACAGTGACTTTATTTTAAGCGACAACTATTTTGATATGAATGCAGGTAGCAAGACTGTAAAAATACTTGAAGGTACACCAAAAACAATAAGACTTCGCAGTGTATATGATATAAGATAAAAAATTAAACGGTAATCTTTAGTTAGATTACCGTTTGTTTTTTGTAAATTTCATCAGATATTTTGCCAATTAGTAACGATTCATTATATGTAGCTGTATTTAGTTTCTTTTTATTTGGAAGTCCCCATATATTTAAAATACGAGGACCAATCCATTCATTGCTCTTACATCCTTGAAAAAGGCCTAAAATTACGCATAGAGCAGCTTTTTGGGGTTTCATGAAGATAATCTTCATAGGATGCTTAATAAGCGTAAAAATGAGTTTAGGGTAATGATTTGTTATATTGGTAAAAGTAATTCCGGGATGAACGATAGAAAGTGTTTCATCGTTATCAAACAAATTATAAAGTCCATAGGTTAAAAAGCGTTTTGCATTACCATAAACCTTGCTTGCGGCAGAACGTTTTGAAAAATCAATATCATTTTCATCAATTTTTGAATAATTGTGAGCTATACTGCTAACTGCTACCACTCTACCACCTTTTTGCTTGATTTGTGGTGCAAGCTCACGCGCTAAATAATACGGTGATACAAAATTGATTTGAAAAACATTATCAAAACCCGTATTACATTTGTGACGCGGTATTTTGTATGCACCTGCATTTAAAATTAAATAGTCAATATTTAATTTTTTTAGTTCTTGTGAAACAAATTTTACCTGCTCAAAATTTTCAAGATCGACAGTTATATGTTTTGCGCATAAATCTGGATATTTGCTTTTTAAGTTAGTAATTAAGCGATTTGACTTGTCATAATTTCGGTCAAGACAAATAAGATTAGCACCCAGATATGCTAAATAATCACAAAGTTCGACGCCGATGCCACCGGTGGCGCCTGAAATTGCAACGGTTTTTCCATTCAAAGAAGAGGTGTTTTTGTTAAGCCAATTTATATACTTCATATAATATATATTCAAAAAGCCTTTCAATACTCTATTTTAAAATAATTGAGTCATCTTCAACTGTTGCGGTAATGGTTTGTTTTACGCTTGCAGAAACAATCATATCAACCACAGGAGTTTCTATTTCGCGACGAATTATATTACGAAGCTCGCGAGCACCTGTTTTTGTTCCGCTGCATTTTTCAGCAATGTATTTAGTTACCGAAGCATCATATATAAACTTTAAATTTCGATCGGCTAATGCCAATGATAATTCGTTAAGCAAAATTTCTGCAATTCTTTGTAACGACTCGGTTGATAAAGGACTAAACACAACAATTTCGTCTACACGTGCTATAAATTCGGGACGTAAAAATTCTCGCAAAGCTTTTTCGGCTTTTTCCTTAGAGGCATCAGCAACTGTTTTGCCAAAGCCTAAAAGATTTTCGCTGCGTTCACTACCTGCATTTGAGGTCATAACAATAATTGTGTTTTCAAAATTTACATTTCTACCGTGAGCGTCGGTTACCCTACCCTCGTCAAGAATTTGCAAAAGTATATTAAGCACATCGGGATGAGCTTTTTCGATTTCATCAACAAGAATTACCGAATATGGTTTGCGGCGTACTTTTTCGGTAAGCTGACCTGCTTCGTCGTAGCCAACATATCCGGGAGGCGCACCGATAAGGCGAGATACCGAGTGCTTTTCCATAAACTCGGACATATCAAGACGAATTAGTGTTTCGGGTGTGTCAAACAATTGCTCGGATAATACTTTCACAAGCTCGGTTTTACCAACACCTGTGGGACCTACAAATATGAATGATGCAGGGCGGCGCAAGGCGCTTGTTTTTACGCGCGAACGCTTAACTGCATTTGCAACAAGATGCGTTGCATCTTTTTGACCTATTATACGTTCGTTTAAAGCATCTTCAAGTCGAGATAGCTTAGAAAGCTCGTTTTCTTCGATTTTAGATGCAGGAATACCTGTCCACATTTCAATCACAGTAGCCAAGTGTCGCTCGGTTACCGTGTTATTAGCAGCAGCTTCACAAAGGCTGTCAGCCTGAGATTTATACTTTTCAAGATTTGATTTTATCATCGCCTGTTTTTCATAGTCAGGATTTTCAACCTCAGCGGTAAGCTCATCTAACTGTTTTGATAATTCTGCTACCTTTTTGTTAGCGATATATAGTTCATCAATTGCTTTGTTTTCAAGACTTGCGCATGCACAAGCTTCATCAAGTAAATCAATCGCTTTGTCGGGTAAAAATCTGTCTGTAACGTAACGTTCTGAAAGGTAAACGGCCTTTTCAACAATATTATCGGGAATTGTTACAGTATGATATCCTTCATAATATGGTTTGATACCGAGCATAACATTAACTGCTTCGTCAATTGAAGGCTCTTCGACCGTTACAGGTTGAAAACGGCGTTCAAGCGCTGCATCTTTTTCAATATATTTACGGTACTCTTTGAAAGTTGTAGCACCAATAACCTGAATCTCACCGCGTGAAAGTGCAGGCTTTAAAATGTTTGCAGCATTCATTGAGCCCTCGGCAGAATCACCGGCGCCAACAAGATTATGGATTTCATCAATGAAAAGAATAATATTACCGGCGTCTTTAACCTCGTCGATAAGTCCCTTTACCCTGCTTTCAAACTGACCGCGGAATTGAGTGCCTGCTACAAGACTTGTTAGATCAAGCAGTAGAATCTCTTTATCAAGAAGTCTTGCAGGTGCAGTACCGTTTACAATCTTAAGAGCAAGTCCTTCTACAATTGCGGTTTTACCAACACCTGGCTCACCAATAAGACATGGGTTGTTTTTTGAACGGCGTGACAGTATTTGAAGCATTCTGTCAAGTTCACGATCACGACCTATCACTGTGTCAAGTTTACCTTCTCTTGCGCGCAATGTAAGATTGTTGCAATATTGATCTAAAAAGCGTTTTTTCTTTTTGGGTTTGTCGCTTTTAGACTGCTTTGTTTTCGCATTATCGGTATTCTCTTCCTTTGAGCCGCCAAACAAATTTTTAAGGAAAGGTATAGCGGGCGCCGTGCCTAAATCAAATGTACCGTCATTAAGCGCCTCGTCATCAAGGTCCATATCTTCAGCAGACATTGCCTCTAAAAATTGATTGCTCATCATTTCAATATCTTCATCAGATATATTCATACTCTTAAGCATATCATCTACCGGCTTAATACCAAGCTCTTTTGCACAGGCGAGGCAAAGTCCTTCGGGTTCAGCGTTTGGATTAAGCGGATTTGACATAAAGACAACTGCAGGTCTTTTTTTGCATTTTGAACATAATTTCATTTTAAAATAAACTCCTTGGAAATGCTGTTATATAAATGGTGAAAATCCCATTAAAAATTTAAAAATATACGAAGAATTAATCGCATCGTATGTAAAAATTAAAAATCCGTTTTTTGTGAAAGAAAGTATGAGGCTAATCACTAAACAAAATATTATGGCGACGGCAGTACCTTTTACTATACCTAAAATACCACCCAAAGTTTTATTAATTGTGCCAATAACACTGAATGTAAATATTTTGTTTATGAATTTAGCGACAATTTTAACAACAAACAACAAAACAATTACCAAAATTACCGATAATAAAATGGATATTAATTTTGTTACTATAGGTTTTACAAATGAATCAGAAATATTTTGAGCGAGTTGTATGCTGTCGTTTGCTACACTTTCTTTTACAGTTGCTGTAATACTTTCTTTTGATAAATCAAAAAAACTGCTTTCTGTTATAAACTCGGGCATCTTAACCCATACGGCATCAACCGCACTTGTTGCATCAGTAACACCATTACTCGCAACGCTCTGAACGGTTTTAACTACTGATGGTTGAATTAGTTTATCATAAGTAACATTAGCAATTGGTGAACTAATTGTAAAAGCTATTACAATTGCTGCAATAAATCCAACCACCTCAATAAGAGTGCGAACAAATCCCTTTTTTGCTGATAAAAATACAAACAAAAGAACAATTAAAACAATTATTCCATCCAGAATATATGACATATCAATTCTCGCTTTCTTGAATATTGATTTTGGAAATTTCAGAATCACTTACTGTTGCAACAGCGTTAGAACCAACAACAGCAAACTTAACTGCGCCGTAATAACATGTTCCATTTTTTAATGCAACACCGTTCTTATCATAAATACTGATTGCCGTGTCGCAGAGCAGATAAACCCTTCCTTTATTATATTGAATATCGGTAATAGAATTGTTAATTTTAAATTCAGAGTCTCTTTCGCCTTTTTTTGAAATTGTTATAATTGTGTTATCACTGCGATCATTTGCCCTGTTGATCGTTAATAGTAATCCGTTTTTGTCTGTTCTAAAGCTACTGATTTCGCCTGAAATTTCTATTTCGTTTGAACTGAATTTAGACCAATGTAAAAATTTATATTTATCATTACAAATAATTGAAATTCCCTTACCGGTATTGTTAATCGACAATGGTAGTGAACTGCCTAACTCAAGCGTGTGTATAGGATCAGCAGAATCAAATCCTAAAATTAAAAGTTTCGTGCTGTATTGTCCTGATACAACACTTAGCGTTGTAACCGCTAATTTGTTTTCAGAAGAATTCAATAATACATTGTTTATTATTTCTTTTGCTGAATTCCAACTGAAGACCTCTTTAAAATTTTTATTATATATAGTAACAACGGAAGTATAACTATTTGAGTGCATAGAAACGGCAAATCCGCCATTTTGTGAAATTGATGCAGTAATTATATTGTTTTTAGTTTGTAAAGAATGTAATTTACCGCTTAAATTATAGATATAAATTGATTTTCCACCTTGGTCATAAACTAAAGCGCGTGTACTTGATACCGAAAGTATTGGATTTGACAAGCCGTGTAATTCATCAAAAATAATTTTACCGCTTTTTGAGTAGGCCGTAATATTTGTATCAGTTAGTACATAAAAGTATGAGCCGCTTGAAACAGTATTAAGCACAGTACTTCCCGAAACACTTGTAGGATAGCTTCCGTGACCAATTAAAGAAGAAAAATTAACAATATTTTCATATAGTCCACCGGGCAATAGCGTTGATAACACAATACACAATATGCAAATGAAACAAATTGCACTGCCAAAAACCTTGAACTGTGTTTTTCTTTTATATTTTGTACCTCGAACAATTTTAACATTTTCTTCGGGAACAATACCTGTGCTTTTTTGTTTTTTATTAGTCATATAAATATTACTTTCAGTATTCATATAACTTTTTTTGTGTCTAAACGATCTTTTAACCTTTTTTCTTTTATAATCAGGCAATTATAACACCACCTTGTTCTTAATAATAAACAGTGTCTAAAATCAATGCAAATGCAGGTAGAGTTTCCCCGGCTTTTGAACGGTCTTTTTCATCAAAAACCTGTTTATAGCAATCATATTCTAACCTATTCTGACCAACAGCCAGTGCAGTACCCGCAAGTATGCGCACCATATTATATAAAAATCCGTTACCTTTTATTTCAAAAAAAATCTTGTTATCAATAGTAAATACTCTACACTCCGTAATCGTCCTAACGGTATCCTCAACAGTTCTTTTTGAGCACGAAAATCCTGCAAAATCATGTGTTCCGATAATTCCATCACAAAATTTGTTCATTAAATCAATATCTGGTATTGATTCAAGGTGCAACATATATCTTGATTCAAACGGATTTAAAACACCCGTATACATTGAATAAATGTATTTTTTACCCACTGCATTATATCTCGCGTGAAAATCAGACGGTACCTCACGACATTCAATTACAGCAATATCATTAGGTAGCAGTGAATTAAGTCCTTTTAAAAAAGCGCTCTCAGGAAAATGATTTTCACAGTCAATGTGACAGGCAAACTGTCGTGCATGAACACCCGCATCTGTTCGGCTGCAGCCTGTTACAGCCACTCGATTACCCAAAAGCTTTTCTAAAGCATCCTGTAAAGTCTGCTGCACAGTGATACCGTTTGGTTGTACCTGCCAACCGTGATAGGCAGTGCCGTCATATGAAATTGTAAGCAGCATCCTTTTCATAAAAAACTCCGTATTAAAAAATTATGTTGATAAATATAACGCCGATACCTAAAACAAATGTTGACGCAAAGGCAGCAAAATCATTAGCACCGTATTTTAGCTGCTTCATACGCTGTCTGCCCTCACCACCGTTATAACAACGACATTCCATTGCCTCGGCAAGCTCATATGCGCGACGCACCGAAGAAATCAGAAGCGGTATCAAAATCGGGATAAGCGCTTTTATGCGGTCAATTAACTTTCCGTTTTCAAGATCGGCTCCACGAGCCTTTTGAGCGTTCATTATTTTTTGAGTTTCCTCAATGAGTGTTGGTATAAATCGCAGCGCTATAGTCATCATCATAGCAAGTGTATGGACTGCATTTTTAAGACCAATAAAACGCAATGGCGAGAATAAATTTTCAATTGCATCGGTTAAATCGTTAGGTGTTGTTGCGTAGGTAAGCTCTGCACTAACGATTATAAGCAATAAGATTCGAGCAGCCATATACAACGCGCGATACAACGAACCTGTTGTTATTGTTAACTTCCAAAAAGAGAGTAAAACTTCACCCGAAGCATTATAAAATAGGTTAATAATCATCGTGAAAATTATTATCGGCAAAACTGCTTTTAAATTTTTTAAATACATCTTAAACGGTACTTTTGATAAGAGTATACTTAAAATAATAAACAATGCTAAAAAAGACAACGCAATTGCATTTTGCGATACAAAGATGAAAACAATAATTACAACGAGTAATAAAATTTTTGTTCGAGGATCCAACCTGTGAATAATAGAATTACTTTCAAAATACTGACCAAATGTAATATCTTTAAGCATTGAGATTACCTCCTTTTGAATATTTAAGAAGATAATCTACAGCGCGATCAACAGTGAAAATATCATCAGGCACATTAACGCCCTTTTCTTTTAAAGCAAGCATAATTTGCGTTACCATAGGCACGCTAAGACCAATGGATTTTAAAAAATCATACTGTCGAAAAACGTTGTTTGTTGTATCAAAAAGCGCAAGCTCACCTTTGTTCATCACCAATAATTTATCGGCGATAATTGCCATATCCTCCATATTATGTGAGATTATTAGAACGGTAGCATTATATTTATCTCTGTAATCGCCAATCATTTTTACAACATCAGCTCTACCCTTTGGGTCAAGACCAGCAACAGGCTCATCAAAAACAATAATTTCGGGCTGCATTGCCATAACACCAGCTATTGCAACACGACGTTTTTCACCACCCGATAAATCAAATGGCGACTTTTCGAGATAATCAGGTTTTATGCCAACAATCTCACAAATTTCGGCAATACGAGATGCAATTTCATCATCATTAAGCCCCATGTTTTTGGGCCCGAAAGCAATGTCTTTATAAACTGTGTCTTCAAATAATTGATATTCGGGATACTGAAAAACAAGACCTACTCGCGAGCGAATGCTGCGAATTTTTTTAGGATCTTCCCAAATGTTTTTTCCCTCTAAAAGCACGTCACCTTCAGACGGCTTTAAAAGACCATTTAGATGCTGAACAAGCGTTGATTTACCCGAACCGGTATGACCTATTATGCCAACAATTTCACCTTTTTCGATGCTGAAATTAACATTTTTGACCGCATCGTGCATAAACGGTGTGTTACCGTCATAGGTGTGTGTTAGGTTTTTAACTTCAAGTATAGACAATTAAATTTCCTCCAAATGAATCGCATCGTAAATCTTTTGTGCTGATTCTTCTATAGAAATAACATCTGTTGAAATATTCATACCGCCCAATTTAAGACGGTATAGTAATTCGGTAGTTTGCGGAACATCAAGTCCCACTTCCTTTAAAAGCTTGATATTACTAAAAATTTCTTTAGGTGTTGAGTCGGCAACAATTATTCCGTCGTCCATAACAATGACACGGTCGGCGTCAACCGCCTCTTCCATAAAATGTGTTATTAAAACAATTGTAATACCATTTTCACGGTTTAGTTTTTTTATGGTTGAAATAATCTCTGCCCTACCCTTTGGATCAAGCATTGCTGTGGGCTCGTCAAGCACTATGCAATCGGGCTTCATAGCTATAATACCCGCTATTGCAATACGCTGCTTTTGACCACCCGAGAGCCTATGGGGTGTTGATTTACGAAATTCATACATATCAACAGCCTTTAAGGCTTCGTCAACCTCTGCGCGAATAACATCAGGGCTATGCCCCAAATTTTCGGGTCCGAAAGCCACATCCTCTTCAACGATTGACGCAACCAACTGATTGTCGGGATTTTGAAAAACAAGCCCTACCCTACGCTTAATTTCAATTTCGGTTTTTTCATCGGCTGTAGATATTCCGTCCACCAAAACCTCGCCGCTTGTTGGCTTATATAAACCGTTAAGCAGCTTTGCCAAAGTAGATTTACCAGAGCCGTTATGACCTAAAATTACAGTAAATTCACCGCGTTTAATATTAAGCGAAAAATCGTTTAAAATAATATCTTTTTGATCGCCGTCTTCATATTCAAATGTAACATTTTTTACTTCAATAATATTATCCATTTATTTCATCCAAATCGTTGTATTACCGCAAGGTAAAATAACATTTCGTTTTGTAACCTTTATGCCTATTTCTTCAGTAAAAACTGTACCGACATTTTTAGGTGCAATACAACTTTTTACCATATAGTTAAGTATCGTTGGTGAAAGACCACCTGTGTAAGAATTTAAAAAGAAAAACAGTGGGTCGTCACTTAATATTTTGCCAACGTCGGTAAGTAATTCTGAAAGCTGCTGTTCTAACTTCCAAACTTCGCCGTTTGGACCTCTTCCGTAAGATGGTGGGTCCATAATAATAGCGTCATATTTATTGCCGCGACGGATTTCTCGCTTTACAAATTTCATACAGTCATCAACAAGCCATCGCACAGGTTTATCAGCAATACCTGAAGCAACAGCGTTTTCTTTTGCCCAAGAAACCATACCTTTTGATGCATCAACGTGGGTAACCTTAGCACCAGCTTTCAGACAGGCAACCGTAGCACCACCGGTGTAAGCGAACAAATTGAGCACTGTGACCTCACGATTTGACTCTTTAATAAGCTTTTGTGCCAAAGACCAGTTAACTGCTTGTTCGGGAAAGAGTCCTGTGTGCTTAAATCCCATAGGCTTTAAGCGAAATGTAAGATCGCCGTAATTAATACTCCAAACATCAGGCACCTTTTTTAAAGCTTCCCAATAACCGCCGCCACTGTTTGAACGATGATATATTGCGTGCGCTTTATTCCAACGCTCATCTCGGTGACCTTCATTCCATATTATTTGTGGGTCTGGTCTAATAAGAATTATATCACCCCAACGCTCAAGGCGTTCCCCATTATCAGCATCTATCAGCTCATAATCATTAAAATTATCAAAAGTTCTCATTTAAAAATCCTTTTATAAAAGTGATTGTTGTGTATTGTTGTTTTTAATACCCAAATGCTCATAAGCCGCTTGGGTTACACATCGGCCTCGAGGAGTACGTGTTAAAAAGCCTATTTGCATTAAATATGGCTCATAAACATCCTCAATAGTAACTGCCTCTTCACCAACGGCTGCCGCTAATGTATCAAGTCCAACAGGACCACCGCCATAGTGGTTGATAATAGCGCTAAGCATTTTACGATCAAAATCATCAAGTCCTAACTCGTCAATTTCGAATCGGGCGAGTGCTGACTGCGCAACATTTACATTAATCGCACCATTAAATTCAATCTCAGCAATATCACGTACTCTCTTAAGCAATCTATTTGCAATACGAGGTGTACCGCGTGAACGGGATGCAATCTCTAAAGCTGCTTCGTCGTCAATTGCAATACCCAAAATACCTGCCGAGCGTTTAACAATTTGCCCCAACTGTTCAGGAGTATAAAGTTCAAGACGAAGTAAAACACCAAATCTGTCACGAAGTGGTGCGGTTAACTGACCTGAGCGTGTTGTAGCGCCTACAAGTGTAAAATGCGGTACATCTAGTCTTATAGAGCGTGCCGAAGGACCTTTCCCCAAAATTATATCAAGAGAAAAATCCTCCATAGCGGGATATAAAATCTCTTCTACATTGCGTGAAAGACGGTGAATTTCATCAATAAATAAAACATCACCCTCATTAAGCGAGGTCAAAATTGCAACCAAATCCCCTTGTTTTTCAATAGCAGGGCCCGAAGTTACACGAAGATTAACTCCCATTTCTCGTGCAATAATACCTGAAAGTGTTGTTTTACCAAGTCCAGGAGGTCCGTATAATAGCACATGGTCGAGCGATTCTTTTCGCTGTAACGCCGCCTTAATATAAATACTTAAATTATCTTTAGCCTTATCTTGACCTATATAATCGTCAAGTGTTTTAGGTCTGAGTGAAATTTCGGTGTCATTATCAGCTACTGTATATTCGGGTGTAACAATTCGATTTTCAAAATCCATTTCTTGCTCAATCATCAATTATAACCCCCTTGCCAATGATTTTAATGCTTGTTTAATAAGTTCGTTAGTATCAAGTGACTGGTCAAGCCTACCAACAGCTAATGATGCTTCGCTTTGCGAATATCCGAGTGATACAAGCGCTTCAATCGCTTCTTTTGAAGAACTGTTTGTACTTGCGTTGCCGACTGCTTTCACATCAAACGATATATCTCCTACAGTGATAGAGCCAACCTTATCTTTAAGCTCAAGCACAATACGCTGCGCAAGCTTAATGCCAACGCCTGATGCAGCGGTAAGTGATTTTGCGTCGCCGCTTGCAATATATAGCATAATTTTATCGGGTGTAAATTCCGAAAGTATAGCAAGACCTATTTTTGAGCCAACACCGCTTACGGATGTTATAAGTTTAAAAACCTCAAGCTCCTGAGCATCGGCAAAGCCGTACAAATCAAGAGCATCCTCACGCACAGAAAGATAGGTATATAAAAACACAATGTCACCAATATTTCCTGTTTTAGCGTGTGTATTTTGAGTTACAAAGCATTTAAGTCCAACACCACCGCATTCAACCACAACATAATTAAGCTCTTTAATAATAAGTTTTCCGTTTAAGGTAGCAATCATAATATATTTCCTTTCGTAAATTTTGAATATAAACTACCCGAGCAGTGACCGTGACAAATTGCCAAGGCTAATGCGTCAGCGGTATCATCAGGTTTTGGAACAGCATTTAAATGCAGTAAGCTCTTAACCATTTCCATAACTTGATGCTTTTCTGCTCTGCCGTAGCCAGTAATTGACTGTTTAACCTGTAACGGTGTATATTCGTGTATTTCAACTTTTGCTGCCCGAGACGCAAGCAAAATTACACCACGCGCCTGCGCAACATCAATAGCTGTAGTTGTATTTGTATTAAAATACAGCTTTTCTATTGACAAACACTGTGGCTGATATGTTTTTATAAGTGTCTGCATATCTTCATAAATATCACAAAGCCTATCAGGAAAAGCTTTATCCGGAGTTGTTGTTATTGCACCGTAAGCCACTGTTTTAAAGCGAAAATTATCGTATTCAACTATTCCGTAACCAATGGTTGCATAACCTGGATCAATACCTAAAATACGCATAATTTTCACCTCGTAAATCATAAAAAGACATAGTAACCCAATATTTATGTTATTATATCACACTATATCATTTAGAGCAATAATTTTTTTAATAAAAATAGGTATTCACAACATTGTGAATACCTATACTTGACTATTCGAGAGTGCTGTCGGTTTCAATAGAACTATTTTCATCCGAAGAATTATTGCCTTCCTCACTGCTATTATCATTTTCAGACTCAGTATCCGACTCTGTTGAGCTGTTTTCTGTATCATCAGAAGAAACAGGTAAATCTTCTGATGATGTATTACTAACGGTTTCAGAAGATGTATCACTTGAAGCAGTTTCAGAAGACGTATTTTGACTCGATGTTTCTTCCGAAGATGTTGACTCTTCATCGGGATCTGGTTCAGGCTTTTGGTGACCGCCTTTACAAGTGTCAATTTGAACACCGGAAATATAGTAACCGTTAGATTTACTGTAACACGACGGAACCGCCAAATGACCTGTGATATTGCAATATTTCGCCTCAATGATCTGGTCACTTAATTCAAATTCTTTTTCTTCAAGGTCTTTGTGAATTTCGGTCATAATATCACGCCATACCTTTGCTGCTGCGCCTGCATTATGCACATTTTCCGGCTGATCAAAGCCGTACCAAACGCTACCTACATAATAAGGCGTACCCGCCACCATCCATAAATCCTTGGACTCGCTAGAGGTACCTGTTTTTGCATACGCCTTCATTTTGCTATAATTTGCAATACCCTTACCCGTACCCTGTGATCCGTATACAACATTTTGTAGCATTTTATTCATAACGGTTGCTGTTGTTTCTTTAATTACCTGCTCACCGTTGCCGGCTTCTAATACGGTTTCACCGTTAATATCTAAAACCTTGGTGTAGGTTGTTGGCTCGTAGTATTTACCGCCGTTACCAAAAATAGCATATGCAGCAGCAGATTCGGTAGTTGTAATACCATATTGACAACCGCCGAGTGCCAAGGAAGAAAGGTTTTTATCAGCAGTATTTAAATACTTTAAATGGAGCTTTTGTGTCAAAAAATTATATGAATTATCTATGCCAATATTATCTCTTAAAATCCAACAAGGAATTGTGTTTGCTGAGCGTTCCAACGCCTTAGCGGCGGTCATTTTACCTGCGTAATAACCATACCATTCTTTTGGACCCTTTTTCCCGTCTTTATAGTATTTATCCATCGGTTTATCTTCTATCATGGTTGAATACGATATATAACCGTTGTCAATAGCCTGCGTATAAACACCCAGCGGTTTCATAGTTGAGCCTGGCTGACGCGGGGAATCAACAGCACGGTTCAAACCACGGTTAACGGTTTTCTCACCAACACCGCCGACAATACCTTTAATGTTTCCGTTATAGTCTATAATGGTCATTGCTGATTGAACATTTATGCTTTTATCTTTAGACGATTTTTGAGAAAAATATGTTTTTTGCTTAAGATATACCGATTCCATAGTATCTTGTATATCAGTGTCAATCGTGGCATATATTTTATATCCACCGTTATACAGCATGGTCGATGCAGTATCTTCGCTACAGTTATATTTTACACTTAAATCTGCAATTATATCGCTGATAAGAGCATCAACAAAATAATTATTTATAGGTATTTCAAAATCTTGTTGCTGTGTTTTATCGATAACAACATCTTGCTTAATGGCAGAAGCGTATTCATCATTTGTTATTTTTTCGAGCTCATACATTTTATATAGCACATCATTACGTCGCTCTTTATTACCATCCGGTTTAGTAATTGGGTTATACGCTGTCGGATTTTTGGTAATTGCCGCAAGTGAAGCACATTCAGCTAAGGTAAGCTCATCTACATTTTTGTTAAAATAATAATTAGCTGCAACCTGCACGCCGCAAATACCGTTACCTAAAGAAATGGTGTTTAAATATGCCTCTAAAATGGTTGTTTTATCGAGCATTTTTTCAATGAGTAGTGCGCGGGCAATTTCTCGCACCTTGCGCATAGCGCTCTTATCTTTATCGGATGTGATATTTTTAATTAGCTGCTGTGTAACAGTTGAACCACCCTGATTTGAAGAATAAATATCAACAAAAGGCAGGTAGTTCACAAATGCACCGGCAGTACGTTTCCAGTCAACGCCGGAATGCAAGTAAAATCGCTGATCTTCTATAGAAACAAATGCATCTATTAACTGTTTAGGCATTTTTTCAATATCAACCCAAATACGATTTTCGCTACCGTGAATTCGCTGATACTCTTCCCACTCGCCTGTGTTGTTTTTTACATAAATTACCGAGGTCATATTCATCTCGTAATTTTTTATATTATCAACAATTTCTTTACAGCCCAAAAAATCCTGTTCACTTTTTTTGCTTAAGGTAACAGCTAATACCATACCAAAAGAAGAAAATATTATTATTACAGACATTAAAACACAAAAAAACTTAAAAGCTCTTTCCATAATATTCCTCCTTAAAAACTTGATACAATTATAACATCCTTTTTTAAATTTATCAAATATTATATAAAATTTTTTATAAATATTCACAATTTAGTAAAAAAATGGTATATAATTATATTCGTAAAGCAATGTGAGAGGAGAAATTACGTGCTAAGGTTAAATAATATAACAAAGAATTACATTATGGGTGACACAAAGGTTGAGGCACTTAAAGGCATAAATATAGAATTCAGAAGTCATGAATTTGTATCAATCTTAGGCCCTTCAGGCTGCGGTAAAACAACACTGCTGAATATTATTGGCGGTCTTGATAGATATACTGACGGTGATCTAATTATATCGGGGAGATCAACAAAGGAATATAACGACTCTGATTGGGACACATATCGTAATCATTCGATAGGCTTTGTTTTTCAAAGCTATAACCTTATTCCCCATCAAACCGTGCTGCAAAATGTTGAACTTGCACTCACCCTTTCGGGTGTATCAAAAGCTGAGCGAAAAGCACGCGCAAAGAAAGCATTAGAGGATGTAGGACTTGGTGACCAAATAAATAAAAGGCCCGGAGAAATGTCGGGTGGACAAATGCAGCGTGTTGCTATAGCACGTGCGCTGGTTAACAACCCTGATATAATTTTAGCTGATGAACCAACAGGCGCGCTTGACACCGAAACCAGCGTTCAGGTTATGGAAATACTTAAAAATATTTCAAAAGACCGATTGATTATTATGGTAACCCATAA
Source organism: Acutalibacteraceae bacterium (assembly GCA_045539695.1). Taxonomy (GTDB): domain Bacteria; phylum Bacillota; class Clostridia; order Oscillospirales; family Acutalibacteraceae; genus UBA737. The sequence continues at coordinate 62,686 of JAZQFX010000018.1, forward strand.
CCCCGAACTTGCTGAAAAATACTCATCACGTATCATTAATATGTTAGACGGCGTAATAACGCACGATTCACAGCCACTCAATACCGATGAATTAGAGGTTGAAAAACAACTTGACGAAACAAGAAATAATATTCACGGTAAATCTAAAAAACCGTCTATGTCATTTGGAACATCTTTTATGCTGTCTTTAAAAAATCTGATTACAAAAAAAGGCAGAACTGTTCTTACCTCATTTGCAGGCTCAATCGGTATCATTGGTATTGCGCTCATTCTTGCAATATCGCAAGGTATGACAACATATATTGATGCTGTTCAAGAAAGCACATTATCGGTATATCCATTAACACTCGAAGCCTCAACCGTTGATATGACAACATTGATGAATGCATTTATGAATGTTACCGCCGATAAGGCAAAGCATGAAAATGATGCAGTTTATGAAAAAACTGCATTATACGATATGATAAATGCTATGAACAGTATTGAAGAAAGCAAAAACGATTTAAAAGCCTTTAAATCGTTTATTGAAGATAAAATCAAAGATGAGACCTCAGAGCTTCACAACGCGGTAAACGGCATACAATATTCATACGACCTTGATATGCAAATATATACCGAGAACGTTGATGGTGATATACTTCACTCTGATCTTGAACAAATACTCACCGACCTTATGCTTCAATACATCGGTATTGATATGTCAGCTATGTCTACAATGCAGCAAATGTCACCCGCATCGTCGATGAGCTCGATGTCCTCAATGGGAACGCGTCTTTGGCAGGAGTTGCTACCGGGTAATGATGGAGCGCCGGTAAATGATTTGTTGCTTGAGCAGTATGATGTTGTGTATGGTTCTTGGCCTAACAGTCACGATGAAATCGTGCTTGTTCTTGACGAAAATAACGAATTAGATGATATTGCACTTTATGCATTGGGACTAATTTCTGCCGAAGAGATTGATAAGCTTGCCGATGCTGCGATTAACGGAACTAAGCTTGATGAAAAAGAATTTAAAAAATGGTCTTATGAAGAAATTTGTAACACTGAATATAAAACAATATTGAATGCTGATTGCTATCGATTTGACGAAGCAAGCGGACTTTATATTGACCTACGAGACACCGAAGCTGGACTAAGATTTTTGTATGATAACGCAATGTCGCTAAAAATTACCGGCATTATCAAACCAAATGAAGATGCCGAAACAACAATGTTGTCGGGAAGCATTGCATATACAAGCAAACTGACCGAATATATGATAAATTCTGCTGATAGTAGTGATGTTATAAAAGCGCAGTTAAATTCACCTAATACCGATGTTTTAACAGGACTTCCCTTTGATACAACAACAGGAACTCTCACCGATATTGAAAAAGAGACCGCGTTTAAAGAATATGTGAACGGCCTTGATGCTGACGGTAAGGCAGATGCTTATGTTAAAATTAATTGCATCCCCGATGAAAATTTCGTAAAACAGCAAATTGATGCTACTATGGGCTCTATGACACGTGAAGATATGCAAGCAATGTTATCAAGCGGTATGAGCGAGCAAGTAAATATTTCTACCGATGAAATAAACGAATATCTAACAGCTATGAGTGATGATGAATTTAACGAAATGTTTACTCAAATGCTACGCGAACAAATTAAGGCTCAATATGCAGCACAGGTTACAGCAAAAATGTCAAGTATGAGCACTGATCAATTAGCTTACGCGCTTCAAGCTGCAATACCCATATACACCATAGAGCAATGCGCAATATATTATGATGAAATAATGGTTTTCTCCGATAACAGCTATGATCAAAATCTTCTTGATATGGGTTATGTTTCACTAGATTCCCCTGCAGCAATTAATATATATGCATCAAGTTTTGAAAATAAAGATGTTATAACAAATGCTATCAAAGACTATAATAATGATGTTGAGGAGCTTAAACAAATTAAGTATACCGACTATCTTGGAATAATGATGTCTTCGATTACAACAATTATAAATGCCATCACATATGTTTTAATTGCCTTTGTTGCAATTTCTCTTATAGTTTCTTCAATAATGATTGGTGTAATTACGCTCATCTCTGTTCAAGAAAGAACAAAAGAAATTGGCATTTTGCGTGCAATCGGCGCATCAAAGCGTGATGTTTCTGGACTATTTAACGCTGAAACAGTTATTGTTGGCTTTGCATCAGGTATACTTGGTGTAGTTGTCACCTACCTTCTTTGCATACCAATTAATCTTATATTGCATTCTCTAACTGGAATTTCAAATCTAAATGCTATTCTTCCAATAAGCGCCGCAGTTGTTCTTGTCATTATAAGTGTATGCCTAACGCTTATTTCCGGTATTATACCCTCAAGAAGCGCAGCCAAAAAAGACCCAGTTACAGCACTTAGAAGCGAATGATTTTTTGCAAATGAATTGTCAAACTAAGTGCAACACTTAGATAAAGAAAGTTCAAATAAATCAACTGGTTTTTTGAAACCTAAAACTTTTTTGGGCCTAGCGTTGATCAACGCTAGGTTCTTTTTTAATGTAGTAGGACTAACACGAGA